>CAYGPR010000038.1:0-38649 GCA_964351985.1 uncultured Maribacter sp. | reverse complement strand
CCTTCTAAGCAGACGGTCACAGGTTCGAATCCTGTCGCGATCACTTAAAGCAGAATGTCCATCCGCCAAAAGCGGATGGTTTTTGTTTTATGGAAAGATGGAAAGCCCAAAGCTTTTCAATCTTGGATTAATATAGAAAATCTGTGTAACAGATTGGCATCCTATTTTCACCCTGGAAGTGCCAAGGAAAATCCAAGGTAATACTGTCGCGCTCACTGACAACCTAAAGTCCGTCACACAAAATACTGGATTTTTTGTTTTCATATAAGAACGTAAAATCGAACACCTTTGCCCAATCCTCTTAATTTCTACCTCAAACCATATCTTTCTTCACATCTTTAAATCGATTGACTATATTGGAACTTGAATAAACAGTTTCTGGCAATGAGCACCTTTTTATGGATTTTATATTTAGGGATGACGCTGTGGAGTCTTATCAGCATAATACTACACGGCAGCAGACCAACGAAGTCGCTAAGTTGGCTGTTGGCGATTCTTTTGCTTCCTTTTGCCGGACCATTCTCGTACTACCTATTTGGGGTGAATCGCAGAAAGTTCAAATTTTTCAGATTACGGCAGACCGAAAAAAGAAAGCTCTATGACGAAACCTATAAAGAACTTCGAAGCCAAAAAATCAAGGTCGAATTTGAATCCTTGAAGGGAAGAAAACTGGCCGAACTGATTCGCAACAATACGTTATTAGCTCCTTACGATGGCAATAGAGCAACGATTCTTAATGGTGGAAAGGAAACTTTTGAAAGTATTTTCGAGGCTTTGGAGAAAGCGGAAAAATTCATCCATCTACAATATTATATTTTTTCGGAAGGAGAATTAACTGCACGGTTTCGTGAAATATTCAAGCGCAAACTGTCGGAAGGGGTTGAAGTACGGCTTATCTACGACTCATTCGGCAGTTTTTCGTTTCGTGGTAAAACGATTAAACGCTTTAAGGATATAGGCGTGAAAGCCCACCCAATGATGCCTATTCGTTTCGGTAATCTTTTGTTCACGCTGAATTATCGAAATCACAGAAAAATTTTGATTATCGACGGAAAAGTTGGTTTTACTGGAGGTGTCAATGTTTCCGACAAGTACATCAAACCTATTTCAGAGCTTGGGGTTTGGGAGGATCTTCACGTGAAATTAGAAGGTCCGGTAGTCAATAGTTTACACAGGGTTTTTATTAAGGACTACCACTTTGCTAGTAAAGAAGAGCTTTTATTGACCGAAAAATACATTCCGAAAATAAACCCTGCAGGCAACCATAAAGTACAAATTGTAGCGGCCGGACCAGATTCAAAACAACCGGCCATCATGCAGCAATATATCAGCATGATAGGTTTGGCAGAAAAAAAGATATGTATCGCAAATCCGTATTTCATTCCTGGTATATCGGTACTTCAGGCCATAAAGATTGCAGCATTAAGCGGTACCGAGGTTGAACTTATGATTCCTGAAAAATCGGACTCCCGTATGGCGAAATTTAGTATGTTCTCCCGCCTTGAGCCTCTCCTCGAAGTTGGTGTGAAGATTTATTTGCGGCCTGATTTTTCGCATAGTAAAATGATATTGATTGATGGGGAGATTGCCTCCATTGGTTCCGGTAATTTTGATTATCGCAGCTTTGAGCATAATTTCGAGACCAATGCCCTTTTGTATGACGTCGGATTAACCAAAGAAATTCAGGAAGAATTCAATAAGGTCTGTAAAACTTGTACGTGTTTGGATTACGAGTCGTTCAAGAACCGCTCGGTATGGCAAAAATTAATGGAAGGGCTAGCCAAATTTTTTAGTCCGCTATTGTGATACCAAATTTCTGAATGGTTTTTCTATTGTTATTCAACCAAAGAATCGGATTTTATAAAAAATTCTTCTACTTCATTATCGATTCCATCATCGACTATCAGATTTTTTCTGGTCGATTTCAAATCGTCCAAAACGTTCTGTGAGGCATTTGTCTTCCAAAGGTAAAGACTTTTTAGGCTTTGAAGTTCCTTAAGCACTTCAACACCCTTGTCCCCAATATTAGTATCATAGACTTTTAGCAATCGAAGTTTTGAAAGGTTCTTCAAGGTATCAATCTCTACATCCGTAATCGGTGTACGATCCAATTCTAGCCATTCAAGATTCTTGCATTGCGCCACTACACCCATTTCTTGTGGGCCCAATGGCAAACCGCTCAAATCTAATTCCACAATGTTCTGTGCTACACGTTGCAAATTCAGGATATATTGTGGATTATATTCCGGGGGAAGAAAAGCAGCAGCGCTTAAAGCATCTGAGTTAACGGCAATTCGGTTAATGGTCAAATAGTCCGATGCCAAATTCTGTATCGTACTATCGGCCACTTTCGGTAAATTCTTCCATTTCTCGATGGGGTCAGGTTCCATGAGCCCTTTTACGAGAGCGACCAAAGGGTCACTGTCTTCCAATTGATTTAATCGCAACGTATCGGAGGCTCCCAAAGCTATCCATCGTTCCAAGATTTTGGTTTCGCGTTCGTCCAATGGTTTTTTTCCTTCGGGCGGCATATGTTCTTCGTCTTCCAAAGGTAGGTGTAGTCTTCGTATTAGTTCACTATTTTCAGCGTCACCGGGAATGATGGTATTGCCCACTTCACCCCCTTTTAGCAGGTTATCCAAACTCGTCATTAAAAGTTGCCCTTTTTGCTTATTGGGATTGTGACAGGATACACAATTATTATCCAAAATTCGGTCAACGACATGGGCATATATCAATGGGTTTTCAGGAATTTTCTCTTCTTTTTTGCCCAAGGGAAGCGCCAAAAAATCTTCTCCATGGGTTACCATGCCCCCATAATGGCCGGTAAATGGAATAAGCACCAGCAAAACGATTTGAAGTATTTTAGAATAGATCGGCTTTTTGAGTTGCAGGCCTTCCAACCCGTACCAAAGTGCGGCAAGTAGAGCCAAACCTCCTCCTAACCATTGATGCCAAAAAAGAAGATCGCCCTTGGTCTCGGATTCCCTTCCAAGGAAAAATCCCGAGATAGCTGTAACCAAAGCCGTAACTACCGCTACGGTCAATAATTTCCTGGGGACTACTTTCTTTCCCGTCAATCCTAAAAATATACCGATCAAAAGGAGCACGATCGGAAAATGTAATATCAGCGGATGCCAACGACCGACCCAGGCTACTAGCACTGGCAACTCAATGTACGATTCGAAAACCAAACAGAAAATCAAAAAGATGGAAAGACCAAATACTGCATAGTCGACCGATCGGTTTTTTGTGGTATAGGTCATAGTTTATGCTAACAAATCCTTAATGACATTTCCTGCCACATCGGTCAATCGAAATCGGCGTCCTTGATACTTATAGGTAAGTTGTTCGTGATCTAAACCAAGCGCATGCATCAAAGTAGCATGGAAATCGTTGATATGTACCGGATTTTCCACTACGTTGTACCCGAATTCATCGGTCTGACCATAATTGAGGCCGGGTTTGATGCCGCCACCGGCCATCCAAATGCTAAAAGCTCTTGGATGATGGTCACGCCCATAATTGTTGGGGTCGAACTTACCTTGGCAGTAATTGCCACGACCGAACTCACCGCCCCAAATGACCAAGGTGTCCTCCAACATTCCGCGTTGTTTTAAATCCATGACAAGGGCTGCGGAAGCTTGATCGACATCTTTGGCCTGGCCTTCCATTTCGTCATGTAAATTACCGTGCTGATCCCATCCTTGATGATATAACTGAATGAAACGCACACCATTTTCCGCCAATCTACGGGCTTGAAGGGCGTTTGCGGCATAAGTACCGGGCACTTGACAATCTTCACCGTACAGTTTGATAATCGATTCCGGTTCTTTAGAGACATCCATCACATCGGGTACTGACATCTGCATTCGATAGGCCATTTCATATTGGGCGATCCTAGACTCGATTTCATCATCACCGGTTTCAACGTGGTGCAGTTTATTAAGTGATGAAACCTGATCCAACAAATGTCTTTTATCGGAACGTGAAATGCCTTCCGGGTCATTTAGATATAGTACAGGGTCCTTTCCTGACCGCAATAACACCCCTTGGTGTTTGGAATCCAAAAATCCACTTGACCATAATTTGGAATATAGGCCTTGACTGTTGCCTTTACCTCGAGAGGTCAATACCACGAAAGAGGGCAGGTTCTTATTTTCACTACCTAGGCCATAACTCAACCATGATCCCATACTGGGCCTTCCCGAAATTTGACTGCCTGTTTGAAAAAAAGTGATAGCCGGATCGTGGTTGATGGCCTCGGTGTGCATACTGCGCACTACCGTAATCTCATCGGCTATCTTGGCAATGTGCGGAAAAAAATCACTAATCCATGTTTGACTTTCACCATGCTGTTGGAAACCAATCTTGGGAGGCATTAGGGGGAATTTGTCCTGATTTGCGGTCATATTCGTCAAACGTTGCCCTTTTCTTATACTTTCAGGCAAATCTTCTCCCATACGCTGACGTAAAATAGGTTTATAGTCAAAGGTCTCGAATTGAGAAGGTGCACCCGCCTGAAACAAATAGATGATTCTTTTTGCCTTGGGCGCAAAATGAGGAATACCCAAGGTCGGTTGTGCAATTTGATCCGTGCTATTTTTAAAAAGATCAGGAATCAACAAAGAACCTAGTGCCAAGGAACCAATGCCGACACTTAACTGTGAAAAAAAGTGTCGTCGATTGACTTTTAACGGATTCTCCGATTTTTTTTTATCCTCTTCCATCGTCTTACTCTTTGGTTATGGTTTCATCAAGGTTGTAAATCACTTGAGCGGTCAACATTAAGGCAGCGGTCTTGACAGGGTCCGATTCATTTTGCGGATAGCTTCCTTGTGCAATCAATTTCTCGGCATCCGTTTTATTTTTATTGAATTCATCCCAACCATTGCTGTAATATGATTCCAACAGTTCAAGTTCATCTATGCTAGGGCTTCGGACCAAAATGGATTTAAATATATCGTTGACCATATCCGTAGAGCTATCTTTTTCTGCCACAATTTGCTGTGACAAGACCCTTGCAGCTTCCAAAACCTGAACATCGTTCTGAAGGGCCAAAGCTTGTAAGGGGGTATTCGTCTTTTGTCTTCTAACTTCACAAAAATCGCGGGTCGGGGCATCGAAAATAGTCATGCTTGCCGGTGGTAACGTACGTTTCCAAAACGTATACAGAGAACGGCGATATAGCTTATCACCCTCATCGGGAATGTACTTCGTGAGCGTACCACGGTTGCCTCCCGCATTGGTTTCTTCCCATAATCCCGGAGGTTGGTAAGGTTTTACGCTCGGTCCGCCTATCTCTCGGTTTAAAAGTCCGCTTGAAGCCAAAATATAGTCCCGGATCATTTCACCACTCATTCGAAAACGCGGTGCCCGAGCCAACAGCTTATTCTCGGAATCGGACTTTTTAAGTTCCGGAGTAAGTTCAGAGCTTTGTTGATATGTCGCCGAGAGCATAATCTTTTTCAGAAGATATTTGATATCCCAATTATGCTCCATGAAATCGACGGCCAGCCAATCTAAAAGCTCGGGGTGGGTTGGCAAACTTCCCTGTACACCAAAATCTTCGGCAGTTTCGACAAGTCCACGACCAAAAACCATTCCCCATATTCTATTCACAAAAACGCGAGCCGTTAAAGGATTTTGAGTATCGGTAACCCATTTTGCCAAGCCGAGGCGATTTTTGGGAAGACCATCTGGAAAATCATAGATAGATGCTGGGGTACCGGCATGAACGGTATCGGTAGGCTGATCATACTCCCCACGGTTTAGAACAAAAGTATTACGGGGTGCCGAATCGTTCATGACCATAACCTTGACATTGCTTCCTTGTTCAAGATTAACAAAAGATAATACACCTTCTGTCTCCTTATCGGAAATCTGAATAAAGGGTGGATCTGCAAAAAACTCTTCGTTGGCCGCTTGTACCGCATCCATTTGTAGACCTTTTTCATCGACCTGATTGAAAAAAGAAAAGATACCAAAATAGTCTTTCTGTGATATCGGGTCGTACTTATGGTCGTGACAACGGGCACATTCCAAGGTAATCCCTAAAACTCCCTTACCCAAGGTATTCGTTCGATCTAGCACGTAATTGGTTCGGTATTCCTCTTGAATGACACCACCTTCTTGGGTAATAGGGTGGTTGCGATTAAACCCCGTCGCTAGTATTTGTTCCTTAGAGGCATTGGGCAAAAGATCTCCGGCCAATTGCCAGGTCAAAAATTCATCGTACGGTAAGTTTTCATTGAACGCATGTATCACCCAATCACGCCAAGGCCACATACTGCGGTAACTATCATCTTGATAGCCGTGCGAATCGGCATAACGTGCCAAATCAAGCCATGCCTGGGTCATACGCTCTCCATAGGCGGGAGTGGAAAGAAATTCATCAATGACTGTTTCTAAAACTTTATCCGACGGATTGGCAACCAGTCTTTGTACAATTTCACGCTCTGGAGGAAGACCCGTCAAATCTAAACTGATTCTTCTAATCAAAGTTTCCGTATCAGCTTTGGAGGAAGGTTTTAGGTTATTTTCCTCCAATTTGGCAAGAACAAATCCATCAATTTCATTCTGCACCCATTCGTTATCTACGATTACAGGAAGCTCTTTTTTCTCAGGAGCCAGAAACGCCCAGTGTTTTTCAAATTTCCCTCCTTGCTCGATCCATTTTTTGATTAGTTTTTTCTCGTACGAATTCAAGGCAAGCTTAGAATCCGGGGGAGGCATCAGCTCATCTGCATTTTCAGAGATAATATGCTCATATAAAGCACTCTTCTTCGGTTTTCCCGCCACAATGGGGAATTCTCCCGGACTTTCGGGCAGCTCGGAATAGGCATTCTCAGCGAGGTCCAAACGGAGTCCGGCCTTACGTTTATTGGCATCGGGGCCATGACAGGTATAGCAATTATCAGAAAGTATGGGCTTAATATGAAAATTATAATCGACCTCTTCGGGCAGTTTCATATCGACATAGCCATCTTTTGGGGAAGAAAAAGCTCCACTTTTGAATGCATAGAGCAATCCGATGAGACTTAAAAGGACTATAGTAATTACAATTTTTTGTTTCATTGCTATTCCATCAACTGTATCCTTTAAAGTTAATGATTTCCTGTAAACGGAAAAAAGGAATCAAAAACTTAGGTCATTTGTTATTTTCTAAAGGCCATTTGTTATTGTTCCAAAGTAAAATCAACAAAGGAACCACTGTTCCACTGTCGATATTTATCTTCTGATCTTTCTGTAATAAAAATCTCGATATTTTCAATTTGTTCGATTTTCTCCTTCGTTTTTTGAATGCCAAGAACACTAAAGGCCGATGCGTATCCGTCGGCCAACGCGCCAGTGGGTGCAATCGTAGTAACCTGAATACCGTTTTGAAGTGCCATACCTGTCTTGGGGTTTATAATATGGGAATAGCGAACCCCATCAATCTCAACGAATTGGTATAGATTGCCCGAGGTCGCAACGGCTTGATTTTTAAGTTTTAGTTTTTGGGAAACCTGCTGCCCATCTTCATCATAATAATAAAATGCCAGCGTCCAATGGCTTTTTTGCGGAGGAGCATCGCTTACCAGAATATCACCGCCCATATCGATAAGTGCCGATGTAATACCATTTGATTCGAGAATCTTCAAGGCATGATCCGCCGCAAAACCTTTGCCGATTCCGCCTACATCTAGCCGCATATTCTTTTCTTTCAGTCGGACGGTATTTTCTTTTGGGAACATCAAATTTTGATATCCTACAAGTCGTATGGCATCTTTAATTTCCGAATTTCTTGGAAGTACTTCTGATTTTCGGGCCTTTCTCCATAAACCAACCAAAGGGCCGGCCGTAATATCAAAGGCTCCTTCTGTTTTTTTAGAAATTTCTGTGGAAATCTTAAGTATTGCATATAAATCTGGGCTAACGGTAACATCTGAATCTACTTGATCACAAAGTTTGTTAATCTCACTATCCGCTATATAATCACTTAAAATCGTATTGAGGGAATCAATTCTTTGAAAGATTTTTTGGGAAATTGAATCAGCACCAACCTTATCCTGAGCATAAAGCACCAAACGTATTTGTGTTCCCATTTGCTGATGCCCATATTCAAAACGGGTCTGGTCACTCATCTTTATTGTAAGAACAAAAAATACAATCCATAGGGACTTACTCAAATTGCCCTGAATTACATTCGGATCATTGATCACTTTTGAAAACAAGATCGAATTTGACAGTAACATCATCACCTACAATGACCTGTCCGAACATTGCTGTCGGTGGTTCTATATCAAAATCTTTTAGGGCAATTTTCTTTTCTCCAGAGATTTTTAAAACATCTTCCGAGCTTGAAATCTTGCTCTCAATATCGACATCATTTGAATTGCCGGCTATGGTCAACGTTCCTGAAACGGTGCCTTGACCTTTAACTTCTTTCAAAATGAAAAGTACTTTGGGGTGTTCTTCTTTCTTAAGCGCAGTGTGCATCTTATTATCCATAGTAGCGCCTCGTTCACTTAAAATATCTACCACATCGACCTGAAAATCGATTTCCTTTGGCGCGGCACCTTCCGCTTTTACTATTCCCTGCATCGAATTCGCAGTGACCGTCCAATCATGAACGGTAGAGGTTCCATCAATGGTCAGCTTACTATCGGCAGTGAGCGTATATGTTTCTTGCGCCATTACAGTCGAAAGTGCGGTCAAGAACAATACCGTATAAACCCATTTTATTTTTTGTGCCATTACTTCGTATTTTAATTTTGAATTATTTATTCGTCAAGTACTCTTTGCCAAAATTTCTTTCGCTCTTCATCGCTGGGTTGCTCTACCGGACTCACCAAGCGAAACCCGACATAATTCGAGTCGGTAAACCACCAAAAACTTTTAGGAATCTGGGGATCTCTTTTTTGCTGCTTCAAACTTGATGCCGTTCTTGCCGCGGAACGCATTTTATCGGCATCATCGTCCCATGAACCTCCCCGGTACACCCGAGGGTGGATCACCATCGGTACTGCCCAAGGGTTTTTGGCATCCAAAGTGGCGTAGGCATCTTCTTTGTATTCATCCAACGTCCATTCGGCAACATTGCCATGCATATCGTAAAGGCCCCAAGCGTTCGGCATCTTGGTGCCTACTTGCGCATATTTGTTATCGGCGTTTTTATAGTATACCGCATACTTATCGACCTCGTTTAGATCGTCACCAAAAGAATAGGCCGTTTGCGTGCCTGCCCTTGCGGCATATTCCCATTCGGCTTCTGTAGGTAGTCTATAGAATCGCCCGGTGAGGTTGCTCAACCATTTACAGAACACCAAGGCAGAATACGTACTCATACTTACCGCAGGGTAGTTGTCTTTGCCCATACCATATGAGGGATCTTCATAAGGAGGGCTAGGTCGTGTAATAGCGTCTATTCCTTCTAGCTTGTCAGCCTCCAAACTCTCAAAAAGCACTTTGTTCTGTTTGAAGAATAGTTCAAAAATATCCCAGGTCACTTCATATTTACCCATCCAAAAGGCATCCAATTCGACCGTACGCTGCGGTCCTTCGTCCGGTTTGCGGTTTGATTCCGAATTCGGACTACCCATAGAAAAACTTCCGGCCGGTATTTTGACCAAATCCATAGAAATATCGGTTTCGGGTATTTTTTCGGTATAAACCGCTACCTCTTTTTCGGTTGACTCGACTGGCGAAGGTTCTACCACGACTTGGGTAGATTTACACGCGGTACCCAAAAAAAGAAATCCCAATGCAATACATTTCAAAATAGTATAAGTTCCTTCAAGGTGATAAATCGATTTTTTCAAGAATTCCGTTTTAAGTTAATTTTACTCGATAATCGAGATTTAGATACCCCTAGGCTTGTCTCGACACCAAAATTTCTTTTCTTTAAATGAATCTTGGGCTTGCCCCAAGTTAGTTTCCGCATCACAATTTAATCAATTTCGGCTGCTAATTAGATCAAAATCGTTTTAAACCTTATTTTTAATGAATTATGTTAAATTTGGAATCCACACTCATTTTTTAAATGAATCATAACTCGTGGAACACTTATTGTTAAGACTTATTTCGAAAACAAAAAAAACACTATGAAAAATACGATCTTGTTGCTCTTGGCTACCTTCACAGCTTTGACGGCCATTGCCCAAACCGGAACCAATAAACAACTGGAAAAATTTACCGAACTTAAAGTATACGACCGTATCATCGTAACCTTGATAAAAGGTTCGGAAAACAAAATGGTCATTACAGGCGACGATAAGGACGAAGTGAATATTTCAAACAAAGACGGGCTACTCAAAATTCGAATGGAATTCGACAATTTCATGGATGGTGACGAAGCCATGGCCACTTTATACTACACTGAGCCTCTAACGCTACTCGATACCAACGAAAATGCCAAAATAAATTCAGAAGAAACGTTTACGGGTGAGCATGTTGAAATAAAGAGCCAAGAAGGCGGTCAAATCGATTTGAAGATCGATGTTGTGGACCTGTATGCAAGATCGGTATCGGGTGGCGAAGTTACCCTTACCGGAAATGCCAAAACCCAAGAAGTTACGGTAAATACCGGAGGTAAAATTTATAACAAAGAACTTAATACCGAAAATACCACCGTGACCGTTAGTGCGGGAGGCCGGGCTGATGTAAAGGCCTCAGAGCAGGTCAATGCAAAGGTACGGGCCGGGGGATCCATCTATATTTATGGCAATCCGAAAGATGTAAAAAGCGATAAGGTTTTCGGAGGAAAAATCAAGGTGATGGATTGATTACGCCTATTGCTCTATACTGGAGGCTTCAAAACCTAAGAGATCGTTTTTCTGAAATCGCGGAGTTACTTCAATAGGATTACAACATACTTCACAATCTTCGATATAGGTCTGAGTCGATTGGGAAGAATCCAACAACATCGATATTTCTTCCCAACAATAAGGGCATTGAAAGAAGTGTTCGTACATAATAGTAGAAAATAGAACAGAGACATTAGAAAATAGACTTGTGTTCGGTCAATCTAAAAATCCACATTCAACAATTGCCCTGTCAACTGCAAAAGCTGCAGTTCTGCCAGTTTCGCATCGTACTTCGCTAAATTTTTATTCGTCTGGGCATTCAGTAGGTTTATCTGCGCCTGTCTGAATTCTATGGAAGTTATTCTACCCAATTGAAATTGCTCTGTAGAACGTTCAAAATTATTTTGGTTCGTCAAAACATTTTGTTCTTGAATCTTAAAGATATTCAAGCGGTTTTCATAAATCGCACGTGCATTTTGAATATCGCGATTTACCTCTAGTAAAATCTGTTCTTTCAATAACTCTTGATTTTCATATACTATTCTGGCATTTTTCACACGAACATTTGTACCTCCTCCGTCGAAGAGATTCCAAGTCAAGGTTGCACCCAGCCCGAAATTTCGGGTATTGTTTACATTGACCCCGGGGAAAAATGCACCTGGAGCGTTTTGATTTAAATTCCAGCCGTACGAACCATTTAAACCGACGGTGGGCAAATAACCCGATTTATTCACCTTGATATCATATTGGTTTATTGCCAAATTTCGTTCCGCTTGTAATAACGCGACATTATTCAAATCTGTTTGTGAGATATATTCTTCAATTTGAAGTTTTGGAATAAAACTCACCAAGGTATCTACAACGAATATCTGATCCAAACCTTGATTTATTAAAACACTCAAATCTCGTTTGGTATTAGCCAACTGTTGTTTAGTATTCAAAAGATTGATACTATCGTTCGTAACATCAACTTGTGCGTTTAAAATATCTAACTTGGTGTTCTGACCGTACTCAAAGGCATATTCGGCCCTTTTAATGCGCTGCGTGGAAATTTCCAAAGCTTGCTGCAACACTTTTTCATTCTCGCTCAACCGGGCCACCTCAAAGTACACGCTGAACAATTGTACCATTGTATTTTCTATGGTTTCCCGAGCTTGTAATTCGCTAAGTTGGTACTGTTCTTTTAGTCTTTTGTAGTTGTAAAAACGACCCAAACCATCGAAAAGCACATAATTTGCGTTTAAGCCTGCGTTATAACGTTGGGCTTCGGCCTTGTATAAATTCGTTTCATCCCTTGGGTTTCCATTAGCGTCGAACTGACCAGGAAATTCAAAGGTAGAGTCATCACGTTGATACGTAGCACCCGCCGTTCCTGTCAAGGTGGGCAGGTAGCCACTATTCAATAAGCCGGCGTTGTTATCGGCAATTTCAACTTGATTTTTGGCCACCCTAATACCAAAATTATTTTCTAAGGCGAGTTGGACAACTTCCTCTTTGGAAAGTAATTTTTCTTGCGCATAAATTCCTGCGCATCCTACCGTAAAAAGCAGGATCAGCAAATTAAATTGTTTCATTATACTTCTTTGCTTTCAGGTTCTAGTGAGGGTTCGTCGCTATGTGTTGATGGCGTAAGTTGGCCATTTCCTGAACCATTTACGGAATGCGTCCGCAATTCGCTCATATGCTTTTCTTCTTTTTGTTCTTTTATGGCACGCTCGACTTCTTCTTTGGAAATATCATTACCTGTTGCCAACCACTTTGTACCCACTTTTAAATTATTGCTAAATGATAAAAAGAGTGGTAGCATCAACAGCGTAAGTACGGTGGCAAAACCAATTCCGTAGGCAATGGAGATTGCCATGGGGATTAAAAATTGTGCCTGTCGACTGGTTTCCAGCATCAAAGGTGCCAATCCGGCAATAGTTGTAATCGAAGTAAGAAAAATTGCGCGAAAACGGGAACGCCCAGCTTCATAGATGGCATCATCAAAGGTCATACCTTCCCTTAGGTTATTATTAAACCTTCCGATGAGCACAAGTCCATCGTTTACCATAATTCCGATAAGTGCGATAATGCCCAGCATGGATAAAATGTTGATTGGAAAATCATGTAACCAATGCCCCCAAGCAACTGCAGTTAGACTGAAAGGAACCAATAAAAGCAACATCAAGGGTTGACTAAAACTTCGGAATGTAAACGCTATGGTCATATAAATCAATGCCAAAACGGAGAGTCCCACGAAATTCAGGGAATCGAAAAGTTTATTCCGTTCCCTGTTCTGTCCTTCGTAAGATGCCGATACCGTTGGGTATTTTGATTGTATTTCAGGCATAATCTCGGTCTTGATCTCGTTCATGATGTCCACCGGGCTCGTAGCCTTGTCATCTTTCAAGTCAGCAGAAATCTGTATCTCTCGTCGACCTTCCAAGCGATTGATGGCGACATCGCCACGTTCAATGCTATAACTGGCGATTTCTTTCAAAGGAACACGGCTGCCCGTATTGGTAACGATACGCATTTCGTCCAAATCGGAAATGGACGAACGGTTCTCACGATCATAGCGCACCCAGACCCTTATCTCGTCCTGTCCTCTTTGAAAACGTTGGGCCTGTGTCCCAAAGAATCCAGCACGAACCTGATTCATAACTGTTCTCAAGTCCAGACCCAATATATAGGCATTCTCTTTAAGTTCCAAACGGATTTCCTTAATGCCATCTGGATCATTATCGGCCACATCTTTTAAAGCCGTGTTATTCTCCAAGGCAGTTTTTAATTCGGTTTTTGCCGCCTTTAACTCTTGTATATTATTTCCTAACAGGGACACCGAAACAGGGTCACCCCCAAAATTTCCACCGGAACCATAAATAAGGCTCTCTACACCGATGACTGGGCCCACCAATTCTCTCAACCTGTTGGTTATCAAATCGGCCCGAACGGCATCGGGTCGTTCTTCTCCCGGCAAAAGATTTATTCTCAGGGTTGCGGACGAGGATCCAGGACCAAGCTGCCTAATTACATTTTCAAAAAGAACCTTATCCGTCCCCTTTAAATATTGTTCTGTGAGTTCTTGGTTGACAATTTCAGATTTCTCCTCGATTAAACTGATAATCGAATCGGTCACCTTTTCATTTGTGCCATTCGGCATTAGCAACTCTATCTGCACTGCGTCGCTAGCAATTCTAGGGAAAAAAGCGGTACGAATGATGCCTCCGCCGACCGAGCCGAAAGTGAGCAACAGTGCTGCCACAAAAATGGCAAAGACCAATAATTTATTTGCTAGCGAAAACTTGAGGGCCGGACTATAAAGATTATCGCGCATCCAGGCCATAAAATGATCTCCCGCCCGATTGATTCCCCTGAGTTTTGCAAAAGCCCTACCAATGCCTGTTTTAGGTTTTTTGTCAACAGCTTGTAATGCCTTTGAGTGCGCCAAATGTGCTGGCAATATTATTAAGGCCTCTACCAAAGAGACCACCAAAGTCAATATCACGATAACCGATACTTCTCCAAAAAAATCACCAATCCGTCCATCGAGAAAAAGAAATATTGAAAAAGCCAACAGTGTTGTGATTATTGCAGAAACAATAGGCGGTATAACCTCCATCGTACCATCTATTGCCGCTTGAATGGGTGATTTTCCTTTTTCGTAGTGCTGGTAGATATTTTCGGCTATTACAATACCATCATCCACCAAAATACCGATCACTATAATCATTCCAAATAGAGAAAGTACGTTGATGGTCACATTGAAGAACCCGGCAAAGACGAACATACCCAAAAACGAAATCGGGAGTCCGAACGCTACCCAGAACGCCAAGCGTGTATTCAAGAACAAGGAAAGGAAAATGAGTACAAGAATCATACCCATAATCGCATTTTCAGTAAGTAGTTTAGTACGCTGGGTCAGGGTCGTGGAAAGGTCCCTGACGACATCCAATTGAACGTTGTCGTACTTTTCGTTGAACTCTTCGATATACGCTTTTACTTTTTCAGCAGAGCCAATAAGGTCTTCGGTATTGGTACTGGTAATGGTCGCATTTACAGATAAATTTCCGTTGAAATAAGAAGCATTGGGCGTCTCTGAGAAACGGTCACGGATAATGGCCACATCTTTTAAGCGTACTGCCTGACCCGATGCATCTGCACGTACTATGATATTGGAGAGTTCATCACCATAATAAGAGCGATTGTTCGCACGAATAAGATATTCCTCGGCATCGGTCTTGATGTTTCCACCGGTAACGAGAATGTTCGCATTGCCAACGGCCAGGGCCACCTCGGTAAAGGAAATATCGTAGGCCAACAAGCTGTTTTCATCTACGGCAATCTCGATTTCCTCCTGTGGATAGCCTTCGATCTCTATCTGTGAAATTCCTTCGATAGCCCGAATGTCGTTCTCTATCTCGCGGCCTATTTTTTTCAAGGTCGCCAACGGAATGTTTTCACCACTAACCGCAAAACTTATGGTAGGCCGTACCGCTTCCAGTTTTGAAACGATCAAGGGTTCCATTCCACCAGGAAATGTAGGTACGCGATCGACAGCATTCTTGACCTCCAACAACATGAAATCGATATCACGTCCTTTTTCAATCTCAACATTTATACTACCACTATTCTCCCTAGAGGTCGAGGTAACGCGATCCACGCCTTCCAATCCTTTTAGATTATCCTCTATTTTGAGTACGATACCTTCTTCTACCTCCTGCGGCGAAGCACCAGGATAGGTTACGGTTATAAATATATTTTTTGATTCGGTTAACGGGAAAAAGGAAGATTTTAAAGAAAGTGCACCGACAATCCCAAAAACGAAACATGCCAATACGATCACATCGACTGCAACATGGTACTTAATAAAATAAGCGATTAATTTTCTCATTATCCGTTGACGTTAGCGGTATCACTCTCAAAGATTTTCACCGCCATACCGGTATAGGCACCTATCAATGGTTTTGCCATAATCGTGGTACCATCGGGAACCTCTTTGATCACTACCTTCTTATCGGTAAAGTACACAGGTTTTACATCGATAAGGTCAAGTACCGAATCGCGTACTACGAAGATTTGATTATTCTCGAGCAGCAAGTTCCGGTCAATTTCTATTGCATCGGTTTCTTCTTTTGCATCAAGTTGGGCTTCAAGGTACATACCCTCGCGAAGCGTCTTGTCGTCTACTTGAATATAAGCTTTTATGGTTTGTGACGCCTGGTCTACCCTTCCGTTGATTCTGGCCACTTTCCCCTTATATGTTTTTGAATCGTTCAGGTTGGTGAGTGCCACTTCCTCTCCAATTTTTAGAAGGTCACTGTACGTCTTACTAATAGCCACTTCAAGTTCGTAAATATCAGTATTAATGAACTCCCCTAATTTTTGGCCCGCTCTGATCAATGTTCCCTCTGTGACAAGGGTTTCGGTAAGAATACCGTTGAAAGGAGCAGATATCCAATACTTTGACAATCGTTGTTCAAGGTTCTTAGTATTATAGAAACTGGTCAGGATGCCACGCCCACTAATAAAGAATTTTTCCTTTTCTGAAGTCATTTCAGGAAGATCAGGAGTGCTCGCCTTCATATCGAAACCATTAAGATAGCTTTCCCATTTGGGAAATATCTCAGGATAATCGAGACGAAGATCGGGCATTATCGAGGTTAACTCATTGTAAAGATTACTTTTGGCAGATTGAACACTTGCCGCATATTCGGCCGCATCTATTCGAATGATGGTTTCTCCTTTGCGATATTCTTGCCCTGCCCTGAAGAGTTTGTTGCCCCCTCTGAAAACCCCTTGCACTTCGGCATAAAGTTCCACTCTATTCTTGGCCCGAAGATTACCGTTTGCAGGCACTACAATAGGTATCGAACCGTTCTTGACCTTTTGGGTAAAAACAGTCTTGACCACTTTTTCCGCTTTGGGTCTAAATGATTTTTCACTATCGGCAATGGCCTTCATACCGAAAAAGGCACCTATTATCAATAAGACGCCTAAAATCGATAATATTATTTTTCTTTTGTTCATTAGGATGTTATAGGTGGCTTGCGATTAGATTGCAAAACTAACTATTGGTTTAAGCGAGGGTAGTTAAATATATCTTAAATATTGCTGAGTCAACGCCTACAAGAAAGGGGATGCAACTTGCATCCCCTTTCTTTACAATTATTTAACGATGTGGTTATTCATCATTGTCCACATCTTCGAATTTAGTTTCGGCGGTTCGAGTATCCATTCCGGGCAACTCGCTATATTTCCCGTTCAATAAGATATCGTCACTATGGAAAGTGATCAAGCCTTTGCTGTTCATGTTATGAAGTGGTTCGAAAGAATCGAACTTGTTCCCTTGAAGACTCAAGAATTGAAGTCCGGCCAAAACCGCAATACCATTTGGAACATCGCCTTCGAACGCATTTGAAGACAGGTCAAGTTCCGAAAGGTCTTTTAGACGTTCAAAGCTTAACCCTATTTTACCACCCAACCGATTATTGGAAATATCTAAATTGGTCAACTTTGAAAGTCTTTCGATCGATGTCGGTAAATTTCCGGTCAATGCGTTACTTGAAAGATCCAATATCTCAAGGTTTTTGGCAGCACCGATACTTCTAGGAATATTGCCTTCTAT
Source organism: uncultured Maribacter sp. (assembly GCA_964351985.1). GTDB lineage: Bacteria > Bacteroidota > Bacteroidia > Flavobacteriales > Flavobacteriaceae > Meishania. The sequence goes on along the minus strand of CAYGPR010000038.1, from coordinate 21,252 downwards.
CTGGTTGTCGAAAAGCGTTAGTGTCGTTAAATTTGACAAGTCACCCAATTCGGAAGGAAGCTTTCCGTTCAATAGGTTCATTTCCAATTTGACCGCTTCTATTTTGTTCAGTTCGGTCAACCCCTCAGGTATTTCACCTTCCAACTTGTTGAGTGCCAAATCAAGTATATGTAAATTTTTAAGTTCCTTTATGCTTGCAGGAATCTTGCCCTCAAGATTATTCTCGTAAAGAACAATACCCGTAACATGGCCTTCATTAATCTCTATACCGTACCACGTATCTACGGATGATTTTATGTCCCATGGGGTAGTCCAAGAGGCACCCCTGGTCGCATGGTAGAGATCCAGCAAAGCAGATTTTTCGCTTTCAGGGATTTGGGCACGTACCAGAACGTGCATAAACAGTAGCATTAATACTGGTGCAAAAAGTAGTTTTTGTTTCATAGTTAAACGTTTTAGAATTAGGACGAAGTGATATGGTTTCAATAACTGTTGTGGAAATTTTGTAAAAAGCCCCGATAAAATGTTGTATTTCAACCATATTCGTTGAATTCTAACGTTTTAATTTGCTATTTCTGATATTTTTTAGTAAAAATTTAAAGGAACATAAAAAAAGGGGGCGTCAATTGACGCCCCCTTTTTATTGGGTCAAGGTTGTTAAAGTTCAATCATTTTCAATATCATCCTCGAATTTGGTATCGGCCATTCTTGAATTGCTGAAATTGAAGTCTTTAAAATCGGTCTTTATATTACCGTCATCATAATCGAAGACCAAAAACTGACGTGCTTCCATAAGCTGCAAATTTTCGAACGAATTTATTTTGTTGTTCTGAATTTGAAATACCTGTAAACTTGCCAATTGACCGAACTCTTCCGGAATGGCTCCGGTGAGCTGGTTGTTGGCCAGTACCAGTTCTTTCATTTTCGTCAAATTGCCAATCTCTCTTGGGATAAAGCCGTGCAAAGCATTTTCGAACAGCCCCAAACTTTCTAAATGAACAAGGTCGCCCAACGAACCAGGAATTTCACCCGATAGCGCATTACTTGATAAATTCAATGTTTTAAGGTGCGTTAGGTTACCTATACCTTCAGGAATGTTACCGGAAATAAAATTATTGAAGGCAGTAAGCTCTTCAAGGTTTTCCAAGGCACCGATACTTTCGGGAAGCTCTCCTTTAATTTTGTTCATTTCCAACTTGAGTACTTTGAGATTGCCCAATAAAACGAGTCCATCAGGAAGTTCACCCGTAATATTATTGAACGCCAGATTAAGTTTGGTAAGCTTCTTTAGGTTCCCGATACTTTTCGGTAAGCTTCCCATGAGGTTATTTCTGAACAAATTGATTTCAACGACATGGTCATTTTCAATCGTAATACCATACCAATCTTCGACGGGCGCTTTTAAGTCCCATTTTTTTACCCAATGATCTCCATTGGTACTGGTATAAAGCTCGAGAAGAGCTTTTTTCTCAGCTCTAGGTACTTTTGCGAAGACTATAGTACACGTTAGAAGCAGGGCGATAGCTAGTAGATTTCTCATATAAAATGTCATTTTGAGTTTTATCAAGATTTGGCCAATCCGAACATTGTAAGATTTGTTAAGATTTTACCTACAAATAACGCTAAATTATAGATTAAAATCTAAAAATATCGACGAAACGTCCATATTTGTTGTGAAAGTCTTGTTTTTTGTGGTGTAGGAAAAACTACCTGTACTTATTGATTTTAAGACTCCATTTTTTCAAGGTCCAAGGTAATGCTTTCCCAATTTTTCATATGCTTTTCCAATGCCTTTTTCTTATCTTGATATTTCTCGAAAAATTGTGGTTCGGCAATGGTTTCATCATAATTCATCAACAGGTCATGATCAATTTCGGCAATTTCTTTCTCCAAGGCAGAAATCTTATTTTCTACCGAGCTCAATTTGTTTTTTAAAGATTTCAGTAATTTCTGGTCTTGGAACGAGATTCCTTTATCTTTTTTCGCATCCTTATCGGTATTCTTGGGTTTATTCTGTTTTTTTTCTATGGCCCTGAAGTCTTCAACCTTTTTTTGCTCTAAGTAAAAATTGATATCCCCTAGATATTCCTTGATTTTCCTATCCTTGAATTCATAGACCTTATTGGTTAATCCTTGCAGAAAATCTCGATCATGCGAAACCAATATCAATGTACCCTCAAAATTCTGTAATGCCTGTTTGAGAACGTTCTTTGACTGAATATCCAAATGGTTCGTTGGTTCGTCCATGACCAGCACATTGAAAGGTTGAAGCAACATTTTGGCCAGAGCCAAACGATTTCGCTCGCCACCAGAAAGTACTTTCACATACTTCTCAACCTCATCTCCCCTAAATAGGAAAGATCCCAAAATATCGCGCACCTTACTTCTATTCTTTTCATTTGCGGCATCGATCATGGTATCCAAGATCGTTTTTGAACCATCAAGATACTCGGCTTGATTTTGAGCAAAATATCCTATCTGCACGTTGTGCCCTAGTTTTAAATGGCCTTTGTAATCCAACTCACCAACCATGATTTTCGCTAGCGTAGACTTGCCCTGCCCGTTCTGACCTACAAAAGCCGTCTTGCTATCACGTTCAATTAGCAGATTAATGCCGGCCAGCACGTGATTGTCATCGTAACTTTTCGAGAGGTTTTCAATCTCGGCCACCACCTTTCCGGGGGTTATCGAGATAGGAAAGCGCACGTTCATCACGCTATTGTCATCTTCATCTACTTCGATACGCTCTATTTTGTCCAGCTTCTTAATCAACGATTGAGCCATGGAGGCCTTTGTACTTTTCGCCCTGAACTTCTCGATAAGACGCTCGGCCTGTTGAATTTCCTTTTCCTGATTCTTTTGGGCATTTAGCTGTTGTTGCTTCATGTCGTGACGCAATACCAAGTACTTCGAATATGGTTTGTTATAATCGTAAATACGCCCCAAAGAAATCTCAATGGTACGGTTGGTCACATTGTCCAAGAACATTTTATCGTGCGATACAATGACCACGGCACCGGTGTGGTTTCTTAAAAACTGTTCAAGCCAAATAATGGATTCAATATCCAAATGGTTGGTAGGTTCGTCCAATAGAAGTACATCGTTACTCTGAAGTAAGAGTTTGGCCAACTCGATCCGCATACGCCATCCGCCCGAAAAGGTATCCGTTTTTTTTGTGAAGTCCTCACGTGTAAAACCCAGACCCTGAAGAATTTTTTCGGTCTCCCCTTGGTAATTATATCCCCCTACTATCTCATATCGATGCGAGACATCGTTCAAATCGACCATAAGTTGATGATAACCCTCACTTTCATAATCCGTACGTTCGGCCAGCTGTTGGTTAATATAATCAAGGCGTAGCTCTAGCGACTTGATTTCCTCAAAGGCTTGATAGGCCTCTTCTAAAACGGTTCTGCCCTGTTCGAAGTCTATATCTTGTCTCAAAAAGCCGATTTTCACATCTTTCTCAATGGCAATAGTGCCCGAATCAAAAGTCATGTCTTTTGCCAACAGTTTCAAAAGTGTAGATTTGCCCGCACCATTCTTACCGATAAGACCCACTCGATCGCCCCCGTTCAGACGAAAAGAGATTTCTTCAAAGAGATATTCGCCTCCGAAGGAAACCGAAAGATTATGGACGTTCAACATGATAATTTTGTTTATGTTCTCTATTGTTTCATTTTCATGGTGCAAAAACCTTACGCATGAAATTTTAGAGACTTAAAAATATATTAATGTGACTTTTATTACGGGTAAAAATACCGTTATTACATACCTTTGTACAAAGTTTTGCAAATGTTAAAAAAAGGGAACAAACTCTACAGTATTTTAACAGGAAGTTGCCCAAAATGCCATAAAGAAAGTATGTATAAGGACAATAACCCCTACCATTTGGTCAATCTCTTTAAAATGCATGAACGTTGTTCTCATTGTGGTACAAAATATAAGTTGGAACCCTCGTTCTTTTATGGTGCCATGTATGTAAGCTACGGTGTTGGAGTTGCGTTTGCGGTTGCTGCTTTTGTCATCTCCTTTTTATTTCTAGGAATGTCATTAAAAAACACTTTTGTTGCCATTGTGGCCACTTTAGTTGTTTTTCTACCGTTCATTATTCGTGTCTCACGCAATATCTGGATCAATTTTTTTATACATTACGATGCAAAGGCCGTCAAAGTTAGTCCTCATAATACTTTTTAGTAAATCGCGAGATGTCTAATTGTTGGTCTACTGCCATCCCATTCTCGATAAGGTGATAAAGTTGTTGGGCGGCATAGGGCGCAATCAGCACACCACGCGAACCAAATCCGTTAAGCAGGTATAAACTCCTATGCTTCGGATGTCGGCCGACCAAGGGTCTTCTATCAACTACCGTAGGGCGGACACCGGCAATTTGACCCGCAACTTCATAATCGCATTTTATAAAACGGTCCAAAGCGTCTAGAAGTACTATTTTAACTTTCTCGGTGGGTTCATTGGAGAGGCTATTTCGGTCGTAGTTTGCACCAATACGATACATATCATCTCCTTCGGGAATACAGAAAATCGAAGCTTTGATAGCATTTTTCTCTTTTAAATTCTGAGCTTTTATAAATACATATTCACCTTTATTGCCTTGTACGGGTAAGTACTTGAAATATGGATTTTTCTTTATGCCGAAACCTTCGGCGAAAACAATATTTTTGGCCTTGATAGCTTTGTATTCCAAAAAGTTCGTTTCAAATCGTAACGCTTTAAAATCAAAAGTTTCGGGCAGTAAACAGTTTTGTTCTACCAAGTGTTCTTTATAAGCCTCTATCATTTTTTTAGTATCGATTCTTCCTGTTCTCAGTACTTCTCCATAGCCGAAGGGCGCATCTATGCTCGGATTCGTATTTTGATGGATGTCCGTCGATAGAAATTCTTCCAAACCTTTTTTAGCCGATGCTTCGAACCACAGATTTTGTTCTTCCACCGAAACAAAACGTCGTAATACTGGTAGTTTATAATTCAGTTGAACGCCCAACTTTTTCTCCAAGCCATTATAAAAAGGCACAGCCAAATCGAGCTGCTCTTTCGCCTTCCAAGCCAGTGTGAATCTCTTTAATATTACAGGATTATAGAGTCCCCCAGCGACCAAGGAAGATTTCTGTGACTCGTCACTAACAACTTTGAACGTTTTATGGTTCTTTTCCAAAGTTTCACTGAAGGAGACTCCTGCAAGTCCTAGCCCAACAATTAAGTAATCAATCATAGCGTAAAGGTAGAAAATCGCTGGTCAATGCTAGTTGTTCAACGGTACATTGAGGCCGGAAATTCTAGAGCTCTAACCTTTGACAGATTACTTCGCCACGCCTGCCTGCCGGCTAGGCAAGCTCGCAATGACGAATAAAAAAACCTCGACGTTCTCGTCGAGGTTTTCTATACTATTGAATTGGAATGAATTCTTTTTTAATAAGACCACATATCTTGCTCCCTATCCCTAATGGCCTCTTTTATTCTTTTGGCCTCTAGCAATTGAAATAACGCGTTGTCTGAAACATAATCGTTCACTTTTCGGTCACCATGTACATTATCTTCTTTATAGATAACCGCTCCGAACCTTCGTGCGTTCAACAACATATCAAACGATATGGGTTGAGCCGAATTACGCTGGTTGAATACTTTTGCATCATGCAATATCTGCCGTGCATCAGGATACCATACCCAGAACAATTCAACTTTGGCATCCGCAGGATCCATCGATTCGTCATCGATAAAGTTAACATCGGGCGCCACTGGGGCAATACCCAATAATCGATATTTCAATTCACCCTGACGCTTGTCAAAATACCACATACCTTTGATACGATACTCTTCGACATCGGCAGCACTTAAATCTCTTCGAATGACATATTCTTGAGAAAGCTCTTCTCCGGCATTTATCTGCTCGTACCCATAATCGGTCGTATCAACCTTTTGCAAGGTAGCGGTAAGATCATTGAAATTTCTCTTATCGGTAAAATACGAATCGGCATATACCTCAAGCTTTCCGTTTCTAACATTCTTTACAAGAACATCGTACAATGATCTTCTATCTGCACCAATATCAATAGTATCGGTAGGATAGTACATCGGAAAGTTGACCCTTTCATCAAGATCGATAACTTCCCAAACGGTCTTAGACCAAAGGATGTCACGATCATCAACATAGCCATACTCAAGCGGAGCATCATTGTCCATTGCCTTTTGGGCCTCGGTTTTTTGTCCAATTTCCTGAGGCTTTTTAGCATTCAATATGTTCGCTTGGGCCATCATTGAAGCAGGCAATAAAGTAACAGCTCCAATTAATAAAACATTTTTCCAATTCATTTTAATTCAATTTAAAATTACCGGGCGACCATAGAGCCACCCGGTTTTTTCATTACTATTAGTTCGTTATCTCCACAACAACCGGAGATACTTTCTTCAACTTATAACTTTTATTATTGGTAATATAAGCTTCGATATCAAAGATTTGAACGGCATCGCCTCGTTTGGCTCTTTTCAATGCCGACTTGGCATTGCTGTTCAACTTATTACCGTTGACGCTTACTGTAGGCTGACCTGGCACTTTGAATTTAAATCCGCTTACGGCAAGGTTCAAATCAAAATCGAAATCTTCCAACATAGCACCAACAGTGGCAATCTCCATATTCGATCTTGGTAATTTAGCACTACCCGTCTGCTTACTCACAGAACCTGCAGGTCGAGGAATATCCTTGATCCTGAATTCTGATTTAGAAGAGACCGTTTGACCATCTGGCAATGTACCAGAGGCGGTAATAGTAACCGTTCTACCCTTACCTGGGTTCATGACATACTTACTACCACTGCTCTGCTTAAGACCAGGTGCAGAAGCACGGACCTTATTATTAGGTATACCAGGAATCGAAATCGACATTGGGTTTGCAACGCCACGATAAACAACGTTCATCTTATCTGCGGCGATCAATGCGGCATTAGGCTTACTGATCGTTGCAAATGTTGAGGATACAGGCACTTCCGTTCGCTCTCCATCTTGAATAAAGACCAAGGTACCTTTAATTTCATGATCACCAGGAGCACCGGCACTAACTTTCAATTTTACCTGACCGTCCTTAATCTCATAATCAGCTCCTTCGTTCAGTTTTCTACCATCCAAAGTCAAGTTGACTTCGTTTGGCTTTGTAGTCGCATCTTTGCGACCTAAGACAACACTACCTGCAAATTGCTCACCGGCATAGAAAGCAGATTTCTCTTGCTCCAATAAAGTGGTATAGTTCGTCATAGATACCTCACTGGTCAACTGACCTGCCAACATAGCGCTCAAAGCATCTTCTTCAGTTGCTTTGACATCTGCCTGCAATGCAGTCAATTTTGCCAATGAAGCTACCTGAGGAAAACCTTCATAATGATAATTAATCCAATCTTGCTTGGAACCATCTCTTTTTTCAACTTTGCCATTCGCATCGCCAGTTTCAAAACGAGTACTCACTGAAGCCTTGATTCCCTGAGGGGCAATAGCAGCTACCTGAGTGCGATAATCGTTGATGCGCTTCATGAATTCCTTACCACCTTCGGCAAGGTTATCACCTTGAAAGAACTTTTGATCCAAATAATCTGACTTGTCCATTACGGCGTAGTCTTTAGGATCTTCGGTTCCTTCCATCATTTCTGTTTTAAGACCTTCCAAATAATCGTAGTATTCTTTGGAAAGCTCTTTGATTTTCTTGGCATCTTGCAATAACGGGCCAAATTTTTCGGCGTTTTCAGATGCTTTAGTTTCAAGACCTCCTAAGAAAGCTAGGTTACTTTCTGTTGTCTTTGCATTGGAAGCTTCTAGCTTTTCATTCATAATACCGAATGCAGCGAGAACTTCCTTGCTCATATTTAAGGCCAACATCGCGATGAAGATCAAATACATTAAGTTGATCATCTTTTGACGTGGCGTTGCTTTTCCTGAAGCCATATTTCTAATTAGTTTTTAATTAATATTTGATTTGGGGTATATAACTAAATCTAATTAGTTTCTGTTCATTGCGGAAAGCATTCCTCCGTAAACTCCGTTCAAAGAAGAAAGGTTGGTAGACAATGAAGCCATCTGATCCTTAAGGGCAGAAGCATTCTGTACCACTTCTTCGTTAACGGAAGCTTGCTTGCTAGCACTTTCTAACTGAACTTTATACAAGCTGTTCAAAGACTCCATCTGAGCTGCGGCCTGAACCATTTCATCAGAATATTTTCTTGTAGATTCCATAGCATCTACCGTTGGGGCGATACCTTTGGCAGCACCTTCAAAGTTACGAATGCTTGTTCCAAGACTTTCCATCAAGCTAGCATCGACACCAGCTTCTTTCAATAAGTTGTCCAACTTAGCAGACAAAGAAGCTTCAGCTTCTTTCATTTCAAGAGCTTCGTTGTTTCTACCTTGAGATGCACCACCGCCTAGTTCTGGATATACCAAAGACCAATCGTATTCGTCATCTACAGGTTCGAATGCACTGATCGCAAAAATAAGTGCTTCTGTAATAAGACCTATCGCAAGTAAGATTCCGCCGTTAAGTGGGCCGAATTCCCAGTGAAGGATTTTAAACAATGCACCAATGATTACTACCGATGCCCCAAGGCCATAGGCCATGTTGAAAAGTTTTTTTGTTGATTTTGACTGTGCCATAATAAAAGATTTAATTTAAGTTTAATTAATAATAAGTATTTGGTTAAAATTTGATTGTTTTTCCGGCAGTGACCGGAAGGTGTATTTATTATTTAACTGTATTCTTATTTTCTATTGTGTCGAATCTTCTTCTCCCATATAATCTTGTACGGTACGGAACCCTACATAACTACGGGCAGAATCAGCATATTCGTAATCCCTAGTACTTACTTGCAAGAAGTAGGCAACATCTTTCCATGAACCACCACGTATCACCTTTCTGGAGTTACTGCCGTCGCCACCGTTCGGGTTCATCGTAGATACATAGTCGTACGAACTTGGATCATAACTAGAGTTCGTCCACTCCGATACGTTACCTGCCATATTGTACAAGTTGAAATCATTAGGCTCGTACGATTTGGCCTCAACGGTATAGAGTGCCATATCTGCTGCGTAATCTCCACGCTGTGGTTTAAAGTTTGCCATATAACAACCTGTGTCGCTTATTACATAAGGACCGCCCCATGGATATGTACCACCTTCGATACCACCTCTGGCAGCATATTCCCACTCAGCCTCCGTAGGAAGTCTAAATTGGTTCACAAACTGCTTTCCTCTACTTTTCTGATCGTCATTTTTGAACTTGGTTCTCCAGTTACAAAAAGCCTTTGCTTGTTTCCAAGAAATACCGACAACAGGATATTCGCTATAAGCATCATGCCAAAAGTAATCGTTGTGCATAGGTTCGTTGTACGAGTATTCGAAATCACGGATCCAAACTGTAGTGTCGGGATAGATTTCCAATTCTTCTTGACGGATGAAATCTTTTCTTCTGCCAGTTTTAGATCTTGCGGCAGCTTCGATATCCATCCAGCTATATTTGTATTTCAATTTTGTAACATCGATAGTACGTTGTCCGTTATACGATTCTTCTTCAGGAATGTACAATGAATCCATTACCTCGGTATAATATTCATCAGGATATTCCGAAACATCCCAAACAAGATCTTCATCCCTGTTAAGAGATCGTCCCTCATTGTAATCGTCACCCATGCCGACATAATTGTCCAACATATACTTATCGTAAACGGACAATTTTGTTGTATCGGCATCCTGATATGCATATTCACCGATGCCACCATCTTCTGGCCCTAGACCCAACTCATCGGCCAGTCTGGCCAAATTGGTTCTAGCAATCGAATCTTGTACCCATTCTACGAACTGACGGTATTCGCTGTTCGTAATCTCGGTATCGTCCATATAAAATGAACGAACGGTAACGGTCTTGGTGGGGGCGTTGAGAACCTGTGCCATATCTTCTTCAGCCTTACCCATGATAAAAGACCCCCTAGGGATCAGCTCCATTCCATAAGGCTTTTCAGGATACCACTTTTTTCCTTGGGCCCCGACTAGTTCTCCTTTTGTTTTAGACCCACAACTTGTGAGCAAAAAAACAAACGCTATAGATGATAACAATAGCTTCTTCATACTTTAGGTTAAATTTCGATTATGGTTATAACTGCAAACACAATTAGCATTTCTACTCTCTAAAACTTCGATTTGAGTAAAATATTGTATTGGAGGTTATTATCCCTTAAAAAAATTTTTGATCAGTTAAAGCCTTTCTTATAGGCCTTGAACCACCGGTCTGGAATGTTCTGGTCGCATGCGTCCAAATAGTCCTTTTCAGTGCATGGTAATAACGCCGGTGAATTTGTTTTAGTATGTGAAGACAGTATTGAAGGAACCTCTACCCACCATCGATCGGTGAAATGACTCTTATAATAGACCAAATGCTCATTTTCGGTCGGTACCATGTATTTAGTGAAGTTATCGCCTTCGGTAAGCGGCGACTCAATAATTCTGAAATTAAAGCCTTCTATGAAGTACCAAATCAGCTGGGCCATCAATTGGCATGATTGGTTCGTATTTTCCATTTCATATATCCCAAAAACACGAACATTTTCACTAAGACCTGCATATCTTGCGATGGCACATATTTCACGGCCAGTAAACCCGTTGGGGGAAAAGTTATTCGATAACCCTATTTCACTGGCGCGCACAGCCCTAAGATCTAAACTTATCAGATGTGCATTTCGTAATACGGGTTCGGCCAAAGTGATGTCAGCTGCAACATCGCCGAGTCGATACGCGTCAAAGAAAAGACGCTCCATAAGATCCAGTTCTTCTTGTGCATTGAAGTAACTCTGATAACCGAGATTGGAAAAATTAAAAAGATTGTTGGGCTTATCCGTAATGATTTTGCTCATGTACGAATGTGAAGATATCAACTCATCGTCCATACCGAAATCGAAACGGCTATCGATGGCGACCAAGTTGATCATATCGACAATACTATCAAAAGCCCTGTATGTCGGATAGGTAATATCTTGGGTAGCCCCTATTATTATAGGTATAATGTTTTCTTCTAAAAGTCCTGCAACGATTTCCTTCACTACAAAGTAAGTATCTTCAACAGATTCACCTTCTTCAATATCACCCATGTCGACAATGTGCGAATTCCAATTGCCCATCATCAATTTGTACAGTTGTAATCTGATTGCGGAGACATCTAATTTTTCCGGTTTTTTCTCAAAGGCATTTCGAGATTCCTTGACCCCGAGAATTGCTATGGAAGCCAAGGCCAAAACAGGAAGACCGTCTTTAACGGTATGAATATGAATATGCCTGCCAAGAGCCTGAGAAGGCAACAGTTCGCAGTGAGCCAGCACCCTATCTTCAACTGGGATTAAGAAATCGTAAGCCATTTTTATTTTTTCGCCTTGGTTTTAGCCTTTGCCTTCTTTTTGGGAGCCTTCTTTTCTATCAACGTCTTGGCTTCTTCCAAAGTCATTTTTGAGACATCGACGGACTTGGCCAATTCGACCTTGGTCTTGCCCTTTAAAATATTATGTCTACCCCATCTTGCTTTTTCGATACGAATACCCTCTTCTGGCCAATTTTGTACGACTTTATCAATTTCCTTTTGTTTTTTGGCCTCGATCAGTTCTTCTATATCGGATTGGGAAAGATTGTCAAAATCGTACTTTTTATTGACATTGATAAACATACCGTCCCATTTGATGAAAGGTCCAAAACGGCCAACACCCTTGGTAACATCCTTATCTTCATATGTAGTTATCGGGGCATCGGCTTTCTGCTTTTCTTTGATGAGTTCTATGGCCCGCTCTAATGATACCTCCATGGCACTTTCACCTTTTGGAAGGGAAATGAATTTCTTTCCGAAGCGTACATAGGGTCCAAAACGCCCTACGTTGGCCGCAACTTCTTCGCCCTCATAAACACCCAAATCCCTTGGAAGTTTAAACAATTCCATAGCCTCCTCATAGGTAATGGTATTCAAAGATTGATCGGGCAACAAACTTGCGAACAATGGTTTTTCTTCCTCTTCAACGGTACCTATCTGCACCATTGGCCCAAACCTGCCCAACCGCACCGAAACCTGCCGGCCCGTTTTTGGATCTTCGCCCAATACACGCTCTCCACTGGCGCGATCGGCATTCTCTTCCACATCTAGAACATTTGGGCGAAAGTCTTTGTAGAAGTCTTTCATTACTTTTCTCCAATCTTCATTACCCTCGGCAATCTCATCGAAATCTTCTTCGACCTTAGCCGTAAAATTATAATCCAATATATTCGCAAAATGGCTGACCAGAAAGTCGTTGACGATCATCCCGATATCGGTGGGCACCATTTTTCCCTTATCGGATCCAACCATTTCGGAAAGACCCTTTTCCTTGATTTGTCCAGATTCTAGAATGAGTTGGGCATATTTTCGTTCGGTGCCCTCGACAGTTCCTTTTTCGACGTAGCCTCTATTAAGTATTGTCGATATGGTAGGAGCATATGTAGAAGGTCTTCCGATGCCTAACTCCTCTAGTTTCTTGACCAAAGACGCTTCAGTGAAGCGATAAGGTGGTCTTGAAAAACGCTCGGTGGCCGATATATAATTGTTCTCAAGAGAATCACCTACTTTCATGGCAGGAAGCATTCCTTCTTGCTCCTCCGCGATATCCTCGTCATCAAGACCTTCCATATATACTTTTAGAAAACCATCGAATTTGATGACCTCTCCATTGGCACTGAATTCATCGCTATGAGTATTCGTTTTGATCTTTACATTGGTACGCTCCAATTGTGCGTCGCTCATTTGCGATGCAATGGTCCGTTTCCAAATCAACTCGTATAATTTGGATTGGTCACGCTCCAATGATGGTGATTGATTTGTAATATCGGTCGGGCGAATGGCCTCATGAGCCTCCTGGGCACCTTTTGATTTACCCTTGAAATTTCTCACGTTACTATAGGTTTCCCCATAGTTGGAAATTATCGCCTCTTTTGCCGCATTGATCGCCTCTCCGGATAGGTTTACACTATCGGTTCGCATGTAGGTAATCAATCCTGCCTCGTACAAACGTTGTGCGACTTGCATCGTTCTTCCCACCGAAAAATAGAGTTTTCGCGATGCCTCTTGTTGTAAAGTAGATGTCGTAAATGGTGCCGACGGAGATTTTTTGGCCGGTTTTTTATCTAGGTCCGCTACCGAAAAATCCGCTCCGATATTTTGTTTTAAAAAGGATTCCGCTTCGGCCTTTGTCGCGAAGGTTTTATATAATTTGGCCGTAAAGACACTTCCATCTTGGGTTTTGAACTCCGCAGATACCTTGAAGGAAGCCTCTGGAGTGAACACCTCAATATCCCTTTCACGCTCCACAATCAATCGAACAGCCACAGATTGTACCCTGCCAGCCGATAATCCTGGTTTTATTTTTTTCCATAATACGGGCGAAAGTTGATATCCGACTAGACGATCCAATACCCTTCGTGCTTGTTGTGCATTGACCAGATTATAATTAATCTCACGCGGATTTTCAATCGCCTTCTGTATGGCCGATTTTGTAATGGAGTTGAAAACAATACGTTTAGTCTTATCTTTATCGAGACCCAAAGTTTCTGCTAAATGCCACGAAATGGCTTCTCCCTCACGGTCTTCATCACTGGCGAGCCAAATAGTTTCAGCTTTTTTTGCAAGGTCTTTCAGTTTTTTGACCAAGGCCTTTTTATCGCTATCCACGATATACTTTGGCTCAAAGTTGTTGTCTACATCGACACCTAATTCCTTTGAAGGTAAGTCGGCGATATGCCCAAAACTGGACTCTACCTTAAAGTCTTTTCCTAAAAATTTTTCTATTGTCTTCGCCTTTGCGGGCGACTCTACTATTACTAAATTCTTGGCCATTCAATGGTTTTTGAGGAACAAAAGTAGTTGAATTTTTTAATTTGATGCTATACCTTATATATATGTATGCTTAAATGCCGTGAGTTTTGAAACTGTTTTAATCAATCCATCCCACTGGAAAAAAAGCAAACAAATCATATAGGTCAAGTGTAGAATATTACTATTTTTAGGAATCTCAACAACGGAAGGATATGAAAAAAACCATTCTTTACACTTTGATTTTATTCATTGCATTTGCAAGTCATGAAGTAAACGCACAACGTAAAAAAAATAAAAAAGAAAACACGGCCACTTTTGAAGAATCACTTTACGGCGCAATGAAATGGCGCTTGGTAGGTCCTTTTAGAGGCGGAAGAGCGGGAACCGTAGCCGGTGTCGTCGACAACCCGAACCTCTACTATATGGGAACGGCCGGTGGAGGAGTCTGGAAAACCACCGATGCCGGAAGCACTTGGCAATGTATTTCGGATGGATATTTTGGTGGATCCATTGGAGCCGTGGCCGTATCGGAATCGGACCCGAACATTATTTACGTTGGAGAGGGAGAACAGACACTGCGGGGGAATGTTTCTTCAGGAAACGGAATCTGGAAAAGTTACGATGCCGGAGAAACCTGGAAATTTATCGGCCTCGAAGGTTCTGAACATATTTCGAGAATTCGAATACATCCTACAAATCCGGACCTTTTGTATGTTGCGGCCATAGGGAATCTTTGGAAACCCAATGAGACCCGTGGCGTATTTCGTTCAAAGGACGGCGGCCAAAATTGGGAGAAAATACTTTATGAAAGTGATAAAGCCGGAGCCGGCGATCTTATCCTAGACCCCAATAATCCGAGAATCATATACGCTGCCACATGGGAAATGAAACGAAACGGATACCGAATGGACAGTGGAGGCCCCGACAGCAATCTATACAAAAGTACCGATGGCGGCGATTCGTGGGCCAAGATTTCAGAACATGAAGGTTTGCCAAAAGGGCCCTGGGGCATTGTGGGCATCACGGTTTCCCCAATGGATTCGAATAGAGTTTGGGCACTTATAGAAGCTGAAGACGGTGGAATGTTCCGTTCCGACGATGCCGGAAAGACTTGGGAAAAAATCAATGAAAATAGAGCCTTGCGGCAAAGAGCCTGGTACTATACCCGAATTTATGCCGATACCCAAAATGTCGATAAAATCTATGTAATGAACGTCAGTTATGGTGTATCGACCGATGGCGGCAAGACATTTACTTTAAAGAACGCACCCCATGGCGACCACCACGATCTTTGGATCGACCCAAAAAATAGCAATCGTATGGTTATCGCCGATGACGGCGGGGCGCAAGTATCAAATGATGGCGGTAATAATTGGTCGACCTATCACAATCAGCCAACGGCACAATTTTACAGAGTCACAACCGATAATACATTTCCCTATCGTATTTATGGAGCCCAACAAGATAATAGTACTGTTCGCATCTTCAATAGATCTTCAGGGTCGACCATTAGTGAAAGTGATTGGGAAACTACAGCGGGGGGCGAGAGCGCACATTTGGCACCAGATCCAGAAAACAATGATATTGTCTATGGCGGAACTTTTAAAGGTTACATGATGCGTGAAGACCATTCGATAAACCAAACCAGATCGGTAAATGTTTGGCCCGATAATCCTGCAGGTTCAGGGGCCGAAGTAATGAAGTATCGGTTTAATTGGAACTTTCCCGTAAAATTCAGTATCCACGATCCGAATAAACTCTATGCAGGTTCCAATTTTCTACATGTGACTACGAACGAAGGGCAAACTTGGAAAACGATTTCTCCCGACTTGACACGGGGACTTCCTGAGACCATCGAATCTTCCGGTGGGCCGATTACCCAAGACAATACCGGGGCCGAATTCTATTCCAATCTTTTTGCGATAAACGAATCTCCCCTAGAGGAAGGCGTTATCTGGGTCGGCAGCGATGATGGATTGATCCATATTACGCGCGATAATGGAGCGAATTGGGAGAACATTACGCCACCCGCGAATATGAGTCCGAAATTGAACATGATCAATTGCATCGATCCGAGTCCGTTTCAAAAAGGGACGGCTTACGTCGCGGCCACCTCCTATAAGTTCGGGGATTATACTCCATATTTATATAAGACCTCGGATTATGGCAAAACCTGGAAAATGATTACTTCCGGGATAAAAGACAATCACTACACTAGGGCCGTACGATCCGACAAAGTGCGGGAAGGGCTTTTGTACGCCGGTACGGAATGGGGCATGTATGTTTCTTTTGATGACGGCGCAAGTTGGGCGCCCTTTCAACTAAACTTGCCCATTACCGCAATTCGTGATCTTGAGGTACGTGACAATGATTTGATTGCCGCGACCCATGGTCGTAGTTTTTGGATGATCGATGACCTCACACCCTTACATCAACTTTCTTCGGAAATGGCCAATAACGCATATTATCTGTTCAAACCCGACGACGCCTACCGCATGCAACAATCTGGTGGTTGGGAAGAACCTGACACTAGACTGGTCGGCGAAAACCATCCTGATGGAGCAATTATTAATTATTATGTTAAAAACAAAAAGGAAACCGATACCATCAGTCTTGAAATTTTGGAAATGGATGGCACTTTGATACAACGATTTTCCAACGTGTCAAAAGAGGATAAGTTGGATCCTGCTGCTGCAAAACCTTTGGAAGTCGATTCAGGAGGGAATCGCTTGGTCTGGAATATGCGCTATCCCGGGTTCAAGAGTTTTAAGGGCATGGTTTTGTATTCCTCGCCTAATGTCGGACCAAAAGCAGTTCCTGGAGACTATAAAGTAAAAATGAACTACAATGGAAATGTTTCAGAACAGGTATTTACGATAGTCAAAGATCCCAGATTACCCAATACCGATGAAGATTATCAAAAGCAGTTCGAATTTTTGATGAAAGTGCGCGATCAGGTAAGTAGGGCCAATAATGCCATCTCAGATATTCGGTCGGTCAAAAAAGATTTGGACTACTTAAAAGAGAAGACAAAGGAAAACGAGGAAATGAAAAAATTGATTTCTGATTTTGAGACACAGCTAGAGGTTATTGAGAACAACATTCACATGACCAAAAACCAAAGTCGACAAGATCCGCTGAACTACGGTATTCGAATCAACAACCGCTTGGCATTTTTGATGGCCGATTCGCAGCGGGGAGATTATCCGCCAACGGATCAATCGTTGGAATTTTTCACAGAAGTAACCAAAGAACTTAACACGGAAATAAGTGCGCTGAACCAATTAATGGAAGAACATATTTCTAAAATCAACGATCGGGCATCGGAGAATAAGATTCAGATGATTTCTTCTGAGTAACTTATTTGCAAATTAGCTTCATTACAACTGGACTGTCACATCGAGCGGATGTCCAGATGCCTTTCGTAAAGATTCTCGACTCCGCTCGATGTGACAGTAATTCATATTTAGTTCAACTGTAAAGTACTCAACAACCGAATATCATTATCGATATACTCATATTGATACAACACTTTATCGCCGATCATCAGCAATGAATTTGCCAAAGGAATCACGTCGTACGCAAAGATCTCCGGAAAAGTGCTGAGCGAATTAATATTGGGCGCATCGGTTTTATCGTATACCTTAAGTCCAGAATTGCCATCACATACGAAAAGTTTATGGCCTTGAATGCCCAAGCCGTACGGTTCGTCCATCGGATAGATAACTTCAAGTTGTGGGTCGCTCAAATTCGAAACATCCACGACGTATAGCCCGCTTTCGGTATTTCCACATGTATTTCCTGAGCGTAAGGTTATATAGGCGTAATCACCATCGACCACGACCGGGTCACAGGCTCGGCCATGAACAAATTCACTAACGAACTCAGGTTTATCGGGCGAGGATATATCATATATATACATGCCCTGTGTACCACCGATAAATAGAATATCGCCCTGATTGAAAATAGTCTCGACCGTACCATTGGTATATACGTCTTCCAAAACTTTGGGCTTTTCGAGATCAGAGATATCGAAAACGCTGATACTGGCCCACTCTACGGCATATAAATAATCGCCAACAATCTTGAATCTTGCCAGAGAACCGCCTTGGCCTGTATCTGAGGTGGGCGTAGCGGCAGTAGACGCATCACTAGCATTGCTGAACGAAGCGTTTTCCAGCAGAAAAGGACCACCAAACTTACTTTGGAATTCTTCATCCGATAGTCTTTGGGTGGTTACTTCCCATCCAACAATGGCCTGGGTACTCGCATCAAAAGAACCATAATCAAAAAAATCGGCCTCCGGCCATGCAACGTCCCACCCTACGGTGCACCAATATTCTTGATAGATTGCATTCTCCATGCGGGTAATGGTCTTGATGTCATTGACATCCGAAATATCCAAAACCACAAGATCTCCATAACTATCGGCGAACAAACGATCGTCTTTTATAGATATGTCATAATTACCCTCCAAGCGTATAAACTTTATATTTTTGGGCGAGGTAGGATCACTATTGTCGACAACGTGAAACCCTTGGTTGACGTCATTTACGAAAATATAGTTCTTATAGGCATATATCTTACCCGATTCTGTAATGGGTATGGGTTCGGTTACTTCTACGGCATCTTCCTTAAATTGTACCAAATCAGCAGTTAATGGGATTGCAATACGATAATCTTTTCCGGGTAGGTCGTCCATATCGTCGCCACAGGATACCATCAAAAAAATGCTCGCTAAAAAGAGTAGCGGCCATGGGTTCATCTTTTTCATAAGAATGTTATTTATCGGTTTGTATATCCTATAGATGCACACACATTGAAAGCGTTGCGCATCGAGGATAAAAAATCGATAAAATTACATTAGGCATTAAAGGAAAAACCGATACTATCCTTATATATGAAGTATGCAGGGATCTTGGAAAGCATCGCGGTAAACAAAATACCTACGCAACAAAGCAATATTCCAAGTTCTGCCAGAAGTCCCATTAAGATAACAAGTCCGAAAATGACCAGCCAATTTTTGTTGCCCAAGGCAAAGCCTGACTTTACAATTTCCATAGGCGATAGTTCTTCATCAAAGGCCAAAAAAGCAGGCATTATAGAAATGGGGACGACAACATAAATCAACCCGACCCCACAGGCTAACATACCCAAGATACTTATTACGAAAACCAGCAAAGCCAGTGACATACTTTTGCCAAGATATCCTTTCTTCAGATAGAAAAAATAATCTTCCCTACTATTTTCATTCAAATCTTTTTGCCTACAAATTCTTAGAAAAGCAGCATTTAAGGCGATTGAGATGGTCATTGCGGCAATCATAAGTATAGGTCCTAAGATGAGCATTGGAATGAATACCTCCGGCGGCAACTCTTCAGTCCGCAT
Source organism: uncultured Maribacter sp. (assembly GCA_964351985.1). Classification (GTDB taxonomy): domain Bacteria; phylum Bacteroidota; class Bacteroidia; order Flavobacteriales; family Flavobacteriaceae; genus Meishania. Next base: position 1,996 of record CAYGPR010000038.1, on the reverse strand, counting down.
CATTTCTGGATCGGTAATACCGGCAGCTATAAATGGAATATAGAACAACACATAAAACGGTAGTATAGCCACAAAAGTCAGCAACAGGGCCACAAAACCTTGTAACCATACTTTTTTGAACAATTCGATAGATCTATTGAAAATAGAACCGAAATCCAAATGGGCACTACTTTGTATTCTCTCGGTAACGGCATCGAAATTCATAAAGTTAGATTTAGGAATTTAAAGGTATGAATAACGCCGCAAACCCTAAAATAGTACTAAAATATACTGTCATAATGTCACGATTTTGAATATAATGTTATCTTTGCAACCCCATTCAAAATGGCCATTCATGGAGAAAAGTATTGACGAATCGGTTCAGGGCACGACGCTGGCCATCCAAAATAGTGAAAAGAACGCACGTAAGCTGTACATTGAAAGCTACGGGTGTCAGATGAACTTTTCCGATAGTGAAATCGTGGCCTCGATTTTAGCAGGGGAAGGATTCAACACTACCGATATCTTGGAAGAAGCCGATCTCGTCTTGGTCAATACCTGTTCGATACGCGAAAAAGCGGAACTGACCGTTCGCAAACGTCTTGAAAAATTCAATGCGGTTAAAGAGAAACGCCCACATATGAAAGTGGGTGTCTTGGGATGCATGGCAGAGCGCTTGAAAAGCAAGTTGCTCGAGGAAGAAAAAATCGTGGATATGGTCGTAGGCCCGGATGCCTACAAAGACCTGCCCAATTTGGTACAAGAGATCGATGAAGGTCGAAATGCCGTGAACGTAATTCTTTCGAAAGAAGAAACCTATGGCGATGTAGCCCCTGTACGTTTGAATTCGAACGGAGTCACTGCCTTCGTTTCTATTACGCGAGGTTGCGATAACATGTGTACGTTTTGTGTAGTGCCGTTTACCAGGGGGCGCGAACGTAGTCGCGATCCGCAATCCATAATAGACGAGGTCAACGATCTTTGGGAAAAGGGATTCAAAGAGATTACCTTGCTGGGACAGAATGTCGATAGCTATCTATGGTATGGCGGCGGATTAAAAAAAGATTTCGAAAAGGCTTCCGAAATGCAAAAAGCAACGGCGGTAGATTTTTCGAACTTATTGGAAATGGCAGCCTTGGCACAACCTAGAATGCGTATTCGTTTCTCGACCAGCAATCCACAGGACATGACTTTGGATGTAATCCATACCATGGCCAAATACGAGAATATTTGCAATTATGTTCATCTACCCGTACAAAGCGGAAGCAACCGTATTCTAAAAGAAATGAACCGTCTGCACACGCGGGAGGAATATTTTGAACTTATCGACAATATCAAAAAAATAATTCCCGATTGTGCCATTTCACAGGATATGATTACTGGATTTCCTACTGAGACAGAGAAAGACCATCAGGATACGTTATCCTTAATGGAATATGTAAAATACGATTACGGATTTATGTTCGCCTATTCAGAAAGACCGGGCACAATGGCGGCAAGAAAATTGGAGGACGATGTTCCATTTGAAACTAAAAAAAGAAGATTGGCCGAGATTATCGCCCTACAACGCCAACATTGCCAAGAACGTACCGAACAACATTTGGGAAAAATCCAAGAAGTACTTATCGAAGGAACCTCGAAAAAATCTGACGCTCATTTCATGGGCCGAAATTCTCAAAATACCGTGGCGGTCTTCCCGAAGGAAAGCTACAAAGTCGGTGATTTTGTAATGGTCAGAATGGATAGTTGTACTTCGGCGACTTTAATTGGGGAGGCTGTTGGCCTAAGCCCCCAAGCCCCCAAAGGGGGGACTTTATGTAACACTATAAAATGATTATTGAAAAGTTGACTATGAAAATAACCGCAGGTTTTTATATGCCAAAAACAAATTCCCCCTTTGGGGGTTAGGGGGCCATGGAGAATGTTCAAGCCATAAAACAACGTTTTGAAATCATCGGCAACGATGTGAAACTCAACAGGGCCAATGAAAAATACATCCAAGTGCCCCAGACCGAAA
>CAYGPR010000037.1:7595-39178 GCA_964351985.1 uncultured Maribacter sp. | reverse complement strand
TTCGCTCCATGTAGATGTTGGGCGCCATGTTCGGATTCCACTTTCTTGTAAGGTGTCCAAAATGCACACCTGCTTCCAATAAATCTTTTACTTCGACTTTTTTAGCCATTTTTAATTTAGTTTACGTTCTTTTGAATTAGCAATGTTAAAGTGGTATCCTATGTCAGTTGACGAAGAAAGCCTTTAACATTTAGATGCTAAACTAACTTACCTGAATCATTCAAGAATGAATGTATAAAGGATTTTTAATTGCTTCCCTTAAAGGAAACTTTCAATGAACTTGTTATAAAAATATAAAGAGGCATCCGCCAATCGACGGAGGCCTTGAAATAATATTAACGCTTGGAGAACTGGAATTTCTTACGGGCTTTCTTCTGTCCGAATTTCTTACGTTCTACCATTCTCGGGTCACGGGTCAATAAACCTTCGGGCTTAAGAACCGTTCTATTTTCTGCATCGACCTCGCACATTACCCTAGAAAGGGCCAAACGAATTGCCTCTGCTTGTCCGGTAATACCACCGCCATAAACATTCACTTTAACATCATAGTCATTCTCAGTGCTTGTCAAAGTAAAAGGTTGCTTTACTTTATACTGCAACGTAGCAGTCGGAAAATAATCGTTAAGGTCTCTCTGGTTTACGGTAATGTTTCCTTTTCCCTTTGAAACATAAACACGGGCAACTGCCGTTTTTCTTCTTCCTATTTTGTGGATCGTTTCCATTACTTGAACTCTTTTAGATTGACTACAGTGGGTTTTTGTGCTTCTTGCTCGTGGTTCGGACCAACATAAACCTTTAGGTTCCTGAAAAGGTCGGCGCCTAGCCGGTTCTTTGGCAACATGCCCTTGACCGCTTTTTCTACGATACGCTCCGGATGTTTTTTCAACAGTTCACTTACCGAGGTCGAACGTTGCCCGCCAGGATATCCAGTGTAGCGTAAATATGTCTTGGTGTCCCACTTATTTCCGGAGAGTGTTATTTTTTCTGCATTGATAATAACTACATTATCTCCACAGTCAACATGCGGTGTAAAATTAGTTTTGTGTTTTCCTCGTAACATTTTCGCGACTTTTGAAGCAAGTCTTCCCAATGTTTCGCCTTCTGCATCTACCAATAACCATTGCTTGTCAACGGTCTTCCTATTGGCCGAAACTGTTTTGTAACTTAATGTATCCACACTACTGTTTTTATGAATTAAACACTTCCATCCCGTTAAACGGGCTGCAAATGTACACTAAATTACTTGAAATACAAATGGTTGTTTCTGAATATTTTTTGATTTTTTCCTGTCTTTAAAAATATAATCTTTTGGAAAAAAAAAGCATGGTGATGCTGATGTGATACACTTATGTTAAAAAAAACTTAAAACGAAGTTTTTCGTGTAACTAGTGGTGGTTTGCGAAGTCTTTAAGTCACATCAATCAGAAAGCTAACCATGAGAATCGTCTTCTTTTTTATTTGTGCCTTTGTATTGGCGCCCGCACCGCTATTGGCACAAGATTCATTGACCGTGGTTCCTAAGCGCATTTATGAAACCAAACCTTCGGGCGATTTAGGTGCTCCGAACATTGATGGGTTATTGAACGACCCGGTTTGGGATAGGGTAGCATGGGGCAATGATTTTATTGAACAACGGCCCGATGAAAATACGCCCCCGGGGCAGCAGACCCGTTTCAAGATAACCTATGACCAAAAGTTTCTGTATATCGGGTTGCAGTGTTTTGACGAAGAGCCCGATAAAATTGTCAAGCGCCTCTCACGAAGGGATACTTTTGATGGGGATTGGATCGGGGTCTTTATCGATAGTTATCACGACAAGCGTACCGCTTTTGGCTTCATCGTTTCCGCTGCGGGTGTGAAGTCAGATGTTTTCGAATCGAACAATGGTCAAAACGAAGACGAGAGTTGGAACCCGATTTGGTATACCAAGGCCAATATTGATGACGAAGGATGGACTGCGGAGATGAAAATTCCGCTTAGTCAATTAAAATTCGGTAAGTCGGTCGAGCAGGTCTGGGGCCTCGAAGTCATGAGAAGATATTTCAGGGAGGAAGAACGTCATGTTTGGCAGCGGCTTCCGGTAGATACTCCGGGTTTTGTCAGTGAATTTGGCGAACTCCACGGACTGTTGAACATAGAGCCCCAAAAACAACTTGAAATTCAACCATACACCGTGGCGAGTCTAAAAACATATGAGGCCGAGGAGGGAAATCCGTTTCGTGACGGAAGCGATGGTAAACTAACTGGAGGCCTCGACGCAAAAATCGGAATCACCAATGACCTGACCTTGGATTTGACCATAAATCCTGATTTTGGCCAAGTAGAGGCCGATCCATCGGCAATCGCCCTCGACGGATTTCAGATATTCTTCCAAGAGCAGCGACCTTTCTTTGTGGAAAACAAGAATATTTTCGACTATCGGATTTCGAATTCGGAGGCAGGAAATACATTTGGATCTGACAATCTGTTTTATTCAAGAAGAATCGGACGGAGTCCTCAAGGGTATCCGAATACAGCTGATGGGGAGTTTGTAGATCAACCTGAGAATACCAATATTTTGGGCGCTGCAAAGTTTAGTGGAAAAACAAAGAATGGTTGGGCCATTGGAGTTTTGGAAAGTGTTACCGCAATAAAATACGCTACCGTTGACAATGCCGGGGTACTGCGTAAAGAACTCGTCGAGCCATTGACCAATTATTTCGTTGGCCGAGTGCAAAAAGATTTTAACGACCGTAATACATTTATTGGCGGAATCTTTACAGCGACCAATCGCGATGACCTTACTGAGAATATTGATTTTCTTCACAAATCGGCCTATTCTGGTGGTCTTGATTTTAAGCATCAATGGAATGAGCGCGACTGGTATGTAGGGGGCAATATCTTAATGAGTCATATTAACGGAAGTGCGGATGCCATTCGAGGTACCCAAGAATCGATAGCGCATTTGTTCCAACGAGTTGGTGAAGATCATGTGGCAGTAGATTCGACCCGTACTTCTATGACGGGTTCTGGAGGAAATATCCAAATCGGAAAAATCGGCAATGGCCACTGGAAGTTTGAATCAGGGGCAACTTGGCGGTCCCCTGAGCTCGAGTTGAACGATGTGGGCTTCCAGCGGCAGGCCGATGATATTCGCCATTACACTTGGATCGGCTATCAGACATTGCGGCCCGATAGTATCTTTAGAAAAGTAGGTATCAATTATAACCATTGGAGCGCATGGGATTTCGGCGGAAACCATAATAGCCTAGAATTCAATACCAACAGCTGGCAGAATTGGAAAAATAACTGGTTCACGAACCTAGGGTTCAACTATCAGCCCATTCAGTATTCCAATTTCGCGCTTCGCGGCGGCCCTAGATTGAGGCAATCTCCCAATATCAGCTTTTGGAACGGAATCAATACCGATAGTAGAAAAAAACTAAGGTACAGTATGTTTCACCGTGGCGGCAAAGCACATGACGACTCATATTCCAATTACTACATTGAAGCCGGGTTTTCGTACCAACCTTTTAATGCTTTGCGTATTTCTGCCTTTCCTGAATATGGCATCAACAATGACAAATTGCAGTTTATTGACAATATAGACGTCAATGGTGATACGAGATACCTCAATGGCAAGGTCGAACAACGAACATTGAGTATGTCACTTCGCTTGAACTATACGATCAATCCGAATTTGACGATACAATATTGGGGGCAGCCCTTCATATCGAGAGGTCGGTATTCGGAGTTCAAACACGTGACCGACCCCATGGCTCAGGCCTTTATTGACCGAATCACAACATATACCGGCAATCAAATTACTTTTGCCGACGATACCTATTCGGTAGATGAAAATTTAGACGGCAATGTTGATTTTACCTTTGGAAATCCAGATTTTTCGTTCATCCAATTTCGTTCGAATTTGGTAGTTCGATGGGAATATATTCCCGGTTCCGAAATTTTCTTGGTCTGGTCGCAGGATCAATCGCAATCCGGTAATCCTCAGGATCAGCTCGTAAATAGTCTAGGCGATAATATTTTCGGGAGTTCTAAGCCCCAGAATATTTTCCTCCTTAAGGCAACATATCGTTTTGTGCTTTAAAATTTATCCATAGAAAAGAATAGGTATTATCGAGTTTCTTACCATTGTAAGGTGTCACCCTCCTAGCGAGGTCTTTTCTGTTAAATAAATTCTAAATGGGCATTGAACTGTAACGGTGGTTTTATTTTTGAATCCTTAGAGCAAACCAATTCAAAAATACCGACCAACATGAGAATAGGCATTCTCTTTGTTTCCATATTCCTTTTTTCCATTTTAAAAGGTGAGGCACAAGACTCGATAAGTACACAAGTTCCAAGAAGAAGTTATTCCGCAATGGCGGTTGTCGAAGAAAAATCCCCGGTAATCGATGGTGTTTTAGATGAATCTTCATGGGATTCCGCAGCATGGACCGGAGATTTTATCGAATTTCAGCCCGACGAAAACACACCTCCGACATATCAGACGAAATTTAAGATCATCTATGATGCAAAATATCTCTATGTGGGTATTCGTTGCTATGATCCCGAACCGGAAAAAATAGAGAAACGCCTGTCGCGACGTGATGATTTTGCAGGGGATTTTATTGAAATTAACATCGATAGTTATAATGATAAGCGCACAGGCTTTTCGTTCAATGTTTCGGCCGCAGGGGTAAAAGGAGATGAGTTTATTTCCCAAAACGGTAATTTTTGGGACGAAAGTTGGAACCCTATTTGGTACACGGCTGCAAATATTGACGATGAAGGATGGACTGCCGAAATGAAAATTCCGTTTAGCCAACTAAAATTCGGAAATGCGAAAGAGCAGCTTTGGGGCATGCAGCTATTGAGAAGAATTTTTATAAAGGAAGAACGCTCTGTATGGCAACGCATTCCACAAGACAAACCGGGTTGGGTCAGTGAGTTCGGGGTGTTGCGCGGCTTGTTCGATATACAGCCCCAAAAACAATTGGAAATACAGCCTTTTGTGGTAAATCAATTGGATACCTACCCGAAAGAAGACGGTAATCCGTTCCGTGATGGCAGTGACCACATCTTCAACGGAGGTTTGGATGCTAAAATTGGGATTACGAACGACTTGACCTTGGATCTAACGGTAAACCCTGATTTCGGACAAGTAGATGCCGATCCAGGCGCGATCGCTTTGGATGGGTTTCAGATTTTCTTCGAGGAGCGTCGTCCGTTCTTTGTCGAGAACAAGAACATTTTCGATTATGAGTTTGCCGACCGTAACGATAATGTTTTTTACAGCCGTAGAATAGGGCGAAGCCCGCAAGGTTCAACGAATCTTGGCGCGGGGGAATTTGCCAACGAGCCTAATAATACGACCATATTGGGTGCGGCAAAGTTTTCAGGAAAAACGAAGAACGGCTGGTCATTGGGCCTTCTGGAAAGTGTAACGGGCAATATGTACGCTGAAATAGACGGTGGCGGGCAACGTCGTGAAGAGCTTGTGGAGCCCTTGACGAATTATCTCGTAGGCCGAGTACAGAAAGATTTCAATGAACGAAATTCATATATCGGTGGAATATTCACGGCGACCAATCGAAAGTTGGAACCCAATCTCGACTTCCTCAGGAAATCGGCCTATACCACCGGACTCGACTTTAGACACAACTGGAAAGATAGAAACTACTATGTTCAAGGTAATTTTGTGACCAGTCACGTAACGGGAAGTAAGGAGGCCATCACGAATACCCAGAACAGTATCACTCATCTTTTTCAACGTGTCGATGCCGACCATGTTGAAGTGAATACAAATCGAACATCGTTGACAGGTACCGGTGGAAGACTGGAATTAGGAAAAGCGGGCGGTGGCAATTGGCGATATAATGGCGGGATTAATTGGAAATCCCCTGAATTGGAATTAAACGATGTCGGATTTTTGAGACAGGCCGACGATATTCGACAATTCGCAGTGCTACAAAGGCTATTTCTAAAACCGACCAACCTGTATCGAAGGGCGCAACTGGGTTTTGAATTGACCTCCGCCTATGATTTTGAGGGTAATTACAACCGCATTCAGTATGAACTGGGCGGGTTCATCAATTTTAAGAACAATTGGTTCGCCGAGGCCGGAGGAGCACATAAGCCACGAATTTTCTCGAATACAGTGCTTAGGGGAGGGCCTCGCTGGCGATGGTCAGAAGAGAATTTTGCCTTTCTGTTCATAGGCACTGACCAAAGAAAGAAATTAAGTGCTACGGTGGGCTATGTCAATAGCCAGATGAAACAAGACAATTTTTCGCTGGTGCGCTATGTATTGCGACTACAATACCAACCCTTTGATGCCTTTAATTTATCCACTGAAATCGAGTATGAAGAGAATCCGAATAAAACGCAATATGTTAACGAGACCGATTTTAATGGTACACCAAGATATATTACGGGTAATATTGATCAGAAGACGTTCAGCACTTCCATACGATTGAATTACAGTCTTAATCCAAACCTGTCGATCCAGTTCTATGGACAGCCTTTTGTTTCAAGAGGTATTTATAACAACTTCAATTTTGTAAACGACCCTATTGCAAAATACTTGAACGAAAGAGTTTCCCTATTCAATGCGAACCAGATTGCAAGACCAGATGTATCGGGTCCATATTTGGTTGACGAAAATAGTGATGGTACGGTAGATTATGAAATCAAGGACCCTGATTTTGCCTTTGTTCAGTTTCGTTCGAATCTCGTTTTGCGATGGGAGTATATTCCAGGTTCCGAGATTTTCTTGGTGTGGTCACAAGGCGTTGACGGACTTGGGGATTCTATGGAATCGTTAGGGAGAAGTCTTGATGGCCAGATTTTAGATCAAAAGATGAACAATACCTTCTTGATCAAAGCGACCTATCGTTTTATACTTTAAAATATATATCTCTTTTCTGCGTTTTATCGTTGTAAAAACTAAAACATAATTATGAAAAGAACCATATTCACTTTGATGCTTATCTCGGGAGTTATTTTTTCCTGTTCCTCCGATTCGGATAACAATGACCCGGTCGATGAGAAGAATGCCATTGTCGGCAAATGGCAGGCCACCGAACTTCAGGCTGCGGATCCTAATAGTTCAGAAGTTGACCTAGGAGCGGAGGTATTGGCCAAATTAACGGCAGAACAGTGCGAAATTCTTGTATTTACTTTTCAGGAAGATTTAGTTCTCATAGCCGAAAGTGCGGTAAATAACCTTGAAATCAATGCCACGGCAACCGGGTTGGATGTTCCTTGCCCTACCCAAAAGGATACAGAAACGACCACATATACCTATGATGGTTCTATTTTGACCTATGTCGACACGGATATGGAAACTAAATCGGTAAAAGCCACCGTTGAAGGTAATACACTAAGTATCGATGCTACCGATCTGGATATACCTAATTTAAATGGTGCCGGTCAATTGATTTTTACTAGAAAATAAATTGTAGTGTTATACACTTTTGAAAGCCCTCGATTTCTTATGAAATCAAGGGCTTTTCTTTTTGAAGCAAACTAGCATTGAAAAATTTCGAAGGAGCCCATCTTTAAAACCCAAATTCATACTTCTCTTTGTAAATTTTAATTACTTTTAAAAGTATTGAAATAGCCAATTTTTAAACGTAAGTATATTGTGTAATAAAACCTTTCTTCTATTTTTTATAGTACTAATCCTAATATCGTGTAGTGACCCGGTTACACCTGAATTTGAGTTTAAAGAGGGCTTGGTTTTCGTCGAAGGTTTCGCCTCGACGGCCGAGGGGGCATCTTTTGTAATCATCAATACTTCGGTAAACGAATTTGGGTTCAATGCCATTCAATTTGAAAAGGGGGCCGTCGTTTCATTTATCAATAGTGATACAGGAGCAACCATATCATTGACCGAACAAGAAGAGGCCTACGTGCCTCCTTTCGACTTTAAGGCCGCTGTCGGTGAAAGATGGGAGCTAGCCATCACTTTTGCCGATGGTACACAATACAAATCTTCACCTGAGACCATACTTGAACCTGTGCCTATTTCTAATGTAAACGCGACCTATGACCCACAGCTGCGATATAATGAAGGTAAGGACAAATTTGAACCGGGTCACGCCGTATCTATTTCGTATGACGACCCTCCGAATATAGAGAATTACTATTATTGGACGTTTCGTTCGTTCGAGAATATCACGGTATGCCAAACCTGTTTTATCGGTATTTTAAGAAATGGGGCGTGTACGCCCACAACGGTGCCGGCCACTCCTGATTATTTTACCTACAATTGTAAAACGGAATGTTGGAAAATACGCTTTCCAGATACCATAAGTATCTTTGACGATGAATTCTCAGATGGTAAGACCACCACAGATTTGAAGATTGCCGATATACCTTTGTATACAAAAAGAGAGATTTTAGTTGAAATCCAACAATTTTCACTGACCCCGGTAGCGTATGAATATTACAAAGTACTAAAAGATATCGTTGACAATAGTGCGGGTTTTAATGCACCGCCCCCGGCGGCACTAATCGGAAATATGGTCAATATCAATAATCCCGATGAATTTGTTTTCGGTCGCTTCACGGCGGCGTCGACCACTACAACCTCCATATTTGTAAATCGTGACGGTATTCTCGAAAATGCTTTGGAGTCCAGAATTGTTGAGATTTTGGAGCCTGTTTTAAATTCGCCTTATCCGCCTCCAATAACCATTACTGCGCCCTGTGAAGAATCACGTTATAGAACGGCAATACGGCCTGAGGATTGGATTGATTAAATCCTGTTCGGTCGGTCGTTCACTATGAATAACTCCCTATATTTAGAAAAAAATCACTGTGACCCGACATAAAAAGAATTTCCGCAACCGAGGTTTTTGGCTTTTTTCTTTTTTGATTTTTATACTCAGTTGCACGGATCCGGTAACTCCAGAATTTGATTATCAAGACGGTCTTGTATTCATTGAAAGCTTTGCCTCTACGGCACCGGGCACTTCTTTTGCTATCATTAGTCAATCAGAAACTGAATTCGGCTTCTATGGCGTTAACTTTTTAGAAGGAGCCACTGTAAGTTTTGAAAACGTTGATACAGGTCGTATAGTTCCGTTGACCGAAGCGGGAGAATCGTATATACCGCCAAGAGAATTTGCTGTAGCAACCGGTGAAACGTGGAAATTGAACGTACTCCTTGCAGACGGAAGAAGGTATGGGTCGGAACCTGAACGGGTCTTGGAAACCGTTCCTATAAACAACATTGAATTGGAATATGATCCTGAACTGGTATTTCGCGAAATTGGTGGGGGGAAATTTGTTCCAGGGCATGCAATTAGTGTAAGCTTCGATGATCCAGACAACCAAGAAAATTACTATTACTGGAGCTTCCGGTCGTTCGAGAGCCTCATGTTTTGCGAAAAGTGTTTTGATGGTGTCTTGCGAGACGGAAATTGTATACCCTTTGATATAGGTTTTTTAAATCCTTATTTTGATTATACCTGTGAAGTTGATTGTTGGCGTATTCGATTTCCCGAAAGTGTCGCTATTTTCGATGATGCGTTTTCAAATGGCAAAACGATCACAAATTTTAAGGTTGGCGATGCTTTGTTGTATACCAAAGAAAATATGGTCGTCGAGGTACAGCAGTTCTCAATTTCGGCCGCTGCTCACGAATATTATAGCATATTAAAGGATCTTGTCGATAATAATGGTGGCTTAAATGCACCGCCCCCTGCGGCACTCATCGGAAATTTGATGAACCCCGACGATCCCGCTGAATTTGTTTTCGGTAGGTTTACCGCTGCGGCAACCTCCACAGCTTCATCGTTCGTAGATAGAAGCGGTATTATGGAAAACCAAATCGAACTTAGGGACCCGATTATTGTTGAACCTACTTTGAATTCTCCGTATCCACCGCCAGCTACGCTAACTGCTCCCTGCCAGGAAACAAAGTTCAGAACGGCGATACGGCCCCCAGGCTGGATAGAATGATGAGGAATATGGAAATTATAGCAAAATGTATCTTCAAATTACCTAATACTTGAAATAACCCGTGGAAAATTTTTTGGCGGTTTATCTGTATATTTAGAAAGATATTCCATGCTTATGCGGCACTTTTTCAGTAACCATTTATCCAAAACCAAAAGGCTTTTTTTTGCTTGTGTTATCGCCCTTGTTTATTTTGGGTGTACGGACCCGGTAACCCCTGATTTTGAGTTTCGGGAAGGTCTTATTTTTGTTGAAGGATTCGCCTCATCAACCGTGGGCGATTCTTTTGTAACTATCAATGAATCGGCCGTTGAATTTGGTGTCTATGTCGTGAATTCCGTTGACGGCGCAACCTTAAGTTTTGAAAATACCGCAACAGGGCAGATCATTCCTTTGACGCCGCAAGGTGATGCATATATTCCTCCGCCGGATTTTGCCGCAACTGCCGGTGAGCGATGGAAATTGAACATACTGCTATCGAACGGAAAGCGATATGAGTCCTCCCCTGAATTGGTACTACAGCCTGTGCCCATTACGAATCTCGATGCATCATATGACCCTGAAATAGAGTTTCGTGAAATCTTCGGTGGCAAATTCGTGCCCGGGCATGAACTTTTGATCTCGTTCGATGACCCTTCCGACACGGAGAATTATTATTATTGGACCTTTAGATCATATGAAAACCTTGATATATGCGAAAAGTGTTTTGCAGGATATTTTCGAGAAGGTGAATGTATTGATTTTCCTGCGTCGGTCTCTGGTATACCTTATTTTGATTATAGCTGTGAAAGTGAGTGTTGGCGGATACGTTTTCCTGAGAGTATCGCCATTTTCGATGATCGATTTTCTAATGGAAAACAGATAACCAATCTTTCTATTGGCAATGCACTTTTGTATACCAAAGAGAATATGGTCGTAGTAGCCCAACAGTGGAACCTGACCCCTGAAGCCCATGAATATTATAAAGTGCTAAAGGATATTTTGGACAACAATAGTGGGCTGAACGCCCCTCCTCCCGCAGCATTGATAGGAAACTTGTTCAATCCCGAAGATACCGAAGATTTTATATTTGGAAGGTTCACGGCGGCGTCCACGACCACAGCATCCATTTTCATCAATAGAACTGGCATAGAAGAAGATGCACTCGAACGCAGAGATCCGTTGAATTTTGAAGCTTTTGGTTCGCCGGTACCTCCCCCGCAGACCTTAACGGCACCTTGTGACGAAAACAGATTTAGAACTGCAATACGACCACCGGGTTGGATTGACTAAAAACCACTGAACCATGAAAATGAATAAATTAGTATTTGCTCTTTTTACCGTTTTGCTTATAGGGATTTGTAATTCCAAGGTACAAGCGCAGGATTACGGACTGTCGTTCGAAGTGGTCGTAGAAGCAACCGGACTGCCGTTAGATGACGTTCAGATTTCCATTACGCCCTGTGCATGTGGTGGGGTCACCAATCGCTCAGGTCGATTTTCAATTGGCCTTCCTCCTGGGCAATATACCGCTACCCTTTCTTTCATCGGATTTGAGGATGAAATTCGAATTATTACACTTGACCAAGCTATAATACTAAAGGTTGAAATGAAAGAACAACAAGAGCAGCTTTCTGAGGTCGTTGTACGGGCCAAAAGAAGATTGACACAGGTAGAAACGCCTCAAATGGGCGCCTTGCAATTAGATGCCCAGGATCTTAAAAAGATTCCTGCTGCCGTGGGCGAGTTTGATGTACTTCGAGGTATGACGTTGGTGGCCGGTGTCAATAATGCGGGAGAAATCAGCAATGGTATTTCGGTGCGTGGTGGATCGTTAGATCAAAATTTATTGCTTTACGATTACGCGCCGGTGTTCAATCCGACGCATCTGTTCGGACTTTTTTCGGTTTTTACACCGGATATGATTTCATCCGTAGATCTATATCGGGCGAATATTCCGGCACGATATGGGGGTAGGATTACCTCGGTTCTAGATGTAAAGGTCAAGAACCCCTATGTGGAAAAAACAAAGATTGCCGGTGGCGTCGGGCTTGTTTCAAGCCGCCTCACTATCGAAACTCCGCTTATTAAAGATAAATTATTGCTGAATATTGGTGGCAGGGCAGGTTTTACAGGATTTTTGTTGCCGATCGTTTCAGAACGTTTAAAAGACACCAAGGCCAATTTTTATGACGGCACGGTTAAGCTATTGTACCTGCCTACCGAGAACGATCAAATTTCGCTTACCGGATTTTATAGCAAAGACTTCTATCAGCTTGATTTGATTACGCAAATTCAGAACATCAATGCAAAGAACAACCAATACGATTTTCAGACCCTTAACGGCACGCTGAATTGGACGCATACCTTCGGTGATGAATCGAACCTTAGAAACATTTTTGTGACCAGTAACTACTCGCCAAAAACGATATTCCCCGAACGGGATATCGATAATGATATTATATATGAGGCGAAAATCGGATATCTCAGTTTCATATCCGAGTATTCGAAAAAAGTCAGTGATACTTGGGATTATTATGGTGGAGTTCAAGCAAATCAGTATAGAATTGAGCCTGGTTCTTTAGATCCCGGATCGGGCAATAGTATCGTGCCGGTAACCCTAGAGACCGAGACCAGCTATGAGATTTCGCCATATATTAATATGAACTGGAATCCTACCGAAAGATTATCCCTTTCCGGTGGGCTACGTTTTAGTCATTTTGTCTTCGTCGGACCGTATACCGAGGCTACATTTGATGAAAATACAGGAACCCTGCTCGGGTCGACCGTATTTGGGAAAGGAGATGCCGTAAAGACGTACAATGGCCTAGAACCTCGATTGGGGGCCAACCTTAAACTAGGTGAAACCACATCGATAAAAGCCAGTTATGCTCGCACGAACCAGTACCTTCAAAATATTTATAATACGACTACCCCTTTGCCAACCTCCCGTTGGAAAACCTCGGATCCCAACATAGAGCCACAACGTAGCAATACCTATGGTGTGGGGCTATACAAGAATGTCTCCGATAATGAAATCGAGATTGGACTGGAAGGCTATTACCGGGACTCTGAAAACAATTTGACCTACAAACCAGGAGCAGATTTCTTTCTTGAGGAATTTCTCGAAAGGGATGTGGTACCGGCTGATGGGGAGGCGTATGGAGTGGAATTAAGTTTCAAAAAACCAAAAGGAAAGTTCAACGGTTGGTTCAACTATACCTGGTCAAGAAGTCTCTTGCGCTCACAGCAAGAAAAACTTGCCGACCGGGTGAACAATAACGAATGGTACGCCTCCGATTTCGATAGACCCCATGTCTTTAACGGAACAGTGAATTTTGAGGGAGACAAATACAATACGTGGAGCTTTAATTTTACGGCACAGACCGGAAGACCCTTTACAGTGGCCAATAGTGTTTTTGCCTTAGAGGATATCAACGTGCCCATATTTATAGAGCGCAACAATGCTAGATTGCGACCCTACCATCGCCTCGATTTTTCATGGAAAATAAAATACGGGAGAAATCCGAACAGAAAATGGGTTGGAGATTGGACCTTGACGATTTACAACGTTTACAGCAGAAGAAATCCGTTCAACCTCTATTATTCCCAAAGACAAGGAGCGGTGGATTCAGAGGTCTTTTTGGGAAGTCCATTAGGTACCTATGAACTTTCCATTATGAACAGCCCCTTGATTGCGGTTACCTATAACTTTGTGTTCGACTAGAACGCCGTTACTTTTTATAGAATTTTGTCTTTACGTTTTGTTCTTGCGATCGGATCGAGATCATATACATGCCCGATTCCAAATTAGATATGGGAATATTCAGGGCATTGTTCTTGATTTCCCATTTATGCTGCAATATCGCATTACCGTATAGGTCAGAAACAATGATCTCAGCGCGATCGCTGTTTTGAAGTCCTAATACGTTGACCACATTAATAGCTGGGTTCGGAAATACCTTGACTTTCTGTACGGTTATCTCTTGGCTGGCTGGATTGCTCTGGCCGTCATCGGTTTGTGCGAACGAAGTTTGAAGCCCTATAAAGAGCATAATAAGTATGAAATGAAGCTTTTTCAAGATAATTTTCTTTTACGAATTCAGCTTCATATGATGTTCTATACTCAACAACGCATTTCATCGATCATTCGTATTATTTTTTGAAAAGCTTAACAGTTCGAAGTATCTGTTTCTTTTCGCCAGGATATTTGAATACTTGCAATATCTCGGATAAATTAAAATATTCGCTTATAATATCCGTTCAAGACTTGCTTTTATTTCAATTCATTATGCAACGATTTATATTGATGGCATGCTTTGTTCTGTTCTTGGCTTGTTCTAAGGACAGTACTCTTGATACGAAAACTGCAACACAACCTGAGCCTGAACAAGAGGTTGAAAAACAGCAGTTGCTTAACCTGACCCATGTTCAAGGTCTTGCGACACCACCTTTTGAGACTCCAGCAACTAGCATCGATTATGAAGGTAAGCTATATGTCGTGGGTGACGGAAATACCTATACATATGATTTTTCTTCGGATCAATGGAACTTGATTTATGAACGCATAGCCAACCCCTTGAACAACGGATGGTTTAATAGTGACATAAGCTTTTTAAGAGATGGCCGCTGGTTTGTATATAGCCATTATGGTTTGTGGTCTTTTGATTTTGTCGAAAAAGAGTGGATGCTGGAACACAGAACAGAAATCGGTGAAGGTTTTCATTTTCCTACGGGTACGTACTTAAATGGTACATTGTACATCTTTGATAGGGCCAGCCGAGATGATACCATTTACACTTACGATTTTGAAAATCATCAATTGGTGGAACATGGTTCTTTTGATAATCCTGGTTTTTGGGGCTTCATTCGAAATCCGATTTTTAAGGTAGGTGCGAAGTTATACTATTTACATCTAACAGCTGGAGGCGGTTATTACAACGATATTTCGGTTTATGAAATCAATACTGATTTTAAGAATATGACACTTTTAGATACTTACCGAGTCGAAAGAACATTGGCGGATAGTGCGGCTTTTCTTTATGACGGTAAAATAATCTTCGGTCTTGGTGGTGATGTATCGGGTGATGGCAATGGTAACATTACAACCTACGGTATAAATGATAAATTCAATTATTACGACCCGCAGTCGAACACTTTTCACGAAATGCCAGACAGTTTTTATGAAGGAAGGATAAATTCTTTACCTGCAACATATAATAATGAGTCGTACTTATTGAATGGGCGAACAATCAAAAACAATGAGTCTGAGAACAAAACAACATTGGATAAGTTGACCTTTGAGTTTGGTCTTTACTGATTTTGATTCTTAATGCGCTTCTAACCAATCATTGCCCTCGCCCAATTCCACATCCAAGGGCACGGTAAGTTTATAGGCATGCTCCATCTCAGATTTGACCATGGCCTTGAGTTTCTCCAATTCAGGTTTGTAGGCATCGAATACCAATTCATCATGCACTTGCAGTAGCATTTTGGATTTGTAATCTTCTTCGGATAGTTTTTTATGGATGTTGATCATCGCCAGTTTAATGATATCGGCCGCACTGCCTTGAATAGGTGCGTTGACGGCATTCCGCTCAGCCGCGCCGCGAACCACTTGGTTGCTACCATTGATATCCTTTAAATACCTGCGTCTTCCTAAAACGGTTTGAACATAACCGTTGTCACGTGCAAAGTCGATTTGCTCGCTCATATAATTTCTCAGCTTTGGATAGGTTTTGTAGTAGGTTTCAATAAGTTCTTTTGCCTCGGAGCGAGAAAGATCGGTCTGGTTGCTGAGTCCAAAGGCGGAGACACCGTAGATAATTCCAAAATTTACCGTTTTGGCATTGCCACGTTGTTCTCGTGTTACCTCTTCAATGGGAACGTTAAAAACCCTGGAAGCCGTCGAGGCATGAATGTCCTCACCATTTTTGAAAGCCTCGATCATGGTAGTCTCTTCACTAAGGGCGGCAATGATCCGAAGTTCTATTTGGGAATAATCCGCGGCCAATAAAACATAGTTTTCATCCCTCGGGACAAATGCTTTTCGAACTTGTCTCCCACGTTCGGTCCGGATGGGAATGTTCTGCAAATTCGGATTGTTGCTACTCAAGCGCCCCGTGGCGGCAACGGTTTGCATATAATCGGTGTGAACCCTGCCTGTAGAGGGTTCTACTTGTTCTGGCAGCGCATCGACATAGGTGCTTTTAAGTTTGGATAGTCCGCGATATTCCAGCACATTTCGAATGATCTCATGATCTTTGGCCAAATATGAAAGCACATCTTCCGCAGTTGAATATTGTCCTGTTTTGGTCTTTTTGGGTTTATCGACCAATTTCATCTTGTTGAACAAAATTTCCCCCAATTGTTTGGGCGAACCTATGTTAAATTCTTCCCCGGCATCCGCATAAATTTTTTGCTCCAGATTCTTGATGTCGGTATCCAAATCTGTGGAGAGGGATTTTAAAAATTCCTTGTTCAAATTGATGCCTTCCAATTCCATATCCGCTAAAACATGCAATAGCGGAATCTCGATGTCATTAAAAAGGTCTTCGGTCTTGGCTTCCGCAAGCTCAGGTCTGAAATGTTGTGCAAGTTGAAAAGTAATGTCGGCATCCTCAACAGCATATTCCGTTTGCTGTTCTAAATGCACATCGCGCATGTTCAATTGGTTCTTTCCTTTTTTGCCGATGAGTTCGGTAATCGAAACGGGGGTGTAATTGAGGTAGGTTTCCGAAAGCACATCCATATTATGCCGCATATCGGGATTGATCAAATAATGCGCCAACATCGTATCGAAGAACTTGCCTTTTACTTTTACGTCGTATTTATCAAGAACTTTGATGTCGTACTTTAGGTTCTGCCCAATTTTTTCGATGTTTTCAGACTCGAAAAAGGGGCGAAGTTGTTCGATTAATTCTTGCGCTTCTTTTTTGTCATCAGGAAAGGGAACGTAAAATCCTTTAGTAGGTTCCCAAGAAAAGGCGATACCCACCAATTCGGCGGTCAAGGGATTTATTCCTGTGGTCTCCGTATCAAAACAGACCGATGTCTGTTTCATCAGATTTTGAAGAAAAAGTTTCATCGCCATGCCGGGCGCGACGCTCTGGTAGACATGTGAAACATCTTTAATGGTTTGGCGGCTTGAAACGTCTTTAATGGTAGCTGAACCCGCGCCATCGTTTCCAAACAAAGAAAACTGTCCACCACCCGCTGCTTGGGCTTGCTTTTTGGCAGTTGGTGTACTGGTGACTTGGGTTTGGGGCGTATCCTCTTCCCCAGAAAATATTTTAATGAACTGATCTTTCAATCTTCGAAACTCCAACTCTTCAAAAATCTCCTGTACTTTTTCGGCATCGGGGACCGAAAGTTCATAGTCCGTTGCATTAAAAGTTACATCACAGTCAATGCAAATGGTCGCCAATTTTTTGGAAAGAAGTCCGAGTTCTTTGTTTTCCTCGACCTTCTCCTTCATTTTGCCCTTTAGCTTATCAGTGTTGGCAAAGAGATTTTCCATAGTGCCGAACTCGGCAATGAATTTTTTTGCGGTCTTGTCGCCAACCCCTGGAAGGCCCGGAATGTTATCGCTTGCGTCTCCCATCATGCCCAGGTAATCGATGACCTGTTCGGGCCGCTCGACCCCAAAACGTTTTTGTACCTCGGGAATACCCCAAATCTCGATACCGTTACCCATTCTGGCAGGGCGGTACATAAAGATGTTTTCGGAGACGAGCTGGCCAAAATCCTTATCAGGTGTGACCATGAAGACTTTATAATCTTCCTTTTCTGCCTGCTTGGCCAAGGTGCCGATGATGTCATCCGCTTCCCAACCCTCCAAAACTACCGATGGAATATGCATCGCCTTCAGAATATCTTGAATATAGGGTACGGCAATTTTGATGGCATCAGGCGTCTCGTCACGATTGGCCTTATAGTCTTCGAAGAGTTCGGTACGTTCCGCACTACCACCCTTATCGAAACAAACGGCCAGGTGATCCGGTTTTTCACGTTTGATGACATCGAATAGCGAATTCATAAAACCCATGATCGCAGAGGTGTCCATTCCCTTTGAATTGATTCTTGGGTTTTTTATCAAGGCGTAATAGCCCCTGAAAATCAGAGCGTATGCGTCGAGTAGAAAGAGTCTTTTTTGGTCTGCCATAATCGGAAGTTAGAAATACAAAATTTGAAATGCGAAGTTTGCAATCCGCAGGTTTTAAAAGTAGGAAAAAGAGGCAAGAATCAAGAGCCGAGATACAAGACTTTTCAGAGGTTCGACCTGTATCAAAAAATGAAGCCCTTTTGTTTTGCCGTTCTCACGACTTTAAAAAACTCATAACCTCTTTATTTACATGTCCTTGAGTTGAATATTCGCGATAGGTAAACCCCGGATGAATACAATATCCTCCGGTTTCCCCCTTTTTATTGATAGCGATAAAACCGATTTGAAAATCATCTCGGCCCTTGTTCTTCTCCATGATTCTTTTTACGCCTTCTTCGCAAGCTTCTTGTGGCGACTTGCCTTGTCGCATCAATTCTACGATTAGAAAACTGCCAACGGTACGTACGACCTCCTCACCAACTCCGGTGGCCGTTGCGCCCCCAATTTCGTTGTCAACGAATAATCCAGCTCCAATAATAGGCGAATCTCCGACGCGTCCAGCATATTTGTAGCCCATGCCGCTTGTGGTGCACGCTCCTGCAATATCTCCATTCTTATCTATGGTCAACATGCCGATGGTATCATGGTTTTCGATATTGATTACCGTCTCATATTTGGAGGTCTTTTTCCATTCCTCCCATTCCAATCGGGACTGTTCAGTGAGCAAGTTGGTCTTTTTAAAACCTTGTTCATAGGCGAACTGTTCCGCACCTTTTCCGGCCAGCATGACATGGGGAGTCTCTTCCATAACCTTTCTTGCTACAGAAATCGGATGCGCAATATTTTGCATGCAGAGCACGGCTCCGCAATTACTGTCCTTATCCATGATGCAGGCATCCAAGGTTACGTTTCCGTCGCGGTCAGGTCTGCCGCCAACGCCCACGGTCTGGTTGTTCGCATCGGCTTCTTCGACCATCACACCCTGTTCTACTGCGTCCAAAGAGGTGCCTCCTTTTTCAAGAACTTCCCATGCCTTAGCCGTTGCGTTATGAAAATTCCAAGTGCAAATGGCAATGGGCCGAATGGTTTCGGGAATGGCCTCGTCGCTAGCTTTATCAGATTCTTCGTTGCACGAAGTTAGTAGGGGGGCAGTAAATATTCCCGCGCTAGCGGCACTTGAATTTTTAAGAAACTTTCTTCGTTGCATGGGCTGCGTTGATTACTTTTAGGCCACTAAATATAGGGAAAATGCTAGTAGAAGTTTGCGCCAATTCTTTGGAATCCGCCCTGAACGCCGAAAAAGCCGGTGCGGATCGAATAGAGCTATGCTCTGAGTTGGCTGTGGGAGGCGTTACCCCTTCGTATGGGTTTTTGAAGCGTGTCAAAAAGCACATTTCGATTCCTTTGCACGTTCTGATTCGCCCCAGAAGTGGCGACTTTACCTATTCCGAATACGATTTTGAAATCATGAAACATGATATTGAACTTTGTGTGGATTTGGGTTTCGAAGGAATCGTTTCGGGCGTATTGCATAAAGATTTTTCTTTGGATTTGGAACGAACGGCAGCACTTCGGGAAGCATCAGGTAATTTGAAGTTTACTTTTCATCGCGCCTTCGATTGGGTGAAAAACCCGTTAGGCACGCTTCAACAATTAGAAGATATGTCCGTCGATTATATATTGTCATCCGGACAAAGGAAATCCGCACCCGAAGGTATTGAACTTTTGGCCCGGTTACATCGTAATTCCAATACGTGCGCCATTATGCCCGGTGGAGGAATTCGCCCCGAAAACGTACATCTTTTTAAAGAAATTGGGTTCAAGGCCCTACATCTATCCGGAGTGAAATTTCACAAAACCTTGCCCATTGTGCCGAAGGTCTCTATGAACTCCCCTGATTTTCTCAAGGATGATGAACTCGGTATCAGTGATGTCAAAACATTGCGCGGTATTGTAAATGAAGTTAAATAAAATGCAAAAGGGCCAATGTAACCCGCTCGAAAAAATATCTTTGTAAAAAATCGCTATGCTCCGTTGGATTATTTTTATTCTTATATACTTAGCGCTAGGGCTTTATGCCCTGCAGGCCTTAAAAATGATTACGCGCCTGCCTTGGGTATATTATCTGTTCATTGCCATTTGCCTTTTAGTACTGGGTAACTTCATATTTCAATTCACTTGGGGCGAGGCCGAGGGTAGAGTACTTAGCCGCCCAAAAAGTTATGCCTTTGGTTTTTTGATAACGGTAATAACATTTCAGTTGATTACCATTCTGTTTCTTTTTTCCGAGGATATTTTTCGATTGCTGGCCGGGGCCTATCATAAATTTTTAGGCGGGGATAAAACATTTACCGTGCCTGAGCGCAGAAGGTTTATGAGTCTATTGGGCATGGGCCTTGCGGCCATTCCGTTTGGGGCATTGCTATATGGTATGTACAAGGGAAAATACAATTTCAAGGTTCTGAAATACGATTTGGAATTTGAAGATTTGCCAGACGCATTTGATGGATATCGCATTACACAGATTTCCGATGTACACAGCGGAAGTTTTGATAATAAGCAGAAAATAGAATATGCAGTCGACCTTATCAACCAACAAAAGAGCGATGTACTTTTTTTTACCGGGGATATGGTCAACAATAAGGCGGAGGAAATGTATCCTTGGAAAGAACTCTTCACGACCTTGAGCGCGCCCGATGGAAAGTTCTCGATACTGGGAAACCATGATTATGGCGACTACGTGGATTGGGAAACTCCCGAGGCCAAGACAGAAAATCTGCAACAACTTATCAACCTTCAAAAAGAAATAGGTTTCGATTTATTGCTCAACGAAAGCCGCTATCTTCAAAAAGGGACTGATCGATTGGCCTTGATCGGTGTCGAGAATTGGGGCAGGGGAGGATTCAAAAAAGCGGGTGACCTGAAAAAGGCGACCGAAGGAATTTCTAAAAACGACTTTAAGATTTTATTGAGTCACGATCCATCACATTGGGAAGATGTGGTGATTCACGATGAATATCATTACCATTTGACGTTAAGCGGCCATACGCACGGTATGCAGTTCGGTATCGAGATTCCAGGATGGATCAAGTGGAGCCCCGTAAAATGGCGTTACAAATATTGGGCGGGAATTTACAGCGAACTCGGACAGTTTATCAATGTGAACCGTGGTTTTGGATTCTTGGGCTATCCTGGTCGGGTAGGTATTTGGCCCGAAATCTCGGTCATAACCCTAAAAAAGAAACAGATTAGCTGATTTAATAGCGTTTTTCGATTACAATTAAGTCGCCAACACCACTATTTTATCAAATTTTATTACATTTGGCGGATAACACAATGCATACCATATGTCAAAATTTGGCGATCTTATCGATTTAAAAGTTCCGGTGTTGTTGGACTTTTATGCGGAATGGAACGAACAATCTACTGCGATGCACGCCGTTCTCCGCGATGTAGCTGCCGCCTTGGGTGATAAAAGTAAGGTCATCAAAATCGATGTAGATAAAAATAAAGAGCTTTCCCAAGCCCTTCGTGTTAAGGGATTGCCTACACTCATGATCTACAAAAAGGGTGAAATGGTCTGGCGCCAGAGCGGTGAGCAAGATGCCAATACCCTTATCGGGATCCTTAAG
The DNA here is from genome assembly GCA_964351985.1 of uncultured Maribacter sp. Lineage (GTDB taxonomy): Bacteria > Bacteroidota > Bacteroidia > Flavobacteriales > Flavobacteriaceae > Meishania. Next base: position 17,515 of record CAYGPR010000037.1, on the reverse strand, counting down.
GAGTATGTTTAGTATAAGATAGGACCCTAGAAATCTAAGGGGTCTATACCTATTAACAATTTATTTTCCATCGGGTATCAGAACGGTATCCAAAACATTTTCTGTTTCAGTGTTGTCGACGGCGATGGTATCTGAAATACCTACCGTATCGACCATATCCGGATTTCTTTCGAGCGTCATATTTATTTCGGGCTCTTCGTCTTTATAAAAATGACTGAAACGGTCAATATATTCATTGAAGATCAACGTTTCTTTTTCGGCCATTTCCCTATCGTTATTGTTGATCAAGATGTCGATATTTCTGCGGTACGCTTCCATGTCGGAAATAATCTCGTCGATTCTTTCGTATTGCGCATCCAAAGTCATTCCTGCATAATACGTAAGACGTTCTTGGTATTTGTTCTTTAGTTTTTCGAAAAGTGCCCTTGCCTTCGTGGTTTCACCAACTTTGTAATACCCATCTGCAAAAGGTTCTACAAACGTATAGTACCCAAAATAGTCAATCGGCATATTCTCCATGGCCATATTGATGATATCCTTTGCTTTATCGATTTTATTTTCGTCGATCAAGGTTTCGGTCAATCGGGCAAGATTGCTACGGTACGAGATACTCTGAATTCGGGTTTGTGGGTCGTGATATATATCTGGACTACCTGAATTGCCCCAATCCCAGTTTTTTACGATGTCGTACATGAGATCACTATCGATTCTTCCCATTTCAAACGAGTTCCTTCGCTCCGTTTTAATCGGCACTAATTTGTAGGCCATGCCATCTAATTGCAGATAATCTTTCATCCAAATATATTCGGCATCGTCGAAACTTCCTCCTGAAAAATATAAAGGTCTTTTCCAATCGTTATTGGCCAAAATATCCAACATCATCATACTTTTTTTCGTGATTGCAGTGGTGGGCAAATCAATATCGATATAGTCCACGATTTCAGCAGAATCCTTTATTTTGACCAGTCCGCTTTCCAAAACATTCTTCTTGTTGACCGGAACACGGATTTTATTGGTTGGATAATACACGATATTTTGCGTGTTCATAGAGTAGTCGTTCAAATCGGCACCTTGTTGTTGTAAAATTTGCTTCAATTTGGTCTGTGGCTTGTCACTATCTAGCCAGTTGATAAAATCTTTAATGGGCCAACGATTTTCGGTCACACCTTGGTGGTACAAAACATCTCGAGAGCCCCAACGATATTTGTCATGTTCAATTTGTGATGGAATTGGGTCACTATCATAGGCCTTTCGCTTCATTTGATCAACGTACCAATCGGTTTCGAAAAGGCTGGTACACACAATGCGTACATCGGTTCGATATCCTTCTATTTCTTGGGCATACCATAGCGGGAAGGTATCGTTGTCGCCAATGGTAAATATAATAGCACCAGCATCTTCTTGACATGAATCGAGATAAGCCTTCGCGGAGGCATTCGCCGTAAAACGGTTCGAACGGTCATGGTCGTCCCAATTCTGATAGGCCATAACGGTCGGTACCGCTAAAAGACAGATAGCGGTGACCACCGGAGCCAGTATTTTTGGAGTCAACCATTTTTTGAATTCATCGAAAAGTCCGTAAACCCCAAGGCCTATCCACAAAGCGAACACATAAAAGGAACCCACTAAAGAATAGTCGCGTTCCCTTGGTTGAAAAATATAGGGGTTTGTATAGAATTGAATGGCCAGACCCGTGAATAAAAAGAATATGGCCAGCACCCAAAACTGTTTCGGGTTTTTGGAGATTTGAAAAATCAATCCGATCAATCCTAAAATCAAGGGTAAAAAGAAATAGGTGTTTCGCGCTTTATTGTTATCTATGTCGCTAGGTAGATTATCTTGGCTACCCAAACGCATGGCATCCACGATCGGAATACCTGACAACCAATTTCCGTTGCCATTGTAACGACCCTGTACATCGTTTTCCTTTCCGACAAAATTCCACATAAAATACCGCCAGTACATATACCCGAACTGGAATTCGAACATGTACTTAATGTTTTGCCATACCGTCGGCGGTTCAACTTCGAGGTATTCGTTAAATCTTTTTAAGAAGCTGATATACTGTTCCGCATCGATTTCACCGTTGGCAAACCCTGTTTTAACTTGATCTACGGCCTTGCGCAATTCTTCATTGGATTGCTTCATCTTAAAATTGAGCGGCCCGAAATACTGCATATAGTTTTCGGCATTTTGACCACTCCACATACGGGGTAGAATTCCCTGATGTTTAGGGTTTGGCCCTTGCAATGCATTCTTATAATGGTTGACGATGACATATTTGCCTAAAGTCTCGTCTTTTTCGTATTTGGGTTTTTCGTCTTTGTCTTCTCCCGCTGGGGCGAACATATCGGAATAGTAGGTGCCGTAGATAGGACTGTCGACACCGGGATATTGTTCTCGATTATAATACGCCAAAAGCGACCGTGCGTCAGAAGGATTGTTCTCATTGATGACCACTTTTGCATTCGCTCGGATCGGAAGCATGATCCACGACGAAAATCCTAAGAACAGGAACATCAAACAGAGTACGATGGTATTTGCGGTCTTGTAATTGTTTTTACGGGTATAGTTAAGCCCCCAGTAGAACGCCCCGATAAATAAGAGCCCGATGATGATCGACCCCGAGTTAAAGGGCAGCCCGATGCTGTTGATGAAAAACACTTCTCCCCATCCGAAAAGAACCAATACATAGGTCAATGAAAATTTATAGACGAGCATCAAGATACCGATGACGGCAATGTTGGCTATCAAAAAATTCTTGACCGTAGTTTTTTTGTAGGTCTTGAAATAGTAAAGCAGTCCGATGGAAGGTATTGCCAAAAAGCCCATGAATTGTATGCCAAAGGTTAACCCGACCACGAACGAAATAAGTACGAGCCATCGGTTTCCCCTCGGATCGTGAAGATTGTCTGTCCATTTTAACCCCATCCACAGGAGCAGCGCCATGATAAAACTGGCCATAGAGTATACTTCGGTCTCCACGGCATTGAACCAAAAGCTATCGGAAAAGGTAAAGGCCAAACTTCCAACCAAGCCGCTGCCAAAAATGGCGATGGCTTTGCTGTTCGTTATTTTTTCATCTTTATCGATGAGTTTGCGAACGAGGTTGGTGATCGTCCAAAACATGAAGAGAATGGTAAAGGCACTTGAAACGCCTGAAACATAATTGACCATTCGTGCTACTTGATCCGGTTCGAGTGCGAACATGGCGAAAAATGCACCGATCATCTGTAAAAGCGGTGCCCCTGGTGGGTGCCCTACCTGTAGTTTCGCCGAGGTGGCGATGTATTCACCGGCATCCCAAAAACTATTCGTAGGTTCTACGGTAATTGTATATACGACAAGGGCTATAAAAAAAACGGACCAACCCAAAATGGTGTCCCACTTCTCGAAGTTCTTTGAAAACATGTACTGTTCGGTTTATTCGACGGGCGAATTTAGTAATTATAATAGATTTATGGGTAGAATTTCATAAATCGTTAACAGCGGAAGACGACCGAATTTTTAGGTTATTGTACGTAAAAATGTTTGTGCAAACCAAACTTTGTTCTAAATTTGCACGCTCAATTGCGGTAATGGCCTATGGTGTAATTGGCAACACAGCTGGTTTTGGTCCAGTCGTTCTAGGTTCGAGTCCTAGTAGGCCAACGGAATAGAATAAAATCCCGGTTTTACCGGGATTTTTTATGGTCTTTGTCGAGTGATTCTAATATGATTCTTTCCCAGAATCATCTAATTTGTCGTTAATATCGGAGGCTTCCCTTTTTATCTTAGAAATTTTCTCCGTAAAACTATCTTCATGCCCCGTTTCTGATCTCGATGATTTCTCGTTACCCTCCAGACCTTGATTATGCTCCCTTAAAGCATCTTCGGCCTCGTTTCGTGCAAGTACCTCCTCATCGATTTCATCGAGTATCGTACCTATCTTTTTCTTATCCTTGATCATGGCCCAGGTCATGATAAGGCTGGTGGCGATGATGACGAAGAGCAATACGCCAGATTCAAAAGATTCCACCTGCGCCTCTGCCGGTATGGCATAGAACAATAGTACGGTAATCAATCCACGAGGGGCGATAAAGAGCTGGGGCAGAATATCCTTTCCGAAAAAAACACGTAGTAAGACAAAGCGTATGGCATAGATTGAAGCGATAATCAACAAGCTTATGAGCGCTACCTTAAAACTGAAGAGCGATGCCAACGCAATACTCAAGCCGAATACGACAAAAAAGAACGTGCGCACCACAAATGCGGTTTCAAGCGTAATGATATGTAGTTCATGATAAATTTGATGTAGTTTTTCATTCTCAAGAAAAACCGCCATTTTACCAGGAAAAAATAGTTTTACATTGGCAATGACCAAACCGAAAATTAAGATGATGATCAATGAAGAGAGATGCATTTTCTTTCCAATCGCATAAAGCAAAAGTAATACGGCTATTAAAAGAAAAAGTTTAGCCTGACTTTTTATTTGCTGAAAAATGAGGATAATGGCGTAGCTAGCAACAAGACCTATTACGATTGTGAGCACCAGGTTTCCTGCGAAGCCGACCATACCCGAATCTTCGGCTGGGTTCAACCCTCCGATAAGATAATAGAACATCATGATGCCCATGATATCCGAAAATGTGCTTTCGTAGATATGGAACTCCTTTTTGGCATCCGATAACGCGCTGACACTGGGTATGATAATGGCACTCGAAAGTATCGATAACGGGGTCGCGTACAACCACGCCGATTGCATGGTCATCTCAGGAATGAACTGATATATGATCAAGGCTGCCACCCAAGCCGAGGCGATGAGTCCAACCAAGGCGATGGCCATAGATTTGAGAATAGGCACCAACTTTTCTCGTTTTAACTCCAACTCCAAAGCCGCTTCAAGTACGATCATGATCAAACCAACTATTCCTAAAATTTCAAGTCCTCCCGAAAAATCGATTTTTTCCGGAACAAAATAGCGCAGTACGTACTGTAGGATTATCCCAAGTACAATAAGCATTAAAACAGATGGAATATTCGTTTTTTTGGAAATTCCGTTGAACCAAAACGATAAAATAATAATCAACGAAGCTTCGATGATCAGGTTATAAGAGGATATTATTTCCATTGGTCGGTCGGTTTTCTTTGTAGGTTTAAAAATAGTACTAAATAGGTTACGATGTTTTTTTTGAAACAACAATTAATAAGATGCGAAACAAAATTACCTGTTCAATACATACAAGGATTATTATATCAAACGACATATACATCTGACGATTATGTTCCATTTCAAAAAAAATGTATATTTGCACCACTGAAAGAATAGTAAAGTATTCATGAGGGGACCATTATAGTCCTCTTTTTTGTTTATGAGATTTTGGTTACAGGAGGTCAAAGAGCGACTTGAAACCAATTAATCGAATAAATTCCCGCGTAGGTGGGAATCTGTTGAAAATAGACAGGGGTATGTTGAAGAACAAGGTAGAAGCACTTTTAAAGGAAGCGTTGGCACAAGACGAATCGTTGTTCTTAATCGATTTTACGGTAACGACCGATAACAAAATAAAGGTGGTTCTTGATGGCGACAATGGGGTTTCCGTTGAAGATTGTATGATGGTAAGTCGGGCGATCGAGCACAATTTAGACCGTGAGGAAGAAGATTTCTCACTTGAAGTGGCCTCTTCCGGGGCAACCGCACCATTGCATTTGCCTCGACAGTTTAAAAAAAATATTGGAAGAAAGTTACAGGTCGATACCCTCGAAGAAAGTTTTGAAGCCAATTTGACGGCAACCACCGACAATGGAATTGTTTTGGAGTGGAAAACAAGGGAACCCAAACCCATAGGAAAAGGGAAGGTTACGGTTCAGAAAAAAAGAGAGATCGATTTTTCTGATATTAAGGAAGCAAAAGTTGTTTTAAAATTTTAATTCTAGTTTAGAAATGGAAAATATTGCGTTGATCGAGTCTTTCTCGGAATTTAAGGATGACAAGTTCATTGACAGGGTAACGCTGATGGCGATTTTGGAGGATGTATTCCGGAATGCGCTCAAGAAAAAATTCGGATCAGATGATAATTTTGATATTATCATCAACCCCGACAAGGGAGATTTGGAAATCTGGAGAAACCGAGTGGTGGTGGAAGATGGTGAGGTCGAAGAACCCAACGAAGAAATTTCTTTATCTGAAGCACGTAAAATCGAGCCTGATTTTGAGGTTGGGGAAGACGTTTCGGAAGAAGTTAAATTAATCGATTTGGGTAGAAGGGCTATTTTAGCGCTTCGTCAGAATTTGATTTCGAAAATCCACGAGCACGATAATACTACCATCTACAAACAATTTAAAGATCTTGAAGGTGAAATTTATACCGCTGAGGTGCATCATATTCGTCACAAGGCCATTATTTTGTTGGATGACGAGGGCAATGAGATCATACTTCCGAAAGACCGTCAGATTCCTTCCGATTTTTTCCGAAAGGGAGATAATGTTCGTGGAATCATTGAAAGTGTTGAATTAAAAGGAAGCAAGCCAACAATTATTATGTCAAGAAGCTCCCCTAAGTTTTTGGAGCAGTTGTTCTTTCAAGAAATTCCCGAAGTGTTCGATGGGTTGATTACGATAAAGAAGGCGGTTCGCATTCCAGGTGAGAAAGCAAAGGTTGCGGTTGATTCCTATGATGACCGAATCGATCCTGTTGGAGCTTGTGTAGGTATGAAAGGTAGCCGTATTCATGGTATTGTACGTGAATTGGGCAATGAGAATATCGATGTGATCAACTGGACGGCAAATCCACAGTTAATGGTAACCCGGGCATTGAGTCCGGCGAGAGTGACGTCGGTAAAACTGAACGATGAGAAAATGACCGCGCAGGTCTATTTAAAGCCCGAAGAGGTCTCCAAGGCTATTGGCCGTGGCGGACATAATATTCGATTGGCCGGCCAGTTGACCGGGTATGAGATTGACGTGTTTAGAGAAGGCGTCGAAGAAGATGTGGAATTGACCGAATTCTCGGATGAAATCGAGGCATGGATCATTGAAGAATTCAAGAAAATCGGTATGGACACGGCACGTAGTGTGTTGGAGCAAGATGTAGATGACCTGGTAAAACGTACCGATTTGGAAGAAGAAACAATTGTGGAAGTTGTACGTATACTAAAAGAAGAATTAGAAGATTAGCTATATATTAGCAGCAAATAAAAAGGAAACGACTCATTTTTGATGTATTTCCGAAGAACAGGAAACGGTATTTATGGCAGGAATTGCAAAAATAAGGCTTAATAAGGTACTCAAAGAGTTCAACATCTCTTTGGATCGGGCGGTGGATTTTCTTGCGTCAAAAGGGCATGAGATAGAGGCCAGGCCCACGACAAAGATTTCCGATGAAGTCTATGAGGTACTTCAAGAGGAATTCCAGACCGATAAAACCAAGAAAGTTGCATCCAAAGAAGTTGGTGAGGAAAAACGCAAGGAGAAGGAGGCCATACGACTGCAGTTGGAAAAAGAACAGGAAGAAAGGCGTTTGGCACGTGAAAAACGTTCCGCAGCTTCCGAAATCGTAAAGGCCAAGGCGACTGAATTGAGTGGGCCAAAAACCATTGGAAAAATAGACCTGAGTCCCAAGAAAAAAGTCAAAGAAGAAGCCGTTAAGGAAGAGGTCGTTAAAGAGAAGGAGCAAAAGATAGAGGAAACTCCGGTTAAAGAATCAAAAGTTGCTGAGCCGGCTAAAGAAGAGGTAAAGGAAGTAAAGAAGGAAACATCCAAAACGGAAGAAGAGCTACCAAAAGAAAAAATAGAAACACAATATAAAAAGCTTTCAGGTCCAACCATAGCAGGAGACAAGATAGACCTTTCCAAATTTCAAAGGCCCAAAAAGAAGAAAGAGGAGTCGAAGGCGGGCGATACCAACGACCGTAAGAAAAGAAGAAAACGAATTATCAGCAATACCGACAGCTCGCGAAGGGGCTCAGGTTCCGATGCAAGAAAAGGTGGAAAACGTTTTTCCACCGTCAATAAGGTAGAGCCGACCGAAGAAGATGTGCAAAAGCAGGTGCGTGAGACCCTTGAAAAACTTCAAGGGAAATCTAAAAAAGGTAAAGGCGCCAAGTATAGAAGGGATAAAAGAGATCAGCACCGTCAGCAGACCGAAGCCGATCTTGAACAGCAAGAACTGGAGAGTAAGATACTCAAGGTGACCGAGTTCGTAACGGCGAGCGAAGTAGCGACCATGATGGATGTGCCGACTACCGAAATTATTTCCGCTTGTATGTCTTTGGGTATTATGGTCACCATGAACCAACGTTTGGATGCCGAGACGCTATCCATAGTTGCCGATGAGTTCGGTTACGAAGTAGAATTCGTTACTGCCGATATCGAGGAGAGCATCGTAGAGGAAGAAGATGCACCTGAAGATTTAGAACCAAGGGCTCCGATCGTTACCGTAATGGGCCATGTTGATCATGGTAAAACATCATTATTGGATTACGTTCGAGAAGAAAACGTAATCGCTGGCGAAAGCGGTGGAATCACACAGCATATCGGTGCTTACGCGGTAACTTTGGAAAACGGTCAAAAAATCTCGTTCTTGGATACTCCAGGTCACGAGGCCTTTACGGCGATGCGTGCTCGTGGTGCACAGGTTACCGATATTGCCATTATAGTTATCGCCGCGGATGATGATATTATGCCGCAGACCAAAGAAGCTATCAGCCATGCCCAGGCGGCAGGTGTGCCTATCGTTTTTGCAATAAATAAAATTGATAGGCCGACGGCCAACCCGGATAAAATCAAAGAGGGGCTTGCCAATATGAACCTGTTGGTCGAGGACTGGGGAGGAAAGATCCAATCGCACGATATTTCCGCAAAGACTGGTGAAGGTGTCAAGGAGTTATTGGAAAAAGTATTATTGGAGGCCGAACTTTTAGAATTAAAGGCCAATCCTAATAAATTGGCTAGTGGAACCGTGGTAGAAGCATTCCTTGACAAAGGAAAAGGATATGTTTCTACGATATTGGTGCAAGCAGGAACCCTAAAGATCGGGGATTATGTACTAGCAGGAACATGCAGCGGTAAGATAAAGGCCATGCAGGACGAACGCGGAAAAAATGTTGAAAAAGTCGGACCTTCTTCACCGATTTCGATTTTAGGCCTTGACGGCGCCCCACAAGCGGGTGACAAGTTCAACGTGATGGAAGACGAGCGAGAGGCCAAAGGTATTGCGAACCGAAGATCCCAGTTGCAGCGTGAACAATCCGTTAGAACGCAGCGGCATATAACTCTTGATGAAATTGGTAGACGTATCGCCTTGGGTGACTTTAAAGAGCTGAATATCATTCTTAAAGGTGATGTGGATGGTTCTGTAGAGGCCTTGACCGATTCGTTCCAACAATTGTCGACCGATGAAATCCAGGTGAACATCATTCACAAAGCGGTCGGTCCTATTACGGAGTCCGATGTATTGTTGGCCTCGGCTTCCGATGCGGTAATCATTGGGTTTAATGTAAGACCTATGGGCAATGCGAGAACGGTCGCCGATAAGGAGGAAATCGATATTCGTATGTATTCCATTATCTACGATGCCATTAATGATCTCAAAGATGCCATGGAAGGAATGCTTTCACCAGAAATCAAGGAAGAGATTACGGGTACTGCCGAAATCCGCGAAACCTTCAAAATTTCAAAAATCGGTACCATTGCAGGGTGTATGGTAACCAGTGGAAAAATATTCAGAAACTCCAATATCCGCTTGATACGGGATGGTGTGGTGATTTACACCGGAGAGCTTTCATCTCTGAAGCGTTTCAAAGACGATGTCAAAGAGGTAGCAAAAGGGTATGATTGTGGACTTCAGATCAAGAACTATAATGATATACAGGAAAGCGATATCGTCGAGGCTTTCCAAGAAGTAGCAGTTAAGAAAAAGCTTAAATAAGTAGCTTAATAT
>CAYGPR010000037.1:0-7585 GCA_964351985.1 uncultured Maribacter sp. | reverse complement strand
CGGTTTTTGTGAAAACGTTATCGAACAGCCAAAAAAAAATCGACCTATTTGGTCGATTTTTTTGGTTTCAGCAACATCGCATCGGGATATTTAGCCCGAACTTCCATAAACTTTCGTTCGGCATCCAGTTTGTCTTTGAAGCGACCGATTCTTACGCGATATGTCGGGGAGTCAAAATCGATTTTCGCAGTAAGACCGGGGAAATCGATTTCCACCTCAGATTTGATTCTTTCTGCTTTTGAAAGCGGACCGAAACCCACTTGAATTCTATAATATTCGGCGTTTGAATTGGCTGATTTATAAATCTCGAGCAGGTCGGTAATTTTGATGTCCTGTTGAATGTTTACTTGACCTTGTTGGCCGTAAGATAAAGTAACGGCAAGTAGTATAATCAGTGTATAAATGGATGTTTTCATCACAATTTTCTATTAAAGGTAATGGATGGTACAAATGTAATTTTTAAATCCCTAAAGGAATCAAAATCTGAATTATTTAGAACAATTATAAATTATAAATTATAAATCCGTTAACATTTTTCAAATAAAGTCTATGTCGTATTTTTGCGGTCAATTTAGGTGTCGATAAAGACTACTTTACATCCTTTATATAGGAATTATCGTGCCAAGATTTCGATTGAAACATTCTATATATGAAAAAGGTTACATACCGCGATCAACTAACCAAAGTTTTAGGTATCAGTTTATTAGTAATCCTATTTTTTTCACATTCTCTTAATGCACAAGAAGAGACCACAGATGAAATGATCGATGTGGTCGAGACCGCTGTTTCCGATGCAGGCGAGGGTGATCCCGTGAACGGGAAGGCACTTTTCAATCAAAATTGTGCCGCTTGTCATGCCATGGACCGAAAAATGACCGGGCCGGCACTGGCAAATGTAGAAAGTCGTCTTGCCGAGGAAGAAGGTTTGGACAAGGATTGGTTATACAGGTGGATTAAAAATAGCCCTGGTATGATTAAATCGGGTGATGCCTATGCCGTTAAGATTTACAACGAATACAATCAAGCGGCGATGACTGCTTTCCCAACACTTTCCGATGGGGACATTGATGATATTTTAGCATACACGGCAGCACCTGTAGCCGCACCTGCGGCACAGGCCACAACGTCGGACGCGGGTAGCGGAGGCACTTCAGAATCATCGGGAGTTTCGAACGAACTCATTCTAGGGGCCTTGGCCTTAGTATTCGCCTTACTTATTTTTATGCTTTTCTCTGTCAACAAAACATTGAGAAGGGTCATGGAGGCCAATGGGGTCGAAGTTGAAAAAGAAGTAGGTAAAAGCACTCCTATTTGGAAGGCTTTTGCCAAAAATCAATTTTTGGTACTTGTTACTGCCATATTTTTGCTTTTGGGAAGTGCTTATTTTGCCTACGGATGGATGATGCAAATAGGCATCGATCAGGGGTATCAGCCAATACAGCCTATCCACTATTCCCATAAAGTACATGCGGGTGACAATAAAATCGAATGTAAGTATTGCCACTCTTCGGCGAGGGTTTCAAAACACTCGGGTATACCTTCCTTGAACGTTTGTATGAATTGTCATAAATCGATTTATGAATACAAGGGCAATCCTGAAGGGCCAAGCAGTGAAGATTTGGCCAATGGGTATACCAATGAATTCTACACTGGTGAAATCAAGAAATTGTACAAAGCTGTTGGATGGGATGAAGAGAATCAAAAATATACTGGGGAGTCTCAGCCGGTGGAGTGGGTTCGAATTCATAACCTTCCCGACTTTGCCTATTTCAATCACTCGCAACATGTTTCCGTAGCAGGTATCGAATGTCAGACCTGTCACGGTCCTGTAGAGGAAATGGAAATCATGTACCAGTATTCTCCCTTGACCATGGGTTGGTGTATCAATTGCCACCGAGAGACCAACGTGAAAGTCGAAGGCAACGAATATTACGAAAAAATTCATGCAGAGCTTTCCAAGAAATATGGAGTTGAGAATTTGACCGCGGCACAAATGGGTGGTCTTGAGTGTGGAAAGTGCCACTATTAAACTATTAAGCAGCTAATTACAGAGATATACGTATGGCATCGAATAAAAAATATTGGAAGAGCGAAGCGGAGTTAAACCCTAACGATTCCATTGTTGAGACGCTAAAGCAGAACGAGTTTGTCGAAGAAATTCCAGTTGATGAATTTTTGGGTGACAAAGAAGGTTTGTCATCAAGTAGTACCAATCGAAGGGACTTTTTAAAATATGTCGGTTTCAGTACTGCTGCAGCGGCAGTGGCGGCCTGTGAAGGTCCGGTCATCAAATCGATACCTTATGTTGTGCAGCCTGAGAACATTATTCCCGGGGTCGCAAATTACTACGCGACTACCATTGCCAACGGATTTGATTTTGCCAGTATCTTGGTAAAAACCCGTGAAGGAAGACCCATTAAAATTGAAAATAACACTGATGCGAAAGTAGGCGGAGGTGCGAATGCGCGAGTACAGGCTTCTGTGCTTTCGTTATATGATTCAACACGTTTACAAGGTCCGGTATCAGGTGGAGAACCTGTAGATTGGGAGACTTTAGATACAAGGGTTCGTGCCCAATTGGGAACTGCTCGAAACTCAGGAAAACAAATCGTCGTACTGACACAGACCTATGCCAGTCCGTCGACAAAAAGATTGATGGCAGAATTCAAGGAGGCTTACCCGACCGCTACTCATATAACGTATGACGCTATTTCAGAAGATGCTGCTTTGACCGCTTTTGAAAATCAATACGGAGAACCTGCCTTGGCCGATTACGATTTTGAAAAGGCAGGCCTTATCGTTTCTTTCGGAGCCGATTTCTTAGGAGATTGGCAAGGTGGTGGCTATGATAGCAGCTATTCAAAAGGGCGTGTGCCAAAGAACGGTAAAATGTCGCGACATGTGCAGTTCGAGGCCAATATGTCTTTGACCGGTGCCAATGCGGACCAAAGAGTTCCTTTGACACCGATGCAACAGAAGGTGGCTTTGGCACAATTATATGCCAAGTTGAACGGTACAAGTATTGGTGGCGAGTTACCCGAATATGCACAAAGAGCATTGGATGGTATTGTGAAGCAAATCGGAGCGAACAAATCAGGAACGGTAGTCGTTACCGGAATTGATGACGTTAACGCCCAAGCAGTAGTTTTGTCCATTAATGAGATGTTAGGTAGTACGGCCTTCGATGCCGCTGCGCCCAAATATACAAGACAAGGTAATACAAAAGCTGTCAATCAATTGGTGGCTGATATGAAGGCCGGTAAGGTCGGGGTGTTATTGATGGATGGGGTAAACCCCATGTATTCGCTTCCCAACGCTACCGATTTCAAGGAAGGTCTAGAAAAAGTGGATTTGTCCATAGCATTTTCCACAAACTGGAACGAGACTACTGAAGCTACTACATTCACGGCCGCCGCTAACCATTATTTGGAATCTTGGGGTGATGCCGAGCTCAAAAAAGGACATTATAGTTTGATGCAGCCCACGATTCGTGAATTGTTCGATACCAGACAATTCCAAGGAGCTATGCTACAATGGATGGGCAGTGACAAAAGTTACTACGATTATATCAAGGAGACATGGAACACTTTCGTTTTGAACGGAGGCAGTTGGAGCCAAGCATTGCAAGATGGTGTGTTCTCTGGTTCAAGTGCGCCGATGGATTCGGAAAGTGAAATGGCCGATCCGGCAATATCTGCTCCGGTCATTGCTGATAAAGAAACTGATGATGAGACGGAAGAGGTGGTCGAAGTGCCTACGAATTCAATAGCGACTTCGGTTCAAAGTTTGGCCAATGCTACCAGTGGCGGCGGAATGGAATTGACACTGTATTCCAAAGTAGGCATGGGTGATGGCCAACAAGCCAATAATCCGTGGTTACAAGAGTTTCCAGATCCGATTACACGTGTAACTTGGGACAATTATGTTACTGTTTCAAAAGCGGATTCTGAAAAATTGGGACTTGAAAACTGGAATGTTGCCAATGGTGGCATGAACGGTAGTTATGCGAAAATTACAGTGAATGGGGTGACGATTGACAATGTTCCTGTTATCGTTCAACCGGGTCAAGCAAATGGGTCCATAGGTCTTTCATTCGGTTATGGCAAGAAAGTCGGAATGAAATCGGAAATGCAGACCGGTGTGAACGCCTTTTTATTATATCAAGGATTCAATAGCATCCAATCTGCAACAATAGAAAAATCTGCAGGGGAGCATGAATTTGCGTGTGTTCAGCTACATAAGACATTAATGGGCCGTGGTGATATCATTAAGGAAACCACGCTCGAGATATTCAATACGAAAGATCATGCGGAATGGAACGAAGTTCCTGTTGTTTCTTTGAACCATCAAGAAGTTCCTGCCACAACAGTAGATCTTTGGGATAGTTTTGATCGCTCCATCGGCCATCACTTCAACATGTCGATCGATTTGAATGCTTGTACGGGTTGCGGTGCTTGTGTGATTGCTTGTCATGCCGAGAACAATGTTCCTGTAGTCGGAAAACAAGAGGTGCGAAAAAGCAGGGATATGCACTGGTTGCGTATCGATAGATATTATTCCTCCGAGGAAACATTTGAAGGGGATAATACCAAAAAAGATGAATTTGATGGTCTTTCGGGAGAGAAAGGTTCCTTGGGTGGATTTGGTGAGTTGGAGCATCCAGCGGCCAATCCTCAGGTAGCTTTTCAACCTGTTATGTGCCAGCATTGTAACCATGCGCCTTGTGAAACAGTTTGTCCGGTTGCGGCAACATCGCACGGTCGTCAGGGTCAAAATCAAATGGCATACAACCGATGTGTAGGTACGCGTTATTGTGCGAACAACTGTCCGTACAAAGTACGTCGCTTTAACTGGTTCCTGTATAACAATAATGACGAGTTCGATTTCCATATGAACAATGATTTGGGCAAGATGGTACTGAATCCCGATGTGAACGTTCGTTCAAGAGGGGTTATCGAAAAATGTTCTATGTGTATCCAAAAAACACAAAAAACTATTTTGGATGCCAAAAGGGATGGTCGATTGATACAAGATGGTGAGTTTCAGACCGCATGTTCATCCGCATGTAATAACGGAGCCATTGTTTTTGGAGATGTTAATGATAAAGAAAGTAAAGTTGCCGAATTAGCGGAAAGTAATCGCATGTATCATCTATTGGAGCATGTTGGAACGAAACCAAATGTATTCTATCACGTGAAAGTGAGAAATACCAACGAGGCATAATTAGAATTAGAAAGTAACTATAATAGAAGTCTATGGCGTCGCATTACGAAGCACCTATACGTAAACCCTTAGTTGTCGGAGACAAAGGCTACCACGATGTTACCGTGGATATTGCGGCTCCCGTTGAAGGTAAGGCCAACAAGCACTGGTGGATTGTTTTTACCATTGCCTTGGTAGCATTCCTTTGGGGTGTAGGGTGTATCATTTACACGATTTCAACAGGTATTGGTACATGGGGTCTGAACAAGACCGTAAACTGGGCCTGGGATATTACTAACTTCGTTTGGTGGGTGGGTATCGGTCACGCAGGAACATTGATTTCGGCGGTGCTTTTGCTTTTCAGACAAAAATGGAGAATGGCGATTAACCGTTCTGCCGAGGCGATGACCATTTTCTCGGTAATTCAAGCTGGGTTATTTCCGATCATTCACATGGGTCGGCCTTGGTTGGCCTATTGGGTACTGCCGATTCCGAACCAATTCGGTTCGCTTTGGGTGAACTTTAATTCTCCATTATTATGGGATGTTTTTGCGATATCAACCTATCTGTCCGTTTCATTAGTGTTTTGGTGGACGGGACTGCTGCCCGATTTTGCGATGATCCGTGACCGGGCCGTAAGACCGTTCCAAAAGAAAATATACAGTTTATTGAGCTTCGGATGGAGCGGGCGTGCAAAAGATTGGCAACGGTTCGAGGAAGTTTCTTTGGTACTAGCAGGTTTGGCTACACCACTCGTACTTTCGGTACATACCATTGTATCCTTTGACTTTGCTACCTCGGTCATTCCTGGATGGCATACCACTATCTTCCCGCCATACTTTGTTGCGGGTGCGATTTTCTCAGGATTTGCCATGGTGAATACGCTTTTGATCATCATGCGGAAAGTGTGTCATTTAGAAGCCTATATTACGGTACAACACATCGAATTGATGAACATCGTAATCATGATTACGGGTTCTATCGTGGGCTGTGCCTACATTACCGAGTTGTTCATGGCATGGTATTCTGGAGTGGAATACGAGCAGTATGCCTTTTTAAATAGGGCTACCGGACCTTATTGGTGGGCCTATTGGGCCATGATGACCTGTAACGTGTTCTCGCCACAGTTCATGTGGTTCAAGAAATTGCGTACGAGTATCATGTTCTCGTTCTTTATTTCGATCGTAGTGAACATTGGTATGTGGTTCGAGCGTTTTGTTATCATCGTAACTTCTTTGCACAGGGATTATCTTCCTTCTTCATGGACGATGTTCTCACCAACATTTGTCGATATCGGAATTTTCATCGGTACCATCGGATTCTTCTTTGTATTGTTCCTGTTATACGCAAGAACCTTCCCGGTAATCGCCCAGGCGGAGGTCAAATCAATTTTGAAATCCTCGGGAGAGCGGTACAAGAAATTACGTGATGCTGGAAAACCCTTGTATACCATTGAAAAGAAAGGTGTTGTTGCAGAAACCAAAAAAGAAATAATCACGGATGACGTGCTTATGGGAGAGGTAGTTCCGACCAAAGGAGATAAAGTAGGTGTCAATGAGCTTCTTAGTTCTATTGGAACCTTCGATGCTACCAAAGAAACACCTGACGATTTGAAAAAGGTAAAAGGTATTGGACCAAAAATGGAACAGACCCTCAATCAAATAGGAATTTACACTTTTGCGCAAGTAGGCCGAATGACGGCCAAGGAATACGATTTGTTGGATTCCATTACCGAAGCATTCCCTGGTAGGGCACAACGCGATGATTGGGCCGGGCAAGCTCGAATTTTAAATTCTAAGAAATAAGATATGGCATCTAAAGTTATACATGCATATTACAACGACGATGACGTGCTCATGCATGCGGTCAAAAAAGTAAAGGCAGAAAAACATCATATCGAAGAAGTGTTTTGTCCCTTTCCGGTACATGGTTTGGACAAGGCGATGGGGCTTGCCCCAACACGTATTGCCATCACATCGTTTATGTACGGATGTTTGGGCCTCGTGGTGTCCATTGTGATGATGAATTATATCATGATTGAAGATTGGCCTCAGGATATAGGGGGAAAACCGAGCTTCAGTTATATAGAGAATATGCCGGCTTTTGTACCTATCATGTTCGAGTTGACGGTATTCTTTGCGGCGCATTTAATGGTGATTACGTTTTATTTGAGAAGTAGACTGTGGCCTTTTAAAAAAGCTGAGAATCCTGATGTAAGAACGACCGATGATCATTTCGTAATGGAAATCGAAGTGCACGATAATGAAAAGGAACTTACAAATTTATTGATGGATACAGGTGCCGTTGAAATTAATGTATCAGAAAAAAACCTTCATTGAATATGAAAAGTTTTGTAAAAATAATAGTTGTATTTGGACTGATT
>CAYGPR010000036.1:0-39713 GCA_964351985.1 uncultured Maribacter sp. | reverse complement strand
GACGAACACAAATAAAATGAAGAGACGCATTGAAATCATGGATACCACCCTTCGCGACGGCGAACAGACTTCGGGTGTATCTTTTTCTGCTTCCGAAAAACTGACCCTCGCCAAGCTTTTACTTGATGAACTCAGGGTGGATCGCATAGAAGTAGCTTCTGCTCGGGTTTCAGAGGGTGAATTATCAGCCGTACAACAGATTACAGAATGGGCGACAACTAAGAATTATTTAGACCGGGTCGAAGTTTTGACTTTTGTCGATGGTGGTGTTTCGCTCAAATGGATGGAAAAGGCCGGAGCAAAATCGCAGAATCTTTTGACAAAGGGTTCTCTGAACCATCTAACACATCAGCTCAAGAAAACACCTGATCAACATTTTAAGGAAATCGCCGCTGTTTTCAAATCTGCAGAGAAAAAGGGAATTATCAATAACATTTATTTAGAAGATTGGAGCAACGGTATGCGAAACTCCAAGGACTATGTTTTCCAATTTTTAGATTTTCTTTCCACCCAGCCTGTCAAAAGGGTTTTGCTACCAGATACTTTAGGTGTTTTGACCCCAAGGGAAACCTTCGATTTTCTATCGGAAATCATTCGGCGCTATCCGGATCTGCATATCGATTTTCATGGCCATAACGATTACGATTTAGGTGTAGCGAATATTATGGAAGCGGTCAAGGCCGGTTGCCACGGACTGCATCTTACTGTAAACGGAATGGGCGAACGTGCCGGTAATGCCCCTATGGCAAGTGCCATAGCCGTCATCAATGACTTCTTGCCGGAAGTGAAAATCGGTGTTAATGAAAAGGCACTGTTCAAAGTAAGTAAATTGGTTTCGGCATTTACCGGAGTGGGCATTCCATCGAACAAACCTATTGTCGGAGATAATGTTTTTACCCAAACGGCCGGAATACATGCGGATGGGGACAATAAAAACAATCTATATTTCAGCGACCTAATGCCGGAACGTTTTGGTAGAAAACGAAAATATGCCCTAGGCAAAATGTCAGGCAAAGCCAATATCCAAAAGAATTTACAGGAACTTGGTCTAACGTTGAACGATGACGAACTTAAAAAGGTGACCGCCCGTATCATAGAACTTGGAGACAAAAAAGAGCGGGTAACCAAAGAAGACCTGCCCTATATTATTTCCGATGTGCTGGATTCAGATGTAAACCAACAAAAAGTTTTTGTGAAATCGTACGTGTTGACGCATGCAAAGGGACTACAACCTTCCACTACCCTTTCGGTTGAAATTGAAGGAAAGATTTACGAAGAGCACGCCCAAGGCGACGGACAGTACGATGCCTTTATGAACGCTTTGCGAAAAGTATATCACTCGCGAAAAATGGAACTACCAAAATTAGTTGACTATGCCGTCCGAATTCCCCCAGGAAGTAATTCCGACGCCCTTTGCGAAACCATTATTACTTGGGAATCAGCAAATGGCAAAGAATTTATTTCAAGAGGATTGGATTCGGATCAGACGGTTTCGGCGATAAAGGCAACGGAGAAAATGTTGAATATTATTTAGGAACACATCATTGCGAGGGGGCGGTTGGCCGAAGGAAACCGCCGACGCGGCAAGCTGTTGATGGCTGGCAAGAAGTTGAAATGGAATGCGTAATTCTTAAATTACCTTAAGTACAAATTGAACAGATTGCTTCGTGCCTCGCAATGACGAGTAACGAAAAATAAAATCAACTTAAACAGATTTCCGCCTACGCGGGAATGGAAAATAAAAGCAAGTATTGATGAAACTAAACATTGCCCTATTGGCCGGAGATGGAATCGGCCCTGAAGTAATCGACCAAGCTGTAAAAGTTTGCGATGCCATTGCAAAAAAATATAATCATGAAATCACATGGAAACCAGCATTGACCGGTGCAGCTGCCATTGATGCCGTCGGAGAACCGTATCCTGATGCCACACATGAAATTTGTGCAAATGCCGATGCCGTATTGTTCGGAGCTATTGGCCACCCTAGATTTGATAACGACCCTACTGCAAAAGTACGTCCCGAACAGGGGTTGTTGAAAATGCGACAGAAATTGGGACTTTTTGCCAATGTACGCCCAACATTTACTTTTCCTTCTTTGATCGATAAATCCCCTTTAAAAAGGGAGCGCATTGAAGGGACCGATCTAATCATCCTCCGCGAATTGACCGGAGGTGTCTATTTTGGGAAAAGAGGTAGAAAGGACGACGGAAATACCGCTTTTGACACCATGACCTACACCCGTGCCGAAATTCAACGTTTGGCAAAAAAAGGGTTTGAAATGGCCATGACGCGGTCAAAAAGATTATGCTGTGTGGATAAAGCCAATGTATTGGAATCATCGAGATTATGGCGCGAAACCGTTCAGGCGATGGAAAAAGACTATCCCGAAGTGGAAGTGTCATATGAATTTGTAGATGCCGTTGCCATGCGCTTGGTACAATGGCCTAAAGGCTATGACGTCATTATTACAGAAAACCTATTTGGCGATATTTTGACGGACGAGGCCTCCGTAATTTCTGGTTCTATGGGATTGATGCCTTCTTCATCGGTTGGTAGCAAAGTTTCTTTGTACGAACCTATTCATGGATCTTATCCACAGGCGGCAGGTAAAGATATTGCCAACCCGTTAGCGACCGTACTTTCGGCCGCCATGCTTTTTGAGGACATGGATTTACAACAGGAAGCCGATGCTATTCGCCGTGTCGTCAACAAATCACTGGCCGAAGGTATTGTAACCGAAGATCTTGCCGATGGTGGAAAAAGCCATAAGACCAGCGAAGTTGGGGATTGGTTAGCGAAAAATATTTAAAACTCCCCACGTTCCTAAGTAGCGGTAATTTTATAAAACTCGTCTTGAGTTCACAATTGGCCCGAAGATCATTTCTTTGGGCTTTTTTATTTTCTGTGTTTAAAACTATTAAAAACGTAGTCCGTAAATTCTTAAATTTAAAACAGAAATCGTCGAACTTCGTTATCGACCGCTAAAAGGAATTAATACGTTTCTTAGCTCAATGTTAGCTGCAATGTCTCAAAAATAAACTTTTGAGCACCTTTGCGTAAATGTGGCTATACTCAAACGTGCAGATAAAATTTAAATAAACACTATTAATCTTCAGGTATAATTTTTCCTTCGACCCAAGGTTTGCCTGCAAGGTAAAAATTCATCCCTGTCTTTTCTTGAATATCTACCAAACCGTTACGAGTTTCTATTGACCTGATATTTAAATTACGTCTCAATTCATTGGTTTTTGAAAGTTCTTCTTTGGTAGGCAAGTCTAAATAACCATATCCAATATCCTGACGGTCCGATTTAACAGCGATTTTCCAGTCCTCGATAAAAGCAAAGTCATAAGGGTTCATTTCGCCAATGGAAATAGCCTTCAATAATTTTGGCCTTAAAGCAGGGTATAGTGTGTCATTAACCACAAAATCCTTGGATAGCGAATTATGGTGTGCTAAAATGATAGTCATCCATTGGCTCTCCCCAATAATTTTTTCACTCGGATAGCCTTTGGATTCCATTATACCGTTCAACTTGGCAATCTGTCGTCTCGTATGTGGCTCGCCTTTTTCACTACCATGTCGCTCTTTTGCTATTTGACCAATTTTAAAAAGATGTTTAACGGCAAATTTTTGGTCTTTTTTATACATTTCTCGTACCTCTCTTCTTAAACCATCATCAATGCGTTTATTGTATTCAGTTCTTAAGGTCTCATAATCATCTTCAACACCAGACCATTCTTTCATTAGGGTAAGAGGTTTCATGAATTTATTCTTTTTAATTTCCTTCAATGTCCAACCATCTGAAATACCCAATTTTAAATACTTGAAGGCACTTTCATAGTCCTTTAAATAAAGTGCAAGTTGTGTGGCAATTTTGTAATCCCGTAAAAAAACAAACTCATATGAATTCGATATTTCTTCCATTTGGCCCAATGCTTCCCGAAAATCTGCTTCGATTATCAATTCTTCAACAATCAAAACGGCTTTGTGGTATTTTGAATAATCAGTTGATTTCTGGGCATATAAAAAGCAAAAAAGTAGGGGCAAGAATAAGTTGGTCACTAAAAGTGTTCTCATCAGATAAAATTTCTATTCGTATAATGTTTACAATATAAAGTCAGTTTTCTTAATACTGCTAAAATGTTTTGTTAAATGGTTGACCTCAAATACGTTAAAAAATGTTGTCCATAAAAGCAACTGCGCGATGGACTTTTCACTCGAATAGAAAAAAATCAAGTTTGCGCAGATGGACTTCACTCAAACGTAACTGTAACGCTGGACATTACTCGGGCTGAATACGATTGGAAACCCAAAGTTTCGTTCCTACTCGAACGTGACGCCTCAGCAGCTAACAAAGCCTAAACTTAACGCGGGGTTTTGGGTTTTAAACCACGGTCTGTGCATATTTATGAAGTCGCTAAATCTTATGGATTTAGCTTTGGACATGAAAAAGCAAAACAATAAGCTTTAGCTTCGTGCACAGACGGAAACGAAAAGTTTCCTTGCGACCTCACTACGCTTAGCCGAACCGATAACGAAACTTTCCCAATCCTATATTTTGAGCATAACTACCTTTTATCAAAACAATGCCAATTAAAAAAGCCTCACTTTTCAATAAGCAAGGCCTCTTTGGAATTAATTATCCACTATAGAATATAATCCGTACTCACAAAATTCGAAAGTTTGGTCTCCAACAATTTTTCTATGGTGTCATTATTCAGCTCATTGTCTTTAAAGGCGACGAACGTACGTATGGAGAATGAGCGCAAGGCATCATGAACGCTCAAGGTCGCCTGTGCAGAATCTTTTCTGCCCGTAAACGGATAGACATCCGGCCCACGTTGGCAAGAGCTATTTAAATTGACACGACAGACCAAATTGACCAAGGTATCGATTAGCGGGGCCAAAGCGTAAACATCCTTCCCGAACAAACTGACTTGCTGTCCATAATTGCTTTCCGCCATGTCATCTAAAGGTTCTTCGATATCGGAAAACGATAGTACGGGTATCACAGGCCCGAACTGTTCCTCTTGATAAACACGCATATCTTTGGTAACGGGATATAAAACTGCCGGCCAGATATAATTATCAAAACGCTGCCCTCCTTTTTTGTTCATGATCTTAGCACCTTTGGCCAGGGCATCATCAATCAGTTCTTGAATATAGTCCGGTTTGCTCGGTTCGGGAAGCGGGGTCAGTTTTACCCCTTCATCCCAAGGGTTGCCGAACGTTAAACTATCCACGGCTTCAGAAAAATCCTTTAGAAAATTTTCCCGCACGACATCATGTACATATACCACTTTAAGGGCGGTGCAACGTTGTCCGTTAAAAGATATCGTACCGGCCACCACCTCATTGATCGTAAGTTTCATATCGGCATCGGGTAAAATAATTGCCGGGTTTTTAGCTTCTAGCCCTAAGACCAGTCGCAATCGATTACTTTTTGGATGCTGGTTCTGTAGGGCGTTCGCCGATTTGCTATTGCCGATCAAGGCAAGAACATCGACCTTTCCCGTTTGTATGATAGGTGCTGCCACCGCCCTACCCCTTCCAAAGAGAATATTGATGACTCCCTTAGGAAAACTATTTTGAAAAGCTTCCAACAAAGGTGTAATCAACAAAACCCCATGTTTGGCCGGCTTAAAAATGGCCGTATTTCCCATAATGATAGCGGGAATCAATAAAGCAAAAGTCTCGTTTAAGGGATAGTTGTACGGCCCAAGACACAAAACTACGCCCAAGGGTCCCCTTTTTATATGGGCATACACTCCATCGTGCTTTTGAAATTTGGCCGAATTGCGGTCCAATTGCTTGTACTCCTCCAGTGTATCGTAGATATAGTCGACCGTACGGTCAAACTCCTTTTCAGAATCGGGCAAGGATTTACCTATTTCCCACATCAACAGCTTTACGATTTCTGCGCGTTTGGTCTCCATTTGGGTTACAAACTTTTCCATACACTCGATCCTATCTTTTACGTGCATCGTCGGCCAAACACCCTGACCTCGATTGTATGCGTTCATGGCTGCATCAAGAGCTTCCAAGGCTTCCTTTTCGCCCATATCGGGAATACTACCTAAAAGGGTCGGGGTATACGTATCCGTAGCAGAAATAGTAGAAAACACTTCGGTTGTCGAACCTTTCCATTCTTTTAGTTCACCATCGACCAGATATTTATTTTGTACAAGGATTTCGGTTATCTGAAATTCACTAGGTATTTTATTCATAGTTGAAAACGTATTAAAATTCTAAAAATGGGGAAATAAAAAATCCCTGATCGCTCAGGGATTTAGACATTATATAATAGGTTTCATTGCAGTCATCGATGCTCTTAATCGGGCCCCGACTATTTCCACGGGATGTTCCCTCAATACTTTGTTTACGGCAATCAGTTTTGCATTATCGACTTGGTTCGACTTTCCTTCACCATATTTTTTACCGATGACATCGACATCGACCTTTTTCATAAAGTCTGCCAGTAAAGGTTTACAGGCGTGATCGAACAAATAACAACCATATTCGGCCGTATCGGAAATTACCCGGTTCATTTCAAACAGTTTCTTTCTAGCTATGGTATTGGCGATCAAAGGTGTTTCATGTAACGACTCATAGTACGCAGATTCACCGATAATACCCGATTCTGTCATGCTCTCATAGGCCAACTCGACACCGGCCCGAACCATGGCCACCATCAGAACACCATTGTCATAGAACTCTTGCTCAGAAATTTTGTCGTTTCCGGCAGGTGTCTTTTCAAAAGCGGTTCCTCCCGTTTCGGCACGCCAGGTCAATAAGTTTTTATCATCATTGGCCCAATCTTCCATCATGGTTTTTGAAAAGTGACCGGTCATGATATCATCCATATGTTTATGGAACAGAGGACGCATAATATCCTTCAGTTCTTCGGATAGTTCAAATGCCTTGATTTTAGCAGGATTTGAAAGGCGGTCCATCATATTGGTGATTCCCCCATATTTCATGCCTTCTGTCACAGTTTCCCATCCGTATTGGATTAATTTGGACGCATATCCCGCATCTACCCCTTTTTCGATCATTTTATCAAAACATAGAATGCTTCCGGTCTGCAACAAACCACACAAAATAGTCTGCTCGCCCATAAGGTCCGATTTGACTTCGGCCACAAAAGAAGATTCCAAGACTCCCGCCCTATGTCCACCCGTTGCGGCTGCATAGGCCTTGGCCTGTTCCAAACCCTTGCCCTGCGGGTCATTTGATGGATGCACCGCTATCAAGGTAGGTACACCGAAACCCCTTTTATATTCTTCCCGAACTTCAGAACCAGGGCACTTGGGAGCTACCATGATCACCGTCAAATCTTCACGGATCTGCATACCTTCTTCCACAATATTAAAACCATGGGAGTACGAAAGCGTTGCTCCCTGTTTCATTAAGGGCATAACCGTGCTGACCACACTTGTATGTTGTTTATCGGGCGTCAAATTGATTACTAAATCGGCGTTCGGGATAAGGTTTTCGTAGGTATCTACGTCAAAACCGTTTTCAGTGGCATTGATATACGATTGCCGCTTTTCTTTGATAGCCGCTTCGCGCAGGGTATATGAAATATCAAGACCTGAATCTCTCATATTCAAGCCTTGATTCAAACCTTGGGCCCCGCAGCCCACGATTACAATTTTTTTGCCTTTCAATGCTGATACACCGTCGGAGAACTCACTTGCTTCCATGAAGCGACATTTTCCAAGTTGGGTCAATTGATCTCGTAACGATAGTGTATTAAAGTAATTTGCCATGAATAACTAATTTTTATTTCATTCCCACAATGATGGAAATCTGTTCGTATATTAAGTATTGGTTATGATTTAACTGTTTTGAAATTCTTTAAGAATAGCCGAAATCTGCATTTCATCCTTCGTGACCGCGATCCTACCGGAGCGTACAAATTGCATAATGCCAAACGGCTTGAACTGTTCGTGCATTTCGTCGATCTCACTTCTTCTACCTGACTTTGCCAAAACAAAAAAATCACGTGCGACCGTTACAATCTGAGAATTACTATCTTTTATAATATTTTGAATTTGCCGCTCATCAAAGAGTAAGTTCGATGCAATCTTGAACAAGGCCGACTCTTGATAAATTGTCTCGTCATCGGTGTGGTAAAATGCCTTGATGACTTCGATTTGCTTTTCTATTTGCCCTACAATGTTACGCACCCAATCTTCCGTTGTGTTTACAACAATGGTAAATTTAGATACATTATCAATTTCTGATTTAGAGACATTTAAACTCTCTATATTAATGTGTCGCTTTAAGAATATACCTGATATTCTATTAAGCAGTCCAACATTGTTTTCGGAGTATACCGAAATCGTAAACCATTGTTTTTTCATTATCTATGTGCTACAATTCTAATTCTTTTATAATCTGCAAACCATTTTCCGTTTCTGAACAATTCAGATCTAAGACTTTCTTGTGTTTCTTCTACTATATCTTGAATATCCGAATCATCAACACCTTTGAAAAATGGCGCAGCGAACATGGTCAGCCAATCCATAATACCAGTGTTTTCATCCGCCAATGCTGTTGGGCGGTCATACAATTCCGCTAAGCTAACATTGAATCCTGCCGCCTCAAGTTCTGAAGTATACTCCCCTATAGAAGGAAAGTACCATAATTGCAATTTTGATTGCGCTTCATATTCCCTTTTTAAAAGGGATTTTTTCAACTGATCCGTTATTGAACGTACATTGTCCTTACCTCCAAACTCAACGACTATTTTTCCGCCAGGTTTTAAGCTTTTATACATACAACCAATTGCAGCTTTATAGTCGATAACCCAATGTAAGGCGGCATTTGAAAAAATTGCATCAAAAGGCTCGTTAAACTCAAAATTACTGGCATCGGCTACTTGAAAATCGCAAAGTGGAAACCTGAACCTTGCCTTTTCAATCATTTCAGGCGAATTGTCAATACCGACTACACTTGCAGCTTTCTCGTTTATTTTATGGGTCAACTCTCCTGAACCACACCCCAAATCAAGAATTCTTTCATCCAATTTCGGGTGTAACAAATCGACTAATGCAACACCATAGTCATACACGAACGAATGTTTGTCGTTGTATAATGCTGAATCCCATTTGTGTGCCAGTTGTTGCATGCCCTCACCTTAAATCTCCCCGTAAGGGAGTGTGTAATTTTTATTTTCTAACGGCGATAATCAATCCAGTTGACCAGTTCAATTTGGTCAATGTAAAATCCTCTCGCTGTTCCAAGTATTCTACCAATCCATCAACATTATCTTGATGGCCCTGGGGCCAATTGGGTTGGGCGGTCATATCATCTATGATATAAAATCCGCCTATTTTGACCATATTCAAAATCTCGTTTATTTCACTATACTTCCCTGGCCAAGCATCGGCAAAAATCAGGTCGAATTTTTCTTCTTTGTTCGAATGTATCCATGCTGTTCCATCACTACAGACGATTTGGATTCTTTTATCATTTCCGAAGTACTGTTCCGCAATGTGGGTCAATTCGGCATCATTGTCAACCGTTATCAATTTCGAATCAGTATCCATTCCATCGATCATCCATGCAAGACTTAAACCGATTCCCGTACCCAGTTCCAAAAACCTACCCTTTGGTTTTGAGGAGATCAAGGTCTTCAACAAGGTGCCAATGTATACATCGGAAGGCATGGTAAATCCGATTTCTTCAGATTTCCTATTTATCTCCTGATGGATTTTAGGTATATCAAGTATGTTTGCGTCGTTCATATCCTCACCCTAAATCCCTCTCCCAAGGAGAGGAACTTTGTTTATTTCAATCGAATATCAGAAACCGAGGCCCCGGAAGGAATCATCGGAAATACATTATCTTCTTTCTCTACTTTTACTTCCAAGAAATAGGGTTTGTCGGAGGCTATCATTTCTTGAATCGTAGTCTTTAAATCTTTACGTTCGCTAACCCGTTTGGCTTCGATGTGATACCCCTCGGCAATTTTCACAAAATCAGGGTTGGTCATTACCGTAGAAGCATATCTACTATCAAAAAACAGTTCTTGCCATTGCCGGACCATGCCTAAATGGTCATTATTTAAAACAACAATCTTTACAGGGACTTGATGTTGAAAAATAACACCTAGTTCTTGAATGGTCATTTGATAGCCGCCGTCGCCAATAATGGCCACTACCTCACGATCCATCGCCCCCATTTTTGCGCCAATAGCCGCTGGAAGGGCAAAGCCCATGGTGCCTAATCCTCCAGAGGTAATATTACTTTTCGAGTCCTCGAACTTGGCATAACGACAGGCAACCATTTGGTGCTGCCCTACATCGGTAACGATTACCGCCTTATTTTTTGAAGCTAAATTAATTTCTTCGATGACTTCACCCATGGTCAATCCATTTTTTGTGGGATGGATATCATTTTTGATGACCTGTTCAAATTCAATTTTATATTTCTTCTTGAACTCATTGTGCCAAGCTTCGTGATTATTTTCATTAATCAAAGGAAGTAATAGTACCAAGGTTTCTTTTGAGTCACCAAGAACAGCAACATCGGCCGTTACGTTCTTATTGATTTCGGCCGGGTCGATTTCAAAATGGACAACTTTCGCCTGTTTGGCATAGGTATCCAAACTGCCGGTCACACGGTCGTCGAACCGCATGCCTATGGCAAGCAACAAATCACATTCGTTGGTCAGTACATTAGGTCCGTAATTACCATGCATCCCCACCATACCTACGTTCAATGGATGGCTGGTCGGAATCGCCGATTCGCCCATGATGGTCCAAGCAGCCGGAATTCCCGCTTTCTCTATCAAGGCCGTCAACTCTTTTTCAGCTTGGCCCAAAATGACACCTTGTCCCCAAACGATATATGGCTTTTTTGCCTTATTTATCAATTCAGCAGCTGCCTCGATAGCTTTCATATCGGGTTTTGGCACAGGATTATAACTTCGCACCCCAGTACATTTTTCATAGACAAAATCCAATTCGTCGAATTGCGCATTTTTAGTAATATCGATGAGAACCGGCCCTGGGCGACCTGATTTGGCAATATAAAAGGCTTTCGCCATAACTTCAGGAATTTCTGAAGCCTTGGTTATCTGATGGTTCCATTTGGTTACCGGAGTAGAAATACCGATGATATCGGTTTCCTGAAAAGCATCGGAACCCAGTAAATGTCTAGGAACCTGCCCTGTAATACAAACCATAGGTGTTGAATCGATCTGTGCATCGGCCAGACCTGTTACCAAATTGGTAGCCCCAGGACCCGAAGTCGCCATGGCCACTCCCACTCTTCCCGAAACCCGGGCATAACCCTGTGCGGCATGTGTAGCCCCTTGTTCATGGCGGGTCAAGATATGTGTCAACTTATCCTGGAATTTATAAAGCTCATCATATACGGGCATAATAGCACCGCCCGGATAGCCATAAATTAAATCGACTCCTTCGGCCAATAAGCAATGGATAATAGCCTCTGCACCACTGATTTTCATCCCGGTCGGCTTTTTAGTCTTTGTTTTCTTTTCTTTTAATGTTTCCATTTTAAAACTCAAATTCAAGTGTCAAGTTCAAATTCAAACCAGTTCTCACTCCAATGTTAACCTACTACTTCTATATTTCATCGGTAACGCAGCCTTGTGAGGCCGAAGAAACCGTTTTTGCATATTTGTACAAACTTCCCCGTTTTACTTTTAAAGGGGGTTGTTCCCAATTGGCTCGTCTTTCTGATATCTCCTCTTTGGTCAGTGCCACGGAGATTTCATTTTTTTCGGCATCTATGGTAATGACATCACCATCTTTCAAAAGACCGATGGTGCCACCTTCCTGAGCTTCAGGGCAGACATGGCCCACTACGAAACCGTGTGTGCCTCCCGAAAACCTTCCGTCGGTAATCAAGGCCACATCTTTACCCAATCCGGCTCCCATAATAGCAGCGGTCGGTTTTAGCATTTCTGGCATTCCGGGCCCGCCTTTTGGGCCTTCATAGCGTATAACGACTACATCTCCTTTTTTTACTTCACCTCTTCCGATTCCGGCATTTGCCAAGAACTCGTCGTCATACACCTTGGCCGGGCCTGAAAAATGAAGTCCTTCTTTGCCCGTAATTTTGGCAACCGCCCCTTCTTCCGCTAGATTGCCATATAAAATTCTTAGGTGTCCTGTTTCCTTAATGGGATTTTGCAGGTCGTGAACCACCTGCTGACCTTCTTTTAATCCAGGTAATTCGGCCAAATTTTCGGCAACGGTCTTTCCTGTTACGGTCAAACAATCCCCATGCAACATACCGTTCTCGAGCATGAATTTCATGACGGCCGGTGTTCCTCCCGCGTGGTGTAAATCTTCCATCAAATATTTCCCACTCGGTTTCAAATCGGCCAAGAAGGGTGTAGTATCACTGATTTTTTGAAAATCATCAATGGTAAAATCTACTAGGGCGGCTTTGGCGATTGCCAAGAAATGTAGCACCGCATTCGTAGACCCCCCCAAAAGCGTCAAGAGTCGAATGGCATTCTCGAAGGACTTTCTGGTAATAATATCACTTGGCTTGATATCGTTTTCGAGCAGGTATCGTAATGCAAAACCGGCATTTATAGCATCTTTTTGCTTTTCCTTGCCAATTGCCGGATTTGAAGAATTATACGGCAAGGCCATTCCTAATGCTTCAATTGCGGAAGCCATGGTATTCGCGGTGTACATGCCACCGCAAGCGCCTGCGCCAGGGCAGGCATTTTGAATCACACCTTTATAATCTTCTT
This sequence comes from uncultured Maribacter sp., assembly GCA_964351985.1. GTDB lineage: Bacteria > Bacteroidota > Bacteroidia > Flavobacteriales > Flavobacteriaceae > Meishania. The sequence continues at coordinate 26,964 of CAYGPR010000036.1, read as the reverse complement.
CGTTCATCGTGCCGGCAACTTTTTCGCCCCATGCCTCGAAGGCAGAAACGATGTCCAATTTTTTGTCTTTGAAACATCCGGAAGCGATTGTTCCTCCATAGACCATTACCGATGGCCGGTTCAAACGGATCATCGCCATCAAGGCACCTGGCATATTTTTATCACATCCCACTACCGTAACCAAGCCATCATAATTCATCGCTTGCACTACAGTTTCCATTGAATCTGCAATAATATCACGAGATGGCAACGAATACCGCATGCCATAGGTACCCATAGAAATGCCATCACTCACACCGATTGTGTTGAATACCAAACCTATCAAGCCACCTTTTTCTGTTCCTAATTTAACCTCTTGTGCCAAATCGTTCAGGTGCATATTACAAGGATTGCCCTCGTAACCCGTGCTGCCGATTCCGATCAGTGGTTTTTTGAGGTCATCTTCATTCAGACCTATGGCATACAACATAGCCTGCGCCGCGGGTTGAGTTGGATCTTGGGTAACATTTTTACTGTGTTTGTTCAGTTCCATCTAAGCGTGTTCTTCTTTTTATAAAATCCGTAGTATTTACTAAGGTTATCAAAGATAATTCTTTCGATTACCCTTAAATTTTAACAATCGATGTTGGTTTAAATTCAATTGACATTATATTTATTTAAATTTTTGATTATCAGATAGATAACCTTAATTTTTTATCATATTCAATAGTTCTTGTAACCGTCACGAAAAACCTAATTGCACAAAAAAACCTGTATCAAATTGAGGTCTGATACAGGTTTTCGTAAACAATGAAATCTATATCATCCGCTTTGACAGACAATAGGAACCACATCGAGTATGTTTCTTTTTATTTTCACTAATGCAATACTAGGCAAATAATTAAGACCAATAATTTAACTAGAAAGGTCTTAAAAATTTTGAAGTAATTTGAAAGAAACTATATCCCCAAATTTTTTTTGAGCCAAGATTGAAATTGCCCTATCGGTCAATTGTAATATTCTTGGGTATCCACCCGTAGTTTGACCGTCTTTCATTAGTACAATAAGTTTTCCCGCAGGCGTCAACTGCACCGTACCCGGTAGCGTGGCCGAGGTAAGCATGGAAACCTCATGCCCCAGAATGGTTTCGTTCAACTGATAGGCCATACGGTTATTCTCTTTTGCAATCGAAAAATCGTAACCAAAGAGTTTCTCCAGTTGCTTATCTTCCAACATATTGTATTCAGGGCCTTTTGCTACTTCAAGTACTTTTTTCTCAAAGTAGGAATCAATCTTTATTTCTTCTATTTTAGGTTCAAAAGAATGACAGGGCGTATAGGGTAATATACTCAAGTCCTTTAAATAGGTAACTCGGGTCAGGGCCTTTGAAAAGGAACGACTGTTCAGCACTTTAGGAGTCGTAAACCCACCTTTCACCGCAAGATAACTTCGAAAACCATTTTCTAATTTGCCGTAAGACAAAATATCACCAATGCCTACTTCATGTATCTTGTAGTTGGAAATAGGTTGATTGTTCAAAGTAGCGGACATCTTAGCCCCGGTAAGCACAATAAAGGTATTCTCATCGAATTCGATTGTCGGGCCGGTCATCGTAATCTCAAGAACCGCGGCATCCTCCTCATTTTCTAAAAGTGCATTCGCCTTTGATAGCGCCAGGCCATCCATGGCACCCGAGACCGGTACGCCCTTGTCTCGATGGCCAAATCTCCCCATATCTTGAACGGAAGTGTAAAACCCGGACTTTAATAGCTTAAGCATCGATTTTTGTTTTTTCAACTTTATAAATACCAACTTCGCTTTCGATTTTATGCAGGTCATATTCCGCCTTGGAAATGGAATAAAATTGAATCTTGTCCCCAACGCTTACCAAACAAGGGTCTTTCCGTTCGGCATCGAAAATGGGCACAGAACAATTACCAATGATATTCCACCCACCAGGAGATTCTTGAGGATAAATACCTGTTTGTTTACCGGCCAGTCCTACGGCTCCTTTTTCCACTTTTAAACGAGGGGTAGCTTTTCTCGGAATTTCCAATGATTCTGGCAAACCGCCCAAATACATGAACCCTGGAAGAAATCCGATACCGTAAACCGTATATATGGAAGCAGTATGTTGTTCTACAATCTCATCGATGGTCATGTCCAATTTATCGGCAACTTCTTCGAGGTCAATACCGAAATTGAGGTCATAGCAAACGGGCAACCTCCATAAAAACCGTTGTTTTGGTCTTACCACCCCTTTTTTTCCATACCAGTCATTCAGCTTTCTACTAAAATCTTCAAAATCGACTCTCTTATCGTTTTGAACCAAAGTCAATGAATTGTATGCAGGAATCATCTCCCACCCACTTTCTTTGAGGCAATTATTTTTTAGATATTGATAGAATCGGAGTATGTCCTCTAAAATGGCTTCCTCTACCACATTCGGCCACTCGATTAAAATAGCATGGATTCCGAAAGGCCGTATGGAGATTTCGTAGGGGCTCATTTTCTAAGATAAATATGTTGATCGGGCAATGTTCTGGAAAGGTAATTTAAAATTTGCAAAGCGGAAACCGTATCACCATGAACACAAAAAGTTTCTGCCGTAATGGGCACTTCACCGCCATTGACCGTTTTAACCCTATTATTTTTTATCATTCTGACGATATGGTCTAAAACCTCTTCAGGTTCTTCCAGCAAAGCATTGGGGAGTTTTCGTGAAACTAGACTTAAATCTTCATTATAATTGCGGTCTGCAAAAGCTTCCCTTTTTATGCTCCAAACTTGCTCCAAAGCATTTTGCTCAATGACGGAGCCGTATGGTGCATATAGAAAAATATTGTTTTTAAATGAATCTATCGCTTCTAAAAATGTTTTGGCCAATTCGATGTCTTTAGCAATATCGTTATACAGGGCTCCATGTGCCTTGATATGGTGCAAGGGTACATCTTCCGCATCCAATATTAGGGAAAAGTCTTGAAGTTGTCTTTGGATGTTTTCTAGCAATTGTTCTTTTGAAATATCCATCGAGACCCTACCAAAATTCTTCTTATCAGGATAAGAGGGATGGGCGCCGACCTTGACTTGATGTTGTTTTGCCAATCGAACCACTTCTGACATAGTATTGCTATCACCAGCGTGACCACCACAAGCAATGTTACAAGAAGAAATAAACGGCATGAGGTCACGCTCGTTACCAATGCCTTCGCCTACATCACAATTGATATCGATAAAAAATTCATCCATCTAGAAAAATCCAAAGACTTTAAAAATACTCTTTACACCCAAAAAAATCGATAGGGCTATAATAAGGATTCCGACCACATTCTGAAAAAGTTTATTCTTGTATTCGCCCATAACCGATGCTCGATTCACCACCCACAAAAGAAATATCGCAATAATCGGCAACAAAATACCATTGGCCACTTGAGCGAATTTGATAATCTCGATAGGCTTAATTCCAAAAGAAAGAAAGAAAACCCCTAGGCCGAGAATAATCATCCAAACACTTTTGAAACGTATATCCTTCAAATCGGCGTTCCACCCAAAACAACTGTTCGCGACGTAGGCGGCCGCCAGAGGAGCTGTTATAGCTGAAGTAACACCCGCGGCAAAAAGCCCGATACCCATAAAATATTTCGCGCTCCCACCGTACAGTGGCTCCAAACCTTTTGCAAGATCCATAACCCCGGTAACTGTTTCTCCCGGTATTGCCGATGCCGCTATAATTATTGCCATAGAGACCACTCCGCCTAGGGCGATTGAAATAAAAGTGTCCCGTCTTACGCTTTTCAAATCATCCTTTGACTTCCATTTTTCACTGACCAAAGAGGCATGCAGAAACAGATTATAGGGCACCACGGTTGTACCTACCAAGGCGATGACCATCAATAAACTACCGTCGGGCATTTTGGGCAAAAAGAGTCCTTCTAAAACTTTTGAAATATCAGGTTTGGTAATAATGGCGGTCAACAAGAAAGAAATGCTCATGACCAAAACCAATGAGACGAACACTTTTTCCAGCGTTCTATAATTGCCTATATATAAAAGCAGAAAGGCAAATCCGCCTATTATAAATGGGTAGAATGTGCTGAATTCACTTCCGAACATGGCTTCCAAACCCAATGTGGCCCCACCGATATTTCCGGCCTCGTAAGCAGCGTTCCCAATGACGATAGCACCTAGAATAATACCGATAACCAACATTCGAACCCATGGGGTCTTCAGTTCTTCCTTGATAACATCCGCCAATCCCCTTTGGGTGATAATGCCTAATCTGGCCGACATTTCCTGAAGTACAATAGTTGCCAAAATCGACAATAGCATCGCCCAAAGTAGTGAATAACCAAACTCCACACCCGCTAAGGTACATGCCGTTACGGTTCCGGGGCCAATAAATGCGGCAGCAATCAAAACACCAGGGCCAATTCTCTTGAACATTCGATATTCGGTTTTTCGTCTTCAACAAACTACCTCTGAGCAAGCCCAAGTAGTATTGAAAGGAAATTCATATTTGATTTCGACGTAAGCGCCGGAGTATTTAAATCTCGATTATCGAGTAAATATAGTTGGTAAAGGTCGGAATACATGAAACCGAGCGGTCGAATTACACCACAATTTTAACAGTTGTGCATGTATTTCGTCTAAAAATTTGCAGTTCGTCTAAAAACAGGGTGTCATACATCGATAGTTTATACGATTCGTAAAAACACAGGGTTATTATTATCCCAAATCGAACCAAATTAATCTTTCTCGCCACCAACGGGAAAATAAATTAACCTACTTGAATGAACTGTTTAGAATGTAACAAAGAACTTGGCTATCTAGACCATAAAAACGCTATGGATTCACTTGGTGTTGAACTGTGTGAAAATCATTTTGCGCGGATGCAAAAGTTGATTGCGCAGCATGAGACCCCTTTAGAAGCTATTCAGTTGTACTACGGCCTAAAACAAGCCAATGTAAATGCCATGTTGGAATGGTGGGATGGTAAAAAGTCGGTAGACATTGCCATTTCGCGCGTGAAGCTCAACATAGAAATAGACACGAAATACCACATGCTAACCCATGAACAGGCGATAAACGACTTGGAGGAGGCTATGCACTCTTTTAAGAACGGATTTACGACCATCCGTATTCCGCATGTATTGATAAAACATTATCTGAAGGAAACCGTGACCAACATACTCGGAATCATGGAAGGTCTAAAGGCCAACATCAAAGTAATATAAATGTAAAGTCATGACAGCCGTAAAAAAGATTTTAAAGACTCCTTTACGAATATCCATTGCAGTGCTACTAATCGGTATGACGGCAAAAATTTTGCAATGGCCTTTCGCTAAAGAGATTATGCTCGTCAGTTTTGTAGCTATTGGCATCTTGTACACTGCTCGCTTCTGGAAAAAATCTGAAAAACAATACGTAGATTACGTCAAACTCATTTTGGTCATGTTCTGGACAACGAACGGCATACTTCGTATACTTGATTTTCCATATACCCTGTTCTTTCAAATCGTTACCGCGATAACCTTTGTAATCTGGTTTGTTCTAGAAGGAACGGCCTATTTCATGGATGAGGATCGAAGAGCAAAAAACACCCTTTCCCATATTCTATGGAATTGTGCCCTTGTCGCCGGAACCTTAGGTATAATATGTGGTAGCCTCCTTAAAATACTATATTGGGAATATGCGACACATCTTTTGTCATTGGGTATTACCATGGTAGCCGCCTATATTCTCAAAGATATCTTTCTACCCAGTTCTACAGAGGATGAGGAGGCAATAACGAAGAATTCCAGTTATAAAGGATAAGATTAATTGATTTTTAGATTACTGGATGTTAGATATCTAAAAATTAACCTTTTTGCAACTACCCGAACTATTTTTCAATATTTCGGCACCACATGGGTAAGACACTCCTTTTGTCATAAGTCCATTTTATATTCTCTATAGAATTATTCGTATCTTATTTCTCGAAATAACCAATCTAAAATGAGAAATATAGATCGTAGAAATTGGCTCCGCACGGTTGGCCTCTCCAGCGGGTTTGCCTTGTTGGGCGGATTCGAAAGTTTAGCCATAGAAACTGCCGTAAAATCCCCAAAACTAGAAGGACTTGTTCGTTTGAGTTCCAACGAAAACCCATACGGCCCCTCCAAAAGGGTGCGTGAAGTAATTACCAATACCTTTAACGATGCCTGCCGTTATCCCTTTGGCGCCTTATCTAGTTTAGTGGAAATGATCGCCGAAAAAGAAGGCGTTACCAAAGACCATATCGTCATTACAGGTGGTTCCACAGAAGGATTAAAGGCTGTAGGCCTAACATACGGGTTGAACGGTGGAGAACTTATTGCGGCGGACCCTACATTTCAGAGCATGCTTACTTACGCCGAGACTTTTGGTGCCCATGTGCATCGTGTTCCGGTAAGTGAAAAGATGCAGCATGACCTTGAGAGCATGTCGAAAAGAGTGAACAACAAGACGGCTCTTATTTTTATCTGTAACCCGAACAATCCTACGGGCACATTGCTCGATAAAAATGCCTTAAAAGACTTTTGTACCTCCCACGATAGTAAGGCGATGATTTTTAGTGATGAGGCTTATTATGATTTCATTACCGAACCTGAATACCCATCTATGACCGAATTGGTCAAGGAAGGGCGGAATATCATTGTTTCAAAAACCTTTTCAAAAGTATTCGGTCTGGCGGGTATGCGCATCGGATATCTGATAGCACGACCTGACATTGCCAAAAGGCTAAAGGCCAGTGTAATGGCAAATACAAATATCTTGGCAATCGAAGCGGCCAAAGAAGCACTAAAAGATGATGAATTCTACAAGTTCAGCATACTAAAGAACAAAGAGGCGAAAGACCAAATCTATGCGACCTTGGATGGGTTGGAACTGGAATACATTCCCTCACATACCAATTTTGTGTTCTTTAAGACAGGCCGCCCTGTAAATCAAATCATACAGGCTATGAAAAATGAGAATGTATTGATCGGCAGGCCTTTTCCCCCACTATTGGATTGGGCAAGAATAAGCACGGGAACGCAGCCTCAAGTAGCCGAATTTAGCAATGCCTTAAAAAAGGTAATGGGTTAGTTTTAGATTTAAATCCTGATTTTTTTAGCCTTTTAAATCATCTCAAACGTCCTTTTTCGACTTAAATATCACTTACCTTTCATCGATGAAGTACCATTTTTAAAGGTTTTAGCGTTTTTCAAAATTTTCTTTTCATAGAAGATTTATAACGTTTTGACCCAGTGCATGACCACATGTCGAATTTTCTCACGTTACATAGGAGGCCAAATCCTTTTACACCTATCTCGGGGTTTTATATATATAGAATTTAAAACCCGATCTTATGGAAGAAAAAACTACCCTGAACGATTACTTGGTTTATAGTTATTGTTCTTTCTGCTTTTTTTGGTCACTGTATATTCTTTTTGTCCAGTAGATCATAGCGCCATTTTAAACAAGAGTCCATCCTAAAATGTTTTAGCATGGACTCTTTTACATTATGTGTTGAACTCATTGATAAATTCGGAATCTTGTCGTAATTTCTGTCCTTAAATTATTAAAGATGGAAAAACAAAGACGTGCCTTTATGCAACAGGCGGGAATCATCGCCGCATCTACGGCCTTCATGCCAAGCATGGTATTCTGCTCCCCTAGGCCACAAAAAGAAAAACTAGGTATTGCATTGGTCGGGTTGGGCTATTACAGTACCGATCTATTGGCCCCTGCCTTACAACTCACAAAACATTGCGAATTAAAAAGTATCGTTACGGGCAGTCCTGAAAAAATTCCCGATTGGAAAGCCAAGTATAACATTCAGGACGAAAACATCTACAACTACGAGAATTTTGATGATATAGCGAACAATGATTCCATTGACGTGGTCTATGTGGTGCTACCACCTTCAATGCATGCCGAATATACCATACGAGCCGCCAAGGCCGGGAAACATGTTTGGTGCGAAAAGCCAATGGCTCCAACCGTTACCGAATGCGAGGCAATGATCAAGGCATGTAACGATAATAACGTAAAACTCTCCATAGGATACCGTTGCCAGCACGACCCCAACATTCAGGCCTATATGAAAGTAGCCAAAGAACAAACTTTTGGAAAAGTAAAAATGGTCACCTCGGCAGCAGGATATTTTGATGGACGTACCGACCACTGGAAACAGAAAAAAGCAATGGGCGGAGGAGTGATGGGCGATATGGGTGTTTATGCTGTTCAAGGGGCTCGCTTGGCCACAGGGGAAGAACCCATCTCCGTGTTGGCCCAAACATTTACCACGAGACCTAAAATCTATCACGAGGTTGAAGAAACCGCTATGTTTCAATTAGAATTCCCCAGTGGCGCCCGTGCTGCATGCCATACCAGCTACGGTATGCAAATGAATTATTTGAAAGTAACCTATGAAAAGGGTTCTTTACAGATGGAACCCCATTCATCCTACGGTGGAAATAACGGCAGTATGTCCGATGGTACCATTATCAATTTTCCGTTGGAAAACCAACAGGCCAAGCAAATGGATGATGATGCCCTAGCACTTAGGAATAATAAAGATTTGTTAGTGCCCGGCGAAGAAGGACTTCGAGATATTCGGGTGGTCGAAGCCATTTATAAATCCGCCGCCATGAATTGTGAGGTAAAAATCTAAGTGGAATGCGATTAGTACAACTTATCCATACGACATTGGGTCGTAAAGTAGCCGTGGTGGAAGAACCCAAAGTAAGAGTGCTTATCAATTTCACTTCGGTATATGAAATCGCCACTTCGGCGATTAAGGCCGGTGGTACATTTACCAAACTTATATTTGAGAATCTGTCCGATGAACTCTTAGATTACGACACGATTTATGAAGGAAAATCCGAATGGAAACTCTTGCCCGCCTTCGACCATCCTTCAGACGTCACCAAACTCATGCTTGCCGGAACGGGCTTGACACATAAGGCCAGCGCGGAAAATCGACAGAAAATGCACGAGGCGGAGTTCGAAAGTGAACTGACCGATAGTATGAAGATGTACCAGATGGGTGTCGAAGGAGGACATCCAAAAGAGAATGAAATCGGGGTACAACCCGAATGGTTTTATAAAGGTAACGGCTCAGTGCTCCGGGCTCATAATGAAGATTTGACCATTCCCGGTTATGGGGATGATGGTGGCGAGGAACCCGAAATTGCAGGAATCTACATCAATGATTTAAAAGGAAACCCATGGCGTATCGGTTTTGCGACAGCCAACGAATTCTCAGACCATATTATGGAACGGAAAAATTATCTATATCTGGCGCCCTCCAAGATTCGCAACTGTTCCCTGGGTCCGGAATTAGTTATCACGGATGATTTTAGCGATGTCGAAGGAAAGGTAAGTATCACTAGGAATGGGGACGTTCTTTGGGAAAAGAATATCCGAACGGGTGAAGCCAATATGTCGCATAGTCTAGCCAATTTGGAATACCATCATTTTAAATATAAGAACCATCGTGTTCCCGATTTGGGGCACATCCACTTCTTTGGGGCGGATGCCTTTAGTTTCGGGGAGAAAATCACCTTGAAAAACGGGGATATCATGGAAGTCCGTTGGAAAAATATGGGAAGACCGTTAAAAAACCGATTGGCAATTTCGGAAAAAGAGGAATTCACTATTTCCAGCTTTCGATAAAAAGTATACTACAAAGTCCAGTTTTTCGTTACTAAAGTATCATGAAAAGGTTTTTTTTTCTACTGATGGCTATATATTTCGTTTCACCTACCCCTGTTCGGGCAGATGAAATAGATGGTAATCGCAAAGCCGAATGCGCTTCTGAACCCTTGTTGGTCAAGACCGCTATTACCATTACCTCTCCAAAAAGCGGAACAATTTGGACCGCACCGGGCGTCGTAACCTTGGAATGGGTAACCAAGAATATACCCGCCAATAAAACGATCAAATTTTACCTTTCAAAAGACGATATGGTCGTTCAGGAATTGGGCGTTTTCAAGAACACCGGATTTTCGGAAGAAATAAAAATCTCACCTGGCCTTCAGACCGGAAATAACTATCGGGTCGTAGGCATCGAGCTTTTCCCAGATGACAAATACAGTATCGCAAAATACGCCACGGGCCTCTTTACCATCAACAAACTACCTAGAGAAACAAAACCTGTTGTTCTTCAGGCAGAACCTGAAAAAGAAGTTTTGAGGGATACTTTTGATGGAAGGACGTTGAACTATGTTCAAGAACTGGAAGTGAGCGGCACAAGCATTGAAATCAATCTTTGGGACCATAGCCGAAAAGATGGGGATATTGTATCAATATATCTAAATGGCGAGGCCATCGTCTCAAAATATGCCTTGGAATACTACAAGAAGAAAGTTGCCGTTGTTCTAGACCCTACAAAACCGAACGACCTTTTTCTGTATGCCCATAACTTGGGAGAATTCCCGCCGAATACGGTCTCCATAGAAATTGTGGATGGTTCTTCGACCGAAAATATAATACTGAACTCCGATTTGAAAAGTTGTGAGGCGGTTTCTATCAACGTGAAAAAATAACAATTCACCTTATAGGAATTTTGTAAATTGGGCCAGTTGCAATATTGAAGTCTTTTTGAGGCATTCAAGTTGCAATCCAAACACAATAAGTCTATCCTTAGAACGGCCCGAATGAAAAAAATTCTGTACTCCTTGCTGACCATACTGGTTGTATTGGCTGGTATACTCATATTCAATACCTTGGCCCTCACCTCTAAACAAATCGAATCCGAACCCTTGAAAAAATTGGATATCCCCGATTCGGTTTTACAAAATCTTTCAAAGGCGGTGCAGTTTCCAACGATTTCCTATAGTGAAGAAGCTATTCCAGATTCCACGGCCTTTAACGGATTTCACAGATTTTTGGAGGAGACCTTTCCTTTGACTCATGAAAATCTTTCCTTGGAAAAGATTAGCGATTACAGTTTATTGTATACATGGAAAGGGTCTGACTCATCGAAAAAACCGATTATTCTTATGTCGCATCAAGATGTGGTGCCTGTAGATGAACCCACCCTTGGTGATTGGGAAGCCGGACCGTTCACGGGAAAGATAACCGCAACCGATATCGTAGGAAGAGGTACCATGGACGACAAAAGTTCGTTAATGGGATTGATGGAGTCCGTGGAAAGATTGCTAAACGAATCGTTTGCACCTTCACGCACCATTTACCTCGCTTTTGGCCATGATGAGGAAGTAGGTGGGAAAAATGGTGCCCGCCAAATCGCCGAATATTTAAAGAATAAAGGAATTAAGGCCGCCATGACACTTGACGAAGGTGGTTTTCTTACAGAAGGGATGGTTCCCGGCATCGATAAACCCGTGGCCATGGTAAACTTGGCAGAAAAAGGGTTCGCCTCTTTCAGATTGATCGTTGAAACAACAGGAGGGCACAGTTCGCAACCTCCCCGTGAAAACACCATCGGAATGCTTGCCAAAGCCATCGTTGATCTTGAAAACAATCAATTGCCCTATAAACTAGTTGAACCTATCAACTATCAATTCGAGTATTTAGGTGCAGAAATGCCCTTTTTTCAACGCTTGGCATTCGCCAATCCTTGGTTATTGAAAGCTCCAATACTAGAAGCTTTGAATGCACACACCACGACCGCCCCTACCATTATTGATGGAGGGATCAAAAATAATGTCATTCCAACTGTGGCGGAGGCCACGATAAATTTTAGGATTCTTCCGGGTGAGACCATCGAATCCGTTAAGCAACATATTCAGAATACCATAAGCGATAAAATTCAGGTAGAACCCGTAGGTTTCCTGACCGAACCCTCACCTGTTTCTAGCATTGATTCCGAAAACTTCAAGAACCTAGAGCGGACCATACGATCCGTGTTTCCAGATGCGGTTGTAGTTCCAGGGCTTGTTGGCGGCGGCACCGATGCCCGTTACTTCTATGATGTTTCAGATGATGTATACCGATTTTATCCTGTGCGTATCAACACTGAAAACTTGACAGGTTTTCATGGTATCGACGAAAAGATCAGCAAAACGAACTATAAGGAAATTATTGAATTCACATATAACCTGATCAAGAATTTCGAATGAACATTTCCGCATCGGTGTGGATGAACCGATTTGGAAAACAGACACACTTTACATACTACAGCATTTTAAGAATAGCTTAATCAAACCATCTTTTTTTGATACGATATGAAACTGGATTTATCATTTATTCGTGAACAATTTCCGGCTTTTATGGAGCCCTCACTGAAAGGATGGGCTTTTTTCGAAAATGCCGGTGGCTCTTATCCCTGTAGGCAGGTTATCGATCGTCTCACCAACTTTTACCTGAAAAACAAGGTTCAACCTTATTATCCGTATCCTGCTTCTCAGTTGGCCGGGCAATTCATGGATGAGTCGTATCGGCGAATGGCCGAGTACCTGAATGTGGATGAATCTGAAATTCACTTCGGCCCGTCTACCACACAAAATGTATATGTACTTGCAAATGCAATGCGTCCCATGTGGGAGAATGGGGATGAGATCATCGTTTCTTGTCAAGATCATGAGGCCAATGCTGGAGCTTGGAGGCGTTTGGATGAACGTGGAATTAAAATTATTGAGTGGCATGTTGACAGGGAAACAGGGCTATTGCCCATGAAAGATCTAGAAGGGTTATTCAGTAAAAGAACAAAGATGATTGCTTTTCCGCATTGTTCCAACGTCATCGGTCACGTGAACCCTGTAAAGGAAATTAGTCAAATAGCGCATTCCAAGGGGGCACTCTGTGTCGTGGATGGCGTGGCGTATGCCCCACATGGTTTCCCGGATTTAAAAGACCTGGGGGCGGACATTTATCTTTTTTCATTATACAAGACCTATGGGCCACATTTAGGCTTGATGTATGTAAAGCAGAACTTGATAAAAAAGATGGAAAATCAGTCCCACTTTTTCAAAGAGGGAATCAGCAGAAATATGATAACCCCAGCCGGTCCGGATCATGCTCAAATTGGCGCGGTAAGCGGTATATTGGATTATCTTGATTCGGTCTATGAACATCATTTCCCTGAGCAAGCATTGCCTTCTGAAAGAAACAGGGCGTTAAATGGTTTGTTCCATGCGCATGAGCAACAATTGCTCGAGCGCCTGCTCAATTTTTTAAATTCGCGCAAAGATGTCCGAATTATAGGGCCTGATAATACGAAAGATAGGGCGCCAACGGTTTCTATTATTCCACTTAATAAAAGTATTGAAGAGGTATATGCAGTGCTTACCCGGCATAAATTGATGTTGGGAATAGGCAATTTCTATGCTGTTCGACCCCTTATGGATATGGATATCCCTAGACAACCAGGAGTGTTACGAATTTCTTTTTTGCATTATACCAGTATGGACGAAATTGATCAATTGATCGGCGGATTAAAGTCAGCCCTATAGGGTGCGACTAGCCTTCTATCTAAAATTCATAAGGCTTTGCGGAGTGACTCATGAAATATTGAATTGTATATATCATTAAATTATCGGCTAAAAATCCCGAACGGCCCGGACCAAAAACTTTCGGTGGGTACCATTGCTATTGTAATGATAGGAAGTATTGCCGTCTCGAAAACGTAACAGTCGGGCTTGGTTCGCATCGTATGGCGTAGTGCTCCAATACAGTTCATCTTGAAACTTCCCGCTATTATCGGCCCCCTGACCAATTGTCCGGTACATTATCTTTAGTTCGTCCATGGTCGGTAAGCGCCATCCTTCTCCTAATTTTTCATGAATTTCCATCGCTTCTTTCCATGGCATGGGGCCCGCATCATCCAAATGGGCGATTTTTCCGGTTTTGCCGCCTTGATCGGCGGCAAAAACTATACCGCCTTCAAAGGAATCGCCAACCGCTAGATTTACAGGTGTTGTTTCTTCAGTCGGCGACGTCGTTTCGGGTTCTTCCAAAGCAATCGAATCTTTTAAAGTTGTTGCTTCGTTTGTTTCGGCAGGGGCGAATTCCTTTTCAGGACTTGTATTGAATACCGAAAAAGCCCATATACCGGCAGCGGCAAGAAGTACAAAAATGGAAATCCACAGTACTCTTTTTCTTTTTTTTCCCGCTTCGCCAGGTTGTGCTTCTCTACGCGTTTCTGTTGCTCCGGAACCGGATTTTTTTTGTTCCCTGTTTTCGTTGGCGCGCCCTATTTCGGCTTCTTCTTTAAGCCTTTTCGCCTCCTCGGCTTTTCTTTTTCCGGCTTCTACCCGTTGCCTGATTTCTTCTTCGGCCCTTAGTTTGGCGGTCGCTTGCGCTTCTTCCTTGATCAATCGCTCCGCTTCCGCCCTTCTTTTGGCTTCGGCCTCTCTCTTTATTCTGTCTTGTTCCTCGGCCTTTCTTTTGGCTTCGGCCTCCCGCAACTGCCTATTTTGTTCTTCCTCGATTTTTTTTACTTCGGCCGCCTCCTTTTTTCTTTGCTCCTCGGTAATTTTCTGGGCTTCTTTTTCTTCGGCAAAACGAATCGCTAGTTGTTCTTTTCCTTCGGAACTTTCATCATCTTTTTCTGAAGTAACTTTAGGTTTTTCCGGTTCAATGGGTCCCACCATCGAAGAAATGACCATTCTTAGATTTCCGGTAATATTCTTGTAGGCTTCCATTTGGGTATTCCAATCCGATATAGGTTTTCCTTCTTCGGGCAACACCTGCAATTCTTTCAGATTAAAATCATAATCATCGGATTTAAAATCAATGTCCCAATGGCAATTATCAACGATTATAGGCACAACGACGGCAGTATCCGCTTTATATCGGTCAATGATATTCTTAAATTCGATTTGATTGATAAAGGGGGATTTCATGAAATCTTTACTGACCAACAATAAAAAAATATTACTGTCATGTAGGCGGGATTCGATTTGGGGTTTCCAAGGTTGATGGGAATGTATAGGGTCGTCGTAACGGATTTCGATGTCAAAATCCGCTTTCAAGGATTTCATGTGACGCAAGAGTTCGAGCACGGTATTCTTGTCCTCCCAGGCATACACCGCAAAAATTTTTATCTTCTGATCCATTTGTTTACAAGATACTAATTATTAGGAAAATCTTAGTTGTGAAACAACTTCTGACCTGACCTCCCCGAACCCCTCCCAGGGAGGGGAATTACGTACCCAAATTCTCTACCCAATCGATTACGCGGCACTCAAAACTCTTAACTTATAACTAGATTTGCCACTGCGTAAAGTCTCCCGACTTTGAGCTACCCCAGCCAACCCTCGCGATCCAAACTTCGATATTGAATGGCCTCCCCAATATGGTTTCCGTTCAATGCTTCCGTATTTTCCAGGTCGGCGATGGTTCTGGCTACTTTTAGAATTCGGTCATAGGCCCTCGCGGAAAGGTTCAATCTTTCCATGGCGTTTTTGAGCATCGTTTTTGATTCTTCGTCCAGTTTACAATGTTCCCGAATCTGTTTGGTGTTCATTTGGGCATTATAATGTACATTTTCCAACGTTGCAAAACGTTCGCTCTGAATTTCGCGTGCCGCCGTGACCCGTTTTCTGATATCGACACTAGGCTCTCCCTTTCGGTCTTCGGATAGTTTTTCGAAAGGTACGGGCGTCACCTCAATATGAATGTCGATGCGATCCAATAATGGTCCCGATATTTTACTTAAATAGCGCTGCATCTCGGCAGGTGAAGACGTTACCGGTGCATCGGGGTCGTTAAAATAACCTCCGGGGCTGGGGTTCATACTCGCCACTAACATAAAACTACTGGGGTAGGTGACCGTAAACCGTGCCCGCGAAATGGTTACTTCTCGATCTTCCAAGGGTTGTCGCATCACTTCGAGAACGCCCCTTTTAAACTCCGGGAGTTCATCTAAAAATAGAACACCGTTATGCGATAATGATATTTCACCCGGTTGGGGGTAGGCACCTCCGCCGACCAAGGCAACATCCGAAATCGTGTGATGCGGGCTACGGAACGGGCGTTGGCTCATTAGGCCCATATTTTTGATCTTGCCGACCACGGAATGGATCTTGGTCGTTTCTAAAGCCTCCTGCATCGTCATAGGCGGAAGAATCGAAGGCAGTCGTTTGGCCAACATGGTCTTTCCTGCGCCTGGTGGACCTATCAAAATTATGTTATGTCCGCCAGCGGCGGCGATTTCCATACAGCGTTTGATACTCTCCTGCCCTTTGACATCGGAAAAATCAAATTCTGGAAAATCGAGGTTTTTATAGAATTCTTTTTCGATATCGACGATGGTCCGTTCCAAGAGTTCCCCTTTGTCAAAAAATTCGATGACCTCGGAGATATTTTCGATTCCGTAGACTTCAAGTCCGTCTACGATCGCTGCCTCCTTGGCATTTTCCTTGGGTAGGATAAATCCTTTAAAACCTTCCTCTAGGGCCTTTATAGCGATGGGCAGGGCTCCTTTTATAGGTTGTAGGCTTCCATCCAACGAAAGCTCGCCCATAATGATATATTTCTCAATGTTCTCGGATTGTATCTGATTCGATGCGGATAAAATACCCAGGGCCAACGTCAGGTCGTAGGCCGAACCTTCTTTTCGAAGATCGGCAGGGGCAAGATTCAATGTGATTTTCTTACCGGGAATTTTGTACCCATTGTTTAAAAGGGCCGCAGCTATCCGATAGTTACTTTCTTTAATGGCGTTATCAGGAAGGCCCACCAAGTGATATCCTACACCGATGTCTACATTGACCTCTACGGTGATGGTGGTCGCCTCCACCCCAAAAACGGCACTTCCGAAGACTTTTGTAAGCATAATTCTACTTTATGCCTAAATGTAAGTGTTTTTATGAAAAAATAGGCTATTCGACCAGTATCGTTTCCCGTACCGAAATCGGCTTCCCGTACGAGGTGAATCCTTCAAGAACAATTTCATATTCCCCGGGAATATCCGAAGTATAAAATTCATAAGCTATTTGTTCTCCTTGAATAGCAACTTCAGGTTCCCAAAAAAGTTGGTACCGAAAATCGGGAATCCGCTCATAATTATCGTCGGAGTCCTCATAGCGTTGCTTAAAATAATTCTTCTTTGGGGCGGGAAGTGCTATGGACTGATTCGTTATCGCCCTGGCCTGTTCGGTTTCAAGAAAATCACCGTTGGTCGTTTCTATCGCCACCATGCCATGATATTTTTTAGATCCCATAATCAATGGATCGCGTAAAATGCTCATTTTTTCGACCGTACGCGCATTAAAATCAAGGAGGTCGTCATGATTGGGAATAAAAACACCATCCACCAATACCAAAGGCGGATCCCCTGCGTAACTATCATCATAAGACTCATTGTCTTCTTTTACCCAAAACGTATACTTTCCGTTCGGTAGTTTTTTGACCCAGACATTTTCAACAATTTCTACCAAGGTCTCGCGCAAGGTATTGAATCGAGTATAATCGTCGAGTATGAAAACCTCTGGCACTCCACCATCAAAAGGGTCTTTTTTATTTATGGACAAAATAGAATCTGGCTTTACGCTGTAATAACCGTTCTCGATCTGATTATGTACACTACGTTGCAGAATGGCCTCTTTCATATCAGGCGAAATGGTAAAGTCTGCAAAAGCAATTCCGTTATATTTCAGGTCATGTTCTTTTAAAAATCGAACCGTGTAGCTTTCTGGATTATCGTCAGCGACTTGCGCCAAAATGTTGGTAACATCGTACTCCTTGCGTACGTAGGTATAAAAATTACCATCCTTATCGGTAATGGCAGATCGTATTTGAAAATTCGTTCCGGGGATGGATATCACGACCGTCTTTCCTTCGACCGGATTTCCCTCGGTTTTGGTGCTGACATTACCAATAAAAAGCTCTCCCCGTTGCTCGGGAAGAAAAATGGAATCATTGACCGTTTTTTCAATGGTTTTGTTGGCGTTTAAATAGGCACTGGAATAATCCACCGCATCTAAAGGCCTATCCATGCTTAGCGCATCGATTTTTCGCACACTTATGGAATAGTTTCCATAGCCCAAAGGGCCCTTAAAATTTCTAGGGATCAAAGCCACTTTTTCACGTTGGCCATATTGTTTTTTATCGGTTATCAAAACTATCGTGCCATCGTCTTTCTTTTTTTGGTCGCGCTGCAACCGAGACTGAGTTTCATTACCCGCATCGGAAATTGAAGTCGAATCGTTCTCTTTGGCTAGAATAGCCTCTTGGTCACTGCGATACGGGTTAATAATGGTAATGTCGTCTTTGAACAGTTGTTCTTGTCCGGCATTTTTCATCCATTGGGTATACCCTATCAATTTATAATTACCAGAAGGTATCGATACCGGTATAAAAAAATCGCCTTGGCCCCTACCGCCTTCCAAACGCACTTTTTGAACGAGTCGGGCAGTCAGGTCTTCTCCCACCAATTCGACATAGGCCATGCTGCTTATCGTACTCAACTTGTTCGTCTGGGCATTGATACAGTAGAGACTATAGTACACATATTCCCCGGGAAGCAATACCGATTCATTATAATGCACATAGACCTTTTCTAAAGGTAATTTTTTTAATTGCTGCAACTCATCTTGGCTTTTGACCACATATTGGGCGGAAACCAAACCACATTGTACTAAAAGCAAACCAAACAGTATCGATATTTTCTTCATAATCCTTTAATTTATTCTATCCAAAAATCAGGTACTTCTTCACTACCAAAAAGCGTACAATCACCGCAGGCACGGGGCACGGTGGTTCCTGTGATATAATTACCGTCTGAATCTTGTTCTGCACTGTAATGTGCTACTAGGCCCGCATGTATACTTTCTATCAAAGACAGTGGTGCAGCACCGGCACCTCCCGGACCGGGATCGCAATACGAAGGGTGAGATATACTCCGCACTGTTGTTAAACAACTTATAGGATAATCGGGCAAAGGCTCCCCAGGAAATAAGTCTTCATAATTGAAATAAATACGTTGTTGCGATACCGATGCGACCTCAAAATAACCAAGTGCAGTTGGTCCTTCTACGGTTACCGATTTCACATTACCCTCCAAAATACCCGGTTGTACCTCCGAAAAAACACTTTCTGAGTTCGAAAAACTTTTAAGCGTATTATAAAAGTTGAACGCTTCGACCGATTGCGCATATTGTTTCACCAAAATACCAAACCGATGGCTAAGAATATAGTTCGACTGATTGATAAAACGAACTGGAAATCTACTTACTTTATTTTCTTGCAAGCCGGCCGTTGTGGTCTGCAACACTTCTTGGGAAGACTGGGTTTGGTAACATACTCTTTGTTCATCAGGCTCACGGACTATAAAATCAAGATCAAAGGTTGGCACGGGTAATGCACAAGGGTCGTAGTTGGTCAGAACATAATCCAACGGTCTCCATTCAGGGGCGATTATCTTATAAGTTTCCTCATAATCGTAACGGAAATATTTGGCGTTTGGATCTGAACTAAAGCCATCTACATAGACGAAGATTCCCTCGTTACCCCCATCATTACTGTCACGTTCTACATATACATTTTCAATTTCCGATTGAGTTTCGAATTTTTCAGATTCTGAAATATAGGCCGCCCCATTTTTGGTACTGATTTTCAAAGTATAGGCTACCCCTTGCTGGGCGGCAAATTCGTCATCGGAAATATAACTCCCCGATTCAGACTCGCTAAAGGAATAAACATTGCCCAATTCATCCTCAACACTTACCCTTGCATTTTCTTCGGGTTCAAAAGTGTTGCGGCCCAAGTTCTGTAAATCAGGTCGATAAGAGGGGTCATAAATACTGTCCACTTCGTTGACAACGGCAAAATCACGCGGACGGCTAAGACGCACCTGATGCCTTTTCATTTCATCGCTCAGGGTGGCCTCGACCACCAATTCGATTTGCCCGTCCGGTATTTCGGTATTGATTTCGAACGGTTCGACACAACCCATTACGGTTGAAAATAAAATGATGTATAAAATAAGTTTCTTCATCTACTATTTTATTCTTCCCAAAAATCTGGTACAATATTACTTCCAAAGATGGTGCAATCACCACAAATTCTCGCTGTCACCAAATATGGACCTTGACAAATGTCAGGTGGAATCGAATTATCTCCTAAGTACTCGATACTTTCTCGCTGAATCTGTGGAATCAATGGTTCGGGACACTGTAAAGGAGGAGGTGGACTAGGCCCATCACGTTCAGGATCTCCTAATTGGGGACTCAAAATACGATCGCAATTAAAATCATCTTGAAAATATGGCGGTAAATCTTCCCCTGGAAAATAATCCGTATAATTGAAAAACAATCGTTTTTGGTCGACGGCCACCACATCGAAATAGCCCAGAACATTTGTATCTCCACTTATAGAAAAGATATTGCCTTCTAAAAATCCGGG
This sequence comes from uncultured Maribacter sp., assembly GCA_964351985.1. Taxonomy (GTDB): domain Bacteria; phylum Bacteroidota; class Bacteroidia; order Flavobacteriales; family Flavobacteriaceae; genus Meishania. The sequence goes on along the minus strand of CAYGPR010000036.1, from coordinate 6,666 downwards.
TTGCGTTTCGCTGAAAATATTATCATTGCCAGAGAAGCTCTTCAACGTTTCATAATAGTTGAACGCTTCTTGAGATTCTAAATATTGTGTAACCAAAATACTATAGCGATGCGATATAATAGGATTATTGCGATCGATAAAGCGGACAATATTTCGTTGCGAACTTGAACTTTCTAAGTTTGTGGTGTTATTTATCTTGATTTCGGAAGATACGACCGTATTATAACATACTTGCTCTTCTTGCGCCCTTGGGACCAATCGCACAGCTGGTACTTCGCCCATGCTGCCATCATTCAATATTTCGAATTCAAAAGGCGTCCATTCTGGGGCGATGATTTTATAGGTTTCCTCATAAGTATATCTAAAATGGCTGGATTGGTTGGTGGGGTCCGAAGTATCGGCATAAATAGCCATTCCGTCTTCTCCAACATCGTTCGTGATACGCTCGGCATAGAGAGCATCGATTTGGGATTGTCCTAAAAAAGACATCTCTTTCGACTCATAAATCTTGCCATTTGACATAGTGATATTCAGACTATATCCAATGTTCTCTTCCGCGGCGAATTCATCATCGGATAGATAAACTCCCGGAGTGGTTTCGGAAAAAGCATATACCGTTCCAGAATTTTCAACTATTTCTACCAATGCGCCAGATTCGTATTGGACAAACGAAGGTTCTATGGAGTCGAATCGAACACTGGGCACAAAGCGCACCTCGGTATCAAAATTGATAATGCTATCTTGACTTAAAGAAACCGTTCTACTCAATGTCACTTTTTGTTTTTTCATTTCATTTGTTAGGGTCGCCTCAACCACCAAAAGAGTACTGGATGTTTCGATTTCCGTACTAAAGTCAAACGGTTCTACACAACCTAAAAACAGCATTAAAATCGATATTTTAAGCAAGTATCTTTTCACGTTTCTCTTTTATTCTTCCCAAAAATCGGGTACAACATTGCTACCTAGCTTTGTACAATCGCCGCAAGGGCTTGGTAAGGTAAAATAAGGTCCAGGTTTATCTTCAGACGGTGTTTCATTCACCGAATTGAAAACGACGATACCTGCTAAAATGGCTTCTATGAGGGGAGACTCGCATGCCCCGTCACAAACTCTAAAACTTGCACAATGATAACCTCGGGAATATAATTGTGGATTACCTGGTGTTGCGCAATTTATGGCATATGGAGGAAGGGGCTCGTCAGGAAACAAATCGGCATAATTAAAATACATCCGTTTTTCGTTAACAGCGGCTACCTCAAAATACCCGAGCACATTCTCATCTTTATTGGTTGCCGACCTCACATTACCTTCTAAAAAACCTGGTTGTATTTGCGAAAAAATATTATCGGAAGATGAAAAGTCTCCTAAACGTTCATAATAAGAGTAAGCATCCTGAGTCTGGGTAAACTGTCGTACCATAAGACTATAGCGATGTGACATGATGTAATCATCACGATTGATAAACCGAACACTAAAATCATCAACCTTGTTTTCGGTCAAACCAACGGTTGAAGTCTGAATCAATTTATTCGAAGTAGCAGTGCCGAAACACACGCGTTGCTCCTCGATACGTGGCTTTATATCGACCTGATAGGGTATTGTATCACAGGCGATATAATGCACCACTTCAAATTCAAAAGGGTCGTAATTAGGCGCGATTATCTTATACGTTTCGTCATACTCAAAGCGAAAATAATTTGGTTTTCCCGACGTTGAAGAATTATCCAGTAGAATACTTACGCCTTCTTCCCCTTCATCATTGACTAGCCGTTTGGCGGTTACATTTTCAATCGGCACATTTTCGGGCGTCGTTACGGTCGTTGATCGATACGATTTGCCATCGGTGGTTTCAACATGCAACGTATAACTAGAACCGGTTCGAGCTGCGAAGGAAGTTTCAGAAAGGTAGATGCCGGGTTCCGATTCACTGAAGCGATATGTATTGCCAGCGTTATCCTCTATTTCGACTCGTGCGTTTTGCTCGGCGGCCGGGCCGTCGGCCTCAAAGGTATAGGTACGGAACAAGGTCACCGAATGTTGTTTGAGTTCTGTTGTCAATAAGGCATCGACTACCAAGGCGTTTTCAAAAACATCGGTCTTGGCATCGAAGGGTTCGACACAGCCAACAACACAAAACCCTACCACAAGAATGGCGGAAATAAGTTTTATTATTTTCTTCGTTTCAAACACTTTGGGACGTTTCTCTTAAAACTTAAAATTATACGTAATCGAAGGTATCGGCACCGCAAAGATGGAACTCTGCAATGCTTTGACTTCTCCGCCCTCCGTTACAAAAAACACGGAATAGGGGTTATTTCTGCCCAAAACATTGTAGACCGAAATCGTCCAAAAACTATGGGCCAGTTTGTTCTTTTTATGATTGCCTTCGATGTTGACCCCTAGATCCAATCGATAGAAATCCGGGATCCTGAATTCATTTCGATTACTATAATACACATACTCCGCATTGTTAAATTGATAGGTGCCGACAGGATACGTTACAGGTCGCCCGGTTTGATATACAAAATTGGCTGAAATACTATATCGACGGGTAAACTTATAATTCGCGATAACACTTATATCATGGGGTTTATCATAATTCGAGGGAAAGAATGCTCCGTTATTGATGCGCTCCTCGCTAAACTCACTATCGAACTTTATCAAAGAGCGGGAATAGGTATACCCGAGCCAACCATTTAATCTACCCCTATTTTTGCGCAATAACAACTCTACACCATACGATCGACCTTCCCCTTGTAACACTTCAGTTTCTATCGTTTCATTGAGTAGTAGTTGGGCACCGGTCTTAAAATCAAGTACGTTCTGAGAGGTTTTGAAATAGCCTTCCAAACTAAGTTCGTATTCGTTCTCTTTTAGGTTTTGATAAATTCCCAAAGAATATTGGTTGCCACGTTGCGGTTTTATATTCGTATCGGACAATTTCCAAGTGTCAATGGGTGAAACCGTGGTATTGTTGGAGAGGGTATGTATAAACTGATAGCCGTTATTGAAACTAGCCTTCAACGATAGGTCGGGTTTTAAAAAATATCGTGCCGACGCCCGTACCTCAGGGCCTCCATAGGTCTTGATTATTTCACCATTTCCGTATTGAACGGAATCAATTCGCGTACCCTCATTACGTGGTACCCCATCTTGGTAAATACGCTGTTCCGATGCACCGAGGGCCGCATAAAAGGAATATCGAAGTCCGACATCGACCAAAAGCTTATCGGTTACCTTGAATTCGTCGGAAATGAACAAGGCGGATTCGAGCGCTTTTTCCTTAGGAATGGATAGCGGTTGAATGACCGATTCGTTTCCTTCGGGAGAAATGAATCCGGGTTTTACGCCATATAACTTTCCGGCAAGTCCGTAATTCAAGGTATGCTTATCATTAATGAAATAGTTCAGCTTTAACTTCAATTCGGTCTCATCGATGCTATAGCCCAGTCCGAAATCATTATTGGATTCCCCATCAAAATCGATATTGAATTTATATTGACTGTTCGCCACGATAAGGCTCCCGGTATTCTTTTCATTGAATTTATGGTCCCAACGCAACGAAAATCCGCGGTTGCTATAATTATAGAGCGAATCGGAGGTAATACTAAAGGCGTCACGACTATAATATCCTGTAGCGCGAACATCATTGTTCTCGTTGATTCTGTTATTGTATTTGATAATGCCGTCGTAAAAAGATGCGGAACTGTTGCTTAACGATTCCTCATCGAGAGATCTTAAAATCCAATCGGAATAGGCGCCCCTTGCCCCTATCATCAATGCGGATTTTTCTTTGGTCAAGGGAATTTCCAAGGCCAGATTCGCCGTAACGGGGCCTATGGAAGCCTCGCCAGCAAATTTCTCTACATTGCCGTCCTTAGTCTCGATATCGAAGACCGAGGATAACCGTCCACCATATTCCGCAGGAATATTTCCTTTATAAATATTTACTCCTTTTGTTGTAAAAGGGTTCAATGCCTGAAATATGCCAAAGAAATGTGAGGGGTTATAGATGACGGCATCATCCAAAAGAATGAGGTTTTGGTCCGTTTTTCCGCCCCGTACATTGAATCCCGTTGCGCCCTCCCCTGCGGAAGTAATTCCTGGTAGTGCCTTAGCCACCTGTAAAATATCGCGTTCGCCCAAAACCAAGGGAATATTTTTTGATTCTTCTGATTCGATTTGCGTTGTGCCCGTAATCGCCTCTTCGACGTTTTTTGCGGCATCGGCCTCGACCACCACTTCTTCAAGCATTTCAAGACTTTCCGACATTTCGAAATCAAGCGTTCCGTCGTTGTATATGATGACTTCACGTTCGGCGGACTGAATACCCATGGCCCTTGCCTGCAATACATTCTGCCCTGGGGGAAGCTGTATCCGATAGTATCCATTCGCATCGGTTACCGTGCCGATACCCCTACCCTTCACAAGTACCGAGAGATCGGGCACGGCCTCTCCATTTTTGGTACGTACATAGCCTTGTAAGGTGTACCGAGATTTTTCTGCGCTCTTATCCGCTTTACCGATACGAACGGTTTCCAGCTTCCTATTGCTCGGGACTTGTTGTGTGTTGTAAAATACGGGGTTGATGACCTGTTTTTCTTCAACTATTTCATTATCCACTTTCTGTTTTTCTTCCCTGAAAAAACCTTGTGGGAGTTCATCATAGATAATGTTATTGTTCGTAAGGATTATTTTTTGGCCATCCATCACATAAAAATTCAACGAAGTATCCTTAAAAATTGCGTTCAGTATCGTTGCCTTAGGAACATCTTGGTAGTTACCGGAAACCCTCTTATCTCCCAACCATTGCTCGGCATAATAGAATTTGTAATCGGTCAGGCCTTCAATTTGGACGAGCACCTCTTTTACAGGAGTGTTTGTAAACTGTAATGAAATTTTCTGGGTGTTCTCTTGATCTTCATTTTGCCCGAAAGTCAGCAAACAAGAGGTTAGTAGAACAATAAAGAGTAAGATGGTCTTCGCGTAGTGTTTCTTCATTTCGTGGTCTGTACTAATATTCAAAAACGTATAGGTTTGGTTTCCAAATTAATATCGACAACGATAATCTACCTGATTACTGCAATGAAAAATATAAGGAGTATTTGACTAGCTATCAATACCTATTCGGATATTAAATCTAAGAAATTTAAATGAATCTAGTACAGGGAATATTTGTATTAGCAGACCTAAAGTATATGAATTGGGATATTGAATGAATATGAACTCTAAATTTATGATTTTCATAATTTAACCGATACGAAGACCTTAGTTCCAATAGTTACTTTGGGGCGGTATTTACTTTTTGTTCAATTTGAAAGTAGCCTACAACCACCAAAATTATTCTAAGTTGATAGGATATTTTGCCACAACTATTTTATGGCCAAGGACTCATATCGACGTAAACCCTTACTCAACCAATCTTGATACGTTTCTACATCGACTTGTTGAATCGAGCTATTCAATACTTCCAATTCAGGGGAGAGTAGCACATAAAAAGGTTGCGAGGCAGCACTAAAGTTCAAGGTCTGGAACGTGCCCCACTTTTGGCCAATGGTTTCAATGGTCTTGACACGGCCCGAATCGAATTTAAAATCGAACTGTTCCGCTTCGGGAAGTTCTTTTCGGTCGTCTACATAAAGGGAAACCAATACATAATCGTTTTTGAGCATCGGAAAGATATCGGGGTCGCTCCATACGTTTTCTTCCATTTTACGGCAGTTCACGCAAGCCCAACCCGTAAAGTCCAGTAAAATGGGCTTGTTAACCGATTTAGCATGGGCCACACCTTCCTCAAAATCCTTAAAACAATCGATACCTAAAGGACAATCGCTTTCCGTTTCTTGAATACTGTAGAAATCGGGAGGTGGAAAGCCGCTTAATAATTTCAGGTTCGTAATCTGAAAAAGTCCCAATATCAAATAAACGGCAAATGCGGCACTTACCAAACCTGTTGCTTTTCTTCCCAAGGATATTTTTCCTTTCGGGCCATCCTCTTTAAACCTGAATACTCCGAATAAATAAAGAGCCAGTAAAATGGCCAATACGATCCAAATCACTAAGAAAACTTCTCTTTTCAAAAGTCCCCAATGGCCTACCAAATCGGCATTGGAGAGAAATTTCAATGCAAGTCCCAATTCCAAAAACCCCAAAACGACTTTTACCGTTGTCATCCACCCGCCGGATTTTGGAAGGGAATTCAACCATGCCGGAAAAAGGGCGAACAAAGCGAACGGTAGCGCCAATGCCACTCCAAAACCCGTCATACCTGCGGATAGGTTTGTGGCGACATCACCTTGCGCTAGGGTCGTGCTTCCTAAGAGTCCACCTAAAATGGGGCCTGTACACGAAAAGGAGACAATGGCAAGTGTGACCGCCATAAAAAAGATTCCTAGAAATCCGCCAACTTTGCTAGAGGCGGCATCCATTTTATTGGCCCATGAACTGGGCAATGTCAATTCGTAATACCCAAAAAAGGAAAAAGCAAAAAAGACGAAAATCAAGAAAAATGCAATGTTCAACCAAATATTGGTCGCAATCGTGTTCAGAATCTGTGAGTCGACCGAATCAAAAAGATGAAAAGGAAGGCTCAGCAAAAAATAGATGAGAACTATGAAAAAACCATATAGTAAGGCATTGGCAATCCCCTTTGATTTTTTTTCGGAA
>CAYGPR010000035.1:24992-40275 GCA_964351985.1 uncultured Maribacter sp. | reverse complement strand
TATCAAGGCCGAGGTCGATGCGAACCGTTTTGAACAAGAATTGATATATTATCTAGAAAAGTATGATATTACAGAAGAAAAGGTACGATTGGCCAATCATCTTGACTACTTCGATAAAACCTTGAAATCAGATGATTCCAACGGCAAAAAGCTTGGCTTTATAACGCAGGAAATAGGTCGTGAAATCAATACTATAGGTTCGAAAGCGAACTATGCGCCCATGCAACAAATCGTTGTTCAAATGAAAGATGAGCTTGAAAAAATTAAGGAACAAATGTTGAATGTGTTGTAATGAAAGGCGGTAAATTGATTATTTTTTCGGCGCCTTCCGGAAGTGGTAAAACAACCATAGTGAGGCATTTGTTGGAGCAACCAGATTTGAATTTGGCCTTTTCGGTGTCGGCAACATCAAGGCCGAGACGCGGAAAGGAGAAAAACGGGGAGCATTATTACTTCATGACCGTAAGCGAGTTCAAGAAGCACATCAAGAACGATGATTTTTTGGAATGGGAAGAAGTATACCGTGATAATTTCTATGGTACCTTGAAGAAAGAGGTAGAAAGGCTTTGGGCCGAGGGCAAGAATGTCATATTCGACATCGATGTCGCAGGAGGGCTTCGGATAAAGAAAAAATTTCCCAAAGAAACCCTAGCAGTATTTGTAAAACCGCCAAGCGTTGACGAACTGAAAATACGTCTAAAAAAAAGAAGTACCGAAAGTGATGACAAAATCAATATGAGGATTGCGAAAGCTTCGATTGAATTGGCGACGGCACCACAGTTCGATACGATTATCAAAAACTACGATTTGGACACAGCATTGAAGGAAGCCCATCAATTGGTAAAGGATTTTATTAGTGACAAGCCTATCATTAAGGGCGCAAAAAAAAAGTAAGCGTGAAGAAGATAGGGCTTTACTTCGGTACCTTCAACCCTATTCACGTAGGTCATATGGTATTGGCCAACTACATGGTCGAGTTTTCGGATTTGGATGAGGTCTGGTTCGTTGTAACGCCCCAAAGTCCCTTTAAAATAAAAACGACCTTGTTAGACAATCACCATCGTTATCAAATGGTATTTGAGGCAACTAAGGAGTATCCCAAGTTAAAACCGAGCAAGATTGAATTCGATTTGCCCCAACCCAACTACACCGTAAATACATTGGCACATTTAACGGAGAATTATGATTCAGAACATAGGTTTTCACTGATTATGGGTGAGGATAATTTGAAAGGATTCCATAAATGGAAGAACTGTGAAGTGATTTTAGAGCACCACGACATCTTTGTATATCCAAGAATATCAGATGGACAGATTGAACATAGATTTAAAGACCACCCAAAAATCAAAATGATAGACGCTCCCATAATGGAACTTTCCTCTACTTTCATTAGAAAACAACATAAGGCTGGTAAAAATATACGTCCGATGCTACCCGATGCCGTTTGGAGGTATATGGACGAGATGAACTTCTACAGAAAGTAGGTGCTAACGTTTTCTGGACTCCAAGATTTTTTGTGCATTTTCATGATACAATTTTCGAAGTATATCGTCGCTTAAATCAAAACCGTTCAAGGGCCAATGGTATGAAAACCGATCGTTATCATAAAAATGTTCATCGGCGGTTTCAAGAATTCGAAAGGTCGTTCGGTACATATCAGCGGAATTGCCCATATCGGTACCATAAAGCAAACGATCTTGATATTTTTCAAAAAATGCTTTTGCCCTTCTTGGTATCGGTGCCAATTCTGCATAGCGCGCACCGATTTCTGCATATAGATTTGGGTAGTCGTCCAAAAGTCCGCCAATAATATCTAGGTCATGGCTGCAATTCGCCAAATGACAAGCGATGAATGTGGTACCCGGATTTTCCTTGACAGCATTCTCCAAGGTCTTGACCAATTCGTTATGCAGTAGCAAGTCTTTTTTGGTGGTATCTATTTTCCATTGATAGGCGTTCATGAGTCCGTCATTGTGTTCGTCCATGGGTAAATACATCCAGTATGGGTCGGCTACATGAACCGTTACCGGCATGCCGAGTTCTCCGCATCGTTTTAATAAGGGTTGCATGCGTTCATCGTCGATATGCATTCCCTTTGCCGGCGGTGAAGGTTTTGAATAAAAAAGACCTTCTCCCTTATCGCCTAATTCACCGACCCCCTTGGCACCGACTTCAAAACATCGTTCCAGTTCCTTTACTGCTTCTTTGCTCCAGCCCGGTTCAGTGTATCCTGAATAATCGAAACCGCACCATACTTCAAAACGGTCGCCGTATTTTGAATATAGATTGTAAATACTGTCAAATCGTTTTCCCGTAGAATACGTAAGTACCAATGATTTTTTAACTCCCATTTTATCCATGGTACGTACCCATTCCTCAATTTCTTCCTTTGATTTTGGGTCAGGATGTGTGTGTACATCGATAACAGGAAATTTTGCCTTGTCCACAGTAGTCTTAGTAATATTATAAATGGAAACTGGGTCGAAATCTCTTAATAACAGACTGTCCTGCGCAACAACTGATATTGATGAAATGACAAGTGTAAGGAAGGCAATAAGACATTTTTTCATAACGTTCAAGGTGTTCGATTATTTAATTGGGTATTAGCTTTTCGGAAATATGATTTGCTTCGCCCAAACTATGACATCGTCAAAATCAAGAGGCTAACCTTCTTGGTTTCGGAGATTGTAAAATACTATTGGAAAAAGAAAGACCCAAGCCGTAATCCTAACGTTTCAAAAGCCGTCTGATGAGTTTTGGGCACATCTTGAAATATGTACATCAAGATACGATATACGTCGCTGAAAATCAAAATTCGGGAAATTCAAAATAACGTGATTATTTTTCAAGAAGATTTTGGGACCAATTGAAGGCCGATTCCATATCATAAAATACACCGATAGGTTTTTTAATGAAAAGTTTTTCAATGGAAGCGAGCATCCTTCGATATCGGTTCTGCGAAACAATGGCAAAACCTATAAAATTGGGAAACATTTTAACTACTTCCCCATATCCTACCGGATCCATGGAGTATGAATTCAGGCGGTGCGAAACATAAACGATCGGCTCGGTAGTGCCATAAATCTGCTGGGCCAATTGAATGGGTTCGATGGCATTTTCTTTGGTCACGTGAACTCCTTCATAAAATTCACCGACGACTATATTGGTATAGAACAGAAACCTGCCAATGTCAAGTTTGTGTTCGATAATCAATTTTTGCTTAATTCCGGGGGTGGTTTCCATATACTGAATGCCCTAACAATATATAATTTTTCGTGAAGTAAAACCTGGGCAGTGTAAAAAATCTTTAACAAATTTATGAAAGCCTATCAGGCTACGGGAATATCAAGGTCGTAGAACACCAAAAAGTCGATTAACCGTCGATGTCAAAAAGAATAGTGTGGTATTCAAAGTCCTTAAGTTCATCACCGATCTTTACATCTTTTATCGTGATGATATAAGGTACGTCTTCTGAACTATTGGTTTCTATTCCTTCGGGAACCCAAACGATCGTTCGGTCACCATAGGCATCATCTAATTCTTCTACACTCAAGGAAATGGAATTTCCGTCGGCATCTTTCATGCTGATTTCAGTATCGGTGAAATCGGCATCCTTGATCGAGAACGACCATCTGGGATAAACGACTCGATTCGGCACATAGCCTTTAGGCGGCCATGCAATGAAATCAGGGGCGTCATTTGGTGGGTTTCCCGGATTGCCCAAGACCCAGATCGCGTTCGAAACGTTGGTGTTACCGATACCGATTTCTTGTAACCTTGGCCATAATAGCCATCTTCTATGGCCTACCGGACCATTGTTTGAGCCGAAATCCCTGATGTACGAATCGATGGCCTCGGCATTTTTTGACATGGTCAATAATGAACTTCCGGCACCGTCTTTGCCTTCAGTAGAATAGCACTTCCAGCTTTCTGGTGGAAAGTGATCTAACGTATTATTGGCATGCATCATAAGCGCGGCCCGCTGCGCTTTCTCGCTCTTTGAAAGGTTTTCGGTAATTTCGTTGTGAAGTCCCGCAGCTTTTCTGAAGTACCCCAAACGTGTGAATATCTTTTCTCTGGTCGATTGAGGAACGGAACCTGGGTCACAGGCGGCTTCGCTACCGGTCCACGCATTATCCGCGGTAGTACTTTTCGAGGCTACATAGTAATCATCATATAATTTCTGCGCAATTTCTTTGGCGGAAAGATCCACTGGAATTTGTTCTGGATCTGTTGTAGTATCAACATCCCCGTCTTTCGAACATGAGACGATAAAAAATAATATTGCTATTAGTGCAAATAAATATTTGTAAAAAGGAAGACGAAGCGTAGGCATGGATAGATGCGATTTGGGTTATCTATCTTCTAACGTGTTTTTTCATTACTCGGTATGTTCCCTCGACCAACGGTATCCCCGTTCATCGAAAAATAAAAAGATCATCTTTATAGTGATGAAGTTTTGGTCAATACATCGGTGCCCAGATATTTGTCATCCTTATTATAATACCAAGCTCTTGTTTTAGGCATTTTTATTCCCGACACACGCTCCTCACCGCTCAAAAGTATATATTCGCCATCGTTCTTCGTCTCATCATGAAAAAATTGATAAACTTCCATCGCATAGGTTTTTGGGTCGAAGTAGAAATACCAAACATCTTCGCCAACTTCTTTATCGTAGGTGGCCTTCAAAACCAAATATTCCTTTCCTTTGAATGTTTTGGTTCTTACTTCAGGGTCAATAATGGTGCCCTTGTCTTTTAACTTCATCGGCAATCCATAGAGATAGGTATAATAATCCTTCATTAATTTGGTGCGGTCACAGGTCAGTTTATACTTTGCTACAGCTTCATTTGAGATGGAGTTGCTTCCGTTTAACGAGAGTATACAATCATTTTTTTGAATTCTTTGGACGATAGCATTTTCATCTTGGGAATATGATAGTTCGAAGAAACGTTCGGGAAGGTCGATTTTGATGGCACTGATTCTCTGTTTTTCATCGGGAGTGGTCATGGTGACTTCTAGAATACCCTTGAACGATGGCCAATTTCCATCGGGGTCATGATATTGAATTGTGTTTTCCAAAAGTTGTTCTCCGGAAATTTGTTGGGCGATACCTTTGGTTAAGGTAAATAGTATAAAAGAAAAAAGAATGTACCTAGTCATAACATTATTTTGTCAATGTTCAAGGTAGTTAATATTATTGAATTTTGTAACTGACTTTATTCTTTAGGGCCTTCAATTTTTACCGGTAAAACCGAACTGTCATGCGCATTATAATATTGTTCCAGTAAATTCATTGTAGTTGTAATAAGGTCTTTGGTCTCCAGTAAAAGTGAGAAGTAAAGCGTTGTGTTTTTAGGGCTTGATTCTTCAGTTCTGGTACGGGCAACTTGTTTTTCGATTTTTTGCGACACCATATCAAACAATTCTTGCTTTCGGCCAATAATTGAACCGACCTGCTCAAATGAACGTTCGTCGAATGCTTTTTTAGTCTGATTGAAGATTTCTTCCAAAGCATTATCGATTTCCTTTAGTTCTTTTATTTGATTGTATTTCAGCTTTTTATGATTGTTGTTAATGTGTTTGTGGCTTACTTTGCCAATATATTCCAATGACTGCGTAATATCGGTCAAATAGCCTAGTACGGTAATATAAAAATTACTCGCCCCCACACTGGTTTCATCAAGGTTCTTGATAAAGTAAAATATGTGATCACGCAATTCGTCGATTTCAGCTGCAAGTTTTGCCCCGTGCTTTTTATTTTTTTTCAACAAGTCCAAATCTTGTTTGGCCAGACCGTTAATAGAGTTAGAGTAAATTTTATTACTTCGTTTGATGACATTGGCAATATTCGTTGCACTTTCTTCAATTACCCCTTGAATAGAACTGCTTTCTGCTTTATTAAGGGAATCTTCCGCTCTTATTTCCTTTGATTTTTTGTTGTAGGAAATGTAATTTCTTACCAATAAAAGGATTGCAAAAAACAATAACATGGCAATTGCTACGCCCTTGCCAAAGCTTATTAGGGCTAGAATAGTTCCAGCGGCTATGAAGGCTATGATGGCCGTGCCGAACCAACCGCCTATTACGTTCAATACTCCTGCAACGCGATAAACCGCGCTCTCGGCGCCCCACGCGCGATCTGCCAAAGAGGTGCCCATGGCAACCATGAAAGTTACATAGGTCGTGGATAATGGAAGTTTGTACGAAGTTGCTATGGAAATCAAAATGCCTGCGACCATTAGGTTTACGGCCGCTCGAACCATATCAAAGGCCGGTACCTCATATCTTTTGTCTCTAGCCATGACTATAACAGGTTTCTCAAATTGCTTGTCAATCTTTGCCTGCGTCGATTTTGGTAAAAGTGACGAAGTTACCTGTGAAAGGCTCGATGCAAAACGTACGATGCCCCTAGAAAGAAAATTCGGTTGAAAACGTTCTTTTGCTTCACCCTCCCTTGCTAAATTTATTTCTGTATCCGCAACATAACGTGCTTTCTTCGACAGCCAAAGCGTTGCGACCATGACCATACCCGAAATGAAGAGCAGCAAGGTCGGAGTGGGTACTTTCGATGATAATACGCTCATACTGAATTCAGAAGCTGCAATGCCAGAAGCCGCCCATGCTTCATATGACTGCCATGCCGCTATGGGTACCCCTATGAAGTTGACCAAGTCATTGCCCGCAAATGCAAGGGCCAATGCAAAAGTGCCGACGCCGATTATCAACTTGTAGATATTTGTCTTAGTGAAGTTGATAAGGATATAGGAAAGTATCGACCATAGCACGAAATTGGCGGTAATTAGTGTTGCCCATTTGGCTTCCAAATAATCTTTTATCGTCATATCCCCTATAAAATCCAGGCTTTCTTCGGCGAATGCTGTACCCTTTATCCCCTTCATTAAAATAAAATAAGTTATTGCGGAAAGCGCCGCGCCGCCGAACACCGCTCCTACCCAATTAGCCTTTTTCTCAAAATTATAGGATAATAGCAGTCTAGATAACCACTGTACAAACGCCCCGACCGAAAAAGCGACCACCACCGACAATAATATCCCAAAAATAATCTCTGTTGCCTTGGAAGTATTGATATAGTTTACAACATCGGCAAAGCCTCCGTTATCGGCACCGACTTTAATCAATGCCATCGCCACAGATGCCCCAAGAAGTTCAAAAACGATTGAAACCGTTGTTGAGGTCGGCATACCGACAGTATTGAAAAAATCAAGCAATAAGATATCTGTAATCATTACCGCCATGAAGATGAACATAATCTCATCGAACATGAATTCGCCAGGGTTGAAAATACCCTTTCGGGCTACCTCCATCATACCGCTTGAAAAAATGGCACCGAGTGCTATTCCTAAACTTGCAACGATCATAATGGTCTTGAAAGAAATCGCCTTTGATCCGATGGCGGAATTCAAAAAGTTCACCGCATCGTTGCTAACCCCAACAATTAAATCCGCAATGGCCAAAAAGGCTAGTGCGATAATCATTAAAAAGTAAATATTATCCATACCCATATAGCTTGAACTAACGTGCAAACGTACCTGAAATGCCAATAACGAATGTTACGAAAAGGTTATTATTTGGGGCTATTTCCATCTACTTTACTACCTTTTAAATTTCTAAACTCTAAGATTAATGTTGTTTAGTTCAGGATACTAAAAAAATGGGTGGATTGAGAATGTGCTTTTGTCTTTACGTCATGTAATCAACAAATAAAGCTTATAAAAGATACATTTAATTTACTTTATATTTACATTAAAATAACATTGAAAATTCCATAATCGGCTGGGTCTCGGAAGAAATTCGATCATGATATGATTAAAAAATCCTTTTTTTATAGCTTCTTGGTACTATTGGGCATTGTTTTGTTTTACAATCAAAACTTTAAGACCATTGCTGCGGGTATAGCCATTCTTCTTTTTGGCATGATTATGTTGGAAGAGGGTTTCAAGGTATTCGCGAAGGGCCCTCTTCAAAAAATCTTAAAAAAAACAACCGACAAGCTATATAAAAGTATAACTGCCGGAGCCTTAGTAACTGCCTTAATTCAATCAAGTTCATTGGTTTCCGTAATTACTATTTCGTTTATCAGCGCCGGATTAATAAGTCTAAGTGGAGGAATGGGGTTGATATTCGGGGCCAATATAGGCACGACCGCAACTGCATGGTTGGTTGCAGCTTTTGGTCTAAAAATAAAAATATCGGCCTTGGCCATGCCTATGTTGGTCTTCGGGATTGTCTTTGCCCTACAGAAGAAAATTATCTTAAAAGGAATCGGTAATGTTTTGGCGGGGCTCGGTTTTTTCTTTTTAGGTATTTATTATATGAAGGAAGGCTTCGATGTCTTCAAAGACTATATTGATCTGAGTCAATATGCAATGTCCGGGTTTTTAGGCGTGTTCGTATATACTGGTATTGGTATCGTCATCACAACTATTTTACAATCTAGCAGTGCCACGCTGGCCTTGATTTTAACCGCCCTGGCCGCTGGTCAGATAGAATATGAAAACGCACTTGCTCTGGCAATAGGTGCTAATATCGGCACTACGATTACGGCCGTGTTGGGGTCGTTAAGTTCCAACGTTTCCGGAAAAAGACTGGCAGGGGCTCATTTGATTTTCAATTTCGTAACAGGCCTTGTGGCATTGATATTTATTTTTCCCTTGGCCAGATTGGTAAATTATTTATCGGAAATCATTGGTCTGGCTTCGAATGATTTTACGCTAAAATTGGCATTGTTCCATACCATATTCAATGTATTGGGCGTGCTGATCATGATACCACTCATTAAAAGAACCGAAAAGGTTTTGATCAAGATATTTCAAGAAAAAGAAGATAAAGGAATCGAGGAGCCTAAGTATTTGAACGAAAATATTTTGAAGTTTCCGAGTACGGTAATCTCTTCATTAGTAAAGGAATCAAAATACCTTTATGAGAATGCCATTTTCGAAATAGTTACGCATGCCCTGAATATTCATAGAGAGGATATAAAATCAGACCTTAAACCGAAAGACATTATAAAAAAATCTCGGGAAGATTTCGGTACGGATGTCAGAAATCTATATTACAGTAAAGTAAAAACGATTTATGGTGAAATCATTAGGTATGCTACAACAGCACAAAGTTCGCTAAAGATGACCAAATATCAAAACAAAAGGATTTCTGAAATTACCATTGCCAACCGGAAGATGGTCGAAGTAATAAAGGCCGTATTGGAAATCGGAATAAATGTATCGGAATATTCAAATTCGGAAAATTCTCATATGGCCAAGGAGTACGATAAGTTTCGCAAAAAAATCGTAAAGGTACTACGAGTTATCTATCTCTTCCGGACACAAGAAGATAACGAAGGGCATTATGCAAAGCTTTTAAAACTTAAAGACGAAGCCAAAGAAGGAAAACATAAAACTACCAAATCGATCAACGCTCTTATAAGGGGAAATTTGATTACAGCCGAGATGGCCTCTTCTTTGGTCAACGATAAAGACAACCTAAACGAGATCGTCAAAAATCTAATAGCCGTTGCAGAGCTCCTATACGTGGAAAAAGACGCTTTACTTGAAAATGGAAAAGAACAAAAAGTGCCAGTTGCTACTACAGTATGATATTCCTAGCAGATATCATTCCTCTTTTTCAACAAGTTCTTTTGAACGGTTATGCTCTTCATAATATAAGTTCAGAATATTCATATTGGCCTTGATCAAGTCTTTGGTTTCTAAAAGAATACTGAAATATAGCGTGGTATTTTTGGGGCTAGATTCTTCAGTTCGTGTACGTTCGACCTGTCTTTGAATGGAATCTTGAACACGATCTAATAGCGTTTGTTTTTCTTCAATAATGCCGGGTACTATTCTATCAAACGTGCGTGAATCGAATACTTCCCTGATTTGATCGAAGAGATGAACCAATCTTTCGTTGATATCCAATAGTTCTTCTGCCTGTTTCTTCTTCAAGCCCTTATGATTGTTGTTTACGTGCTTATGGCTCACTTTGGCGATTAAACTAGACGACTGTGCCACATCCTGAATGCTCCCGATTACATCGATATAGAATTTACTGGCGCCCAAATAAGAATCGTCTAGATCTTTAATAAAATAGAAGATGTCATTTTGCAATTCTTCTATTTCCGTTTCGAGCTTGACTACATTTGTTTTTGCTTTTTTAAGAGCATCCAAATCTTGGTTAATCAAGCCATTGATAGTACTGTTGTTTATTTTACTAACTCTTTTAAGAGCCTTTGATATATTATCCGCACTTTCTTCAATTACACCTTGTATTGAATTGCTCTCTGACTTGTTGAGGCTGTCTTCAGCTTTAACAGCTCGAGATTTTTTGTTATGACTGATGTAGTTTCTTGCCAGTAACAATACAGCTAGTAACAATAATATCGCGATCATCGTGCCACCCCCTAAATGGATTAAATATGCAACGGTACCAGCTGCAATAAAGGCACTGAATGCGGTAAAGAACCAGCCACCGATAACATTGAGCACTCCTGCCACGCGATAAACAGCACTTTCGCTTCCCCAGGCCCTATCGGCCAAAGAGGTACCCATCGCCACCATAAAGGTTACATAAGTGGTAGACAAGGGTAGTTTCATTGATGTTGCGATAGAAATCAAGACACTTGCCACCATTAGGTTTACAGCTGCACGTACCATGTCAAATGCCGGTAGCTCATGTGTTTTTCCTTTAGGTAATTCTATGACAGGCTTTTCGAATTGTTTTTCGATTTTTTCCTGAATCGAATCGGGAATTACCGTTGCCGTATATTTTGCTACCAGCATAGAAAATCGAACTAAATTCCGTGATAGGAAATTAGGTTCAAAACGTTCTTGAGTTTCTCCTTGAGCAGATAAATCAATAGAAGTCTTTACCACCCTTTTGGCCTTACTTGAAAACCAGAGTGTCAAAACCATGACCAAACCGGCAAACAATAGAAACAATGTTGGTGTGGGCACTTTGCTCCCTAATACATCCATGGCAAATTCATTGGCCGGGATACCAGCGGCCAACCAGGCTTCATACGATTGCCAGGCTGCAATGGGCACCCCGATAAAATTAACAAGATCATTGCCAGCAAAAGCCAAGGCCAAGGCAAATGTACCTACCGCAATAATAAGCTTATATATGTTCTTTTTCAGGAATTTGACAACTACATATGAAAGTAAAGTCCATATAACAAAGCTTATGACCACTATAATAAAGGTCTTTCCCTCGATCAAGGGTTTAATTTCGCCGTAGTAGTCGGTTCCTTTTAACCCTTTGATAAAAATAAAGTAGGTAATGGCCGCTAAGGCCACGCCCCCGAAAACCGCTCCTGCCCATTTTGATTTTCTCTCGAAATTAAAGGAAAGTAAAGCACGTGAAACATATTGTACAAGGGCCCCTACTGAAAAGGCAACCACGACCGATAAAAGAATTCCAAGAATGATTTCAGTCGCCTTTGCTGTATTGATGTAGTTGTATAGTTCGGATACGGAACCATTGTCAGCACCAATCTTGATCAAGGCCATGGCCACGGCCGCTCCCAACAATTCAAAAACAATGGAAACCGTGGTAGATGTTGGCATGCCCAGTGTGTTGAAAAAATCCAACAATAGTATGTCCGTAATCATGACGGCCATAAATATGATCATGATTTCACTGAACATAAACTCACCTGGCACAAAAATACCCTTTCGGGCCACTTCCATTAGGCCGCTTGAAAATACAGCGCCAATAAAGATTCCAAGGCTTGCGACAATCATCATAGAACGAAACGAAATGGCCTTTGAACCTATCGCGGAATTCAGAAAATTGACCGCATCATTGCTCACACCTACGACAAGATCTGCCACCGCCAGTATGCCCAGGGCAACGATCATCAAAAAGTAAATATTATCCATAATTCAAGTTGGTTGGTATAAGGTATAAATATGAAAAAACCAATTTACAATTTATATGACCGATGTCATGTTAAAAGTGAACATCCACTTGTAGGCGGTACATAAGTTCGTCTGTACCATTATCTACCGAAAGATAACTTAAATCGGTCTGTACTTTTAATTTGTGGCCGACAATATACTTTGAAAGCCCAAAAGTGTATTGTGTTTCTGGGTTTCTACCCGTAACATCGTCTAGATTTATCGTCGTATACCTTCCGGAAACTTCCAAGTTATTCTTGAACAAATAACCGGTTTGTAGATTTAGTCCGTCTCCGACCCAGACCACGTCACCGGTTTCCGTACCGTCTGAATTTTTTGCTATGGGATCATCTGCGGTTCGATCGGCATATTCCCACATGAAGGAAAGTCCGTCGTATTTGAACATACCATCAAAAAAAAAGGTATTGATGTCCGTTTCATGAAAACCAACATCGTTTGTCATGTACGAACCTAGATTGCTTCTCGTCTTGACCGCGTTCTGATTTGTATCATAATTCAGTGCGAACATTAGTTTGGGCTTTTCCTCTCGCTTGAGGTCACTACCGCTATAGTCGCCCTTACTTTCAAATTTTCCGAAGGGTAAAAATTCTAGTCGAGCGGTATATTGATGACCACCTAAATTTCCTTCGGTGACATTTCTTCCCTCACCTTGTGAAAAGGCTACTTTTTCGCGCATCAAGAATTTTTTACCTAGCTGGGTATGATGCCTTAGTTGAAAACCCACATCACGGTCTATATTAAACCTGCTATTAACCAAAGAACGGTCTACTTGTTGAAGATTTCCCGAAGAAATCACACGTTCTATATTACCGGGTAATTTGGTCTGACCAAACCACAATTCAAAATTTTCATAAAAATTCCACATAACCACCGCGTCAAGTATGTATCTTGGGGTATTACGCGTAAATTCAGATACCCCAGACATGTCTCGGTTCGAGAGGCCCAGCTCAATTTTGTACTTAAGCTTTGGAGAGTAGGCAAAGCCATCGAATTTGAGACGCGCACGACGGATCAAAAAGTTCTGTTCGGGGTCTACAAGACCTCCGTCCTCTTCAGGGTCGAATATTCCGCTTGGTTCACGCTCTTGCCAATTGGTGATGGCCAAGATCTGCATTCGGGTACCAATTTTCATGGTCCATGAACTGTCTTTACCAACGAGGTTAAATAGTCCTTGGCCGAATGCCGGTGCGTTCGTTTCTTGTGCTAGTGAAATACTCGAAATGCAGAAAAAAAGGCCAAAGGCCATAATTTTGGTTTTCATTTAGGTATTAGTTTTTGTCGACTGCAAATAACATGCACTAATGTTAAGTTAATGTTTTGTGAATGTTATTTCTAAAAGAAGGATTTAATGCGAATTAACAAAGAAGGTTTTTGTTGTCATATGAGGATTGTCATATGTAGAAAAATAAAAAAAAAGCTACCTTGGCCAAAGGTAGCTGTCGGATTTCAAAAAAAACAGTCGACAAAAACTAATAGTATAATGAAATCACTTTTGTCTTAAGACAAACGCGAATTTCGGTACTGAATATCAACTTTGTGTAATGGCAACATTAACTAATCTTTAATTTATTTTTCGGATTTATTCACGGTCAATGTAATAGGAATTCATGTTCAACGTTTTAATGTTAAGATAACGTTATGAAATAGTTGCTTAAATATTAATAAATATTTACCTTTGAGAACTATTGTACGTTTAATAATAAGGTATATCATGAAAAAAATACTATTGTTTTTGGCCGTTATTTTTACAGCTGGCGCAACGTTTGCCCAAACAGAGCCAGAGTTAAAATTGAATAAAGAAACTAATTTAATCGAGGCGACCTATTATCATGCCAATGGGAAAATAAGCCAAAAAGGAACTTTCAATTTAGATAAAAAGCTTCACGGCAAATGGATAAGCTACAATGAAGAAGGAGAAAAAATATCCATCGGAAATTATACAAACGGGCTCAAAACCGGAAAATGGGTTTTCATGTCAGGCGATGATAAGAAAGAAGTTGAATACAGCAACAATGCAATTGCCAGTGTTGATGGTATCAAAAAAGAAGCCCCGGTAGTAAAACACTAACATTACTTAATAAAAAGTATTTATTCATCCTGCCTTTGGCGGGATGTTTTATTTAGAGGTATTTTGTAAAAATAAACTACTTTCTAGGAAGCCTTTCTAAGGTAGAAGAATTATTTGTTTCTTTTGATGTGGTTTCTGAAACTAAAATAGCATCAAAATCGATTTGTTTTGCTGACATGCCAAGATAGACTTGAGTGACATTGTCCCCTTCAACTTTGACTGGGAGTTCAATATTCTCGTAACCGGCATAACTCACCACCAAGGTATATTCGCCAGTTTCAAGTTCGGTGAACTCAAAGTTGCCATGAAAATTGGTCTCTGTTTTCTTATCGGCATTCTTCAATTGCACATTCGCAAAGAGCAAGGGCTCATTCCGCATCTCTTTATCAAGAACATTGCCTTTTATCGCACCTCGGGTTTGCGAAAAACCTAAGACAGTTACTAGAAATGCACCAATAAGAAAAAACTTTTTCATACTTTGATTTATTCTTCGGTACAAAGAACGCTTACGAATGTAAACTTAAAGTTATGGGTAGATTAAAAGTTGGTAAGGTAAAGGTTAAGTGATCTGCTGGGGAAGCTATATGGACGTAACATACGGAATTGATTGAAAAAGAAAGCCCCGCTTGACAGCAGGGCTTTCAGTGGTATTTAATTAAGCTCTAGTTTCCTGTAGCCCAATCAAACATAGTAATATCTACCTGCGTACCCGACGTATATGGGCCTTCAAGGGTCGCATCGGCACCCTCGATCTGTATATTGACCAAAGGACCTTGGTCTTTCATATCGATCAATAATTCGTATCCCTCTAAATACAGATTGGTAATAGTGGCACCCGATTCCTTTTTAAATTGTAGGGCGGTGCCATCGACGGAAGACACCGCGGTAAAATTGACCAATGATGGATTTCCGTTGACACCATCGGCCTCCACGGCCGTGGAAAACCCTTCTTCAGTGTGCAAAACATAGGCGTTGGTCAAAGTTCCGTTCCATCCTTCCGTCCAGTCAATGGAATCGTCTTGGTTATTCTCAAAGTACATGTTCGAAGCGGATACGGTTCCACCGAAAAACTCCACACCATCGTCTTCACCATCGAATATGGCAACATTGTCGATCATCGTGCCCGAACCTACCGCATAAAGGGTAAGACCGTTGTATTGCGATTCCGCATCGATCTGTGCGCCCGCATGCCGGATGATCAAATAGTTGATTGATCCTGAATCGTCCGTGTCATTGGAACCACCATATTTAAAGTTGCCTACTTCCGCCGTAGCAT
>CAYGPR010000035.1:0-24892 GCA_964351985.1 uncultured Maribacter sp. | reverse complement strand
CGATACCTTCAGTCGTGGTGGCATCGCCCAAGATGACCAAACCGCCCCAATCCCCCGAATTGCCACCAGTGGATTGCATGGTTACAGGAGCAGCGGCAGTACCCTGTATATTTATTTGACCGCCTTTTTGGACCACGATATAGGTCGAAGTCTCGTCGCCTGTCTCGACCGTTGCGTTGATAGTAGTACCTGCGGGTATGGTCAAGGATGCACCGGCTTCAACACTCAAGCTCTGTTCAAGAACATAAGTATTGTTGGCGTTGAGCATCATATCACTGTTAATCGTTCCGGTTAGGGTAATGGTCTGGGGTTCTACCTGAGTTCCGGTGTTTACCCAGGCAAAACTGGCGGCATCGACCGGGGTGCCATTGTTGTAAGGACCTTCGAGTGTCGCATCGGCACCATCGATCTGTATGTTGGCCAATGGGCCGTCGTCCTTCATATCGACCAACAGTTCATACCCCTCTAGGTAAAGGTTGGTAATGGTCGCGCCTGATTCTTTTTTGAACTGCAAGGCCGTTCCGTCTACGGTCGAAATCGCCGTAAAGTTGATCAATTGCGGATTGCCGTTGATACCGTCCGCCTCAACTGCCGTTGAGAATCCGGCCTCGGTATGCACCACATATATATTGGTTACGGTACCGTTCCATCCTTCCGTCCAATCGATGGAATCGTCTTGGTTGTTCTCGAAATACATGTTCGATGTAGAAACGGTTCCTCCAAAGAACTCGACGCCGTCATCCTCGCCATCCAAAATTGCTACGTTGTCTATGGTAGTGCCAGAACCCACGGCATAGAGGGTCAGTCCGTTATATTGTGACTCAGCATCGATCTGTGCACCGGCATGTTTGATAATCAGGTAGCTTATCGACCCGGAATCATCCGTGTCATTGGAACCACCATATTTAAAGTTGCCTACTTCCGCCGTAGCATCGATACCTTCAGTCGTGGTGGCATCGCCCAAGATGACCAAACCGCCCCAATCCCCTGAATTGCCACCGGTGGATTGCATGGTTACCGGTGCGGCGGCAGTACCCTGTATATCGATTTTGCCGCCTTTTTGAACGACGATATAGGTCGAGGTTTCATCACCGGTTTCTACCGTTGCATTGATCGTAGTGCCTGCGGGTATGGTCAGGGTGGCACCTGCCTCTACGCTAAAGTTTTTCTCCAAGGTATAGGTTTGGGTGGGATCCAACGTCCTGTCTTCGGAAAGGGAACCGGTGAGTACGGTGCCTTCACTGGGTACATCTGGGCATGCTTGACACGAACCGCCACAGTCTACACCGGTTTCGTCGCTGTTCTGTATGCCATCGGTGCATGTCGGGGCCGTTGCATCGGGTCCGGGATCCGGGGCATTGTCGTCACTACTGCAACTGGCGATCGCAAATGCCAGAGCCAATGTGAAAATCATCGAAATTTTTGTTGCTTTCATTTTCATAATTGGAGTTTTAAGAATTATTGTTTCAGTTTCAAAAATCGTTCGTGTTAAAAGCTGTAATTCAGGCCAAGGCTAATACCCACGCCCGAAGTATAGGATAACACGGTTTCTTCGGTCTCGATATCGGTAATCGTATTTCGTACCAATTGTGTTTGTTTTATGACCGGATTCAACAAGTTTTCGCCGTTAAAACTAAGTTTCCAGTGTTTGCCGAATGCCTTGCTTATGACCGTGTTCAATATGACGAACCCGTTCTCTACGATGGCATCGTCATAAAGGGTGTCTCGATTTGCCTGGTCCGTAGGTACGCCCAAGGAAAAGATTTTGTCGGAAGCATAGTTTGCCGTTAAGGAAGCGGCCCAGGGATTTTCTCCGGTGGTATTGAAATTCAGGCTGGTATTGAAAATCCAGTCAGAAGCACCTTCGAGACCGGTTTCGGTTATCCCTTTATATTGAAAACTTCTTAAAAGATTTCCGCTCTCGTCCCTGATTTCCTTAAGGTCTTGTGTATGCCACATTCGAGTCGCGTTGAATACGAGGTTGAGTTCCGGACCTCTCATCGAACCGTCGTCTTCGTTCTCAGACACTTTGATCAAATCGATTTTAGTTTCCGCCTCCAAGCCGAAAATCTCGGCTTTCTCTCCAGAGTTGAAGTATGAAAAAATTCCTGCCGATCCCCTTTCACGTACCCTGTTGATGGGATCTGCTATATCTTTGTAAAAGGCCGCTACGGAAACCAATTGGCCGGCTGTTGGAAAATATTCCCATTTCAAATCGAAATTCAAATCGGTCGAAGCGATCAAGTCGGGATTACCACGTGTGATCTGCCCGGTGGGCGATACGTAGTTGAACGGGGCGATCTCTTTAAATTCGGGCAACGTGATGGTTCTGCTGAATGCAAAACGCAGTGCGTGCAGTTCATTGACCGAATATTTGATATTCAAGCTAGGATAGAAATTGTCATAATTCTGTTCGCTCAGGCCGGTTCTTGGATTCAGGTTCCCGATATCATAATCCACATTGATGTCATCGATTTGATAGCGCAGTCCCAGATCGAAATTCCATTTTCGGATGCCGTAATTAATGTCGAAATAGGCTGCTGACGAATTGAGATTTCCCAGATAAATATCTTTGCGCTCGCCATTTTCATTTTGCCCTAAAAGATTTATTTCTAAAAGACCGGCATCAAAATACGATTGCCTGAAAATACTTCCGAGATTGTCAATGGATGGTGGGTTTACGGCATTTGTGGAAGTCTCTTCAACACCCACGAATTGTGAGCTAAAATCACGCTCTTTGGTTCGATATGATATACCGACTTCCAATTTTAGATTCTTGTCTTCTTCGTCAATAAACTGATGAACATCTTTTACGAATCCGTTGAATTCTACATCTTTAATTTCCTGACTTGATTTCCGTTGTTGAAATCCGCCGTTTCTTGCCAGTTGCACATCGAAATCCGGTTCCACGTTGTTGGGGTCCCAGTTGACCTCGTTTCGAATGCGGTTAGGTTCATCGGCGTTGAGCAAGTTGTACCCTCCGGCCCAATCCAATGTATTCCGTTCGCTCAAACGATGGGTTCCCAAGAGCTGTGTGACGAGCAAGCGCGTTTGCTTGGTGTTTTGGTCCCTGACAAATTGAAAAAGACCTTCGGAGGGTGCTGTTTCCTCGAAAATAGTTGTCTCGCCATTACGCCCGCCTTCAAAGACCTCTTCGCTTAATTTGTTCACGAAAAAAGTACTCGACTTTATTTTGTGCTTTTCGTTCGCCAAGTAGGTCAGATCCAATAACGCCGTGTTTACGATCCTCATGTTAAAAGTGGTCGCATCGGTAATCGTGTCATCGATAAAATTGGAGCGAAACTGTCTAAATACGCCCTCTCTATGTTCGAACGAACGCGAGTGCGATGCCGTTAAAAAGGCGGAAAGTTTTTCCTTGATTTTCTTGCCCGCGGCAATGGAATACGAATAGTCCATTGGAGTTTCTTGTTGTAACGTGTTCCAGCCCTGTTCGGTAATCAGCTCTTGGGTACCTAAACTTTGCGCATAGAATCCAAAATCGGCGTTTTTTGAGTTTGGGGAGATTTTGAAATTGTTCCAAACCCCACTTTTGGCAACATTTGAATTTACGCCTCCCGACACTCCAACAGAAAATTCACTGGAACCACTAAGTTCCCTTGAGGTAACATTAATGGCACCGGAAGCCTCATCGGCCGTACCGTTGGCAGAATAGGTCTTACTAATGCTGACATTCTGAATGACACGAGTAGGGAAAAGTCCTAAATCAATATTCTTTTTGTCGATATCGTCCGAAGGAACGGTAAGTCCGTTCAGGGTAGTTGATAAATAGCGATCGCCCAGACCTCTAACGAAAATATTACCAGACGCTTTACTGGCGGTAACGCCAGAGATTTTCGTGGTTGCCGTAGCAGCATCTGAAACTCCTATTTTACCAAGCTCTTGTGCTCCAATGCTCTCTTTGATTTCGATTGCTTTTTTCTGATCCAACAAAAGCG
Organism: uncultured Maribacter sp.; assembly: GCA_964351985.1. Taxonomy (GTDB): domain Bacteria; phylum Bacteroidota; class Bacteroidia; order Flavobacteriales; family Flavobacteriaceae; genus Meishania. The sequence goes on along the minus strand of CAYGPR010000035.1, from coordinate 20,936 downwards.
CCACTTCAGAATCTTTACGGGCCGTTGTGGTAACTACAACTTCATCAAGAGACATCCCTTCATTGGCGGCCATGCCCAGATCAATAGTCGTTACTTTTCCGGCTTCGACAGCGATATCGGGAATTTCGACTGTTTCATAACCTACAAAACTATAGGCAACGATATAGGTACCGGGTTCTAGATCGGCTATTTCGTACAATCCATCAAAATCGGAGGTGGTACCTTTGGTAGTACCTTTTATAAGTATGTTTGCAAAAGGGAGCGGTTCGTTATTCACTTCTTTATCAGTAATCGTACCGGCAATACTGCCCGTTTCTTGTGCGCTAAGTTGCACCGCCGCTATCAATAGCAGACTTAGAAAAAATTTCTTCATTACGTTTTACTATGTTTTTAAATACCGCTGCAAAGAAACCTATGGGGTGTAAAGGTGGTGTTAGGTGTTCATTAAATCGATATTGTGATATTGTTACCTAAACGTTACCGACTTAAGCCAATGTTAAGCGAGTCACTTTGCAAAACTTCACCTTCAAAAACTTTATCTTGCGCTATAAATCATTAATATGGAATGGGAAAGGCTACTCTCGCTAAAAAGACAGGGTGACACGAACAAACGACTACGCAAAGAACAAGATGAAACCCGCTTAGGATTCGAAGTAGACTTTGACAGAATTATTTTCTCATCGGCCTTTAGAAGTCTTCAGGATAAGACCCAGGTCATTCCACTTTCAAAGACCGATTTCGTACATACCCGATTGACCCATAGTTTAGAAGTATCGGTCGTCGGCCGAAGTCTAGGTCGCATTGCCGGAAAACGGATTTTACAAAAACACCCACATTTGAGGGAGGTACATGGGTATCGTTTTAATGATTTCGGAGCTATTGTGGCAGCGGCAGCCTTGTCACATGATATTGGAAATCCTCCGTTCGGACACAGCGGTGAAAAGGCCATCGGTGAGTATTTTAAAACAGGAGAAGGAAAACACTATCAAAAATCGCTGTCCGACAAAGAATATCAAGACATCATCGATTTTGAAGGAAACGCCAACGGATTCAAACTATTGGCCGCTTCAAAAGAAGGGGTGGAAGGCGGCTTGCGTCTTAGTTACGCTACGTTGGGAGCTTTCACGAAGTATCCAAAAGAATCGTTGCCCAAAAAACCCAGCACCCATATTGCAGATAAGAAATTCGGATTTTTTCAAGCAGAAAAACTTGTTTTTCAAGAAGTTGCCCAAGAATTAGGTTTGTTGAGAACACGTGAGGGAAATCATATTTCGTTCGCTAGACATCCGCTTACATACTTGGTAGAAGCAGCCGATGATATTTGTTACACCATCATCGATTTTGAAGACGGAATCAACCTCGGCCTAATTTCGGAAGACTTTGCCCTCGAATATCTTATCAAATTGGTAAAGGATACTATAAATACCAAAAAATACAATGCTCTTGCATACACCGAAGATCGTCTGAGTTACTTGCGCGCCCTTGCCATCAATACACTTATCAAAGATGCTATAGAGGTCTTCATCGCGAACGAAGACAAAATACTGAACGGTACATTCGATGTTTCCCTTCTGGAGAAAAGCGCGTATCAAGCACAAATCGATGATATTATCGCAATCAGTATTGAAAAGATTTACAACTCAAAAGAGGTAGTTGATAAGGAAATTGCAGGCTATAAAATCATTTCAGATATTTTGGATGTATACTCTTCTGCCTTGGTACGCAAAAAGGATAATAGAGCCTCTAATTATGATAATCTGGTTTTGAAAACGTTACCGGAATATTATCGAAATACCGATGTGTCGCTTTACGAAGTACTACTGAACACCTGCTGCTATGTGGCAAGTCTTTCCGATGGCGCAGCAATCTTGCTACATAAAAAGATTATGGGAATGGAAATATAGTTAGGAGTTTCCTTTTTAGAAGTTATAAGAGACCCCGACCCCTAATAACTGCTTGAACTGTATCTTTGGTTCTCCGGGATCGACTACGTTGCCGTCGGCATCGGAGATAGGGTCAAAGAGAATATCATCATCGTAGATTACATGGGTTCCCAATGTTGTCACAATGTACTCATTTACGCGAAAGTCCATGTTAAGTTCCCAGTCGACATCAACATTACCGAACCTCCGAAGATAATCGGTGTAAAGACTGAGCCGATGTTTTAATGCAATATTCTTGGCAACCTGGGTCTCCCAATTATTGGTGATGAGAAATCCTAGTTCAAGAAAAATGTTCTTTCCGGGCCGGATGACATTGCTATCAGCATCCAGAATGGCTTTTTCTACACCAAAGGAGCCCTTATCGGCCAAGTCTTGATCTAATACGAATGTTGTCTTTTGGGTCAATGGAGAAATATAGAGATTGAATTTTCTTCCTTCTGATATATAAGAGGTACCCGCACCCAAAAAGAAATAACCTGGAGACATTAACCGCGAAATAGGAGCGGTCCGATCCGGATATTTATAACCGTTCGAAAATTGAGTATTGAAATTAGCCTTGGCCGAATAGTACCAGTTGCTTATGGTATCACGGCGATATCCGAAAGTGGAACTAACACGTAGCGCATCATCAGTCTTGCGTAGTTTTTGGTTGTCTTGGGCATTGATACCGTAACGCATCTCCAAATAATTTTCCCATTGTATATAGCGAAACTTATAGTTGCGTTCCAAACGAACGTTCGCTAAGGCGGAGACCGAGTTGTTTCCGCCGGCGTTCCAGTTTACAAAAGCTACCTCACTGAAATTGAGCCCTAAAAGGTTGATGCTTTGCCAAAACGAAGGCACTTGAAACCTTTTATATTCCTTGTCCAAGGGTTTGGTTTTTTTTAGGGAAATGAAAGAATTGTTCAGGGTTACGCCCTTTTTCACATCTTTTATTCGTTTTTGCACTCTTCGTATGACGACAGTGTCGACGACCGTAGTGTCGATTTGAATCAAATCAATGGGCATGGTAACGGCGTCAACTGAATCTACTTCGCGACCAAGGGGAATGGTATCTTGTGAAAAGACATATGTTAAAGACAACAACAAAAGAATAAGTATGACTGCTTTTCTAGGCATTTTAGCTTAGGTTAATCAAAGAATTCAGGTAATTTTCAATAGATTCTTCATCTAAAGAGGCAACTTTGTGTAGTTCTTCAACGCTTCCGTGTTCCAAAAAGGTATCGGCGATTCCGAAAATCTTAATAGGTTTCTTTACCCCGAATTTATTGGCGAATTCTAGAACGGCACTTCCGAAACCCCCGATTTCGCATCCATCTTCGATCGTTATGATTTGTTCATATTTAGAAAAAACATCTCGGAGCATTTTGGTGTCCAATGGTTTTACGAACCGCATATTATAATGGCCGATTTGAATCGCATCTTCTCGTTTTTCCAGCAATTCAGAAACCATGTTCCCTATATGACCTACGGATAGAATTGCAATGTTAGATCCCTCCCTTACCACTTGTCCCTTGCCGATTTCTATTTTCTCAAAAGGTAATCTCCAATTTATGGTCGTTCCCTTCCCTCTAGGATACCGTATTGCAATCGGATGTTCTAGACCCGATTGTGCGGTGTACATGATATTGCGGAGTTCAATTTCGTTTAAGGGCGCAAAAATAATTAGGTTGGGAATACAGCGCAAATAGGCCAGATCATAGATTCCGTGATGGGTAGCACCGTCTTGACCGACCAGTCCCGCCCGGTCGAGGCAAAAAATAACGGGTAGGTCTTGTAGGGCCACATCGTGTATAACCTGATCGTAAGCTCGTTGCAGAAAAGTGGAATAGATATTGCAAAAAGGAACGAGACCCTCGATGGCCATTCCAGCGGCCATAGTGACCGCATGCTGCTCGGCGATACCCACATCGAACGCCCTTTCGGGAATTTCATCCATCATAAATTTTAATGAGCTTCCCGAAGGCATTGCCGGGGTAATACCTACGATTTTTTCGTTCTGGAGTGCCAGCTCGACGAGTGTATGTCCGAAAACGTCCTGATATTTTGGAGGCTCATTCAAAGCGGGTTTTTTAACCAATTCTCCAGTGGCCTTGTCAAATTTCCCTGGGGCGTGATAGACAACCTGGTTCTCTTCCGCTTTTTTCAGTCCTTTTCCCTTGGTAGTAATTACGTGTAGTAGTTTTGGGCCTTTAACCGCTTTCAATCTTTCGAACTCTGTTACTAGGGTCATCAGGTCATGTCCGTCTATCGGACCCGAATAGTCGAAATTGAGACATTCAAAAATGTTTTCATCCTTCGCTGTTCCTTTTTTTACATTGGTGAGATATTTTTTAAGTGCCCCGACACTGGGGTCGATGCCGATGGCATTGTCGTTTAGCACTATTAGGACGTTCGCATCCGTCACTCCCATATGGTTGAGGCCTTCAAAAGCCATTCCGCTAGCTATGGATGCGTCGCCTATAACGGCAATGTGATGTTTGTCGTTCTCTGCGTTCAACTTTGATGCAATCGCCATTCCTAATATGGCGGAAATAGAGGTAGAACTATGGCCGGTACCAAAAGGGTCGTACTCGCTTTCACTTCGCTTAGGAAAACCACTAATACCGCCCAATCGTCGATTGGTATCGAAGATTTCTTTTCGACCGGTCAGTATTTTATGTCCGTAGGCTTGGTGACCTACATCCCAAATGAGTTTGTCGTTCGGGGTATCGAAAATATAATGTAGTGCGATCGTCATTTCGACCACACCGAGACTGGCACCTAAATGTCCCTCTTTGGTCGCTACGATATCGATGATAAAGTCACGTAGTTCTTGGGCAAGTTGAGGTAGAACGTCGTGGTCAAGACACCGTAATTCTTTTGGGGAGTTAATTTTATTAAGAATTTTCATTTTCAGGGACAAAAGTACATTAAAATCAAACTAAGTCGATTCAGAATAGATTCCTAAAATTGTATTTTTGCCTCTATGATTCTCCCATTCGACGATACCTATTTTATGAAAAAAGCCCTACAAGAGGCCGAGGCCGCTTTTGAAAAAGGCGAGGTACCTATTGGTGCCATAGTCGTCGTTCAAGACCGTATCATTGCCAGATCCCACAACCTAACGGAGCAATTAAACGATGTCACTGCCCACGCCGAGATGCAGGCCATTACGGCTGCGGCCAATTTTCTAGGGGGGAAATACCTTAAAAATTGCACATTGTACGTGACCTTAGAACCTTGTCAGATGTGTGCGGGAGCTTTATATTGGAGCCAAATTTCCAAAATAGTATATGCCACCGAAGATCCTCAAAGAGGTTGTGGTGCCATGGGAACAAAACTACACCCCAAGACCAAAATAGTGGGTGGGGTTTTGGAAGAAGAGGCTTCTCAATTGTTAAAAAAGTTCTTTATCCAAAAACGGAATTTAAACTAGGTTCAACGGACCCCTGACCAAACATCATAAAACAAAAACCCCAGACTTCTGTCGGGGGTTTTCATTTCTAATAAGTCATTCCACACCCAGCGGGGTGGGGTTAGGGAGGTGCCTATCCGATTACCTGCACTTGGGCAGCAACTATTCCTTTTCGGCCTTCTTCTTCAGCATATTCTACTTTGTCGCCTTCTTTCAGTTCGGTTCCGTTGAGCGCAGTGGCATGTACGAAAATGTCCTTACCGGTGTCGTCATTGGTAATGAACCCATACCCTTTGGATTCATTGAAAAATTTTACAGTTCCAGTCATTACAAAAAAATTGATTAATACTAATTAGGTCATACTAATTTATGTTTTTTTGTTCAAAATAGAAAAAAAAGAAGTGGTAAATTGAATCAATGTTATTGGTTATCAGGCTTTTCGATATCCTTTCCTTGCATTTTTCTAATATTTTCCTCGGTCAACATATAGTCTTTCATTTTCTTTCCTTTACTGTATTTGAAGAGAAAAAGTGGCATGGCTATCAAGAAAAGACCTACTGTTCCTGCACCAATATATTTATCGGCAAGTACTACTTTTTCTTCAGGTAGCGAGAATCCATATCCGATGGAGGCGAACGATCCGATGATTATGAAGAGGATTAGGTATTTCATAGGTTCAAAAATAGTAAAACATTTGGCCGTAAGCAGTATTTAGTGGGCAGCTGCAGTAAGCTGTAATTATTTGAGTTAAAAAAGTAATGGGTTAATTTGTTTATGAGTTTATATTGATTTTTTTAATCATGTACACTGATTTTCTCGAAATGCGAAACCGAACTATTTTGTAAAATTAATCAGCTCTCTCCGATAGGCGGTCAACAGTTTTGATTTAGAAACGAAACCAAGATACTTCCCATTTTTTATTACAGGAAGGTTCCAGGCACCGCTGCTCTGAAATTTTTGCATGACCTTTTGCATGCTGTCCTCCTCATATAAAATGACCTCGGGCGGCTGGTGCATAAAGGTCGAGACTGTAGTCGTGCGATAGAGCGCTGTATCGAACATGAATTCACGGATGTCATCCAATAAAACAACACCAACCAAAATATCATCTTGATTTACCACGGGATAGAGATTCCGTGTAGATTTTGACACCGATTCGTGCAACATTTCCCCAAGAAACATCGTGGGACGCACGATTTTAAAGTCTTGTTCTATAACGTCATCCAACTGCATTACGGTCAGTACGTTTTCATCTTTGTCATGGGTCAATAAGGCTCCCTTTTCGGCAAGTTCACGAGTATAAATGGTATGGTCTATGGCATTTTTTGTAATCAGATACGATATGGCGGCCGTTATCATCAAAGGAACGAAAAGTTCATAGCCTCCGGTAATCTCGGCGATTAAAAATATGGCCGTTAAAGGGGCATGAAGCACACCTGCAATCAATCCCGCCATACCGATAAGTGTGAAATTGCTTTCTGAGACGGCAAAGCCCAATCCGGAATTGTTGATCACCTTGGCGACGACATTTCCCAAGGCACTGCCCATGACCATTGTGGGAATAAAAATTCCACCTGCCCCACCAGCGGCGAAGGTTGTAGTCATCGCCACTGCCTTGAAAATGGTCAATCCGAACAATAGGGCGATGACGACCCAGATATTATCGATATAGGCATCGAAAGGGGTCGTGCCTAGTGCTGCTGAATGGTTTCCTATCAACAAATTATTGATGAAACCGAACCCTTCTCCGTACAAAGGTGGAATAAAATAAAGCATAATACCGATGGCAAGTCCGCCAACCAACAATCGATATTTTGGACTTTTCAAAGGCTCGAACAGTTTTAAAATTCCAAAGTACATCTTAGTAAAATATATTGAGGCAAAAGCGGTACCTACACCCAAAAGCACATAAAAAAGTGTATCCTTGATTTCAAAATTATCGGCCAAGGAAAAATTAAAAAGTACTTCGTTTCCTAAAAAGAAGTAGGAGGTAAGTACCCCAGAAATTGAAGCTAGCAAAAGCGGAAGCATGGAAAGCATCGTGAAATCCATACTAAATACCTCAACGGCAAAAATAATGGCGGCGATAGGTGACTGAAAAATAGATGCCACAGCACCTGCTGAAGCGCAAGCGATTAATAATGAACGGGTCTTGGCGTTAATATGCAATAACCTCCCCAAATTCGAACTGATGGCCGAACCGGATGCCACTGCCGGGCCTAACAATCCAACAGAACCACCGAACCCAACAGTTAGGGGGGCCGTAATCAACGGAGTATATATTTTTTTTAGTGGAATGATTCCTTTTTTCTTCGACAGCGCAAAGAGAATGGAAGATACGGCATGCTCCAACTTTTCCTTGTGTACATATTTAACGTACAAGTACACTAGTGTAAGTCCGATAATGGGAAGTATAAAATAGAGTTGGTTACGTGAGAAGACAATACCACCCTCCAAAGACGATTCAATAAAATAGGTAAGGTTCTTTAAAGTGACCGAGGCGAGACCGGCAAGTAGCCCCACAACGACCGCCATAAGTTGTGTAAAGGTTTTGTTGGAGATGTTTTTATATCGCCATTTTACGAACTTGGTAAAAAGTATTTGTTGTCGGGTGGGCATTTATGAAGTTTGCTAACCTAAATGTATTAAAAAATCCCGCGAATAGCGGGATATTATTCTACTAGAACATTTTGTTCTCACTATTCGTAGGTCAAATTAAACTCGAAAGGTTCAGCTGAATAGGTTTCATCATTTTTGATGACACTAAACCGCAACTGGTATTCACCTTCAGGAAGTAAATCTTTCGGAAATGCAACCCACAATACGCTGCCTCTATGAAAATAATTTTGTGCAGGGATATCAATAACTGTTCTGAATCCATCTTTACAGCCTTGATTAAAAGAACTACTACTTAGGTCTAACTCGCTGATGGTCATGACAGGGGTTGAGACAGATGGGTTTTGAACACTACTAATTTTAACCTGATAATCATCAGGACTATTTGCACTGTTTGGAGGATTCAATGGGTCCCAAAATAAACCTCTGAAGACTATCTGGGTTCTTTCAAAACCATCACAATCACGAACCTGTTGTATGATCAATGAATCGATTTTTGGTTGGTTGTTGTAGATTTCTAAATCTAACCCTAGAGTATTTGTATTGTAATAGTCCTTTAACTTAAAATATAGCGGAGAACCAATTTTTTGTATAGATTCCTCATTTTCGTCAAAGAATATTGAGCTATTTGAATCTAAACTTAATAACATTGAATCTTTTGATATTGCCGTATGTTCCATTTCAAGACTATCCCCTTTGTGTGTAATAAAAAAATAAGGCTTAGGATTCAGCTCTCTAAAGTCAATATCCTCGGAGTTATCGGGCGAAAATATAAGAGCCTTATGGAGACCGTACCTTTTAGAGAAATACTTAAAGGGCAGAGTAGTAAATGTTCGTTCAGGTCCTTCTTTTATTAAATCTCCTATACTAAAAACAGGCTTGAGAAGATATTTCGTTGCTTTTTCAAGTCCCTCTAAGAGATATGTTTGCTGTGCCGACGCATTAGTAATATCTACTTTGGACCATTCCGTTTCTATTGGTTTTTTAAACCAGATTTCCCTTACTAGTTGACCTCCACTTACACGAACTGAATTTGATGTCAATTGGATTTCGACGGATGCGGGTGTAATTTCACCAATATCATAGGAGAAACCTTCAAGACTTATGGTAGGCTCTTTCTCAATTATGACAGGTTCATCCTCACCACAGGCTAAAAGAAAAATTGTGGCTATTAGGGGTATAAAGAGTTTTTTCATATTATAATTAACGGAAGCTGTTTTCTAATATTGTTTATATAAAGCTTGGTGTACGCTTTGTTTTTGTTGGCATTGACCTACAAAATATCTATTCATAGAATAAGCGAACTTTTCAGTTCTTCCAAGTCATTAAGGTAAATCTGTCGCAAGGTCTCTACATAATCTCTATGGTTATAAAAACCCGCTTTGAAGTCAACAATCGCATCATCAAGCAATCTCAATGCTTCATCTTGATAACCTTGTTGATTTAAAATGAGCGCTTTATAATATTTGGCATCTGCGGTTTGTTTAAAATACTGAATGGCCTTATCAAAATCTTCCAGGGCTTTATCAAAATTTCCGGATTCGTAGTAGGCGATGCCCCGATATAGAAAAGCTTCGAGTTCGACCCAATCTTCGCCGCTTTCTTCTGTTTCTCTTTGAATGTGTTTATCCCAATAGGCAATGGAATTTTCATAATCTTTTAATCCCAAATAAGCGATGCCGCGCCAAAAATCGACGCTATGGCCTTGTGGATGATCTATATAATCGGTCAAGGTGTCGGATGCATCGAAATCGGCGATGGCTTTTTTGTAGTTGCGGTAGAATATGAGATAAAGATAGCCACGCATGGGTTGTTACGTTTTTGCATCGTGCTGAACGGCTTTGTCTATTAAAGGTTTCCATTGAAGGGGCATTCCACGTTTGAGATATGGAATAGAGATTTCTCGCCAAGCCGCCGCATTCATTGGGTCGAGTATTAGAATGGAATCCAGGATCGTCATGGAAGCTGGACTGCCCTGAATTGGCTTAAAGTGATCGTGAGTGCCAAACTCTTCCTCAAAAAGTTCTTTGGATAGTTGTTCGTTCTTTTCTAACCGTCCTGTTTCCGAAGATTTTTTGCAAGAAGTAATGAAAGCACATAACAACAATGCACTAAGGCAATATTTCAGTAATCGCTCCATTTTCGATTTTATAGATTAAATACATATAGGTGTCCCTAGGCTCATCGAGATCCATTATATGCCAGTGCTTTTTTTGTACGCTAATGTCTATAATGTGATCTACTAGATTCTTATCCAATGTAGCGCGCTCGAGGTTAGTATCGAGTTCGTTGATTTCCATATCACCAATTTCCCCTTTACAATTGATAATGAAGCGAAGGTTTAAGAATCCTGTATCGGAATAATCCTCGTTTTTAAAATTATTTAGGATGAATTTTTGAAACGTTCTTTTACCACCTTTATAGACGCCATATCTGGTTGCGCTGTCAAAAAAGCCTATTGGTTTTTTCTCGCTACAGCGTTCGAAATTTTCGGAAAAGTCTTTGTTATCTGGGTATAAATAGCCGATTTGATGCGGATATTTTTTATCGTTTACCGAATATTTCCACTCATGTTGATAATAAAAATATCCAATTGCCGAACCCGTCAGCAAAACAAGGCCGAGTAGCACGTAAAGAATTATTTTACCAATTTTTCTCCAGTTCACGTGCTAAATTTAGGGATAATGGTTCTTCGTCGAAAGACAAAAGTGGTTGGAATGCCAAGTCAAAGATCTAACTTCAAATGTAATTCCTTCAACTGTTCGTCATCGATCGGTGCGGGCGCATCGATCATCACATCACGGCCACTGTTGTTTTTTGGGAAGGCGATAAAATCACGAATGGTTTCTTGTCCGCCAAGAATAGCTACTAGCCTATCTAATCCGAAGGCGATACCTCCATGCGGGGGCGCACCGTATTGAAATGCATTCATCAAAAATCCGAATTGTGCCTTTGCTTCTTCTGGCGTAAAGCCCAAATGTTTGAACATGGTGCTTTGCACTTCCTTGTCATGTATACGAATAGAACCTCCACCGATTTCATTGCCGTTCAGAACCAAATCATATGCGTTGGCACGAACGGCTCCCGGATTGGTTTCCAATAATTCCATTTGACCAGGTTTTGGAGAAGTAAACGGGTGGTGCATGGCATGATAGTTTCCGGTTTCCTCATCCAATTCCAATAAAGGGAAATCGACTACCCAAAGCGGGGCAAACTCATTTGCTTTTCTAAGTCCGAGACGTGTGGCCAGTTCCATACGTAAAGCACTTAGTTGTGCCCTTACCTTGTTTGTATCGCCAGAAAGCACACAAATCAGATCACCTGTTTTGGCCCCTGTAACTTCCGCCCATTTTGCCAAATCTTCTTGTTCGTAGAATTTGTCGACTGAAGATTTAAAACTTCCATCATCGTTGCATCGACAATATACCATGCCGAGAGCGCCAACTTGTGGACGTTTTACCCAATCGGTCAATTGGTCGATTTCCTTTCTTGTATAACTATTTCCACCGGGTACGGCAATACCGACTACCAATTCGGCGGAATTGAAAACGTTGAAATCCTTATGCTGGGCGACCTCGTTCAACTCGCCAAACTCCATTCCGAAACGGATGTCGGGCTTATCGTTACCATATTTTTTCATGGCTTCGTCGAAAGTCATGCGCGGAAATTTTTTGATTTCCACGCCGTTGATTTCCTTTAAAAGATGTTTGGTCAATCCTTCGAAAGCATTCAAGATATCCTCCTGTTCGACAAAGGCCATTTCACAATCGATCTGGGTAAATTCGGGTTGTCTATCCGCTCTTAAATCTTCATCACGAAAACATTTGACGATTTGAAAATATTTATCCAATCCGCCCACCATCAACAACTGTTTAAAAGTTTGGGGGGATTGGGGCAGCGCATAAAACTGTCCTTCGTTCATACGACTTGGCACCACAAAATCGCGGGCTCCTTCGGGAGTCGATTTAATCAAATACGGAGTCTCTACTTCGATGAACCCTTCCTCTGAAAGATATTTTCGAACGGCCATGGTCACTTTACTACGAAAGATGAGGTTGTTTTTTACCGGGTTTCTACGGATATCGAGATACCGATATTTCATGCGAAGGTCTTCGCCACCATCAGTTTCATTTTCAATAGTAAACGGAGGGGTTTTCGATGCGTTCAGCACCATAAGCTTTTCGACCAAGACCTCTATATTTCCCGTCGGTATGTTGGAGTTTTTAGAAGCCCTTTCGATAACGGTTCCTTTCACTTGAATCACGAATTCACGACCTAGGTTTCGGGCCTGTTCCAACAATTCGGAAGAAGTTCTGTCCTCATCAAAAACCAGTTGGGTAATACCGTAGCGATCCCGAACATCCACCCACGCGACAAAACCTTTGTCCCTCGTTTTGTGAACCCAACCGGACAAGGTTACTTTTTTATCGATATGTGATTCGCGCAATTCGCCGCAAGTATGGCTTCTGTACATGATAGTTGTTTAGAACCGCAAATTTAAGAAGTATTGGCAAGTACCGTACATTTTACACGATATTTCAATAAAAAAACCCTGACCATTAGGTCAGGGTTTTCATTTCATTATATGTAATAACTATGCGGCGGTTTCCAAAACCTCTTGCTCTTTTTCTTTGGATTCTTTTTTTCTGCCCCTTCTGAACCAAATCTTCATGCGATAGGTAATATTGAACAATACAGGAACGATTATCAAGGTCAAGAAGGTCGCCACTATCAATCCGAAAATTACGGTCCATGCAAGTGGCCCCCAGAAGACTACATTGTCACCTCCAAAGTATATTTTTGGATCAAACTCAGAGAATAATGAAAAGAAGTCGATGTTCAGCCCAATTGCCAATGGAATCAAACCTAATACCGTGGTAATAGCGGTAAGAATTACGGGTCGTAATCTAGCTTTTCCACTCTGCGTAATAATTTTTGTTACTTCTGGCATGGTCAATAAATCTTTGTCATCCATGTCAAGTTCTACTTTTTTACGATCGATGAGAATTTGAGTATAATCAAGAAGTACAACGCCATTGTTCACTACGATTCCCGCCAAGGAAATGATACCCATCATTGTCATCATGATTACGAAAGACCATCCGGTAATCATTAATCCACCAAACACACCGATAAAACTTAGGAATATGGCGATCATGATAATCAGGGGTTTCGAAATTCCTCCGAATTGGAAAATCAATATCAACATAATCAAGGCTAAACCACCGAAAAAGGCACCTACCAAAAAATTCATTTGCTTGTTTTGTTCCTCTATTTCTCCGGTATAATCGACTTTTACGGTCTCTGGAATACCTTTAAAGTTTTCCATTTCTTTTCTGACTTCATCAACGACCTGCGCTGGATTACCACCAGCGGTCAACCCGGAATAAACTGTAACGACACGATTCCCATTTCTATGTTTTATTGAGCTAAAACCTGAGGAGTTCCGCTGAGAAGCAACCGCTGACACAGGAACCTCCTTAATTTGTCCTGAGGCTTGATCCCTGAAAATGATATTCTGGTTGAAGAGTGCATTTTTATCAAACCGTAAATCACTATTGAAGCGCACGTTGATATCGTAATCCTCACCATCTTTTTTAAAAACTCCTGCTTTTTCCCCAAATAACGAACGTCTTAGTTGACTGCCGACTTGACCAACGGCAACCCCTAATTCCCCTGCTTTTTGACGATCTACAACCACCTGCATCGAAGGTTTGCTCTTATTCACATTGATCTTCAGTTCTTCGATAAAAGCAATATTCTTACTGTTGAGATAGTTGCGAATGTCCTCGGCAGTACTGATAAGTTCATCATAATCTTTGCCTTGGAGCTCAATGTTCACAGGATAGCCCGCCGGAGGTCCTTCAGCAAGCTTTTCTACGGATATGGAAACACCTGGATATATGCCCGTGAGATCTGCTTGAATTGCCCCACGAAGTTCTTCGGTATCCAATCCGTTTCGGTATTTAAATTCACGCATTGACACGGTCACCTTACCGCGATGCGGCATTTCTGAAGAAGAACCACCGTCGGTTTGAGGATTTCCAGCACCTTCGCCTACTTGCGATACGGCTGACTCAACTAGGTAGTTGTAATCTGCATCCCTTTTATATTTATCACGTTTTACGACATTATATACCCTGTCTTCAATTGCCTTTGTAATAGAATTTGTTTTTTCAATGGATGTACCTTCGGGATATTCGATATACACATACACCTCATTTGGACTGTTCTCAGGAAAGAATTCGATTTTGGTTCTTCCGGTACCTATAGACATCCCGAACAACACAAATGTTACTAACAATAGTAACACCGTTATTCCAAAATACCAATACACATTACCTCCTCGGAGAGAATGCTTGATACGACGTTCGTACCAATTTTCAAAACGTGGCATTACCTTGTTTTGAAAACTATTGGCCCATCCTTTAATACCATACTTATAAGCCCAGAACATTAGTGCTGTAAAAATCATCACCGTGCCCATACCTCGAACAGGTCCTCCGACAAGCAGTATTAACAAGCCAAGACCCCCTAGAATAGCGGTTGTTCTTATGAGACCTTTACGGCTAATCTCCTTATCGCCAATTTCCATATACTGTGAGACAAGCATTGAGTTCATAAAAAGTGCAACGAATAGAGACGAACCCAAAACAACTGAAAGTGTAACCGGAAAATAAATCATGAACTGGCCGAAAAGTCCTGGCCAGAGACCCAATGGAACGAAAGCGGCAACTGTGGTAACCGTTGAGATAATTATGGGGTATGCGATTTCACCAATACCCTTTTTGGCAGCCTCGGTACGTGACATGCCTTCGCTCATTAAGCGATATACATTTTCAACGACCACAATACCATTATCGACCAACATACCCAGCCCCATGATCATTCCGAACAATACCATGGTATTGAGCGTAAAACTGAGGCTGTCAATTACAATGCCAAGGGAGTTCAAAACAAAGAAGGAGATGAACATCGACATCGGAATGGCGAACCCCACGAAGAGGGCATTACGAAAGCCTAGGAAAAACATCAGAACGGTTACCACGAGAATAATACCGAAAATAATACTGTTCACTAAGTCATCAACTTGATTGAGCGTACGATCTGAAGAATCATTCGCTATTGAAATGTTCAAATCGGCAGGATAATAGTTGGCCTGAGCTTGTTTTACCAATTCTCTGATCTGTTGCGTAGCTTCAATGGTATTTGTACCGGACCGTTTTTTAATATCGAGCATGACAACACTTTCGCCAAATTCTCGTGCAAATGTTGTTTTTTCTTCTTCATCAAAAGTAACGGTTGCAATATCTTTTAGGTATACTGCTCCGTTCTCCGATTTAACTACAAATTCATTGAGTTCTTGAGGATTTTGAATCTCGCCCAGTACTCGAATTGTTCTGCGCTGTTCACTGGTTTTGATATTGCCGGCAGACATGGTCATGTTGCCGTTGCCAATGGCACCGATTACATCTTGAAAACTTACTTTGGCCGCCATCATTTTATAGACATCGACAGCAACTTCGACTTCCCTTTTCTGTGCACCTCGAATATCCACTTCTTTGATTTGCGGAAGGTTCTCGATTTCATCCTCTAAATACTCGGCATATTCCTTTAGTTTTTCAACTGGATAATCTCCAGTGAAATTCACGTTCATAATAGGGAAAGACTCCGCAAGGTTCAAATCGAAGATATTTGGCTCTACCTTGGCGTTATTGAATGTTGGCCAATCTTCACCGGCCTTTTCACTGTCAACTTCATCCTTTACTTTTTGCTTGGCCTGCTCTACCGTAATATCTTCATCGAATTCTACTGTAATAATGGAATAATCTTCTTGTGAGGTAGAGGTAGTTTCTACTACATTACTTACATTTTTCAAACGGTCTTCGAGAGGGTCTGTAATCAAACGCTCAATATCTTCGGCCGTATTTCCCGGGTAGGGGGTGCTAACATAAATCTTTGTCTCGACGATTTCTGGGTAATCTTCCCGAGGCATCGATTGATACGCATTAAAGCCTACCCATAACAGAATAGCAATCATCACAAAGATCACAGACGGGTTGTCGATAGCCCAAGATGCTATTTTAAATTCCTTATCAGCATTCTTTTTCTGCTTACTCATTGTTTTCAGTGTTTAGAATTTGAACATTTTGCCCTTCTTTAACCCTTCTGGCGCCTTCTTTGATCAAAAGGTCCCCATCGTTAATTCCAGAAAGTGCTTCAACCATACTACCTTGAGTCTTGCCGGTTTTGATAATTCGTCTTTTGGCCACTGCTTTGTCACCGTTTGGTTCTTCCGCAACGTAAACGTACTGGTCTCCTTCGGCATTTTCCGATATAATCCCCTGTGGGACCAATATGGCATTTTCGCTGCTATAGTCATTTAAGCTAACTCGGGCAGAAAGGTTGGGCTTGATATTTCCTTTTTTGTTGGGCACGGCTATTTCAACACTAAATGCACGATTGCCCGGATTGATGAAATTGCCTGTTTGCCTGATTTTTGAAATTATTGTATCCCCTAAAACCGGGAAGAATACTTTAGCTTCCTTTCCTTTTTCGATACCGCCCAAATAATTTTCCGGAACATCCACCGTAATGTACATATCGGAAAGATTTACAATTCGGAATACTTCAGAACCTGGACCTGGAGCAACCACTGTGCCCTGATCTTTGATTACGTTATCGATGATGCCAGAGAACGGTGCCCTAATAGTTGATTTACCTAATTGACTTTGAGCTTGTTTTACGGCACTCTCTGTAGCTTCATAATTGGATTTCGCTTGTAAGTATTGAATTTCAGAACCGATTTTCTGCTCCCAGAGACGTTTTTGGCGCTCAAAGGTGGTTTCTGCTAGAGCTGCCTGGGTTTTCAATTGTGCCAATTGGCTGCCCATACCGCCATCATCAATCGAGGCAAGCAATTGCCCTTTGCTTACGCGCTGCCCTTCTTTTACGTAGACCTTTTGCAATGTTCCCGCCATTTCCGGATAGATCAAAACATTCTGTTTGGTTTTTACATCACCCTGTAATTCAAGGAAATGATCGAATTTTTGTTCCTTGGCCTTTATTGTAGTGACCAATGGTAGTTTCTCTTCACCTGATTTGGTCGCGATAACCGAATCAAGCAACTTGATATTGGCATCAAGCTGTCTTTGTTGTTCTGAAATCTCGGTTTTTTTGGCCCTCAATGATTCTAGGTCACCTTGGGCGATAAGGTCATCAACTGACTGTGGCTGATTTCCCCCACAGGAGGCTAGTAGAATCACAACGGTTAATAGGTAAATTATGTTTTTCATTGTAAAAAGTTTATATGTTGATGTGTTGTTTGAAAAATTATTAGTTGTTCAATATTGTTTCTAGATTCGTTTTTTTGTTGATGACCTCCACCATCGATTGAAGGTATCCCTGTTGGGCATCATATAATTGTATTTGTGCTTGACGTAGTTCAAAACTACTGGCGATACCTTCTGAATATTTGATTTGGTTCTTATTTTCTATACGCTCTGCCAGACCAAGATTCTCCTGAGAGGTTTGATATTGCTCTATGGCCAGAATATAATCGCTTTTGGCATTTTCTAACTGCAATCGAATTTGCTCTTCGGCCTCCAGCTTTTGTGTTTTGGCTTTTTCCAAAGCGATTTTGGCACGTGCGGTGCCGGCACTTCTTTTTCCGGAACTGAATAAGGGTATACTGAGGTCAAACCCCAAAATGGAGGAATCGAACCATTGCTGGTCACTGTTCAGAAAATTAAAGGTGTCCGCAAAAGCAGAAGAGCCGTAGTTGATAAAGGCATTTAAAGTTGGCAACGCTCTACTTTTTGCCAATTTGTGTTCGTAGTAGCGTTGTTGGTTCAAATTCTCCACTAATTTATAATCCACATTATTTTCAATATTAAATTCCGCTTCCAATAATTGAAGGTCGATTTGTTTTTGGGCTAGATCATTCAAGTCTTCTGAAAGCTTGGTGGCAGCGTCAACGGCGATGCCCATGTTCAAGTTTAGCATCTGCAGCGTAATCTTTTCGAGTCGTATCGCATTTTTTAATTGATTTTCTATTGAAGACAGTGTAATCTGTAATTGCTCGACGCTTTCTTCATCGCCCAATCCATTTTCATAAATTTTTTGGGTCTCAAAAAGATTTTTTTCTAGATTGGCCTTGTTTTTTTCAAGTATAGCAACACTTTCTTGAGCCAGCAAAACATTACCGTATGATTCGGTCACGGCCCTTCGGACATCAAGGTCGGTCTTTTCCTTATTGTTGGCACTATATTGTAAAAAGGCCTTTGTGGCCTGTACCCCAACAATGTAAGAGCCATCGAAAATCTGTTGGCTCAATGTAGCGGCGGCGTTGACAGTTTGGGGCTGTCCGAAGACCACTTCTACAAAAGTACCGGGTTCGCCCCCGAAGATTTCAGCGGGAATCACACTAACAGGCTGCTTCAATTGGTTTTGGTAGCTTACATTGCCACTAATTTGTGGTAGCCCTGTGGCAATGGTTTCCCATTTCTGCTTTTGGGCATCTACGATATCGAGATTGGCGTTGATGGCCTTATAGTTATTTTCAAGGGCAAAGGCTACGGCTTGCTCTAAAGTGAAGTTTGAAGTTTGGCCGACGACCTCTTCTTGAGAAAAGCCAATGGCTGTCATAAAAATAAAAATGAATGCTATGAAATGATTTCTCATTATTCTTGGTTTGAGTTGATGATCGAATTCAATATTTTTCTTCCTTTTGGGGTGACGATGCCTCTAAGATGATATTCCAAATACTTGTCCATTAGTTCCGTTGTAGGAAATTTGCTAACTGGAAAAAGGGTATGGTCTTTTATACTCGTTACTCCCGTAAAATAAATTCTACTTACAAAATCGATATCCAGGTTTTCACGATAAATACCCAAGTCGATACCCCTTTTGATATTATCGACTACACAGTCTTGCATTATTTCGTATTGCCGATTACGCATCGAACCATATATTTTAGGATAGTATTTCTGCAATTGATATTGAGGAGACGATTTTTCATCTTTCAAATGAACCATTACGAACTTTTTTATTTCATAAAGTTCTTCGATTGGGTTTTTGTTCAATGAACATATGTAGTCGATACCCTCAGAAATGTTACAAAAGAGATGTGATGTGCTTTCGTCCACAAGATGGGTCTTGTTCTCAAAATGGGAATAAATCGTTTTTTTTGAAATACCCATCTCATTGGCAAGATCATCCATAGTAACGCTCTTGAACCCTAGGTTCAAGAACATATCAGTTGCTTTTTCGAGTATTTTTTCTTTCATAATAGGGCGACAAAGATAAATCGGAAACTTTAAAAACCTAAAAAGTTTCCTAAGTTTTACATTTATTTAACATTGCTTATGACCAATGTCATTGTTTTTCAAAATGTTGCGAACATTTCTTGGTAACAAATAAATGCCTGCTCTTCTTTTTACCTTCACAATCCGGATTTTTCAGATTTCTTGGGGGCCACAATGTTTAAATTCACAAAACCAGCCTGCTGGCTGGCAGGTTTTGTGAATTTCTAATTGGTGGGAGGGAGTACATACTTTCGTTTAGAGATGCTTTTTTCGTTTGGGCCATCAGTCTTCTTTTTTTGGTTCAATTTTTTCGAGATATTCTTTGTAGGCTTGCTCGCCTTCTTCTTTCCAGAATTGGTCGTAGTGTTTCCAATCGGAGAAATCCCTCCTCATTGAGCCACATTTTTTTGACGAATTGGTTTTTTTGGATTTTGAGCTACCGCCAGGGCCGTCGCCACCACCAAAACCAAAAAAAATCTTTGCCAAAATTAGTAGGCCTACGGCTTGCCAGTACCCTACTTCTTGTAGGCCAAAAAGTTCAGGCATTAACCAGTTCCATAATCGCATAACGATGTACCCTACTAAAAGGGCAATACCCATCCCGAGTATGATAAAGAATATCACTTTGACCACTTTGGTCACGTAGTACTTTACTTTTTGTTCCATCTGTCTTTCAATATTTTCTTTATAGTCCATAATTTCGTTTTTTAGTTTTCTTTTTTGTCTTGTCCCTTTGGCGAGGGGTTTCCTAAGTTTTTCAGTAATATTGACATGGCGCGGTGTCTTCGTGACATCAGGGTGCCTGCCGGTATTCCCGTTTCATCGGCTATTTCCCTATAGGTATATCCTTCAAAATCTACCGCTAGTATTATGTAGCGATAGGCCGGTTTTAGTTCCATAATCGCTGTTTTTAGATTGTTCTTCAATTGATCCGGATACTGCTCCGCCGTACCATCGTAAAACATTTGGGTAAATTCCGTCCATAAGTGCTCTAAGGTTTTTTCATCGTATATCCGCTCCTTTTTTGTGCGCATAAGGTCAATGATTCTGTTTTTAATAGCATTGTAAACGAAACCTCCTATATTTTTTATTGGCAATGCATCCGTAGGTCTTGACAATATCCGTAAGGCCACGTCTTGAATGATATCTTCGGCATCACTCTCGGTAGTATGGGCGATTTTTGAACGCACATAACCTTTGAGCGAGCTATATTCTTCTTTGAAGAAAGTGTTTAAATTATTGTTCGGTTGTTTTTCTGAAACCATCAAAGGTTTTTCTTAGGGTCTTCATGATTAAAGACGAAGCTTTTCAAAGCTATTGCATTATTTGACATATTTTTTTGCGTTTGTTACCCTTTTGTGAAAAGCCATTTGTCAAATAGGATGTATTTTTACGAAAAATTGCCCGTATGCATTCCATTGAAGAATATCGCAGGGAGTTCATTTCTTATCTGGAATCCAAAACCGCGACCAAAGAACCTAAAAATCTTTATGAGCCTATTACCTATATTTTAGGTTTGGGTGGAAAGCGTTTACGCCCCGTGCTCACCCTTATGGCCACCGAAATATTTGGAACGGATTATAGGATGGCTATGGATGCCGCTTTGGCCATCGAGGTTTTCCATAATTTTTCTTTGGTACATGATGATATTATGGATGATGCCCCGTTACGAAG
>CAYGPR010000034.1:0-41031 GCA_964351985.1 uncultured Maribacter sp. | reverse complement strand
GGTCGCCGCCTTACTTCGGGTCCCCTTCACAGCAACGTGAAGGGGACCTTTTTTTGTGTCTTTAAGTCAGTGGATTTTCGAAATCTCACATTAAATGAGAAAAACTTCCTTTTTGCTATATTTAGGGAAAGTTAAACCACATGACCAGAATTGCCTATAACGTTATTACTATACTCTCCATAGCTTTTTTTTTCGGCTGTAAAAGAGATTCTCCGTCCGTCAATAAAAACCCGAATGTAGTTTTCATTTTGGTCGATGACCTAGGCCTGATGGATTTAAGTTTTACCGGAAGCACATATTACGAAACACCGAATATAGATAGACTGGCGAATGGCGGAGTGGTTTTTACACAAGGGTATGCATCAAGTAGGGTCTGTAGCCCTTCACGTGCAAGTATTATGACCGGTAAGTTTACGGCAAGACATGGTATAACGGATTGGATAGGGGCTAAATCTGGTTTTGATTGGCGTACGACCAACAGATATGATAAATTACTGCCCGCTGAATATGTGCATAGATTACCTGAAAACGATGTGACATTGGCCGAGACTATGAAATTGGCTGGGTACAAAACATTCTATTCTGGAAAATGGCATTTGGGAAATGAAGGGTCTTATCCTGAGAATCATGGTTTTGATATCAATAGAGGAGGATGGGATAAAGGAAGCCCCATTGGAGGATATTTCTCTCCATGGGAGAATCCTAAATTGGAAAATAATGAAAAAGGAGAAAATCTTTCCATGCGATTGGCCAAAGAGACGGTTTCGTTTATCAATGAAAGTAAGGACGAACCATTTTTTGCCTTTCTATCTTTTTATGCCGTACATGGCCCGATTCAAACGACTCAAACCAAATGGGCCAAGTATCGGGACAAAGCAGAGAAAAGCGGAATATCCGAAACCGGTTACAAAATGGAAACAGTTTTGCCCATAAGACAAGTACAGGACAATCCTATATATGCGGGACTGGTTGAGCAAATGGACTATGCCGTTGGTTTGGTTTTGGACGCTTTGGAAACCCAAGGTATTGCTGATGAGACCATTGTGATTTTTACTTCTGATAATGGAGGAGTTGCTTCCGGGGATTCTTTTTCCACATCAAATCTTCCACTTCGGGGAGGAAAGGGATACCAGTGGGAAGGAGGTATTCGAGAGCCTTATTTTATAAAAGTTCCTTGGCTAAATAATAAAGGTTCAAAAAATGATTTTCCCGTCACTGGAACAGATTTTTATCCTACCATATTGGACTTGGCAGGAATTGTTTTTTTGCCCCAACAACATGTCGATGGAATTAGCTTAAAACCTATTCTTGAAGGCAAAACAATGGAGATTTCCCGTCCTCTTTTCTGGCATTATCCACATTACGGAAATCAAGGGGGTGAGCCATCTTCCATCATCCGTGAAAATGGTTGGAAACTAATTCATTATTGGGAAGATGAGCGCGATGAGCTTTATAAACTGGAAAGTGATATCGGAGAACAGAATAACATTGTGGGTGAACATCGCGAAATGGCCGAACAACTAAGAAAGAAGTTACTTGGTTGGTTGAAGGAGGTAGGAGCCAACTTGCCCAGCAAAGACATGGAATATGATAGTATTCTTGCACAAGAAAGACGTGAAAAAATAATCAATGAAATGTGGCCTAGTTTGGAAGAAGCAAGAATGAATATACTAGCCAAGGATTTTTCACCAAATGAAGATTGGTGGGGGAGCCAAATAACTAAAGATTAATTTTATAAGGATTTCTAGACCCTCGGCAAATCTCCTTCACCTTTAAGGGGAAGTACCGATTCTCCCATAAGATAAGTGTCTACGTGGTGGGCTGCTTGTCGGCCCTCTGATATGGCCCATACAATTAAAGATTGCCCCCTACGCTGATCGCCCGCTACGAATACTCCCCGAACATTGGTCATATAGTCTTTTTCGGACGCCTTGATATTGGTTCTAAGGTCGGCCTCCAATCCTAATTGTTCTGCAATTGTCATTTCCGACCCTGTAAACCCTAAGGCCAATAAGGCTAACTCACATTTCCATTCTTTTTCGGTGCCTTCCACCTCTTTTAGTACCATGGCTTTTTCAGGCTCCCGGATCCATTCGACTTCGGCGGTAATCAATCCGGTCAAATTTCCATCTTTATCTCCGACAAATTTTTTGGTAGAAATGCTAAAAAAACGTTCCGCACCTTCCTTATGGGAAGAACTTGTACGCAAACGCATCGGCCAAAAAGGCCAAGGCTGACCTTCGGGACGTTCTGTCGAACCCATCGGCATAATCTCAAAATTGGAAACCGATTTTGCTCCTTGTCGAAAGGAAGTTCCGATACAATCAGATCCCGTATCTCCGCCGCCAATGACGACCACATCTTTTCCTTTGGCAAGAATTTCTTCTCCCAATTCTTTTAAGCCATCAACCTTGCGATTGTTTTGAGGAAGAAAATCCATTGCCTGAACGACTCCTTTTAAATCGACACCTTCGATAGGTAGGTTCCTTCGCACCGTTGCTCCTCCGCAGAGTACTATAGCATCGAAATCTGCACTCAAGGCATCGGCTTTAATATCCTTTCCGACATGGACGCCACATTTGAATTCAATACCTTCTTCTTCCAATACTTTCAGCCTACGATCGATCACATGCTTTTCCATCTTAAAATCGGGAATTCCATAGCGTAGTAACCCGCCTGGTTTCTCATCCCTCTCAAAAACAGTTACCAAGTGTCCCGCTCTATTCAATTGTTGTGCTGCTGCCAAACCTGCCGGCCCCGAACCGATGACCGCAACTTTTTTGCCGGTTCGGTTCATTGGTGGTTTTGCCACGATCCAACCTTTTTCAAAGGCGATCTCTGCAATATTTTTTTCAATATTTTCAATAGTGACCGGATCTTCGTTGATGCCTAATACACAGGCTTCTTCGCAAGGTGCGGGGCACAATCTTCCTGTAAATTCCGGAAAATTATTCGTTGCATGCAGTATATTGGAGGCTTTGTCCCATTTGCCACGATAGACGGCATCATTAAAATCGGGAATCAAATTCCCCAGTGGGCAGCCACTATGGCAGAAAGGTATACCACAATCCATACATCGGGCACCCTGGTCTTTGAGGTCTTTTTCTTTTAAAGGCTTAGTAAACTCTTTGTAGTGCTTTATCCGTTCGTCCGCGGGGGTGTATTCCTCCACTTTTCTATCGAATTCCAAAAATCCCGTTATCTTTCCCATGTTTCGATTTTATGTCGTTTCCAATGCCTCCTTTTCCAAGCGAATCAAGGCCTGCTTGTACTCTTCCGGAAATACCTTTACAAATTTAGGCAGGCTTGTTTCCCATTTTTCCAATATACGCTGTGCTAGGGGACTCATTGTATAATTATAGTGGCTCTCGATCAAGTCTTTTAACTGTTCAATATCATTATCCTCCTCAACTTTTAATAAATTCAATGCCTCGGTGTTGCACTTTTTTTCAAAGGTCTTATTTAGGTCGAAGACGTAGGCGATCCCGCCGCTCATTCCAGCTCCAAAATTTCTTCCGACCTCGCCAAGAATTACCGCTACACCGCCGGTCATATACTCACATCCGTGGTCTCCGATACCTTCAACAACTGCCTTGGCCCCTGAATTACGTACACAGAATCGTTCGCCAGCTTTGCCATTAATATAGGCCCTTCCTGCAGTAGCGCCATATAGAGTCACATTGCCGGTGATAACATTTTCTTCAGGAACGATGGTCGACCCTTCAGGTACTTTGATGACCAGTTTGGCTCCTGAAAGTCCTTTTCCGAGATAATCGTTCGTGTTTCCGTTTACGGTCAACGTTAATCCTCTCGTAGCGAAAGCTCCAAAACTTTGTCCCGCGGAACCTGTGAAGTTTAATCGCAATGTATTGATGGGGAGGCCTTGTGCTCCATATACTTTGGAGATTTCATTACTGATAATAGCCCCGACAGCACGATCTGTATTTCGTATCGGAAAGTCAAGGCTCAATTTTTCCTTTCTGAATAATGAAGGATTCGCCTTGGCAATAATCTCAAACTCGATTGATTTATCAACATCGTGCTTTTGTTTTTCGGTATTGTAGAACTTCGTTCCGGCTGGTACATCGACTTGATGGAGGATGGGGGTCAAATCAATTCCATTTGCCTTGTAATGATTGATGGCTTTCTTTCGATCTAGCTTTTGAACCTGACCAACCATTTCGTTAAGCGTTCGGAATCCTAATTGTGCCATGATTTCCCGTAGCTCCTGGGCGACGAAGTACATATAATTTACTACGTGCTCTGGTTTTCCTTCAAACTTTTTGCGCAATTCAGGATTTTGGGTAGCAATACCAACTGGGCAGGTATTCAAATGACATACACGCATCATAATACATCCTGAGGCGACGAGAGGTGCGGTCGCAAAACCAAATTCCTCAGCACCTAAAAGACAGGCAACTGCAACATCCCTTCCAGTTTTTAACTGTCCGTCACATTCCAGAACGATACGATTTCTCAGGTCATTCATGACAAGGGTTTGTTGTGCTTCTGCAATACCAAGCTCCCAAGGAAGTCCGGCATGTTTCAATGAAGTCAAGGGCGAAGCACCTGTTCCGCCATCCGATCCCGAGATTAGAATTACATCAGCCTTGGCTTTCGAAACTCCAGCAGCAACTGTGCCTACACCTACTTCGGAAACCAATTTTACATTGATTCGTGCTTTTCTGTTCGCCGATTTTAAATCATATATCAGTTGCGAAAGATCTTCGATAGAATAAATATCGTGGTGCGGTGGTGGAGAAATTAGTCCGACATACGGAGTAGAATTACGAGTCTTGGCAATGGATGGGTTTACCTTAGGGCCAGGTAGTTGTCCACCCTCTCCAGGTTTCGCACCTTGAGCCATTTTTATTTGTATCTCTTTGGCATTGCTCAAATAGTTTGAGGTTACACCAAATCTACCGGAGGCCACTTGTTTTATTGCACTGTTACGCCAATCACCTGTTGCATTTTTGTAAAAACGGTCTTCATCTTCGCCACCTTCCCCAGAATTACTTTTACCCCCTATACGGTTCATGGCAATAGCTAAGTTTTCATGGGCTTCCTTACTAATGGAGCCATAGGACATCGCCCCTGTTTTGAAACGTTTTACAATTTCGGTCCAAGGCTCTACCTCTTCCAAGGGAATCGGATCATAATTCGAAAACTCGAACAGCCCACGAATGGTCATCAAATTTTTGGATTGCTCGTTCACCATTTCGGCAAACTCTTTGTACGTATCTGGCTCATTGCCACGAACCGCTTTTTGAAGCTTGGCTATGGAAAGCGGATTGAACATATGTTTTTCGCCGTCCCTTCTCCATCTATATTCGCCACCGATTTCTAATTCAAGATTTGCGGCAACTTCTTTCTTGGCGAATGCGTTTTGATGTCTTTTAGCGATTTCTTTTTCAATTTGATATAAACCAATACCTTGAATTCTGGTCGGTGTATTCGGAAAGTATTGGTCAACGACCTTGGTGTTTATGCCAACGCACTCGAACAATTGTGAGCCACGATATGAATTAAGGGTCGAAATGCCGATTTTGTTCATCACTTTGAGGATGCCCTTGCCGATGGCCTTGTTATAATTCTTAACGGCTTCGTCAAATGTGAATTCGGTGATATCGTGCTCCTCGATTTGCTCTCCAATGATTTCGTTGACCAAGTATGGATTGATGGCACTTGCCCCAAACCCGAACAGGAGACAGAAATGATGTACTTCACGAGGTTCTGCAGATTCTACGATGATACTTAATTTGGACCGTTTGCCCAACTTCTGCAGTCCACTATTGACATAAGAACAGGCCAATAAAGCTGGAATCGGGGCCATTCTTTCATTGACGTTTCTGTCGGAGAGAATAATAATGTTAGTTTCTTCATCTACTTCTTTTGAAGCCTGTTTTAAAATCGCTTCCAAGGCATCTTCCAAACCATTATGTCCTTTTTCGATTTCATACAAAATAGGAATGGAAACTACTTTATAATCTGGACTTGAATCGTAGTTCTTAATCTTGTCCAAGTCTTCCTTGGAGATAACAGGGTTTTGAATTTTCAACTTTCTACAATGCAGCTCGGTAATTTCAAAAATGTTCTTATCACTGCCCAGTGTCAAGCTGATATCGGTAATCATTTCTTCACGTATACCATCTAAGGGCGGATTGGTCACTTGGGCGAACAATTGTTTAAAATAATTATAGATAAGCTGTGGCCGTTGCGATAACACTGCAATAGGCGTATCGGAACCCATAGACCCGATAGGTTCTTTTGCATATTGGCCCATCGGAAGAATGATGGTATTAATGTCTTCCAGGGTGTAGCCAAAAAGTGATTTTCTTTTTTCAAGTGATTCTTCCCCTAAAAACAAGGGACAATCGTTGTACGGTATATCCTTGAGATGTACCAAGTTTTTGTCCAACCATTTTTTATAAGGATGACGCGAGGCGATTTCCTCTTTGATTTCCTCATCGTTGATGATCCTGCCTTCCTCCATGTTTACCAAGAACATTCTTCCAGGCTCTAGGCGACCATGAAATTCTACGTTCTCAGGGGCGATATCCAACACTCCGGTTTCCGAAGACATAATGACATAGTCATTTTTGGTCACCGTATATCGCGAGGGTCTCAGTCCGTTTCTGTCCAAAACTGCACCTATGTAATTTCCATCGGTGAAAGGTATGGAGGCCGGGCCGTCCCAAGGCTCCATCATACAAGAATTATATTCGTAAAAAGCCCTTTTGGCCTCTGACATATCGGGATTC
Organism: uncultured Maribacter sp.; assembly: GCA_964351985.1. Taxonomy (GTDB): domain Bacteria; phylum Bacteroidota; class Bacteroidia; order Flavobacteriales; family Flavobacteriaceae; genus Meishania. Next base: position 34,270 of record CAYGPR010000034.1, on the reverse strand, counting down.
TTTTCCCAAGCTTCGGGCACTAACATCATCATCACTTCTGGGAGCGACCGCCCTGTCATTAAAAGGAGTTCGACCACCATATCCATCGTGGCGGAATCTGATTTTCCGGGTAGTATTACAGGAAGAATATTTTTAATTTCATCGCCAAAAAGGTCGCTTTTCATCAGCTCTTCCCTTGATCGCATACGGGAAACATTTCCCCTGAGCGTATTTATCTCGCCATTATGGCACATGTACCTGAAAGGCTGGGCTAAATCCCATGTTGGAAAAGTATTGGTGGAAAAACGTTGATGTACCAATGACAAACGCGTAACCACCCTAGGATCCATCAGGTCTTTATAATAAAGGCTGATGTCTTTGGGCATCAGAAGACCCTTGAATATGATGATTTTTGTAGAGAGGCTTGGTAGGTAGAAGAAACCGCTTTCCGACAATTTCGAATTTATGATGGTATGCTCGGTTACCTTTCGGGCAGTGAACAATCTAAGATTGAAATTAAACTCGTTTTGCTCTGCATTCTCACGAGCAATGAAAACCTGTTTTACAAAAGGCTCGGTTTCCATGGCAATGCGGCCAGGTATCGCACGGTTTACCGGAACATCGCGCCAGCCTAAAAGTTTCAGTCCCTGTTTTTTAATGTTTTCCTCAAAAATATTGATACAGAATTGTCTTTGATTTTCCTTTCGAGGAAGAAAAACATTACTGACCGCATATTCGCCTGGCTCAGGTAGTTCGAAAGAACATATTTCTTTAAAAAAATCATGTGGAATGTCTATAAGGATTCCGGCGCCATCTCCCGTTTTTCCATCTGAACTCACTGCACCTCGGTGCTCGAGTTTGTCCAATATTTCCAACGCTTTGTGAATGATATCATTGGACTTTTTCCCTTTCAAACTACAAATGAAACCCGCTCCGCAGTTATCGTGCTCAAATTCAGGTAAATATAATCCTTGTTTTTTCAATGTCATAATCCAAATATTTTTAGGCGCGACAGGTTATCTTTTGGCTATCCAAGCTTATAAAAATATCAATTTTATTGAATTATTTCTATTGATTCGGGTCTTATTCAACAAAAAACACAACGATTGTAATAAAACGCTAAATAATCTTGAATTTCGAAAATTTAACCCAGCAAAATTGAGATTTTGATAATGTGAATTGAAATTTAGTCTTTCAAAATACTGCGAGAGATAACAATTTTTTGAATTTCCGAGGTTCCTTCGTAAATCTGGGTAATTTTTGCATCGCGCATGAGACGTTCTACGTGATAGTCTTTTACAAAACCGTTACCGCCGTGAATTTGAACGGCCTCGACCGTTGTTTCCATGGCCACTTGCGAGGCGTAAAGTTTTGCCATAGCACCGGATAGGTCATAATTTAACCCATTATCTTTTTCCCAAGCAGCTTTATAGACCAACTGTCTTGCCGCCTCAATTTGGGTGTGCATATCTGCGAGTTTAAAGGCAATTGCCTGGTGATTGGCAATTTCGGTCCCGAAGGCTTTTCTTTCTTTGGAGTATTTCAGTGCAAGTTCATAAGCACCTGCGGCTATTCCGAGAGCTTGGGCGGCAATTCCGATTCGGCCTCCCGCTAAGGTTTTCATAGCGAACTTAAATCCGAAACCATCTTCCCCGATGCGATTCTCTTTGGGTACTTTTACGTCATTGAAGTTTAAGGAATGGGTATCGCTTCCACGGATACCCAACTTATTTTCTTTGGGCCCGATTTCAAAGCCGTTCATATTTTTTTCAACAATTAAGGCGTTAATACCTTTATGTCCTTTCTCCCTATCTGTCTGCGCGATTACGAGGTACACCTCGGCTGTTCCTCCATTGGTGATCCAGTTCTTTGTGCCGTTCAGTACAAAGTGGTCGCCTTTGTCGATAGCGGTTGTTTTTTGAGAGGTGGCGTCACTGCCCGCTTCGGGTTCCGACAGACAGAATGCGCCGATTATCTTTCCTGAAGCCAATCGGGTAAGGTATTTTTCCTTTTGCTCCTCAGTTCCGAAGGCCTCTAGGCCATAACAAACCAATGAGTTATTGACCGAGACCACTACAGAAGCAGAAGCATCGATTTTAGAAAGTTCCTCCATAACCAATACGTATGACATGGTATCCAATCCACTGCCACCGTATTTGGGATCTACCATCATACCCATGAACCCGAGCTCTCCCATTTTTTTGACTTGCTCAACAGGAAAGCTTTGAGTATCGTCCCTTTCGATTACTTTAGGTAGCAATTCGCTTTGGGCGAAATCCCTTGCGGCCTGTTGGATCATCAATTGTTCTTCGGATAGGGTAAAGTCCATAATATTGCATTATTGGTAAATAGCTATACAAATATAAGGGTCTATTATAAAATTCACGACTATTTGAAAGTTGCTTTTAGGAATAATTCAATATTCAGATGATGAAGAAAAATGCTGAAACCGAAGCATTTTTTTATATTTGTTCACCTGTGTCCAATGCACCGGATTTAATTAAGAAATTATGAGACAGCACTAATCCGTCAAAGGCGGAGAAATGAAACACAAGATGTAGTAGCAAGGTCGCTGTAAAGGTGAACAGATTCATAATTATTAATTAAATCAGAACCATGAAAGAATTACTCAAGATATATGAGAACAAACAACCGGAAATCGTTTTCAATTGGAAAGATCCGGAGACCGAGGCTGAAGGTTGGACAGTGATAAACTCCTTACGAGGCGGAGCTGCAGGTGGTGGCACGCGAATGCGTGAGGGGCTTGATATGAACGAAGTGCTTTCTTTGGCAAAGACCATGGAAGTCAAATTTACTGTATCTGGTCCACCGATAGGTGGAGCAAAATCGGGAATTAATTTCAACCCTAACGATCCTCGAAAAAAGGGAGTTTTAGAACGATGGTACAACGCCGTTGCCCCACTTCTAAAAAGCTACTATGGTACTGGTGGAGACCTGAACGTCGACGAAATTCATGAAGTTATACCGATAACCGAAGATGCGGGGGTATGGCATCCGCAAGAAGGTGTTTTTAATGGGCATTTTAAGCCGACCGAAGCGGATAAAATAAATAGAATCGGTCAGCTTAGATTGGGAGTAATCAAAGCGTTGGAGAGTCAGAATTATTCACCAGAGGTTACTAGAAAATATACCGTAGCCGACATGATTACAGGTTTTGGGGTGGCGGAAGCTGTTCGTCACTACTACGATATTTATGGTGGTAATGTAATGGGAAAAAGAGCGGTCGTACAAGGTTTTGGTAATGTAGGCGGAGCCGCGGCATTTTATTTGGCTCAGATGGGAGCAAAAATTGTGGGAATCATCGATAGGGCAGGAGGCGTTATAAATGAAGAAGGTTTTTCGTTTGATGAGATCAAATCTTTTTTCCTGAACAAAAAAGGAAATAACCTCATGGCAGATGCCAACCAAATGATTCCCTTTGAAGAAATCAATGAGCGTATTTGGACACTTCCGACGGAAATATTTGTTCCTTGTGCTGCTTCAAGGTTGATTACTAAAGATCAAATCAGTAAGATGATAGATACAGGTCTAGAGGTCATCTCCTGCGGTGCCAATGTGCCTTTCGCGGATAAGGAAATTTTTTTTGGACCGATAATGGAGTATACCGATGTACGCGTGAGCCTCATTCCCGATTTTATTTCGAATTGCGGAATGGCCCGTGTTTTTGCCTATTTCATGGAAAAAAGGGTAGGCATGGATGATGATTTGGTATTTAATGATACATCCGATACCATTAGAAAAGCAATTTTGAATATCTTTAAGCAAAATCCTTCAAAGACTAATTTGAGCAGCACTGGATTTGAAATCGCATTGAAACAATTGATTTAATATAAACCGACCGAGTATGGAGACCATTATTATTATTGTATTTGTTGTGGGTTATCTCGCGATAACCATGGAGCATAACCTTAAGATTGACAAACTGATTCCGGCCTTGGCCATGATGGCCATTTTATGGGCTATAATCGCATTGGCGCATATGCCGGTCTTTGAGGTCAATGCTGAACTTAAGGAACTAGAACCGAGCCATATTGATGAGATGCTGCTCCATCATTTGGGTAAGACCGCCGAGATTTTGGTCTTTTTGCTCGGGGCGATGACCATTGTCGAAATCATCGATTATTTTGATGGGTTCGCAACTATAAAAGGTTTTATCCGTACCAAGAGCAAGCGCAAATTATTGTGGCTTTTTTCGATATTGGCATTTATTCTTTCGGCTATCATAGACAATTTAACCGCAACGATCGTTTTGATAACCATCTTGCAGAAGGTCATCAATGATCGAAATACAAGATTATGGTTTGCCGGTATGATCATTATCGCGGCCAACGCTGGGGGGGCTTGGTCTCCCATTGGGGATGTTACTACCACGATGTTATGGATAGGTAACAAGGTAACGGCCCTGCAATTGATTGAACACGTATTGATACCTTCGATAGTCTGTATGGTGGTACCTGTATTAGTCGCTAGTAGATATAAAGCTTTTCAAGGTAATATTGAAAGAGATGTCGATGCGTTGGAAGAACCAAAATCAAGGTTTGGAGCGACTATGTTGTATTTAGGCCTCGGCGCGATCGTATTTGTACCGATATTCAAGACCATTACGCATTTGCCGCCCTATGTGGGAATGATGCTTTCATTGGCCGTGGTCGCTACTTTTGCCGAAATCTACAGTAATTCAAAGTTTACGATATCAAATGCAGTGGATGTTCCGGGAGAAAGTGACTCTCATGGGTACCATAGTCCGGTACACGCTTCGCTATCGAAAATCGAACTACCGAGTATTTTATTCTTTCTGGGGATATTACTTGCGGTGGCCGCCATGGAATCTTTAGGATTGCTTTTTCATTTTGCGGAAACCTTGGATTCCACAATGCCTCCGCTAGGAACAGAAGCCAGAGTTGGAATCGTATCCGATTTGGTAGTGCTGATTTTAGGTGTTGGTTCGGCAGTAATCGACAATGTACCTTTGGTCGCTGCGAGTATGGGAATGTTCTCCGTGCCGATAGACGATCCAGTCTGGCATTTCATCGCATATTCTGCAGGAACGGGCGGTAGCATGCTGATCATAGGTTCTGCTGCAGGGGTTGTAGCCATGGGTATGGAGAAAATCGATTTTTTCTGGTATCTCAAAAAAATAGCATGGCTCGCCTTTATCGGATTTATTGCTGGTGCAGCTGCTTTTGTATTAATGAGAAATTTAGTGCTGAACGTATAATTTAATCGATAAAACACCGTTATAAGGGCAAATCAACTAAGAGAATAATATATGTTTTTGATGCAAGACCTAGCCACTGACCCTACAACGGGCGAAGTACTATCCGAAGAAAAGACCCTTTCGGTCATGGATTTGATTTTCAGCGGAGGAACCGGAAGTATATTAATTATCTCGGTACTCTTTATCATGCTTGCCGTAGCCCTATATATCTACTTTGAGCGCTTGTTGGCCGTGAACGCGGCCTCAAAGATCGACAGTAATTTCATGAACCAAATTCGTGACCATGTCACCAATGGCAAGTTGGAAGCGGCCAAGATTTTGTGTGCCCAGACCGATTCTCCGGTGGCTCGATTGACCGAAAAAGGTGTATCCCGAATCGGGAAACCCTTGGATGATATCAATACCGCCATTGAAAATGCGGGTACGCTAGAGGTATATAAATTGGAGAAGAACGTTAGTATTTTGGCTACAGTTGCCGGTGCTGCCCCAATGATCGGGTTCCTTGGAACCGTAATTGGTATGATTTTGGCATTCCATGAAATGGCCACGAGTGGTGGGCAAGCCGAGATGGGCTCTTTGGCCTCTGGTATCTATACGGCCATGACCACAACCGTAGCGGGTCTTATCGTTGGTATTATTGCTTATATGGGTTATAATCACCTGGTGAACCGAACCGATAAGGTGGTTCATAAAATGGAGGCCAACGCGGTCGAGTTCTTGGATTTATTGAACGAACCGCTTTAATCCTTGATATATGAAATTGAAAGGAAGAAATAAGGTAAGTCCTGATTTTAGCATGTCGTCGATGACGGATATTGTTTTTCTGTTATTGATATTTTTCATGCTAACGGCGAACTCACCAAATGCGTTGGATTTGTTATTGCCAAAGGCAAAAGGCAAATCGACCAACACGCAAAATGTTTCGGTAAGTATCGATAAAAACTTGCAGTATTTTGTGAACAACGAGAGAATAAACGGAGAATACATAGAAATTGAATTAAAAAAGGCACTACAAGGTCAAGATAAACCTACCATAATTCTCAGGGCGGAAGAAAGCGTTGCCATAAAAGAAGCGGTAAACGTTATGGACATCGCCAATAGAAACAATTACAAGGTTATTTTGGCAGTGCGACCCAATTAGCGCATGTCATTCTTAGACACGAGACACAAGAAAAAATCCTTTACACTTACGACACTACTGTTAAGTGTACTTCTCCTTGTTTTATTTTATATAGGGCTCACTTATATGGATCCCCCAATCGAAAACGGAATTTCCATCAATTTCGGAACTACCGATTTTGGTAGCGGCCAAGTGCAACCCAAGGAAAAAATCAGATCCGAACCATTGGATACGCCTCCAGTCGAGCCAACAGAACAAGAAGAAGTGGTCGAGGAAACTGTGGAAGAAGTTGTGGAGGAGGAGCCCGAAGAAACCGTTGCCGAGGAAGCCCCATCGGAAAAAGTGCTCACCCAAGAAAACGAAGAGTCCATAAAAATCAAACAGGCCGAAGAGGCCAAAAAAAGGGCTGAAGACGCTGCAAAGGAAGCTAAGCGAAAAGCGGATGCCAAGGCCAAAAAAGCAAAAGCCGAAGCACAACGCAAGGCTGATGAACAAAAAAGGGTCGAAGAGAAAAAACGCCAAGAACAGGAAGCCAAGAAAAAAGAATTGGACGAACTGATGGGTGGGTTGAACAAATCTGACGGTACGGCTTCGGGTAGTGAGGGAGATGATGATAAAGCAGGGGATAAAGGTTCTCCTGACGGCGATCCTTATGCAACAAGTTATTATGGTTCGCCAGGTTCTGGAAGCGGCACAGGCGGCTACGGGTTAAATGGCCGATCTTTGGTCAGCAAAGGAAAAGTCCAACAGGAATGTAACGAGTCAGGTAGGGTAGTGGTTAAAATTGTGGTGGACCGTAATGGCAATGTCGTTAGCGCAACACCCGGCGTCAAAGGAACTACCAATAATGCCCAATGTCTTTTAGACCCGGCAAAGAAAACCGCTTTCAAACACAAGTGGAACCTTGATTCAAATGCGCCCAGCCAACAAATCGGTTTCGTTGTGGTCAATTTCAAACTTGGGGAGTGACCTATAAAGAAACCTTGGATTGGATGTTCGACCGACTTCCAATGTATCAACAAAAAGGGAAAATTGCCTACAACGGAAAGCTTGATAATATCAAGGCACTTTCCAAACGATTGGATAATCCCGAAAAGAAATTTAAAAGTATTCATGTTGCCGGTACCAATGGTAAAGGATCAAGCAGTCATATGTTGGCCTCCATCCTTCAGGAAGCCGGGTATAAAGTTGGGCTGTATACTTCTCCTCATCTAAAGGATTTTCGCGAGCGTATCAGAATAAACGGGAAGCCAATAGGCAAGAAATTCGTTATCGATTTTATTCAAAAGAATAAATCGTTTTTCGAAAAAGAAAAACTTTCATTTTTTGAAATGTCCGTCGGTATGGCATTTCAATATTTCGCTATGAAAAAAGTGGATATTGCCATCATCGAGGTCGGTTTGGGCGGACGATTGGATTCTACCAATATCATCTTGCCCGAAGTTTCACTGATTACCAATATCGGATTAGACCATATGGATCTGTTGGGCGATACATTACAAAAAATCGCTTTCGAAAAAGCGGGAATAATAAAACAAAATATTCCGGTTGTTATCAGTGAGCGACAAGAAGCTGTTGAAGATATTTTTATAAAAAATGCGTCAAAAAAGGGTTCCAAAATCGTATTTGCCGAAGACATTATTCAAAAATCGTATAAGACCTCACTTCTCGGTAATTATCAAGAGAGGAATATCAAAGGAGTCATTGCGGCCCTAAAAGAACTTAAGAATTTTAAAATACAAGAGCGGAATATTGTTTCGGGGCTTCAGAATGTTGTTGAAAATACGGGTTTGATGGGGCGATGGCAGACATTGGGTGAAAATCCGAAAATTGTTTGCGATACCGCACATAATTACGAGGGGCTCTCATTGGTACTGCAACAAATTCAATTACAAAAGTTCAATACCTTGCATATTGTACTAGGTTTTGTGAAGGACAAAAAACTGGATTCGGTGTTGCCATTATTCCCAAAAAACGCCAAGTATTATTTTGTGAGGCCCAATATCCGGAGAGGACTCGATGTGGAATTATTACGGAAAACCGCCAATGATTTGGGTCTCAAGGGAAATTCTTATTCATCCATAGAAAAAGCACTGCAAATGGTTCTTAAGAATGCCAAAGAAGACGATTTTATATTTGTTGGAGGGAGTACATTCGTGGTTGCCGAAGTGGTGTGATTTTTTATTCCTTTTTCTTTTGGAGTATCTAAAACTGTTCTATATTTGCAAACCCTTATGGGCAATTAGCTCAGTTGGTTCAGAGCACCTCGTTTACACCGAGGGGGTCGGGGGTTCGAGCCCCTCATTGCCCACAAAAGTCATCTTTTTTGATGGCTTTTTTTGTTTTATGCAATGGTTTGGTAATCTTGACTAGATTAGTGGAGGATCTTATAATTATTGGCCATACGTTTCCAAAATCATTTGATTGGTCTCTTCAATGGATTTAAAAACGCTAAAATCACGACCTTGGGTACGTTGGGCGCCCAATGCGTTTGCATATTTGGCGGCCATAATATAATCCGTTGGATTTTTTAATATTCCATATCCCAAGCCTCCAGCGAACGAATCCCCACAACCCGTAGTATCGACGACATGTTCTACCTCGATTGACTTGACCATTTCATGATGGACTTTTCCATCCTTTTTAAAGAAAACGGCACCTCCATTGGAATCCAAAGTCACTATTAAAGATTTTATTCCTTTTTGTAGCGAGTGTTCTGCAAACGGCGCAAGGTGTTCGGTACTTTCGTCGTGTAGATCAACCTGGTTATCAGGGTGGTACTCTTTCTCGAACCAACAACACTTTGACTCTTCCAAGTTCATTTTTAGAACATCGATATAGGGAAGCCATAGGTCACGGTCAATCCAGAATTTTATCAATCTATCTCCGGTCATGGTGACCGTATTGGTTGGGCCGTGGGCATCGAATATAATCATGCCATCGCTTTTTTCCTTAATAAATTTGAGTGTTTCGAGAGGTACCTCATAGTCGGTAATCGGAACACAGACAAAAACATCGCAGTGCAACAAATCCTTTACGTCATCAGGTACAATCGGATTCATGAACCCGGTCTGCTTTTCGAGTCTTTTGTTCTGATCCACGAATTTAAGACTGATGACATCGCCTTGATCCTGATCTGAAGTGATATGATCTACATTGATGTTCGGGTATTCGGACAAAATTTCCTTTACAGCTTGCTCATCCTTTTTTCTAACATGGGAGACCAAATGAACCGTGCCCTCATCTCCTAAAAGTCGCGACAGGCCAATAGCGGTATGCGTGGCACAGCCATATTTTTCAATTACCTCCCCATGATGCGTAGTAATATGGTCTCTGGGGATAGGTCCCAGTACGGCAATATTGTATTTTGTCATATTCAAGTATTCAAGTATTCAAGTATTCAATAGGGATAAAAATAGGTTCCAATCCGATTTTCATCCGAAGGAATAAGATACAATTAATTTCTAACTCTTGCCAATGATAACCTGTAGTTCTGAGGCATCATTTTCAAGCTTTTTGGCATTTTCGGTAGTAACGTCGGTACCCCATAGATAGACCCTTTTTAGACCTTTGAATTTCTGTATCTCCGAAAGACAGGCATCGGTCACTTCTGTGCCATAAAGATTTAACGCTTCGAGATGTTCCAATTTGGCTAAATTAGATACCCCTTTATCGGTAATTGCTGTTCTCTCTAATTCAAGTCTGGTCAGGTTCTTAAAATTAGAAATTATGCCAAGCCATTCATCCTCAACATTTGTCTGGGCCAGTGATAACCAAGTGACATAATTCTTTACCTTTTCAAGTTCATGCAGTTGTTGTTCGGTAAGCTCGGAACCTGAATACGTGATGTCCAATAACGGATTGTCGCCTCCCAACGTTTTGACCGTAAAACCACTTTTTGATAGGGTGACTAATTGAGTGCTGTCCAAAAGTGGTAAACGCACCTTCTCGTACCAGGCTTTGGGAGAAGTATCGAGGCCGTATTTGCGCAGCAATACGGGTTGTATATTATCGGTTACTTCCAATGTTGCCACTGGATCTTCAAAGGAGGCTCCCTGCAGTATCCACCATTCTACAATCTTTATCTCATCATAGGTCAATACTTTATTGGTAGGGGGCATGAACTTTACTTTATTCTGCGGTAAAGTAATTCTTCTGAACAGTTCGCTCTCCGAGGGGTCTCCGCTGGTGATAATGGCACCGCCCTCGCCACCTTCGGTAAGTGTTTCAGGAGTACTCATATCAAGCCCTCCCCGTTGTACTTCTGCGCTATGGCATGCAATACACTTTGTACTGAAGATTGGTGAAATCATATCCTTGTACACCAAAACCGAATCGGGATTGCCAAACTTTGGAATTGAATCTTGCTCACCATGAACCCCAATGAGTTTTTGCAGAGGCTCGGGAGCATATTCGGTGAGATAGGTTTCTCCATGGGTCAAATCTCCTCCCTTGTGGCCTTCGATAAAAAGCATTAGCAATAACAAGATATTGATGCCATTATGTATTAATTTAGAGTGATTTTCGGGGGTGCGTTTTATCCACCAGCCCATGAAAGCTATTATTACAAGGGCAATACCAAGCCAGCGGTGTATAAAAAGCGTGTCTTCTTCATAAAGTCCCGTTTCGCCCAGCCACCAACCGCAAAAAGCGGCAGCAAGGGCACTCACTCCTCCCAAGAACCATGAGACAGCTATGAGTTTACTTTTTTTCTTTTTTTTTGTCCAATTTTCATACCATTCCAAAACGATGGCCAAAACTAAAAAGCCAATGGGAAGGTGTACGAATAGTGGATGAAAACGTCCTAAGAAGGTAGTAAACTCCAATGCAATCATGGTATCCGGGATTTTAGACTCTATGTAATTTGATAGGATAGGTTTTGCCCGAAGCCCATTGCGGTACGTAAAGATTTTCATCATTATCCACAAAGACATCATGTGGGTTTCTAAAGGTCATTCCATCATACTTGGGTTCGGTCAGCAGTCCACCTGAATATTGAGGACGGCTTCCCCCAGGAAGCGAAACCGTTTTATTATCCTTGTCCAAAACCGCCAACATGCCATCATAACTATCCCATGTTTTGGTCACTATTACCGCAAAATAGAGATGGTCTCCATGAATTACGGGTCGGCATATCGAACAGCCGGGCAACTTAATAGTTTCGAGATGTTTTCCATCCAAAGAAAAACGTTTGAATTCTTGACTGGCCCTAGACGTAATCAATAGGGTCGGATTTTCGGTATCCCGAGTGTCCAAGGTAATACCGTGGCAGCAGTTGAACTTCTCATCACCTTCTCCGGTACCACCAAAATGACGAATGTATTCGCCTTGGGCATTGTACTGAATGATAAAGTTTTGGCCATACCCATCGGCAACATAAATATCGCCGTTCGGCATTATCGCAGTCTCTGTTGGTTTGAATTGACCGTCTTCTGTATAGCCATCGACTTCTTTTGGGCGTTCAAGGGTCAAGAGAACCTTTCCGTCCAATGTTGTTTTAGATACTTTATGGGTTTCAGGGTCGGTGATGAAAAGAAATTGGTCATTACCTTCGCCTGTCAAGGTCAGGCCATGGGCTCCTGGAAATTTCCCCCAAGAATCCAAAACTTTTCCTGATTTGTCATAAATGAGGATATTATTATTGTCGGCCCCCGTAGTGGTCATAAAAATACGTCCTTGACCATCCATGGCCATTTCATGGCAATCGTTTATAGGGACTTTGGCGGGGTCTTGAATGCCCCATTCCTTGTCTACACGGTATGTGAAGTCTCCGTGTCCTATGATTTCGCCGAGATTTTTTACAGAATGCGTTATTCCGAAGGTATAAGCAGGAGCGATTATGCCTGTACCAGTCATAATTGCGGACTTTTTAAGAAACTTCCTTCGGCTATTGGTGTTTTTCATGCTCACTTTTGACTATGTTCATTAATTCTTTTACTTGTACTGAATAAGAATACGCATTGGAGCCGTTATGACATAGGAGAAGAACCGTTACGCACTTTTTCAATACGGATAAATTTACATTTTTTAAATTAAAGGTTATTGTTCTTGAAAGAATTACTTGTGGGACCTAAAAGCTGTTTAACAAAAAAGTCCGGCGATGTCATGAAATAAAAGTTTAGGTATGGATTGGCTCGATTTATGGATGAAGCTATGTTTTTTAATCCAAAATTAATTTTACCTTTGCCATCTGTTTTTGGGTTATTAGCTCAGTTGGTTTAGAGCGCTGCCTTGACAGGGCAGAGGTCACTGGTTCGAATCCAGTATAACCCACAATACTTCGAGTTCTCTGGTTCCCCCTAAGCGTGGGGGCAGTATAACCAACTAAATTGACTTTCTGCCATCTTTTTATCGGTCTGAACATTTCGAAATAGTCAATTTGTATGACTCTTGTCATACTTCTTCTCTTCAATACCATATAATTTTGGGTTTTTTAGATGAAATAGTTGGCCATTGCCCACAATCATTTGCTACTTTTGAACGTTAAGGTTTACGGGGGTTTTTCGACGAACGGAACTACTTCATCCAACAATTTAAAATGCTTAACAAAGGCATCAAATTCTTAATTGAAAACAAATTGGTAGCAGCTATTTTATTGCTACTCTTTTTGGTATGGGGTATGGTTCATTCCCCTTTCGATTTTGGAAATAAAGTATTTCCAAAGAATTCTGTTTCGGTCGATGCGATTCCGGATATTAGTGAGAACCAGCAGATAGTTTACACGCAATGGGAGGGCCAGTCTCCTCAGGATATCGAAGATCAAATAACCTATCCGCTTACCGCACATTTATTGGGTGTTCCTGGAGTGAAGACCATACGCAGTTCGTCAATGTTCGGGTTTTCGAGCATATATGTCATCTTTGAGGAAAATGTTGAGTTTTATTGGGCACGAAGTCGATTGCTTGAGAAATTGAACGCATTGCCCTATAATCTTCTGCCGAATGACGTACGACCCACACTCGGACCTGATGCGACTGCATTAGGCCAGATATTTTGGTATACGCTAGAGGGGCGCGATGAAAATGGGAAGGTCACAGGTGGCTGGGACTTGCACGAAATACGAAGTATTCAAGATTTTTATGTCAAGAATGCCCTAGCTTCGGCCAAGGGTGTTTCCGAAGTGGCCTCTATCGGCGGATATGTTCAAGAATATCAAATTGACGTAGACCCAGAACTGATGCGGCAATATGAAGTATCATTGTCCGAAGTGGTAGACGCCGTAAAGCAAAGCAATGAAGATGTTGGGGCAAAAACACTGGAAATCAATCAAGCCGAGTATTTCGTTCGCGGGCTTGGGTATGTGAAAAGTATTAAAGATATTGAAGAATCGGAAGTACGAACGACTGACTTCACGCCCATTAAAATCAAGGATATTGCCAGAGTGACCTTAGGACCTGCGGAACGGAGAGGAATTTTGGACAAGGAGGGGGCCGAGGTCGTCGGTGGGGTAGTGGTATCCCGTTATGGGGCCAACCCCATGGAAACGATTACCCATGTAAAAGGAAAAATCGATGAAATTTCACCGGCATTGCCCAGTAAGATTTTAAAAGATGGGCGAACATCGAAATTGACTATAGTCCCCTTTTATGACCGCACCGAATTGATCAATGAAACTTTGGGCACCTTGGGCAATGCACTCACCTATGAGGTTCTGATTACCATTCTCGTGGTTCTCGTAATGTTGTTCAATCTAAGAATTTCGGCATTGATATCAAGTTTGATGCCCATAGCTGTTTTAATGATATTTATCGCCATGAAAATGTTCAAGGTCGACGCCAACATATTGGCTTTGTCGGGCATAGCCATTGCCATTGGTACCATGGTCGATATGGCCATCATACTTTCCGAAAATATTATGCGTCATTTGGAGGCGCATAACAAAAGTGCTGATATAGATACGATTGTATATGAAGCTACAACCGAAGTCTCGGGTGCCATTCTAACGGCAGGGTTGACGACGATAATCAGTTTTATTCCCGTTTTTACGTTGACCGGAGCCGAAGGCAAGCTCTTTTCTCCCTTGGCCTTTACCAAAACGGCGGCTTTAACAGCATCTATGATTATTGCGCTTTTTTTGATACCCCCTTTTGCGGCACAGCTATTTAAGAAACGTGAAAGAAAGAAGGTTTTCGGAATTGTGATAAGCGCAATTTTGATAGTATCAGGTTTTATAATTCTTCTATATGGATATATCCTTGGGGTTGTATTGATCGGATTCGGTATCGTTAATCTTTTGGAACGATTAAATTATATAGGATCAAAAGCACAAAATCGGTATCAAATGATATGGGGTGCGTTTTCCATAATATTATTGTTGGGTTTATATTGGAGGCCACTTGGTTTTGGTAGCCATGTCATCTTCAACCTACTTTTTGTAGCTGCCATTTGCCTACTTATTTTAGGAAGTATTGTTTTTTTTAGGAAGTACTATGAGCGCATTTTGATTTGGGCCTTAGAGAACAAAATATTATTCTTGAGTGTTCCTTTTCTGCTTTTAATCTTCGGCATGTTGATTATGCGGAATACGGGAAAGGAATTCATGCCCTCGCTGGATGAAGGTTCATATCTTCTAATGCCTACCTCGATGCCACATGCCGGTGTCAGTGAAAATCAAAGGGTATTGAAACAATTGGACATGGTCGTTGCCAGCCTTCCTGAAATTGCCACTGTAGTGGGTAAGGCAGGGCGCGTAGAATCTGCTTTGGATCCGGCACCGATGTCGATGTACGAGAACGTGATTTTCTATAAACCGGAATTTATTTTGGATGAAGAAGGAAATCCTATTTCTTTCAAAACAAATGATGCCGGACTTTTTGAAACCAAATCCGGAGATTTTGTCGAGGCAGGAAGTAGTTATGATAAAGATGATCTTGTTATCGACGATGGCGGAACTTTCTATAGAAATTGGAGAAAAGAAATTCAAAACAAAGAGGATATCTGGAACTCTATCGTTTCCGTTACCAAGCTCCCGGGTGTGACCTCGGCCCCAAAACTACAGCCTATCGAAACAAGGCTTGTTATGCTCCAGACCGGAATGCGAGCTCCTATGGGCATAAAGGTAAAAGGCCAAAATCTGACAGAAATAGAGTCGTTTGGAGTACAGCTTGAGTCTATTTTAAAAGAAACGGTGGGCGTTAAAAAAGATGCTGTATTCGCCGACAGAATTGTTGGTAAGCCTTATCTCATAATCAATATTGATCGAGATAGAATTTCCCGCTACGGATTGTCGATTTCCGATGTACAGGAAACCCTTGAGATTGCCATTGGCGGAAAAGTCTTGACCGAAACCGTTGAAGGTCGGGAACGCTACGGAATACGTGTGCGCTATCCACGGGAATTAAGAGGTGGTCCTGAAGATCTTGAAAATATCTATGTTGATGTTAATGATGGTGCATCCGTTCCGTTATCCGATTTCGTTTCCATTGCATATGAACGAGGGCCACAAAATATCAAGAGCGAAGATGGTTTTTTGGTCGGTTATGTGCTTTTTGACAAGGAAGATGGTTTTGCTGAGGTCGATGTGGTACAAAATGCGCAAAGGGAAATCGAGCAAAGACTTGCAGATGCCTCTTTGGAGGTTCCGAAAGGGATAAGCTACCAATTTGCCGGAACCTATGAAAACCAATTGCACGCCGAAAAGACATTATCGTTTATAGTACCTTTGGTTTTGTTGGCCATTTTTTTGATTTTATATCTGCAGTTTAGGTCGGTGTCCATTTCTATGATGGTTTTTACAGGAGTTGCCGTAGCCTTTTCAGGCGGATTTATTTTAATCTGGCTCTATGGCCAATCTTGGTTTATGAACTTCGGTCTGGTCGGAGTGAATATGCGCGACCTCTTCAATATTCAGACCATTAACTTAAGTGTGGCCGTTTGGGTAGGTTTTATTGCACTTTTTGGAATTGCCACAGATGACGGTGTCGTAATGGCCACCTATTTAAAACAGACCTTTGAGAAGAATGACCCAGATGATATCAAGAGTGTTCGCGCTTCTATATTGGAAGCCGGTGTAAAACGAATTCGACCCTGCCTAATGACCACTGCGACCACACTTTTGGCATTGTTACCAATCTTGACCTCGAACGGCCGTGGAAGTGATGTGATGATACCCATGGCAATACCCAGTTTTGGAGGCATGTTGGTTGCTCTGATTTCTTTATTTATAGTACCTGTATTGTTCAGTTGGAGAAAAGAGGCCGAATTGAAATATTCGAAGAAAATTAAAGTTGTAGAACTATGATCAAGAAGTACGGAACATATCTAGCACTTTTGGCGGCAGGTTTGGTTTTGGGATATCTGATTTTTGGAACAACAGAAAAGAGAGACGACCATACTTCCCAAACTGGAAAAGGGGTTCAAACCCAATGGACCTGTTCTATGCATCCCCAAATAAACAAAACGGAAAAAGGCGATTGTCCTTTATGTGGTATGGCTCTGATAGCTGTTGAGACCAGTGGTGCTATACTTGAAGCCAACCAGTTCAGAATGTCAGAAGATGCTATGGCATTGGCCAATATCGAAACAACGACCATAGGCGTCAACGATTTGGAAAATAATACGCTCGTTTTATCAGGGGTCATAACATCGAATGAAAAGACCAATGCGGTACAGACGACGATTTTTGATGGTCGCATCGAGAACCTCAATGTCAACTATGTTGGTGAATATGTCAAAAAAGGACAACAGATAGGTGTCATTTATGCCCCAGAAATGTACACCGCGCAAGATAGGTTGCTTACATCTGCTTCCTTTAGGGAATCCAATCCCAAATTGTGGGCCGCAACTCGAAATACCATGGGATTGTGGAAAATGACCGATAGGCAGGTTGACGAGGTGCTACAAACTGGAAAACCGATGTTCAATTTTCCACTGATTGCCGATGTGTCGGGTACGGTCACCGAAATTATGGCTGCAGAGGGCCAATTCTATAAAGAGGGAGATCCCTTGTACAACGTTTCGAACTTATATACTGTCTGGGCGGTCTTCGATGCCTACGAAAATCAACTTCCCTTGCTAAGCATGGGGCAAGACATATTGATTACTTCCAATGCTTTCGATGGTAAAAAACTGGAAGCGAAGATTTCATTTGTAGAACCGATTTTAGACCCAACGAAAAGGACGGTTTCCGTTAGGGTTACCTTGAATAATAAACAACAGCTACTAAAGCCGGGTATGTTCGTTCAAGGTAGTGTTGCCGTCGATGGTGCCAGTCAAGTATTGACAGTACCGAAATCTTCGGTCCTATGGACCGGAAAGCGCTCTTTGGTCTACATTAAAACAGCTCCGAACGAACCTGTTTTTGAAATAGCGGAAGTCACTTTGGGGAATGCGATGGGCGATTTCTACACCATACTGGAAGGTTTGAATCCTGGAGATGAGGTGGTCACAAACGGAACTTTTACCGTTGATGCGGCAGCCCAATTACAGGGTAAAAAGTCGATGATGGGCGCTAAGGATAAAACTAATATGTCACATAATATGGAGGTAACGCCTATATCATTGAACCTTGATCGTGACTTTGAAGAAAAGTTTATCAAGATCATTAATGGTTATATTGATGTAAAGGATGCCTTGGTGGCTACCGACGCTGAAAAAACTAAGGTAAGCGCGAATGCTCTTTTAAAGGAATTAAATTCGTTGGATACAACTAAGATGGAAACCATTACACGTTCTAATATTCAGGGCATTATTGATAATGCCACAGTGATTTCCGAAGTCGACGATATAGCTCAACAGCGACAATATTTTAAGCCATTATCGGAGAAGATGGTGACTATTGCCTTAAATCTTAAAGATTTGAATCAAACGGTATATGTACAGCACTGTCCCATGGCCGACGGTAACAAGGGGGCTGATTGGTTGAGTTTCGAGAACAAAGTGTTGAATCCCTATTTTGGTGATAAGATGCTGACTTGCGGCAGTGTTACCCAGACCATTCAGTAATCAAAGGATGTCCAACAGCCGCTCCAAGGCCATTCCGCGTGAACCTTTAATCAAGATTTTTCCTTTAGGGAGTTTGGCTTTCTTTACATATTCCGATAGGCTTTCGAAAGTGTCGAACTTTTTTAAATCTGTCTGTGTTTCATAAAAATTCCTGCCTACTAAAAAAACATCATCAAATTTCATGTTAGAGATGAGGTCCGCAATATTCTGATGTTCGACAGCTGCCGTTTCTCCTAATTCGAACATATCGCCCAAAAAAGCAATTTTCTTTTCACCGTCCATCACCGCGAAATTTTCCAATGCCGCTTGCATACTGGTGGGGTTGGCGTTGTAGGCATCCAATATGATTTGATTGCCATTTTGACCAAGGATCTGTGAGCGATTGTTCTGGGGCGTATAGTTTTCTATACCCTCTTTAATGATTTCTAGGGGCACATTAAAATATTTTCCCATAAGAATTGCCACCGCACAGTTCGTGAAATTATATCCTCCGATGAGTTGAGACTGTATGGTTGTCTCTTCAACCCTACAGGTCACAAAAGGATTAGCACCTAAAAACTGGATTTTGTAGTATGCAGGTTTATCGGTACTAAACCCAATTTTTTTAATATAGGTGCTCAATTTTTCCAATTGAATAGGATCATCGGCATTCAAAAAAATTGATTTCCCGTTCGATATTAGAAAATCATAGAGTTCACTTTTTCCTTTGATAACCCCTTCAACGCCTCCAAAACCTTCTAGGTGGGCTTTTCCGAAATTTGTGATATAGCCGAAATCAGGTTGTGCGATTCCGCATAGAAATTCAATCTCTTTTTGATGATTCGCCCCCATTTCGATGATGGCGATTTCCGTATCCTCTTTAATGGACAGAAGCGTTAACGGTACTCCGATATGATTGTTCAGATTACCTTGGGTAGCTACGGTCCTATACTTTTTTGAGAGTACGGCATAAAGCAATTCTTTGGTCGTAGTCTTGCCATTGCTGCCGGTCAGGCCGATGATTTTTGCATTACAGTAATTTCTATGGAAAGTGGCCAATTTTTGAAGGGTGGCCAATACATTGTCGACAAGGATACAGTTTTTCGATGTCATATATTCCTTGTCATCGATAATTGCATATGCAGCACCTTTACCGAGTGCATCTTCGGCGAATTTATTTCCGTTGAAATTGTCTCCTTTCAAGGCGAAGAAAAGACTATTCTTAGTAATTTTTCGGGTATCTGTAGAAACTGTGTGGTGCGCTAAAAAGAGCTCATGGAGTGCTTCAACGTTCATGAAACAAAGGTATTAAAAAAGCCCCGATGATTGCATCGGGGCCTTAATTTCAGAATAGTTTTATTTGACTTACTTGGCTTTTTTGCCGCGTACCGTCTTGTTCTTTGTTTTGGATTTCGAACCAACTCTCGACATGGCACATCTAAACCCTATATAGTCCGTTGCCATATACTGTGGTAAATACCTTCGCTGCGCTGGATCTAGCCAATAAGCACGATCTCTCCAAGAACCACCTTTGAAAACTCGCACTTCGTCGTTGATCAAAGTACTTCTGTTATTAGAGTGGTCATATGTTCTGACCAATGCGCCGGCAGAATCACGTTCTACTTTGTGTTGCGGCGAATCATACATTTGCTTGGCATCGGCTGCGTCTTCTTCATCACTGAACCTGTTAAAGAATCTTGATGACCCCGGATCACCGTCTCTATAACCTCTGTTGTCGGAAGAAGAGAAGTTGGTTCTTAAATAAGTTTCTTGCTCATCAACAGGAACCATCTTGATTTCCCCGGGAAGGTTCATGGCTACGATTTTCCCGTTAGGAAGTGTGTCGTATACAATAGAATCCCTTAGAATATTAACTTTTCCGTCTTCGCCGATTGCCGTTTTCATATAAATATTTCCACGGTAGTAGTTGAAATCACTTACTTCATCATCAACGATTGGGCGATAGACATCTGCAACCCATTCGGCCACGTTACCCGCCATATCGTACAACCCAAGGTCATTTGGCTTGTATGACATTACCTGGGCGGTAATATCGGCACCATCATCTGACCATCCGGCAATTCCGCCGTAGTCACCTTTTCCTTGCTTGAAGTTTGCTAATTGATCTCCCCTTCCAATACGTTGTCCGTTACGGGTATAGTCACCTTCCCACGGATATTTTTTTCGTCCACGATAGTTATTGTATTCGCGTGTTCCTTGATTGGCCTGTGCCGCGTATTCCCACTCTGTTTCGGTAGGCAGGCGATACTCAGGTATGATTACACCACTACTTCTTTTGGCGTAGGTGTTTACACTATCTTTTTTCTGTTTACCCTGAAGCGAGTCGATTTGACCGTTATATACTGATTCAGGTCGGTTCAAATAAGCTTCCGTACTAAAAGTACCTTGAACTTCACCGGTTGCAGCTTGGTATTTAGCATCTTTTGAAAGATATCCTTCTCTTTCGAGCATGACCTCGTTTACACGGTCTGTTCTCCATTCGGCAAATTGTGTGGCTTGAACCCAGTTCACACCAACAACGGGATATTCCGCATATGCCGGATGACGTAAATAATTATTCGTCATGGTCTCATTGAAACCCAAACGGTTTCTCCATACAAGCGTATCTGGCAATGCACCTTTATATATATTCGTGTATTTAGGATTTTCAGGAGGATAGACACTCTTCAAATAATCCAAATATTCCAAATACATCACGTTGGTAACCTCGGTCTCGTCCATGTAAAAGGACTGAACATGCTGGGAAGTCGGAGTATTGTTCCAGTCGTGCATAACGTCATCCTGTACTTTACCTTTGGTAAAAGTACCACCTTCAACAAATACAAGGCCAGGAGCGGTCTCTTGCTCCTTAAAATCTGTATTGTACTGAAAACCGCCTTCTTTGGCATTTATTTTCCAACCTGTAGCTCTCGAAACATTTTTTGAAGAAGAACCGGACTTCTTACAGCTGGTAACCGTAAAACCTCCCGCTATCACTGCAAAAGAGAGTACAACTTTGATAAACTGTTTTTTCATAATTAAGACTTGAGTTCAAAAAAGTAAACTACGATAAATAGGTAGTTCGCAATTTGTATTTTGATTAATTTTAGTACACTTTCGGCATATTAAACGATGATTTGCATATAATATTTTGTTGTCTTAAAAATATTTTCAAATCCGTTTTCGATATGGCCGAAGTGCCTTTGGCTTCAAAAAATATAACGCTATAATGAAGGTTATAGTATTGAATGCCCCCATATCTTTTGAACAACCAGCATCAAAACTCATTTTCGTTAAAAAATACCTACTAATTTATTCGCAAAAGAATAGATTTGTCCAGTCTGAAATATGAGGATTAAATCAGCTATCTAAAAATAATACCTTCCTTATACAAGATATTTTTGAATTGCCCGTTTATCATGTTAACATGACCATTTTTTTGGTCTTTAGACTATACTGTTCATATATAATTTGACCGAATAAAATTTAGACTCTATCTAATGAAAAAACTTGCAGTACTTATTGTTTTGGCCATTGGCCTTAAGACCACCGCCCAACAAGATGAAAGGGTTATTACGACAGCAGTGCCGTTTTTGACCATTGCAGCAGACGCTAGGTCCGCTGGTATGGGCGATATGGGTGTGGCGACTTCAACGGATGCCTTTTCGCAACAGTGGAACCCCGCAAAATTTGCCTTTGCCGAACGAAAAATGGGTATTGGGTTAAGTTATACACCGTATTTGGAGAGCATAATTACCGACATATCGTTGTTGAACGCCAGTTTTTATAATAAAATCGATGAGAACAGTGCATTTGCCATCGGCTTGCGATATTTTACCTTGGGCGAAATCGAGTTGCGACAATTTGCCAACGATCCGGGTACATTGGCCAAACCTAACGAGTTGGCCTTAGATGGTTCTTACTCCTTAAAGCTAAGTCCAACATTTTCCATGGCAGTCGGAGGTAGATATATACGGTCAAACTTGAAATTGCCACAAAATGGAGATGTTGATTCCAAACCAGGAAGTTCTTTCGCTGTTGACGTTGCTGGTTTCTACCGTTCTCGTGAAATCGCCTACAATAGTTTTGATGGTCGTTGGAGGGGAGGTTTCAACCTATCGAACCTCGGGGGTAAGATTCAGTACGATCAAGGTGGCCAAGAAAACTTTTTGCCCACTAACATGAAACTAGGGTTAGGTTTTGATTTCATACTTGACCAAGATAACGTAATTGGCCTGACTACAGAATTCAACAAGCTTTTGGTGCCGACACCTCAAGATTTTGACAATGATGGAGATGTTGATAGTGCCGACAACGACGAATACCAACAAATCGGGTTTTTTAACGGGTTGTTCAAATCATTTGGAGATGCTCCTGATGGTTTTGGGGAAGAGTTAAAAGAGTTCACATGGGCCTTGGGTGCAGAATATGTATACCAAGATGCCTTTATGGTGCGAACCGGATATTTTAATGAAAGTGAGGAAAAAGGGTCTAGAAAGTTCTTTACTCTTGGTGCCGGATTTAAATTTAAGGCCGCCCAAATCGACCTTTCATATTTGTTCTCAACATCACAGGTTAAAAACCCGTTGGAAAATACATTGCGTTTTTCGCTTACCTTTAGTTTAGGTGAAGAGTTTTATAATGAATAGTATATTAAAGCAAAGATTTTATATTTCAATAAAACCCGCACCAGTGCGGGTTTTATTATTTTAGTACAAACCTCCCTAAGTAAATAAGTATGAAAAAGCAGACCGTTTCTTTTGAACTCATTACATACGATACGTTGGAAGAACTTTCGCAAGAAGAAAAATCATTGATGCTGACCGCTATCGAAACCAGAGAGAACGCTTATGCTCCTTACAGTAATTTTAATGTAGGTGCCGCCCTTTTATTGGAAAATGGCGACGTAGTTATTGGAAACAATCAAGAAAATGCCTCGTATCCTTCCGGTCTTTGTGCGGAACGTGTAGCAGTGTTTCATGCTGGTGCCAAATACCCAGGATTGACGATTAAATCGATCGCCATTAGTGCCGCATCGAAAGACTACACGGTGGAAAAACCTGCCGCACCTTGTGGCAATTGTCGTCAATCTATTTCGGAATATGAAGTGAGACAAGGAGCTCCGATAACTTTATTATTGATGGGAGAGCAAGGCCCCGTTTACAAATGTCATTCCGTTGGCGACATATTGCCATTGGCTTTTGACAGCTCATTTTTGAAATAGAAATTTTCAGGTGTGTTCTATCAAAATTGCACCTTCGATTTATAAGAATAATGGACATTCGTTTTATCTGATACCTTTTACTTCGTTTTTTTTTACCGATTGATTTATATGTGTATTTTTGTTGTTCTGGTCTAGTGTAGTCGATATCTGGCACGGCCTATTTTTATAAGACCTGAAATCTACTTAAAACACCAAATTAATGGAAAAAATAACCAAAGAGACCTACCTAAAATGGTATGAGGATATGCTCTTCTGGCGAAAGTTCGAAGATAAACTCGCTGCCGTCTATATACAACAAAAGGTTAGGGGTTTTCTGCACCTGTACAATGGTCAGGAGGCTGTATTGGCGGGCGCGTTGCACGCTATGGATCTCACCAAAGATAGAATGATTACGGCTTATCGCAACCATGTTCAGCCCATTGGTATGGGCGTTGACCCGAGAAGGGTAATGGCCGAGCTCTATGGTAAAGTTACAGGTACCTCTAAAGGTATGGGTGGGTCTATGCACATATTCTCTAAAGAGCACCGCTTTCACGGTGGTCATGGGATTGTGGGCGGACAAATTCCGTTAGGAGCGGGTATGGCGTTCGGTGATAAATATCACGGTCGTGATAATGTGACGCTTTGTTATATGGGCGATGGTGCCGTTCGTCAAGGGTCATTACATGAAACCTTCAATTTGGCAATGCTCTGGCAATTGCCCGTTGTTTTTATTTGTGAGAATAATGGATATGCCATGGGAACTTCCGTCGCGAGAACTTCATATTCCACAGAAATTTGGAAACTGGGTCTTGGCTATGAAATGCCATGCGGCCCTGTAGATGGCATGAATCCTGTTACGGTTGCCGAAGAAATGAGCAAAGCTATTGAACGCGCCCGAAGTGGTGGAGGCCCGACTTTCTTGGAAATGAAAACGTATCGGTACCGCGGGCATTCCATGTCCGATGCCCAGCATTATAGAACAAAAGCAGAGGTAGAGGAATACAAGAAAATTGATCCGATTACCCAAGTATTGGATATTATCAAGGAAAATAAGTATGCGACCGATGAAGAAATCAAGACAATCGACAAGCGCGTAAAAAGTTTGGTCTCCGAATGTGAGAAATTCGCCGAAGAGTCTGAATATCCACCTGTGAACCAATTGTACGATATGGTTTACGAACAAGAAGATTTTCCATTTGTACAACATAAATTATAAGAAATGGCAGAAGTAATCAACATGCCCCGTTTAAGTGATACCATGGAGGAAGGCACAGTTGCCAAATGGTTGAAAAAAGTGGGAGACAAAGTGGAAGAAGGTGATATTTTGGCCGAAATCGAAACCGACAAGGCTACTATGGAGTTTGAGTCGTTCCATGAAGGTACACTTTTGCATATTGGTATCGACGAGGGAGATGGTGCTCCGGTTGATACGCTTTTGGCCATAATAGGTGAAGAAGGTGAAGATATTTCAAGTTTGTTGAACGGTTCTGAATCTTCATCGGAAAGTAAGTCCTCTGAAGAAAAATCATCGTCTGAGCCAAAAGAAGAAGCTGTCACAAATTCTTCTGAAGCTACGGATATCGCCGCTACTTCATCCGAAATACCGGAAGATGTAGAAATCATAAAAATGCCGCGTCTGAGCGACACCATGGAAGAAGGTACCGTGGCAAGTTGGTTGAAGAAAGTTGGTGATAAGGTCGAGGAAGGTGACATACTGGCCGAAATCGAGACCGATAAGGCTACGATGGAATTTGAGTCCTTTTATTCTGGAACTTTATTATACATCGGTATCCAAGAAGGAGAATCTTCTCCTGTCGATGCTGTACTTGCGGTTATTGGTCCTGAAGGCACCAATGTTGATGCAGTCCTAAATGCTGGATCGTCCGCCAAGAAAGAAAGCGAATCTTCCTCGCAAGAAAAACCTGTTGAACAAAAGCAAGAAGCTTCTGTTGAGACATCGACGGCCGAGACAAAAACAGTTAGTGACGGACAACGAATATTCGCCTCTCCTTTGGCCAAAAAGATTGCCCAAGAAAAAGGTATTCCGCTGTCGGAGCTGAGTGGTTCTGGTGATAACGGCCGCATCATAAAAAAAGATGTAGAAAACTATCAACCGAAACAGAAATTGACGCAACCTGCTACAACAGCGGAAACGGCCGCTCGTGCAAGTAATGTTATAGCAGCTCCGGTGAACCTACCGGTTGGCGAAGAAGGTAGCGAAGAGGTCAAGAATTCACAGATGCGAAAGACCATCGCCAAGCGATTGAGCGAGTCGAAATTCACGGCCCCGCACTACTATCTGACCATAGAGGTCGATATGGATAACGCATGGGATTCAAGGGTAAAAATCAATAATTTACCAGATACCAAGGTCTCTTTTAACGATATGGTGGTCAAAGCTTGTGCCATGGCCCTTAAAAAGCATCCGCAGGTAAACACCACTTGGAATGGCGATACCACCCGATTCAATCATCATGTACATGTCGGTGTAGCAGTTGCTGTTGATGATGGTCTGGTAGTACCTGTGCTGAAATTCACGGATCAGATGAGTTTAACTCAAATCGGGGCTTCTGTAAAAGATTTAGCCGGCAGGGCGCGAACTAAAAAATTGACCCCCGCAGAAATGGAAGGAAGCACCTTTACGGTCTCCAACTTGGGTATGTTCGGAATCGTGGAGTTCACCTCTATTATCAATCAGCCGAATTCGGCCATTCTATCGGTGGGCGCGATTGTCGAAAAACCTGTTGTTAGAAATGGGGAGATAGTAGTCGGTAAAACGATGAAAGTTACCTTGGCCTGTGACCACAGAACGGTCGATGGTGCAACCGGGTCACAATTCTTGTTGACCTTACGTTCCTATCTCGAGAATCCAGTTACCATGCTGGCGTAGAGTAAGGCATGAATTCTGATTGGATTATACAAACCATTAAACTTCGGACTTAAATATAGAAAGCATCCTAATTATATAGGATGCTTTTTTACCTTTGAAAAAAAATGAAATGAAAAAGCTGTTAGGCCTATTGGTATTTTTACTGTTCATCGGTTGTGGTTCCTCCAAAGTGGAGGAGGATGTTACACTACACAGCAGGCAGGTTTACAAGAAAGAGAAATCCGAAGTAAAACGAACGAATGCAAAAGAATCCGATGGTACAATAACCGTTGATATGTCAGGGGATGTTAAGGATGCCTCTTTGTCGAATACATCGGACGCCTCTTTTGAATCGGTAAAAAACACTGCCAACGGTTTAGATGGACTTTCTTCAAAGGAAAGAATAGCCAAAATCATGGCATATTTGACCTCGGATGAACTTCAAGGTCGTGACACCGGAAGCGAAGGAATTGAAAAAGCGGCCCGTTATATCGAAGATATTTTTGATGCAAACAATATTGCACCTTACTTTAATTCGTATCGCGATACCCTCTCCAATTTCGATAAACCGGCCTTTAACGTTGTTGGATTTTTAGAGGGGTCGGATAAAAAACTCAAGAACGAATTCGTTGTCATCGGGGCCCACTATGACCATATAGGTGTAATCGAAAGTCAGGGAGGAGACAATATCGCCAATGGCGCAAATGATAATGCCTCGGGCACGACTACGGTACTTGAACTGGCAAGACATTTTGGAAAAACAAGATCGAACCGGCGCAGTATCATTTTCGCTTTGTTCAGTGGCGAGGAAAAAGGATTGTTAGGTTCAAAACATTTGGCCAAAAAATTGAAGGCACAAAATATGGATCTTTATACTATGCTTAATTTTGAGATGGTCGGGGTGCCATTGGTCGACAAGAATTACTTCATGTACGTTACGGGCTATGAAGAATCAAATCTGGCCGGATTGGGCAATCTATACGCTGGCTCGAATCTTATAGGCTTTTTACCAAAAGCCAAAGAGTTCAATCTTTTTAAGCGATCCGACAACTATGCTTTTCATGAAGTTTTCAACGTACCATCGCAAACCTTCAGTACTTTTGATTTTACGAATTTCGACCACTACCACAAAGTAGGGGACGAAGCCGAGTTAATGGATTTTGAACATATGGACGCGGTGGTCAAGAAATCCATTCCTTTGATTCAAAGTATTTCGAATTCAATGACCAAAATGATCAAGTATAACTAATGGCCAACGTTATTATTACAGGTTCAAGTCGGGGCATCGGTTTCGAAATGGCAAGACTTTTTGCCGATGAAGGCCATCAGGTGTTGGCAATATCCCGCAACGAAAAACCAATTTTAGACCTAGGGCACAAGAATATAACCACCTTTCCTTTCGATTTGTCAGTTTCTTCAGATTTGAAAAAGCTTCAAAACACACTGGTCGGTGATTGGTCACAGGTGGATGTTCTTATCAATAACGCTGGAAAATTATTGAACAAACCTTTTTTGGAGACCACTTCACAAGAATTTGAAGACGTGTATCGAGTCAATGTTTTCGGAGTAGCCAGTGTTACAAAACTGGTCCTTCCCCGTATGTCAAAAAAAGGACATGTTGTTACCATAAGCTCCATGGGTGGAGTGCAGGGCAGTATGAAATTTCCGGGTCTTTCGGCCTACAGTTCGAGCAAGGCGGCGGTAATTACGATGACCGAACTCTGGGCAGAAGAGTTCAAGGAAACAGGTCCGTCGTTCAATGTATTGGCACTGGGTGCCGTACAGACCGAAATGTTGGAAGAGGCATTTCCGGGTTATCAGGCTCCGATTACGGCTTTGGATATGGCAAAATATATTAAAGAATTCGCCTTGACGGGAAATCGATTTTACAACGGCAAATTGCTTCAGGTCAGTAGTAGTACGCCCTGAAGTTTTTTAGGATTTTTTAAATAGCAATTGACATTGTTTGCCGAAAAGGGCAGCAATGCCAGCGGCCAACCCTCCAATAATTCCGGTAATCAATAATAATAAGTTTACATTTCCATCCAAAGGAAACAGTACCGCTATTTTTTTGGCAAGCGTAAAATCATTGCCTGAACTTGTCATATAGGCGGAAACGGCCCAAAACAATGCGATGGCCAAAAAAGGAACCAGAAATACCGCTATTCTTTTTAGGTGAATAAAAAACCCGGTCAGAAAGCCAGCGATCATAATACCCCACCAAGGCAGAAATTGGGAAAGCAGCACCGCAACGAGTATGGTAATGATAAAGTTCAATATATTTTTCCTCATAGTTTCGGGTTCAAGGTTTGGCTGAACAAAATGTTTTCAGTTTGGTTTTTGTCTTGTAGGAAGTCAAATTCAAGATAGTCGCCTGCCGCCCAGATGTCAATAAAGTTATCATAGTATTTGCTTCCTGGGTTGCCGGATTGTCCTCCCGGATAAACGCCAAGTGCCTTGGGTGGCGTACTCATCTCAACGATCATCCGCCAAGAAGGCCCATGGTCTTTTTTGGTAGCGTTGACGATACCGCCGTTACCCCCTATCGGAAGGTTGAATCTTGAAAATGCGGGAAGGGCCTGTAATAAATGCCCAACGTAAGTGGCTTTGTATTCACCCCAATTATAATCTCCATTTTCAGTTTTCCATGCTTTCAAATTCTTCACGGCCTCCTTAAAGGATAGCAGGAATAAATCTTTGGCCGTTTCTTTTTCCGGGGTGGTGACAACATCCATAAATTCATCCTCGGGATTATTCTTGAGTAGGTAGATGGTCTGATATTTAAAAGGATAATCCAACGCCAGTTCGTCTTCCTCTAATTCATCCCATGTCAAGGGCGCCAGTTCATTCCACCAAGCTTCCCAAATTGATGGGCCTATTTTTTCAATATCATTGTAGTAATCCCATGTTTTAATTTGACTCAAAATTTCCTTTTCCTCAGGATCTAGAGCGGAGGCATCCATTTGCCGCAGCATCGTAGGCAACAATTCGGCGGCCATAAGATTATAATTATTGTTGTGCAGGTCTTTAAAATCCTGAATATTGAATTTCTCCTTCGATCTGAAAAAATCATTGATTACCCGGTTTCTGTATGTTTCATAACCATCATTGAATACATAATACGGATAGGATTCGTCAACAGGATGCTGGTTCGCCGAACTCAAAAAAGCCTGTTCGGGGTTTTTGATATGGGCGTTGTGTTCTTGCGGAATAAATCCTTTCCATTCATGGTCGGGGTTGCTGCCGTCCATTAAAAATTTTCCCTGACCTTCCCATTTATTGGGGAAGGTACCCTGAATCCAGAGTGCAATATCTCCTTCGGTCGAAGAAAATATAAAGTTCTGTGCCGGGGCGACATGATATTTGAGCGCTTTGGCATATTCGTCATAGTTTTTGGCCTTATTGAGTTCAAGGAATGTCCGCTGGTTATTACCGCCGAGATGTCCCGTCCATTTCATGGCGTAGCCTATTTTTTGGTCGTTCCCTTTAAAACTGGCGTCATAACTTACAGGTCCGTGATGCGTATACACCACCGTATCGTAAACGGTCTGGCCATTTCTGACCTTGATTTCTTCAATGCGGTCGGTTGCGTTTCTCGATTCACCACCGTAACGATACGCAGTTCGTTGGTCATCGGTGAACTCGATTTTGTACCAATCCCTGACATCACGGGTCGCGTTGGTGACGCCCCACGAAATATCATTGTTAAAGCCGATGATAATACCCAATGCACCAGGAAGACTAACCCCAAACGTATTTTTTTCGGGGGTGGCAAGTTGTAGGGCGAACCAAATCGAAGGCAGTTTAAGCCCAAGATGCGGATCATTGGCCAAAATGGCATTACCGGAATATGATTTTTCAGGAGCGACCACCCAGTTATTGCTACCGTTATCGGGGTCGGGTTTTTCCATGATGTCCGCTATGGTATCCTTTGGTAGTTCGCTTATGGGAATGTCATGTGCGACCACATCCCATTCGCTCCAATCCCGCTCTTTTGGAATTACCGGATCTATGGTATCGAAGATATCGGGATACAATAAATCAAAACGCTCCTTACCGTACTTATTCAGAAAGTTGGAATATTCCAGATCGGAATCACCCCCGGCCAACATATCGGTCATATACATAAGCAACAAAGCTGTTTTTTTAAGGGTCCATGGTTCGGGGCTATAGTCGAGTAATTTGTATTCTACTGGATATTCCTCGACTTCTAATTGGTCGATAAACTGGTTGATTCCATCACGATAGGCCTCAATGAATTGTAAAGTTTCAGGGTCCTCACGCATTTTTTTCAGGGAATTTTCTGCTCCAAAAACCATTCCCTTTCGACGTTGGCCCCTATCGAATTCAATAGCGGCTTCCCCGATAAGTTCAGAAATGCGACCGCCGGCGGCATGGGTCTGAAATTCCATTTGCCAAAGTCGATGTTTTGCGGTGATGTAACCCTGTGCGAAATATAGATCGGTATCGTTTTGGGCGAAAATATGCGGAATCAAATGTTTGTCGTAGTGAACGGTAACTTCTTCTTTTAAACCATTAATCGCCAGTGCTTCAGTATTTTGGCCCTCCGTTTTGTCGTTTTGCCAAATACCATGAACTGGGTCTAAAAATTTCCCCAGCGGAGGAATGCTTCCGAGTTTGGTATTCAAACCATAAAAAACAATAGTGGTAAATAATAGGGAGAGGAGGAATTTAATGTATTTCATGTAGTAAGCGGATTTGGCCCTGAATTTAATTAAAATCATTGGATTGCAACCAATTCGCGAACAAGGGTACCCACAGATGGGTGCCATCTTCAGTGTTACCGACACCGAAACCATGACCTCCTTTTCTGAAAAGGTGTACCTCGTTCAAAACGCCATGCTCATGTAGTTTTTGAGCGTATAATGTGGTCTCTGTTACATCGCACATATCATCTTCGTACGAATGTACTAGAAATGCAGGGGGCGAATCTTTTGAAATCAAATTGAGCAGTGTATTTTTTGCGACTTCGTATTCGGTCATTTTTCTGTGGTACAGATTGCTTTCCAGCCAATTTTGGTTGCCTTCCGTAAGGTTGGTCACGCCATAGATGAGCGCGGTAAATGCAGGATTTTCTTCCGAATCCTCACTCTTCCAAAGACCTGATACGGTCGCTAGATGACTTCCGGCCGAAAAACCCATGACACCAATTTTGTTAACGTCAATGTTATAATCCTTCGCTTTTTGATGGAGCATTTTCAAAGCCTTTCTCAAATCGCTTAAAGGAACTAATTCAGGCTTGTCCGACGATTCGGTAAGGGGAGTTCTATATTTCAGTACTGCGGCGGTGATGCCTTTTTTTGATAGTGCTTCGGCAACTTCATACCCTTCATGGTACATAGCAACGACTTCGTAACCCCCGCCGGGTACCACCACAACGGCCTTGCCCGTATTGTCGCCCTCGGCCTTATAAATGGTCAATGTCGGCTCGGTTATATTTAAAACACACTTGGTACCCCAAGCGTCTTTCTCGATTTCCTTGAGGTTATTTTCTTTATAGAAGGGCTTAGCTTCGTTATCCCATAAGTTGAAAGTATCCTGCGACTGGATGCTAAAAGGAAATACATATAAAATCAATAGTGTGAAGCAAAATTGTGCGGGTTTCATCTGCAAATGAGTTAAAAATTACCGTTCTAAAAGATACGCTTTTTCAATTTTATCCAGTTTGGGATATTTCTTCAAAAATGCCGGCCGGTCTCCGGTCATTAGCCCAAAATCTTGCATGGTCGTATCAGAATAACCTGAATACATGGAATCTATGACTTCCATACCTTGTATCACTTCTCCAAAAGAGGGAAAACCGGTAACTTCTTGGTAGTAAATAGTATCCAAGCGGCTATTGTCGCCTAAGTTGATAAATAGATCTGTGGTTCGTGTGTCCTTTTCGCCACGGGCAAAACTCAATGTGCCTCTCACATTACTTTGAACCGTTTTCTCATCAGGCACTTTGACGTTGTCCCATGCTTGTCTTTTAAGAGAATCACTGGCGCCGAATTGGGCAACAAAACCCGGATTCACCCGATAAAATAACACGTCATCAAAATAGCTATGCTTGACCAATTGGTAAAACCGATCTGCCGCATTGGGCGAGAGACTGCGGGTGACCTTGATATCAAAATTTCCCTTGTTGGTTTCAAAGCGCGTCGTATAACTTTCGGGTGCAGTTTCTTCCGTCCATTTTTTCTTGAAGATGGTAGGGCTGCAACTTACTACAAGAACGGTGAGTAGGGCGAGAATCGATTTTTTCATGAGGAAAGTGATTATTCACCTAAGATAATGCCTTTTCAAAGCAGACACTATTTTCGACCCCTTTATATTGTCCGTAGTTGGGTATTACCTTGTATCCGTTCTTTTTATAAAGGGCGATGGCCTCGGGTTGTCGTTTTCCTGTTTCTAAAACACATTTGTCATACGAAAGCTCTTTGGCCCAATTTTCGAGTCCGGTCAATATTTTTGTGGCCAGCCCTTTTCCACGATACTCGGGTACAA
Organism: uncultured Maribacter sp.; assembly: GCA_964351985.1. Lineage (GTDB taxonomy): Bacteria > Bacteroidota > Bacteroidia > Flavobacteriales > Flavobacteriaceae > Meishania. The sequence goes on along the minus strand of CAYGPR010000034.1, from coordinate 1,425 downwards.
CATACATACGTTTGACCTCCATACTGCCGGGTTCCAATTCTTTGAGGGCGCCACAACCTATGGCTATGTTCTTTTCGTATATGACCAAAGCATATTTAATACTGGCAATACTGTTGAATTGATTATAAAAGGCGTGGTCTTCACCATCTCGGCGGGCCAAATCGGCATCGAGTTGGGCGACCAGGTTTTGGAAGTCTTTGTTGTCGGAGTTGGTGCGGTGTAGGGTGGTCATGTTACTAAAAGGTAAAGGACAAGTTTAGGAAAAAAGGTGGTTTAAGTAAAAAACTTGTCCGACCGGAGAGGGTTAATAAAATAGTATTTAGCTTTAAGGACTAGGACTTTTGATAGGTATAATACATTGTTAGGCAATGGCTTTTTCTTCGTATTCAGGACAGTCCAATCGGATTTCGTTGCTTAATAATTCTTTTTGAAGTAGATTACAATAATCAACTTCTTTATTTCTTTCATAAAACTTACATCCATAGCAAGTTCTTTGAACGCTCAATATTCCGTTGCGATTTAACTTGTAAATCAGTTGACTTAAAGTGCCAAGTAAACTCTCTAACTCGGATCGTGAAAAGCTATCAACTTGATTTTTTAACGGAATTGAGAAATCATAAGTTTGAGAAACTATTTCATTTCCTAAATCGGATAATGATATTGAATAACTGCGACTATCTGAAGATGAAAAATCTTTTACTATTAATCCCTTCTTATCTAAAATTCTAATAGCATCACTTACAGTTGGTTTTGTTATGTTAAATTCTTTAGCAAGATGACTAACATTACACAAGTTGTCTTTATGGAATGCTATAAAAATTAAAATCTGAATTTGAATAGGACTTAAGCCAACCATTTTAGCTTTTTCCCATAGTAAGATTTTAAACACTTCTGAAACTCGTTCCAAACCAGCAACGATTTTACTTGAAATATCCTTTTCTTGTTGTTTTGGGTTAAATGTACTTTCCATCATAAAAATGCCTGTCGAGATTTGTTCGACAGGCAAAGTTAGTAATCCTAATTAAATTAATTACAATTTTCCATTTCTATAATGTAATATCCCTTTTGTTCAATTGACGAGATAATATCTTCAGTAGCTTGTTCAAGATGACAAAGCCGACATTCATTCGCAGATACTTGATTTGTTAGAAAAGGTTTGGTTTTTAGGTAAGCCTTGCCATAGTTAAATACGGTTTTTTCATCTGTTACACTTTTAGGTACTAAAATATCAAAATGCATAACTTTACCATCTTCTCTATCTACATAGGTATCCCAAACTGCTATTTTCATAGTATTAATTTTTTACTTTATAGGGTAAAGATAAATCTCCACTTGCAACGCTAAAAACTTCGTAAATGCCCAACATTGGTAGATTTTCATTACTGGTATTTACCTTCATAAATGCTGTTACTCCATCATAGTTGA
>CAYGPR010000033.1:0-41124 GCA_964351985.1 uncultured Maribacter sp. | reverse complement strand
TAATTAAACAAAAATATTTGTTAAATCTTTTGACACTATAAATCGGCCCTAAGTGTCAGTTTGTCACGAAGTTCGAGTGTGGTACTTTTTTTGACTGATTTTGTAAACAAAGAATAAAAAGGAATAGATTCCCGATTTTTTTAAAAATATAAAACAGTAATAGTAATTAGATTTCCTCCGAAGTTTATCCTGGGCGAAAACGAAGGGAGGAAACGAAAATAAAATAGTTTATATATGGCAACAGGTAAAATCAATGTATCAGTAGAGAACATTTTTCCGCTTATCAAGAAATTCTTATACAGCGATCACGAAATATTTCTTCGTGAATTGATATCGAACGCAACCGATGCAACCTTGAAATTGAAGCATTTGACCGCTATAGGAGAGGCCAAAGGTGTAGAATACGGCAATCCGCTAATCGAGGTGAAAGTCGATAAAAAGGGTAAGAAAATCCATGTCATCGACCAAGGTATCGGCATGACCGAGGAAGAAGTGAAGAAATATATCAACGAACTTGCTTTTTCAGGTGCCGAGGAGTTTCTGAACAAATATGAAGACGGTGCCAAAGAAACAGGAATCATCGGACACTTCGGGCTTGGGTTCTACTCTTCTTTCATGGTAGCCGATAAAGTCGAGATCATTACGAAAAGTTACAAAGATGAACCGGCCGTGCATTGGGAGTGTGATGGTTCTCCAAAATTCAGCATCAAAAAGTCAAAAAAGGAAAGTCGTGGCACCGAGATTATTCTTCACATCGCCGATGACTCCAAAGAGTTTTTAGATGATGCAAGAATAAAGGGACTACTTCAAAAGTATAACAAGTTCATGCCGATACCGATAAAATTCGGAATGCGGACGGAAACGCTTCCAAAACCTGAAGATGCCAAAGAAGAAGATCCGGCCCCAACACAGGAAGTCGATAATATCATTAATAATCCAGATCCGGCTTGGACCAAACAGCCCAAAGACCTAAAGAACGAGGACTACAAATCTTTTTACAGGGAATTGTACCCCATGCAATTCGAAGAGCCGCTCTTCAATATTCATTTGAACGTTGACTATCCGTTCAACTTAACGGGAATTTTGTATTTCCCAAAAATGACCAATGACCTCAACCTTCAAAAAGATAGAATACAACTCTATCAAAATCAAGTATTCGTAACGGATAACGTAGAGGGGATCGTTCCTGAATTTTTAACGATGCTACGTGGGGTCATCGATTCGCCCGATATTCCTTTGAACGTTTCTAGGTCTTATTTGCAGGCGGATGGGGCTGTCAAAAAAATATCCTCCTACATCACGAGAAAGGTTGCCGATAAACTGAACTCACTTTTCAAAAACAACCGAGAAGATTTTGAAGCCAAGTGGAACGATATAAAAATCGTCATCGAGTACGGAATGCTTTCAGAGGATAAATTTTTCGAAAAGGCCGATAAGTTTGCATTATATCCTACAGTAGATGGTGCCTACTTCACCTTTGAAGAGCTACAGGAAAAAATCAAGGATACCCAGACCGATAAAGATGACAAGCTGGTTGTTTTGTACGCATCCGACAAAGAGGCACAACATAGTTATATAGAAGCCGCAAAGGCAAAGGGTTATGAAGTTTTGTTGATGGATTCACCAATTATCGGACACTTAATGCAAAAGCTGGAAACCTCGAAAGAGAAAATTTCCTTTGCACGTGTCGATGCCGATCATTTGGATAATCTTATCAGAAAGGAGGATACCCAGATTTCAAAACTTTCAGACGAGGAGAAGGAAAAACTCAAGGCGAATTTAGAGGAAGTTATCGAAAACAAAAGCTATACCGTACAATTGGAAGCGATGGATAGTAATGCTTCGCCCTTCATCATCACCGAACCTGAATTTATGCGGCGCATGAAAGAAATGCAGCAGACAGGTGGCGGTGGTATGTTCGGTATGGGAAATATGCCAGAGATGTACAACCTTATCGTAAATACCAATCACGAATTGGTCGGCGAAATATTGAATACCAAGACCGCTAAAAAAAGGGAACGTTTGATCAATCAATCCATCGATTTGGCGAGACTTTCAAAAGGACTTCTAAAAGGAGAGGAATTGACCCATTTTATCAAACGTAGTTATGAGATGGTAAAGTAGTTAACAATGAATTTATACTAGATGCCTAAAAAAAGAAAGCCGCTTCAATAAAGCGGCTTTCTTATGTTTTCCACAAAAAATACTGGTTTTCAGGTATGGTACGGTTTAAAGACCAACACTATATTTGAGTCACTCTTGTTTCGGCAAGAAACCATTAACTATAGCTATAGTGACCGCCCCAGAATCTGGGGCGGTTTTTTTTGTTAAAATTCATATATTACCAAATAGTAGTGATGCGTTAAAAAGTGTTCAAACCCTTAAAGACTCAACAAACATAATGCTTGCAGAACTTTTAGACATTTTTTGATTTGAATTGGGTTTTGCATTTTTGAACTGTATTAAAGTTTAATCAATTTTATAACTATTTGATTGTTAGTTTTTTGAAATATCAATTTAGCTCACAAATAAATTTTAATGTCTTAACGCATCAGTACTAATTACCAAAAATAGTTCGATATGGAATATAATAGTCCCGAGTTTCAGAAATGGCTCGATAAGCTGCAACGTGAAAGCTGGCAATTGGAATTGATCATTTCAGGATTTGCAATCTACGGACTAATATTGGCCTATGAACCGATTGCAATCAAGGCCATGCATGCATTACAAACTGAGCAAATAATACATAACCAAATGTTGGGCCTAGTTGGTATCGCGGTACTAATCTTGATTATTAATTTGATAGGTCATGTAATTTTACGAGGACTTTGGATCGGTGCCATCGGTCTACGTTATGTTTCTGGGGATATTGATTTTGATAATCTGAACTATTCCGAAAAATTTACCATTTATCTCAAGAAGAAAGTGGGGTCGTTCGACAAATTTATCGCCAAATTGGAAAATTTCTGCAGCGCACTTTTCGCATTATCCTTCCTTATGATTTTCTATCTATTGGCATTCTTCGCGATTATTAGTTTTATTGCATTTTTTGGGGCGTTGTTGGCAGAATTGGATTTCCTTCCAAAAATCGTCAGGACAACCATTATCGTTGTCTTTGGCCTTACTTTTATATTTGGAGCTTTAATGGTATTTGTCGATTTTGTTGGACAGGGAATTTTAAAAAAGCGAAAGTGGACCTCAATAATATATTTTCCATTCTATAAAGTATTCAGTTTTCTGACCTTATCCTTTTTATACAGACCATTGGTCTATAACTTTTTGGACAATAAGTTTTCTAGGAGATTGAGTATATCCATAGTCCCATTCTATATAATGCTGGCACTTTTAGGTTCCTTTGATGAAATCAGTTCCAATTATTTGTCGAATGACAAACCCTCATCCGCGAGTTTTAGCAACCCGAACAATTACGAGGATTCCACACTGGAAAAACAAAAGTTCGTGCATGTCGCGGCCATTCCATCCAAAACCATTCAAACTAATTATCTAAAAGTTTTTCTGATGTATAAAAAAGAAATGGAAGACTTTGTTTTTAAATCCAATACTAGCTTAAAGCCTAAAGAAGACAATAGAGGGGCCGGACTTACTTTTGTTGATGATTTCAAGAAAGGTTTTGAAATGGCCCAGAATAAAGGGGTTGCAAAAGACAGCATCTTACCGGATTATTTAAAAACCTTCAACAAAATTTACATTTTGGAAATTGACGATATCAAATATGAAAGTGATTTCGTAGTCTCGCACGATAGTGAAGGTGTTCTTGGCTTTGAAGCATATTTGGACATCAAAGACCTAAAAGATGGTAAACATCTATTATCTATTAAAGGCCCAGGGAAAAAAGATATTTTTGATGATAAAAGTGAGGCTGTAGAAAAAACCTTGGTTACCATTCCCTTTTGGTATTTTCCCAAAAATACTTCAAGAGTCATATCAAATGTAAACGCCTATTTAGAAGATACAACTAAGTAAAAGCTTTGGGGGACTATAGTGTCAGTCTGAGCGCAGTCGAAGACCTTGGTGACCCTCAAGTATTTCTACTGCGCTCAATATGACATATAGAATTACAAACTCCTTAAATATTCAATGCTACCCTTTAAGGTACCCGGGTTCGATTCCATTTCTACATAGACCACTTGCAACCCTCCCGTATCGGCAGCGGCGAAGAAGTCCTTCCAATCAGATATACCTGAGCCTAAGGCGATTTCCTTCGGGTTTTCCATTCCATCATAATCCTGCATATGTGTCGATATAAAACGACCGGGGAATTTTTTAAAGTAATCCGACCCTTTGTACCCTAGAACGATAACCTGAGTCTGAAATTGCATTTTTACTACCTCAGGATCCAGTTCCTCTAAAATGATGTCGTATTCCAGCTTATCATCAAATTTCGTTTTGAATTCTATGTCATGGTTGTGGAACGCAGCGACCATGCCGGCCTTTTTGACTTTTTCTCCAATAACATTGAGTTTGGCACATTTTGCTTTGAGCTCATCAAGAGTTTCGGAGTGCAAGCCGCCCGAGGCAACAAAATGATCGAGGCCCATTTGATTGGCCCAATCGATACGCTCATCGAGGTTTTCGTTTATTTCCGTCCATGTCAGATGGCTACTGTTGCACTTCATTCCGGTATCGGCGATCATTTTTTTGAGTTCGGTACCTGAGTATTTAACCAGTGGCTCGAACGGCCCTTTATATCCTAAAGGTGAGCACATTTCAACATATTCATAACCCATTGCTTTTAATCTATTCAATGTGCCCGTTAAATCTTTTCCGATTTCTTCACGTAGTACATACGATTGAAAGCCGATAGGCTGGGTAACCATTCCCGCAGATAAAGTGTTCGCAAATAGTTTATTTCCGTAAGGTGTAAGTAGTCCGACGGATGTCACCCCAAGGGCGCTTTTGGTCAAAAATTGTCTTCTTTTCATTTTTTAATGTATTTATCTTCCAATGTATGAAATTTTGGCTTATTCGAAACATCTCGAATTTTGAATCAACTATTTGCCTTAATGAATTCAATTATTGATTTTCGATAAATACTTGAGTCGTCGAACGAAATATTCCTCCAAAGTTCTGCATGATTCAAATCAGGGACATAAATTACTTTGTAGTCGTTAAAATCGGTTTCCATGAGCCGTTTTTCAAAAAGCCTTGTATACCTATCAAGTGCATTATCTGAGATCAATAACATCGGAATACCCAGGTTCTCAAGATATGAAATCGGCGAAGCGTTTATAAAATCTTCACTGGTATCTCCGAAAACGGCTTCTACATGCAATTTGGCAAGCTCGGGTCTATTGCCGGTTTCAAAGACCTCATGGTAGTTTACGACATCATAAGTTCCGGATATGGGAATCATCCCTTTGATAACATCTTTTGAAAGACCTTCATTTTTCAGATATGAATCGTCCAGACCAATCAATGCAGTAAGATGTCCACCGGATGAAAAACCGCCAATAAAAATCTTCTTGTTATCATATCCATTTTCCGATGCATGGTCGTAAAGCCATTTGACCGCAGCGGCCAAATCTTTGATATGCTCAGGATGTTTCACTCCCTTATCCAAAGTCGAATCCCGCCATTTGGCCGCGCTTAATCTATGGCCTATACTCGCAACCGCGATGCCCTCCTCAGCAAATTTTCTTGCCAAATCCATTTCAACATTTCTATCGACATAGGACCATGCCCCACCACCGATCCAAATCAACAAAGGATAATCAGTGTCTATCTTAGGGAGGACCAAGTTTAGTCGTTGCATCGAATCGATGGATTTTCCTTCGAGATAGTCAATGTTTTTTAGCTCTGTAAACTCAAATTTGTTTTTGGTCTGACCAAAAGAGCAACTAGCGAACACACACAAAATCGAAATACAGAAAGTAAGTCTTTGCAGATTACATCGAAGCATTATCATAAGAAATTGTTTCAAACAAATATATATCTTTCAATTTTTTGATTTCACATATCATTGACAATGAATACGTTAAAAACTTCTTAATTAACAATGCTACCCAAAAACTTCTCTTACTTTGGAGGTCGTTAGTATCTAAGGTCATAACCATGAAAAATAATTCAAGACGCTCTTTTGTAAAAAATTTGAGTTTGGGAGTTGGGTCTACGGCCCTGTTCCCTTCCTTAAAACCATTCGAAAATTTTTCTATGGAAGGCCGTAAAGTATATAAAGGCGAAAAGCTGAATATCGCACTTTGCGGTCTAGGTCGATACGCCAATATTCTGGCGCGCAGTTTCGTCGATTCAAAATATTGTCATCTTGCAGGTATAATTACCGGCACTCCAACAAAGGCCGAAGATTGGAAAGGACGTTATTCAATTCCTGACGAGAACGTCTATAATTATGAAGATTTTGATAGCATAAAGGATAATCCGAATATTGATTTGGTCTACGTGGTGTTACCCAATGGAATGCATAAGGAATATACCATTCGCGCGGCCAAAGCCGGCAAGCATGTTATCGTAGAAAAACCAATGGCATTTACCGAAAAAGACTGTCAAGAAATGATAAACGCTTGTAACGCAGCTGGAGTTCAACTTGCAGTAGGTTATCGGTTACATTACGAACCAAATCATATCGAAATCATGCGATTGGGGCAGGAAAAAGTATTCGGACAGGTACGTTTGATCGAAGTCTCACTTGGATACAATATAAGCGGAATAGATCCAAACGATTGGCATTTAAAAAAGGCCCTGTCAGGTGGTGGCCCTTTGATGAACCTCGGAGTATATTGTGTTCAGGCCAGTCGATATACGTTGGGAGAAGAACCGATTTCAGTTACTGCACAATTCGGACCCATTACAAGACCGAATCTCTATACGGAAGTGGAAGAATCAATAACTTGGCAACTACATTTTCTTAGCGGAGCGGTAACGACTTCTACTAGTACTAATAGTACGAGCGTAGACCGGTTTTTCGCTTCCGCGGATAATGGGTTTTTTGAATTGAGTCCGGCCGTCAGTTACGGGCCGTTTCGGGGAAGGTCAAGTGAAGGTGAATTCGACTTCCCGGTAATCAATCAACAAGCTGCACAAATGGATGGTATCGCAAAAAAAATTCTTGAAGGCCGCAATCTTCCTGAACATATTTCAGGTATAGAAGGGCGTAATGACATGAAGGTCATAGAAGCTATTTACAAGGCGGCCGAAAGTGGCAATAAAGTTATTTTGTCGTAAGAGGAGAAGCTACCAATAAATAGGCCCACTACCCAAATACTTCTTAGCTATGGGTTCATAGTAACTGCGAACATCCTCTAGATCATAAATCTTTTGACTTTTCGTGTAGAGATCATATTTGTTGAAATCTTTTATAAGCTCTAAATACTCTTGATCTTTATCGTTCAACAATTCGGTATAGGCACCACCCGAGTGCCAAGGATAGAAAGAATGGTAGCGAATCATGACCATCGCCTCTTTGGGGAGTTTATTTTCTTCGTGGTTGTTCAACACTTGGTACAAATATTCATCATGCCCCCAAGCCAAATCAACATTATCGATTCCACAGCCCTTTTCGTAGATGCCTGTTGAAGTATTATAACGTTCATCTTGCATATCAGGATTCGTCTCATTGAACTCTGGATAGACACATGAATCGGGCAAAGCACAACCGACCACAAAAACATCGCCGACCATACCCCACTGTTCGGCCTGACTTGTACCGTCTTCGTCGCTTCCCCATAAAAACATAATCTTGCCAAGATCATGAATGAGTCCGGTAAGTTGCATCCAATCGGGGCGGCCTTCGGCTCGTATGGCCTCCGCGCTTTGAATTAAATGCTGCACATTCGGAAGATCTAGATCTGGATCGCTGACATCGATAAGACTATTCAGGTGCCCCATAGCTTCCCAAAGGTCCATTGGCTTATCAAAAGTCAGGTATTTTTTGTGCATGCGCTTCACGTAATCATACGTTTGGTTCTTGCGCATTTTACGATAATGCTCCTTAACGGCCACCGACACATCAGGGGCTTCGTAATTTCTGAATGTTTTTTCCATAATTAAAGTCCAAATACTAATTCAATGTCGAACTCTTATACATTTCCTAACACAAGGTACAAAATAACTGTAAATACAACTAAGAAAAGGCTGAAGGGCTTGGCATATTTCCAAGGTTTTAGGTCAAGAATCCCGGCATCTTTCATTTCAAATTTTTCCTCCTTTGGTAATATGAACGAGGCCAAATGCATGATCAGTATGTTCAGAACAAATTCTAATCCCCATATATGCACAAAATGAAGGTTGACTTCAAAAACAAAATTCATTATAACGTAAAAGAAAAGACCGAATACCAATCCGACTTTTGCACCTGAGGATGTGACTTTTGGAAAAAGGAAACCTGCAATGATTACGCTGGCAATCGGAATAAAAAATATACCGTTCAATTCTTGTAACAGTTGGTACAAGCCTTCAGGTGCGTTCGCCACAAAAGGCGCGATTGAAATGGCGAATATAGCCAAGATGGCGGAGGTCCATTTTCCCATATTGACCAGTTTCTTTTCGCTGGCATCTTTTTGAATGTACCTTTTAAAAATTCCTAAACTGAAAACGGTGGCGGCACTGTTCAGGGCACTGTTAAAAGTACTTAAAATAGCACCCATCATCACCGCAACAAAAAAGCCGGTCAACCATAGGGGAAGCACTTTTTTTACCAATAGGGGGTATACCGTATCGGGGTTATCGTACAAACTTTCCCCAAAATAGTAGAACCCGATGAGACCTGGGAGCACAATAATGAGGGGGACGAGAATCTTTAACAATCCTGTAAAGAGCAATCCCTTTTGCGCTTCTTTCAGATTTACGGCACCTAAGACCCGTTGTATGATGGACTGGTGCATCGTCCAGAAATAGATCTGGTTGACCATAAGACCCGTGAACAAAACTTCAAAGGGCAAGATCGCCGAGCGCGCACCTTCCCCTACTCCCGACTCGTTGCTGACCACATTAAACTTTTCTGGACTGTTGTCAAAGACCATTCCCATGCCATTGAAAAGATTGCCATCCCCAATGCTTAACAGGGCCAAAATAGGAACTAGTAGTCCAGCCACTAGAAGACCGAATCCGTTTATGGTATCAGTATAAGCGACCATTTTTAATCCTCCGAAGATGGCATAGACCGCTCCGATGCAGCCTACGACCAGAATCGTGACCCAAATGCCTTCTTCTTGACTTACGTTCAAAAGTTCAGAAATTTCAAAAATCGCCTCGATATTCAGTGCACCGGTGTACAAAACGATGGGCAACAAAGTCGCCACAAACGAAATAATCAAAAGCAATGCAACTAGAGTTCGAGTGAGGCCGTCGAACCTCTTTTCTAAAAATTCAGGAATGGTAGTAAGCCCCATTTTAAGGTACCGAGGCGCAAAATATAAAGCACCTATGACCAAAGCGAGGGCCGAGGTAACTTCCCAAGCTACGATTATCGCCCCGTTACGATAGGCCGAGCCGTTCATACCCACCAAATGTTCGGTTGAAATATTGGTCAACAATAACGATCCAGCGATTACGATTCCCGTGAGCGATCTTCCCCCTAGAAAATAACCGTCACTGGAATTCAGTTTATCGCGACGGAGTTTATAGGTGGCATAAAATGCAACGAATCCTGTGAATAGAAGAAAGGTAAAAAGAGCCATTGAAGGTAAAAATAGGAATTTATACCTTCTCGAATACCTTATTATTAGTTTCTAAGCGAATCTTTTATTGAAATGATGCTTCAACAAGAATATTTGGACGCCGACGAAAAAGGTAAAGGCCAAAATACCGTAGAACAGCACTTTCGAAATTTCGACATTTGGAAATGCTAAAGGCTTCCATTTTGGTAATGAAACAAAATCAAGATATGAGCCCAAATAGATTTCGGTATCTACATTGCCAAAAATAAGATATGAAAATACGCCTATAAAAGCCAAAGCTGTCAAAATCCATAGTTTTTTGGAAATCAATGGCTTATGTCTAATTTGTTTCGTTTTTACCAAAACCTCTACTTCTGACATCACCCGTGTCGTAAAATCAAAAGAAGGCACTTCTTGCGGTACATCGCCGAACAACTTTTTCGTAAAATCGTTTAATTTCCTATCTGTTTCCTTGTCCATAATTTTGTAATTGTATGGGTTCTAGGTGCGTTCTTAAAATAATTGCCAATCGCTTTCTGGCCCTGAATAATCGGACCTTTAGCGTATTCTTCTCAAGGCCGACTACTTTCGAAATTTCTGCTAAAGAAAGCTCCTCATAATAGAACAGTGTTATCAGCGTACCATCTTCAGGGGGTAGTTTTCCAAGACATTCTCTTACCGATTTTTCACGATTCAAGCGATCCATAATCTCAAAGGCCGTTTCCATGGTCCGAATCTGATGCTCGTTGATTTCATCAATGACTACAGTCGTCAGCTTTCTATTATTACTTTTAATTTGGTCGAGACACGAATTATAGGTAATTCGATATACCCAAGTCGAAAATTTTGAATCACCTTTAAACTTTTCAAGGGCTTTAAAAATTTTCAAAAAAACATCTTGTGAAACTTCTTCAGCTTCCTCTCTATTTTTAAGCAACTGTAAAGCCAACGAAAAGACCATATTCTTATACCGATTTACCAAAATGGCAAAGGCCTTGGTATCGCCATTCAGAACGTTTCTAATCTCAAGTTGGTCGTTGTCGGCTGACATGTAACCCTTTGACGACCGAAAATATTCATCGGTTACAAGTAATTCGAGAAAATATTTTGAAAATTTTGTAACCATGATTTGATTTTGATCGTCATACGCAAAGAACTCAATAAAATTAACCAATTAAAAAACAAACATCATGGTAGCAGTAGTATTCATCAGTGCATTTATTGTAATATTCGGAATCGTGTATCTCTTTTTTTCAACGCGGAACAAAGAACGCATGGCCCTGATCGAAAAAGGAGCCGAGGCAAGTATTTTTGTTAAAGGAAAACGGGAACATGCAGCGCCGGTCTGGAAAATTCTTATTCTAAATCTTGCACTATTATTAATGGGAATAGGCGCAGGCATAGTGACAGGTGGTATCTTAGGGTCTAGTCTTAATGTAGAATGGGATATCGCCATGCCCGGATCTATATTCCTTTTGGCCGGTACAGGGCTATTGGTAGGTTTCTTCATTACCAAAAAAATGGATCAGGAAGCCTAATCAACTTCTTGAGCCTTTAGTCGACTACCCCGGGGCAAGCCCGCGAGACATTCAAAGGTGAAAACCTTCAATATTTCGAAGCAAGTTTCCGAGGTATACAACACACTGGTGGGAATTAAAGAAAAACCTTTCGTTAATTGGCGGATGGTTTTTCTATTTTTGAAGAATGAAGATAGTATCCACCAATATCGGAAAACCCACCACATTTATGTGGAACGGAAAGGAAGAGCAAACGGGAATCTTCAAATATCCCGTTGACGAACCTTTGTCTTTGACCGCTGTCGATGTCGCCAAAGACACGATCATCAACCGGGTCAACCATGGTGGTATCAATAAGGCCTGTTATCTTTTTTCGAAAGAACAATACCCGTATTGGAAAAGGTTATATGCCCAATTGGATTGGGATTGGGGCATGTTCGGCGAAAATCTGACCGTCGAAGGTATGGACGAATCGCAAATGAGAGTTGGTAATATTTATAAAGTTGGAAATGCCTTGGTACAGGTTTCGCAACCCCGTGAACCGTGTTATAAACTTGGGGTCCGGTTCGGCGACCAAAAAATCTTGAAGCAATATATTAAACATAGTTTTCCTGGAACGTATGTCAAGATTTTAGAGGAAGGCACCGTTCAAACGGGGGATGAATTTCATTTGGTAAAACGGTCAGAAAATGCCCTGACCGTCAACCAGTTTTTTGATTTGATGTTCGCGAAGGAAAAAAATTCCGAAATACTACAACTGTTCATGACCAATGGTTCCGTTCCCGAATATAAGAAGGAACGTATGAAAAAATACCTTCCCCAGCTATGACGATGCCCTGGCATTTTTATCTTATGGCGGCGATATACATTATTGCAGGCCTCATGCATTTTATACGACCCAAGATGTACATGCGTATCCTTCCGGGGTATCTTCCGGGTCATAAATTCTTGGTAAACGCTACCGGGCTGGCAGAGGTAGTTCTCGGCATTGCGCTTTTCTTTTTAATGACAAAAGACATCGCGCTATATCTGATCATAGCCATGCTGGTCTTTTTTCTACCGGTGCATTTTCATATGCTTTTCGACAAAAGGGCATCAATGGGTCTCCCTAAATGGATATTGATACTTCGTATTCCGTTACAATTCGGTTTAATGTATTGGACCTATTGGTATTTACAATTGTAACAAAAAAGTCCCCAAAAGCTATGAACCTCTTGGGGACCAAAATTAACTCAACTTCAACCAACTATTTTACGACAACCGACTCATAAAAAGTGTTGTCATTACTTCGTACCGATATGGTGTATTCATTTGCAAAAGCCTTCTCGAAACTGAACGCTTTCTCAATGATCATTTCATCTTTTATCGTCTCTTTGAAAATGATTTCATTGTTGTTGTCCGTTACTTCGAGGGTGACATCTTTTTTATCAAGGTTCAGAAAATTCAAAAAGACCTTATTATCTTCCCTTCTAAAGAAAGGCTTCGTAACCTCCTTCTTTTCTACAACTTTTAAATCGGCTTTTTCGATTTTCACATCATAAGCGATTTCCTTTGAATTACTTTTTGCCTTTAGCGTATAACTACCTTGCTCTAAGGTATTCAAATCGAATTTTTTCGAATAGGTTACTCCAGATATATCTTCAGAATAGATAACGTTACCAGCGTCATCTACAATACTGATGGACTGTACTTCTGAATCGGACTCCCAAGAGAAGGTCAGACTTTTATCTGTACTGTTGGTAACTAGTTTTGGGTCGGCAGCTATGCCCTTTGCTGTTGCGAACATAATAGCTAACATTGCGACTGATCTTATTACTTTTTTCATGTTTTTTGTATTTAAAATTTATATTGAATTATTACTTTTTCGACTATCTGAAATTTCGATAGGACGCCCAACGGACCCTCTTACTTTTCTTAAAGTTTGAAAAAAAGGAATTTTTCCTAACCTCCGTCGGCATTTTGCTCATTGTTGCATTCATAGAATTCATCTTTTAGGATTCATAATTAATTTATGGTACAAACTTACCACCGATATGCAGCCTACACTACTATAGATTTTTCCTATTTATGTGTTATTTTAACCAATGAACAGGTTAATTAATTGTTAAATGGTAATATTGAACATATTTTAGGTAATTTTGTAAAGGATTACTGTTTTGATCACCATTAACTTTGTATATAAAGACCTACAGTTATGCAAAAACAAAAACCCGCATTTGAAGCTATAGAGCCCAATTTTGGGCATTCGTTTACCTATCAGAAGTTTTCCGAAAATAAAAACGACAAGAACGCCAATTGGCACTACCACCCTGAGATAGAATTGGTTTATGTGAACGGGGGATCAGGTAAACGTCAAATCGGAAGTCACGTCTCCTATTACTCCGAAGGCGATCTGATTTTAATCGGGAGTAATCTACCGCACTGTGGCTTTACCGATAAGTTAACGGGAAACGATAGCGAGACCGTGGTACAGATGAAAGCCGATTTCTTGGGAAACGATTTTTTCAATATCCCGGAAATGAAAAAAATACAAGCCTTGTTCGAAATGGCGCAAGGGGGAATCGCTTTCCACGGAAAGACAAAAATGAAGATTGGCGAAAAAATGGAAATTTTGGAATATCAGTCCGATTTTCAAAGGCTGTTATCCATCTTGAACATATTGAATGAATTGGCAAAATCGGATGAGCTTCAAATACTCAACGCCGAAGGCTTCTCCATGGAAGCCGAAGTGAAAGATAACGACCGGATCAACCTGGTCTTCAACCATGTGAAGAACAATTTCAAGGAAGAGATAACACTGGATGAAATCGCAGATTTGACAAGTATGACCGTACCCTCGTTCTGCAGGTACTTCAAAAAAATAACGAACAAGACGTTCGTTCAATTCGTAAATGAATATCGTTTGGTACACGCTTCTAAATTATTGGCCGAAAAACCGATGAGTATCACCGAAGTATGTTTTGAAAGCGGATTCAACAATTTTTCACATTTCAACAAGCAATTCAAGGCATTTACAGGTCAAAATCCATCGGAATATCGAAATCAACTAAAGACGGTTTTGGTGTAATGGAGCGAAGAAAGTCCCAAGAATTGGATTTGAACCTTCCTGATAGCGATATTCTTTATTATAAGGATTTCTTGAAAACAGAACAGGCAAACGAATATTTCGAAGTTCTGCGAAATAACGTTCCATGGCAGCAAGACGATATCAAGGTATTCGGAAAAGTGCATCCTCAACCTAGACTTACGGCCTTGTTCGGAAACAATGATAAGCCCTACACCTATTCCAATATTACCATGAGGCCACTAGCCTTTAGCAATGAACTTCTCGAAATCAAAAAGGAAATAGAAGCAGTTACGAAGAAAAATTTCACCTCGTGCCTCTTGAATTTATATCGAACGGGAAAAGACAGTAATGGATGGCACGCGGACAATGAAAAGGAATTGGGGAAGAATCCCGTAATCGCCTCTGTCAGTTTGGGCCAAGAACGGTTCTTTCATCTGAAGCACAGAACACGGCCCGACGTAAGACATAAAATCTTGTTGGAACACGGAAGCCTATTATTAATGCAGGGTGAAACACAACATCATTGGTTGCATCAGCTGCCAAAAACGTCCAAATCTATCGGGGAGCGCCTCAATTTGACCTTCAGGGTTATTCAGTAGACTAACACAACTCAACTACCTCGGGGCAAGCCCGCAAGGCATTAAAATGAAATAACATTCTCCATTTCGAAGCAAGCTTCGGAGTACTAAACCCACTGGTGGGAATAAAAAATCGACCTCCAAACAAAAGTCGATTTTTTAGTACCCATCAGAAAATTGGAAGCTATCTTTAATAAAAGTGGGCCGTTTTATTAATATCCCTGCGGCCAATTTCTCTTTTAAGATAACTTCAAAACGTGTGCCAAGGTATTTCTATTCGTCCAAAATCTTATTTTTTGGTTCAAATGTATTTTTATTAAAGAACTCAGTACTAACTTTGTAAGGTTATGAAAGAACAATTTACAGAACGTCAAATGGACCGCATCATAGAAATGGCATGGGAAGACCGTACGCCATTTGATGCTATTACCTTTCAATTTGGCGTTTCAGAAAAAGAAGTGATTGAAATCATGCGGCGCGAAATGAAACCCAAAAGTTTTAAAATGTGGCGCAAAAGGGTTCAGGGTAGAAGTACCAAACATGCCAAACTGCGAAACGAGGAAGTCGACCGGTTCAAATGTTCACGGCAAAAACATATTTCGAACAATAAGGTTTCAAAAAGATAAGCCTAAAACAAGTCGTTCAATACTTTTGCCAACCGTAACCCTCCTTTTTGTAGTTGCTGCTCAACCGTACCCCACCAGACATATCCATAACGATAGTAAAGCTTCTCGCCAACTTCTACCGATTCATAAACCTCGTCTGCAAGTAAGTGTGACTCCTCGACCCAATCTAATAATTCACCTTCTTGGAATGTTCTTTTCTGTTTTTTCGAAAATTGAGGTAACGAAGCGGCAAGTTCCGTATAGCTCATGCCGTAGTCATTGATCATATTGGCGTCCCAAAGTTTATGTAGGTTGCTACCGTTATTGAACCATTGCAATTGAACGTCGTTTCCGCCTTTATCCTCCAAACGGCCTACGTGCATGGGTTGGTGAAGGTCGCCTATCAAATGAATAAGCAGTTTTAGGTAGAACGCCTTATCTTCAGTAGAACTGTTCCGGTCTTTTACGATACGAATGCACTCTTGGATCCCAGTGACCAGGTCGCCATATTTATAAGGTTCGATTTCGTTATATGTTTTCCCTTTCGGAATATTCACATAATGCCAAGAACTGAATTTTCTAAATGTGGAGTCGGCCTTGATCTCGTCTGCAAAGTTAGAAACCGAAGCAAGACTTTGCCCATCGAGTAATTTTTTAATCGCCCTGCGGGCCTTTCCGTTCAAGTGTTCTTGGGCGACCTCACCAATGACCCTATGCCCCGTTTTTGACCATATCGGAACGTGTCCAGAACACAAATGAACGGTAAAAAACAAAAGGAACGTTATTCTTTTTATCATACGACCAAATCTAGGATTATAGCCCATAAAAATAGCCAAAGGAATTTAAATCTATTGTTAAGAAGCTACCGCATTTGAATTATTAATTTGATATTGCGCTGCAAAACGAAGTCGGTTTGATACTAAAGAACATTAAATCTCCCATCCTAAGATATGTGGTCATTTTAGCGCTGGCCAGCATCGCACTATTGTTTCTTTTTGTGCTTAGTGTCCGGTTCGGGGCTTGGGGCAAAATTCCCGATAAAACCGAACTCTCCGATTTTAAATACCAACGTGCTTCGGAGGTATACACCGCAGATAGTGTGCTTATCGGAAAATATTATTTGTTCGACCGACAGCCCATCCCTTTTGAAAAAATACCGGAACAGCTTTTAGAGGCGCTTGTGGCCATTGAAGATGAGCGATTTTATGAGCATTTGGGTATTGACTATCCGAGTCTTTTCCGTGTCGTTTTGAAGACCATTTTGATGCAAGACCGATCATCGGGCGGCGGTAGTACGTTGACACAGCAATTGGCCAAAAATCTCTATCCAAGAAGTGAGCGAAATAAAACGAACATTGCCGTCAATAAGTTGAAAGAAATGTTCATCGCATCCCGATTGGAAGCTATTTATTCCAAGGAAGAAATTCTTACGCACTATCTGAATACCGTTTCCTTTGGCGACAACACATTCGGAATCGAAAGTGCCTCCCTGAAATTTTTTAATATAAGAGCGGAAGAACTAACCTTGGAACAAGCGGCTACCTTGGTCGGAATGTTAAAGGCGACGTATGGGTATAATCCCAGAGTATTCCCGCAAAAAAGTCTTGACAGAAGAAATTTAGTACTGCAATCGATGGTCAAGAATGATTTTCTTTCCGAAAAAATGAAAGATAGTCTCCAAAACCTTCCCTTAATACTTAACTATCGGGATTACGATTACAACGAGGGTCTCGCGTCTTATTTTCGGGAGGAAGTCAGAAAAAAACTGCTAAAATGGACTGCGGAGCAAAAAGAAGCAGGCAATGATTACAATATCTACACGTCAGGACTGAAAATTTATACCACGCTAAATTCAAAAATGCAACGGTTTGCAGAAGAAGCCATGATCTCGCACATGGAAAAACTTCAGGCACAATTCGAAAAAAGTCATGGGAAAAGTGCCCCATGGATAAAGGATAAGAAACTCATTGCCAAAATGGTAAAACGTACACCTACCTATACCAAATTAAAGGCCGACGGGTTGGAGGAATCAAAAATTATGGATTCACTGGCCGTCAAAAGAAAAATGATCTTGGCGGATTGGAAAGGTGAAAAAACCGTCGAAGCCAGTATCATCGATAGTGTACAACACTATATGAAATTCTTGAACACAGGTTCATTAGCCATTGATGCCAAAACCGGTGCGGTAAAAACTTGGATCGGCGGGGTCAACTTCAAATATTTCAAATTCGATCATGTTGCCCAAAGCAAAAGACAGGTAGGATCAACATTCAAGCCAATCGTGTATACCGCTGCACTGGAAGTGGGTATCCCACCCTGTACCTATTTCTCGGCCCAAGAGGTGGAATATGAAAATTTAAAGGGATGGTCGCCAAGCAATTCAGGGGACAAAGATGAAGACTACCTCAATTATTCTATGGAAATGGCGCTGAGCAATTCCGTGAATACCGTCGCGGTCAAAGTTTTAGAAAAAACCGGAATCGAAAACGTACTGGTCCAGGCCAAAAATATGGGCGTTTTTTCCGAACTACCTAATCAACCCTCACTGGCCTTGGGTACCGGAGAAATTTATGTCAACGAACTGGCAGGGGTCTATGCCAGTTACGTCAATAACGGAAAAGCAGTTTTGCCCTATTTAATTGAAACCATCACAAATCAAAAAGATTCGATTTTGGCCAGTTTTGAACCAAAAAGAGCACAAAAAAGTGCTTTTTCTAAAGAAACGGGGCAAATTATGCTCGAAATGATGAAATCTACAATCAACCAAGGCACGGCCTCGCGTTTAAGAACAACCTATAAATTAAACAATGATATTGCCGGGAAAACGGGTACTACGCAGAACAACAAAGATGCTTGGTTCGTAGCCTTGACCCCAAAGCTCGTTCATATCACTTGGGTGGGACTCGACAATCACGAAATCGGTTTTCGAAGTACAAGCTTGGGTCAAGGTGCCAATGCCGCCCTACCTCTATTTGCCCTTTGGATGCAGAAGATGAACCGTGAACCTGAGTTTAACGCAATAACAAAAGCAAGATTTCCGCGACCCGACACCAGTGTCTTGCGAAGTCTCGATTGTGAACCGATAAAACGCGACGGATTCTTCAAGCGCCTTTTCAAAAACCCGAACAAAAAGAGGACCAAAAAGTTCAGGTCAAAGAATTCAGGCGGTTCAAGATGAAATTTGAAATATTCTAAAAAAATTTGGTTTTATATCATTTATTTTGATATATTTATGATATCATTTTAATATCATTTAAAACAAACCATCATGAAAAACGAAAAAGATTTGAACCCAACGAACGGCTACTTGATGCTCTTAGTGATTTTTATTTTGCTCATTGTGGGTGTTTTGGCCCTTCGTGGGCTTGTTGCTTTTGCCGTTATTGCCCTTTTTGTCGCTATTTTGATGATTCCCGGCTTTGTATTGGTCAATCCGAATAGTTCTAGGGTGTTGCTGCTTTTTGGAAAGTATATGGGAACAATCAAGAAAAACGGACTCTTTTGGGTCAACCCGTTCTATTCAAAAAAGCGTATTTCTTTACGGGCCAGTAATTTTGATAGTGAAAGACTAAAGGTAAATGATAAATTGGGCAACCCCGTCATGATTAGCACCATATTGGTCTGGCGGGTGACCGACACCTACAAGGCCGCTTTTGATGTGGACGACTATCAGAACTTTGTACGTGTACAGACCGATGCGGCGGTACGTAAGTTGGCTAGCATGTATCCTTACGATAATTTTGCTGATGAAGGCCTTGTAGAGGATATTACGTTACGTTCCAGCGTCAATGAGGTCAGCGTGGCCCTGGAAAAAGAATTACAAGAACGCCTATCGATGGCGGGAATAGAAGTATTAGAAGCTCGTATCGGTTATTTGGCCTATGCCCAAGAAATTGCGAATGCGATGCTGAAAAGACAACAGGCCACCGCCATTGTAGCCGCTCGACATAAAATTGTGGAAGGTGCCGTAAGCATGGTCGAAATGGCCCTGGAAGAACTCAGTAAAAAGGATGTGGTCGATCTGGACGAAGAACGAAAAGCCGCTATGGTGAGTAATTTGATGGTTGTGCTTTGTAGCGATAAAGATGCCTCTCCGATAGTCAATGCAGGAACCTTAAACCATTAAAAAATGCGTGTATTCAACGAAACCCAACGATTCAATCAATGGTGGATACAACTCATAAATATCGGGTTGTTGGCTTTTCTTCTGTTTTCTTTTTATAATTGGTACATCGCTGGAGAATCAACAGGTAATGTTACCTCAACGGATACCATCGGTCAAGTCGTTGTTATAGTTTCCATAATTCCTGTTCTACTATTGCTATACAGTATTAAGTTGAAGACTTCCATCGACGAAATAGGCATCCATTATAAATTCACGCCTTTCCATTTTTCAAGAAAAACCATCCGTTGGAACGAAATTGAAAAGTGTTTTGTTCGCACCTATAATCCTATCAAGGAATATGGCGGCTGGGGATATCGTACCTCATTTGGCAAGAAAAAAGGTAGTGCGTTCAATGTCAAAGGAAACCTTGGCATTCAACTTGAACTTAAATCAGGCAAAAAACTTTTGATAGGCACTCAAAAAGAAATAGAAGTCAGGGAAACAATCAGTCGTTATGTAAATCCAAGACAATGAAAGAATATAAAATCATAAAGCAAAAATCAAATTTACTGAAGAGCACCGACACAGAATTTGAAAATGAGCTAAATATGCTGGCCAGAGAGGGCTGGCATGTCATAAGTGCGACGTGTCTCTCACACACAGAGCAATTGAAGGTAGTTCTAGAACGCAACAAAAACAGATAATTATCAAAGAGAAGCAAAAGACAACAATAACACCTGCGATCTACGGTATTTTTAAACGCGAATCATGAGCAAAAAAAAAGCCTTCGCCTTGCGATTGAACGAAGAGATGCTGAAATCTATTGAGAAATGGGCCTCCGATGAATTTCGCAGCACTAACGGCCAAATCGAATGGATGCTTATGAAAAGTCTAAAAGAGGCTAAACGAGAGCCTAAAAAAAAGTCCGACTAGGTTAAGTTTAGGATGGTTTTAACGATATTATCACGTAAATTTGGTGCACCAGCTAATTCTTGACCAATGCCAAAATTTTTCTGTGGTTCCCTTCTCTTACTTTTTTCTTTATTATCCTTTTC
The DNA here is from genome assembly GCA_964351985.1 of uncultured Maribacter sp. GTDB lineage: Bacteria > Bacteroidota > Bacteroidia > Flavobacteriales > Flavobacteriaceae > Meishania. The sequence continues at coordinate 20,565 of CAYGPR010000033.1, read as the reverse complement.
GCAAACAGAGAACAAGTCGTTTACCGTCAAGCTGATTTCGGAAACCGTTCAATTAGACGGTGCACTTGACGAGCCCTTTTGGGAAAACGCCGACGGCCCGCACGATTTTCAACAATATTTTCCCTCAGATAGTATTCTGGCCAAGAACCAGACCGATATCAAAATGGTTTACGATAACGAAACGCTTTATATCGGTATCACTGTGAAATCGATTGGAGATGATTGGGTGATTCCCTCCTTGCGGCGTGACTTCAGGGCCAGCGGAAACGATAATGTCAACCTTGTATTCGACACCTTTAACGACGGCACTAACGCTTTTATGTTCGGTATCAATCCGTACGGGGTGCAGCGCGAAGTCTTGATTTCGGGAGGCGGACTTGACCTGCGAGGGTTCAATACCGCTTGGGACGTCAAATGGAAGGGGGAGTCAAAAAGATACGACAGCTACTATACCGCAGAATTGGCCATTCCGTTGACCTCTTTTAAATTCAAGGAGGGCGAGACCCAATGGCGGTTTCAATGCTATCGGTTCGACATGCAGAGCAACGAACGCAGTGTTTGGTACAACGTGCCACAGAACCAATTGGTCATCAGTCTTGCCTTTATGGGGGATATGTTTTTTGAAAAGCCGTTGGGAAAATCCAGAACTCCCGTTGCCCTGATACCTTATATCAATACCATTTCTGAGAAAAATTTTGAAACAGATGAGGGTGACACACGACTCAAAGTGGGTGGTGATGCCAAAGTGTCCATCGGTAACGGCATGAATTTGGACATAACCCTAAATCCTGATTTTTCAAATGTGGAGGTCGACGATATTATTACCAATCTAACACGTTTTGAGATTGGCTTGCCAGAGCGCCGACAGTTTTTTGTTGACAACAGTGACCTTTTCGGAAGTTTCGGTGGCAGCCGTGATGCCAACCCTTTTTTTTCGAGACGTATCGGAATTGCCCGCGATACGGCCGACAACAGTATAGAGAGCAGGATAATTGGTGGGGTGCGCTTGAGCGGAAAGTTAAACGAAGATTGGCGTTTGGGCTTTTTGAACATTCAAACGGATGAAGATATAGAAAATGAAATCGCCTCGAACAACAACATGATGTTCGCTTTGCAGAAAAAGGTTTTTTCGCGGTCGAATATCGGTATTTTTTTAATCAACAAGCAATCGTTCAAAGAGTATGATTTCATTGAACCGGAAGACGAATACAATAGGGTTGTCGGTATAGACTACAACCTTTCGAGCAAGGACAATACTTGGTTCGGAAAGTTCTATCTGCACAAATCGTTTCAACCGGATGACAATGAAGGTAACTTTTCCTCAGGAGCTTTTCTGGGAAGAAATTCGAGACACTTCAACTTCTTTCATGATATGGCCCATATCGATGAAGAATTTCAGTCGGATTTAGGTTTCGTGCCTAGAACCGATATTTTTAAGACGGCTACCTCTGCCCAAGTCGTCTTTTGGCCGAAAAGTAATATAATCAACAACTACAGTTTTGAACTATTTCCTATCCTCACATGGCGACCAGGCCTTGATTTCAAGCAAACCGACCATGATATTATGCTCAATTGGAATGTTAACCTACAAGATCAATCTATGGGCGGAATAGGATTTACCAATTCCTTTATTTTTCTTACAGACCCGTTCGACCCCACCAACACGGACGGTGCCGCAGAACTTCCCGGGAACCAAGGTTACCATTTTAATAATATCACGGCAGCCTACGAATCGAACCGGGCCAATGTTTTTGCCTTTGAGGCCGAAACATCGATAGGTCGTTTTTTCAATGGCAATCGTTTTTCGTTTATGGGCGAGTTTAATTTACGTATTCAACCCAAAGCATTGATTAGCCTTGCCCTTAATTACGATCAACTACGTTTGCCAGCACCCTACGCCAGTGCAGACCTATGGCTGGTCAGCCCTAGGTTCGAGTTCACCTTTAGCAAATCGCTTTTTTGGACGACCATTTTACAATATAGTAATCAACGCGATAACTTAGGCATCAACTCGCGCTTACAATGGCGGTTTGCCCCGTTATCCGATTTGTTCATCGTTTACAATGACAATTATTTCGTAAATACCTTTGTTCCGAGATATCGCTCAATAAATTTGAAATTCACGTACTGGCTTAATATTTAACAAAATGGGACATTTTTAATCCGCATTTTTAGGATTTATTTAACGTCATAAACCCTTAAATTTGAAAACCAAGCTAATTCACCGCTATGACCAAAGCACTTTGTGCCTTTGTATTACTTGTCTCATCAACGCACCTCTTCTGTCAAAAAGAAATAAAATCGTTTACGGTAAAGTCCATTTCCGAAACCATCGTCGCCGACGGCGTTTTGGATGAACCCATTTGGGAAATGGCAGAAAATGCCAATGAATTTTGGGAATATTTTCCTTTGGATTCCATTCAGGCTCGAAAACAGTCGGAAATAAAAATACTCTACGACGAGAAGAATCTTTATATCGGCATAAAAGCCTACTCCAGCGGAAAAAACTATGCCACACAATCGTTAAGACGTGACTTCAGGGGAAGTGGCAGCGATAGTTTTTCATTGGTCTTCGATACGTTTAACGATGGTACGAACGCTTTTTTGTTCGGCATCAATCCGTACGGGGTACGACGTGAAGCACTCATCGCCAATGGGGGCACCAGTCAAGATGATTTCAATCTTTCTTGGGATGTTAAATGGCGTGGAGACGCAAAAATATACGAAGATTATTTTACTGCGGAAATGATCATCCCCCTAACCTCCTTAAAATTCAAGGAAGGGGCCACAAAATGGCGGTTCAACAGCTATCGCATCGAAACACAATCGAACGAACGCAGTAGTTGGACCAGAATTCCACAAAACCAATTGATTTATAATTTGGCCTTTATGGGCGATATGGTTTTTGAAAAACCTTTGGGAAAATCGAGAACTCCATTGGCCTTGATTCCTTACATCAACGGACTTTCCCAAAAGAACTTTGAAAACGATGAAAGTGTTAACACCTTCAAGTTCGGTGGGGATTCAAAAATTTCCATAGGAAATACCCTCAATTTAGATGTGACCATCAACCCGGATTTTTCACAAGTTGAAGTTGACGATCAGGTTACAAACTTGACTCGTTTTGAGGTAAACCTACCTGAAAAACGCCAATTTTTTATCGATAATAATGATCTTTTCGCCAGTTTTGGAAACGGTTTCGATTTTAGTCCGTTTTTCTCAAGACGCATCGGTATTGCCCAAGACACCGCAGGCAATCGCATTGAAAACAGTATTATTGGTGGAGTACGCCTAAGTGGTAAGTTGACGAAAAACCTTCGCGTTGGGGTTTTGAATATTCAAACCGCTGAGGATTTGGAAAATAGAATTCCGTCTAACAACAATACCATGCTGGCATTACAACAACGTGTTTTCTCAAGGTCGAACATCGGTGTCTTCTTTATTAACAAGCAGTCTTTTCAAGACTATGACTTTGTAGCGCGTGAAGATGAATACAACCGCGTCTTAGGCGTCGATTATAATCTGGCCTCAAAAGATAACATGTGGAACGGATCATTTATCACCCACAAATCATTTCAACCTGACGACAACAAGGGCAACTTCGCTTCAAGCGCCCTTATTCGTTACAATACAAGAAAATTCAACGTATTTGCCAAAGGTACTTTTATAGATGAAGATTTCCGTTCAGATTTAGGTTTTATCCGCAGAACCGATATTTTTAAGACGTTGATAAGCGCTGAACGTGTTTTTTGGCCTAAAAAAGGAATTGTCCAAAACCATTCTTTTCAGTATTTCACGAATATACGCTGGAGCCCTAGTAGAAATTTTCAAAATACCGATTATGACCTTCGATCTCGATATGAAATTAATTTTAATAATCAATCGCAAGCGAGAATCGAGTACACCAATAGTTTCACGTTCCTGTTCGATTCTTTTGATCCCACACGCACCGAAGGTGCTATAGCGCTTCCCGCCGACCAAAATTATCATTATAACAGCTTTGAAGCCGGATATCAATCCGATCAGAGAAAACTTTTTTCCTATGACCTACAGTCAAGCGTGGGCCGTTTTTTCAACGGGAACCGATTTTCTGTAGAGGGTTCAATGACAATGCGCTTTCAGCCCAGGGCTTTTGTATCATTACTATTCAATTACGATCAAATTGATCTTCCCAACCCCTACCCGAGCGCGAATATTTGGTTGATAAGTCCAAAAATCGATATTACTTTTAGTAAATCTATTTTTTGGTCTACATTGATTCAATATAGCAATCAAAGAGACAATCTAGGTTTCAATTCAAGATTGCAATGGCGTTTTGCACCACTCTCCGATTTGTTCATCGTGTATAATGATAATTACTTCGTTAATAGTTTTGAACCCAAGAACAGATCTATCAATTTGAAGTTGACCTACTGGTTGAATATATAGAAAGAAGGGGGAAATATTATAATAAACTCAAAGATACTAGACCCAGAAATTTTTTTTAACCCGAACTGGTTTTTAAATTTTCTGACCTAACATGAACTACAAAATTTTATGTTCTGATTTAGACGGCACACTTTTATCAACAAAAAGTGATGTTTCCGATTTTGCCGTTTCCGAGATTTCGAGAATCAAAAATACTACTAAGATTATCTTGGTCTCCGCACGAATGCCACGGTCCATGACCTACCTGCAACGAAGATTGGGTATAGAAGACCAGCCTATAATTTGCTATAACGGAGCCTTAGTGCTTAGCAGGTCAGAAGCTGTTTCCTCCACGATCATTCCTATTTCTTTGGTAAGAAAGATATGTGAAATAGCCAAAGTACTCTTTATCAAACCCGGACTGTATCATAGCAACGAATGGTATGTAGAGGAAAATACGGAAAGAGTGCGTAAAGAAATTCGATATACCCAATCGACACCTGTATTTCGACCCACTGAAGAAACTTTGTACGATTGGGCAACTAGAGGTCTTGGGGCGCATAAGATTATGCTTATGGGAACCCAAACAAGTGCGGATACCTTGTACCCCAAACTTCAAAAAATGATGGCGGAAGAAATACACCTATATCGCTCTAACGATACCTTGATAGAATTAGCTCCGAAATCGGTCTCCAAACTTTCGGGAATACAACAGCTCCTAAACGAGAACGAATCACTGAAAGACGTCATCGCATTCGGTGACAACTATAATGACATCGATATGCTCTCAAATGTAGGGTGCGGGGTCGCAGTTTCCAATGCAAGAGACGAAGTAAAAGCCATTGCAAACCATGTCACCCTTAACAACACAGAAGACGGAGTAGCCCATTTTATAAGGGAACATTTGTAATTTAATTATCTTTGAACAGAACCAACTACATTCCATGTTCCAGACCGCAGTACCACAACCCTTAATTTCAGATGATACTATTGTTTTTGGACTACTCGCCCTCTGTCTTGGTTTCGTCTTCTATACCTCATCAATAAAGACAGGGTTTTGGAAAAAATTCTATACCGTTGTTCCGACGGTGCTCATGTGCTATTTACTACCTGGTATTCTGACCAGCGTAGGGTTGATTTCAGATGAAACCTCGAATCTATATTTTATGGCAAGTCGGTATTTGCTACCGGCCGCCTTGGTTCTTATGACCTTAAGTATAGACCTAAAAGCAATTGCCAATCTAGGCTCCAAAGCTCTGATTATGTTTTTCACAGGAACTGCAGGAATCATTATCGGTGGTCCTTTGGCTATTTTGATAGTATCTATTTTTTCCCCAGAAACGGTTGGAGGTGCCGGGCCGGATGCCGTATGGAGAGGGCTTTCCACCATTGCCGGAAGCTGGATCGGTGGCGGGGCCAATCAAGCTGCAATGTTCGAAATTTTTGAATATAATCCTGATAAATTCGGGGGCATGGTTCTCGTGGATATTGTAATCGCAAACCTCTGGCTGGCCATTTTGCTTTTGGGAGTGGGAAAAACCAAACAAATCGATACATGGCTGAAAGCCGATACATCCTCCATAGAGACCTTAAAAAAGAAAGTTACGGAACACACGGCCAAAATCACTCGGGTAGCTACGTTGCATGATTACATAATTATGTTGGCATTGGCATTTACCGCAGTCGGGGCGGCCCATTTATTCGGGAATTATTTTTCCGAATTTTTAACGAACACCTTTGAGGTCATTCGCGACAAGACCAAAATACTATCTTCTTTGGGGTCAAGTTTTTTATGGATGGTCGTATTCGCAACAGCCGCCGGCATAACCTTGTCTTTTACAAAGGCCAAAAATTATGAGGGCGCGGGTGCCAGTAAAATTGGGGGGATGTTCATTTATATTTTGGTAGCTACTATCGGTATGCAAATGGATCTGAGCAAAGTGTTGGATAATCCGGGGCTCATCGCGGTAGGTCTTATCTGGATTTCGTTTCACGCCGGGCTTTTGATTCTGGTCGCCAAATTGATAAAGGCACCCTATTTCTTTCTCGCCGTGGGAAGCCAGGCCAATGTTGGTGGAGCCGCATCGGCACCTGTCGTGGCTGCGGAATTCCATCCTTCCCTAACCTCCGTGGGAATATTACTGGCCGTTTTCGGCTATGTAGTTGGAACTGCCGGAGCTTATCTTTGCGCCATTTTGATGGAAATAGCCTCGAAGGTTTAATAATCGGTAAACTTTATTGATATTTGCGGCACAAATAATTTTCAATGAAAAAGTTTGCGCTTCTTACTGTTTTATTATCCTTATTTATTTCCTGCGGTGATAGTCATACCGAAAAAACCATGACCGTTATGGGAAAGGTAAAGGGGTTGAAGAAAGGTACACTCTATCTACAAAAACTTCCCGACTCAACCCTGATCACTATTGATTCCTTAGAAATCAATGGAGATGGTAGTTTTCAATTCAATACTGAAATCGAGAGTCCTGAAATATTTTATCTGTACTTGAACAAAAAGGATAATAACGATATAAACGATCGAATTACCTTCTTCGGAGAACCAGATACAATTACCATCAATACGACCTGGAACACCTTTGATACCAAGGCCAAAATTATCGGATCAAAAACCCATGAAAAATTCGAGGAGTATCAAAAAGTGATGACCCGGTTCAATACCAAAAATTTGGAATTGATGAACAAGGCCTTTAATTCTGAAACCCCTTTGGACTCAACGGAAATAGATTCGATACAACGCTTAAGCGATCGGAATATGCAAAAAGGCTATGCTTATGCGGTCAACTTTGCATTGAACAATAAAAACTCTTACATAGCCCCATATATAGCGCTTCATGAAATATCAGATGCCAATAGCATATATTTGGACTCTATTTATAGTGTCCTCAGTCCAGAGGTAGCAGCATCCAAATATGGTAAGGCTCTGAAAAATCATTTGACCAGATTGAAGGAATAGTTAATACCATCAAATTGGCCGCCAAGAAATATTGTATAAAAAAAGCCCGTGGTCACGGGCTTTTTCATTATGATGTTCGAATCAGGTTCTATCCCAATTTATTTAGGTCGTTCACAAGACCTGTCGCTTTTTTCTCCAATTCGGCACGCACTGCATTTAAATGTGCTTTCCTATTTTCTACCTTTCGTTGGTTGACTTTCGCAATAAGGTCATCGAAAGTTTCAATCGCACTATCTACAATCTTGGCACCTTCTTTTGAGTCTTGCTTTCCGTTGGCTGCCTCAACAATATATACCGCTTCAATGATATCACCCAATACGTAGTTTATGTCTTTTTTTAAATCCCGAATATTTGCCATTTTAAATATGTTTTTGCAAAAGTAAGTTTTTAAACCAATTTCCCTACATCAATATGTATTTACTTCTATATCGTAACCTCCAACAATTTGGCACCATTTGTCTTTATACTTATTTTGGTCGAATTAGCCGAAACCAAAATAGTTTCTCCCTTTTCGATAAAAGCACTCCCAAAATCATTTTCCACCGTTACCGACCCGCCTACACACATGTATATTGTGAATGAATCCCTTTCGGTAACATCAAATTCAATATCTTTTGTCAGATTCAAATAACAGGTCTTGAAATACGGGCAATCGACCATGGTATTAGTTGTGTCGGGTCCATTTTCATAACTGACCTTGAAGTCGTCCTTTTTCTTATAATCTATAGCATCGAGCGCTAGTTCAGTATGTAATTCGCGATAGTTGCCATCCTTATCCTTCCGATTAAAATCGAATACACGATACGTAATATCGGAAGTCTGTTGAATTTCTGCTAACATGACTCCGGCACCTATGGCATGAATTTTTCCAGTATTTATAAAAAACGTATCCCCTTCCCTTACTTTCTCGTAGTTCAATGAATCCAAAAGTGTATTCTCTTTTAGACTGTTCATGTACTCTTCTTTAGTGACATCTTTGTTAAAACCAACGATGAGATTAGCATCATCATCGGCGTGCATGATATACCACATTTCGGTCTTTCCGAAAGAATTATGCCGTTCTTTGGCCAATGCGTCATTGGGATGTAATTGTATTGAAAGGTCTTGTTTGGCATCGATGAATTTAATAAGTATTGGAAATTCCTTCCCAAAACGGTCAACAACACTTTTTCCCAAAAGCTCTTCGGCCCTTTCATTAATCAACATTTGTAACGACGTACCGGATAGTTCGCCATTCGCAACGACGGATACATCTCCCTCTACTGTAGAAAGTTCCCAACTTTCTCCAGTAATTTCAGAAGTTATCGGCTTACCCAATACATCTTTCAATTTGGTACCGCCCCATAGGCGTTCTTTTAAAATAGGCCTGAATTTTAAGGGATAGAAATGGCTCATAATTTATTCTTTAAGGGCTCGCAAAGCTTTTTTAACATGTTGGGAGGCATTCATATTATTAAAAACCATGGACAATTTGCCTTGTTTATCAAATACAAAGGTCTCCCTTCCGGGCAGCAAATTAAAAAGTCGATTTTCAACACCGAACAATTTTCGGGCTTTTTTATTCGGGTCCGACAATAATACAAACGGCAAATTGTAGGTCGATGCAAATTTACGATGCATGTTTGCGGAATCGGAACTAATTCCGACGACTTCAGCCCCTAAATCAGTAAAATCCTCATAACTGTCGCGAAAGTCACAGGCCTGTTTTGTGCAACCTGGGGTATAATCTTTAGGATAGAAATAAATGACTACAGGTTTCTTTCCAAGAAAATCAGAACTACGGAAATTATTCCCGTTTTGGTCTTTCAACTCAAACTTAGGAAGTGGATCGCCTATTTTTAGTCCCATCGCTTTAGCCCGAGTAGGTTACGAAATTTCTTGGGGTTTCGAACAAGACTACCTCAAGTTCTTTTGAGGCAATGATATGGGGTCGTAATTTGTTCCAAATAACAACTGCTATATTTTCCGCTGTAGGGTTTAAGTCTTTGAATTCTGGCACTTCAATATTCAAATTTTTATGATCCAGAGCATCTTCCACCTTATCTTTAATCAAGTCTTTCAGCACTTTCATATCCATAACGAAACCCGTTTTCTCATCGATTTCACCGGTAACGCTTACCACCAATTCGTAATTATGCCCGTGAAAGTTGGGGTTGTTACATTTACCAAAAACCGTATTGTTCTTCTCATCGCTCCAATCAGGACGAAATAATCGATGCGCTGCGTTGAAATGTGCCTTTCTACTAACTTTTACCTTCATCGTAATATATCTTGTGATGTGATGTGATCGTAAAATTTATCGAAAATAATTTTGAACCATTCCGTGTAAAATTTTGGGTTTTTCTCGATATCGGACTTGATATCACTTGGCAACATCCATTTCCAATCCGCAACCTCACCGCTATTAATTTTGGGAACCTTATTGTAGGCACCTACCATCACGTGGTCCAGTTCATGTTCTGTAAGGCCGTTATCAAAAGGAGCTTTATAGATAAAAGAAAACAGTTCTTTCAAATCCGTTTCAAAGCCCATTTCTTCTTGTAATCTTCTTCGCCCCGCTTCTACGTTACTTTCACCGATCCGTTGATGGCTACAACAGGTATTGGTCCACAACAATGGGGAGTGATACTTGTTCGACGCTCTTTGTTGCAGCATGGTCTCACCTAAATCGTTCATAACAAATACCGAAAATGCACGATGAAGTACCGCTTTTTCATGAGCTTCCATTTTGGGCATGGTACCTAGAACCTCATCTTTTTCGTTGACCAAGATTACTTCTTCTTCCTTCATAATGTAAAAATAAGGTCTTTGGTCAACTTTTGGGTCAAGGTACTATAAATAATGCCTATTGTACATCATTAATTGTGTAATTGACCTAACGATAAAACAGAAACTCCGGTATTATATTTTCCAAAAATGGAAGATACTACCGGAGTTTTGCCATAGAGATATTTTTAATTCAAATAGAGATGCCCTGAAAGTTTTTTGGAAGAGCCGTCGATATCAGTATACTCCAACAGATAGAAATAAGTTCCTGTGGGCAGTTTGTTTTCCTTACCTCCAATTGGCCTTACCTGTGATGTACCATCAAAATAGTTACCCAATGTGTTATATGATTCGGTATAGTAGATAAGAATTCCCCAGCGGCTGTAAATTCGGAGTTTATTATCGGTACGTACATCTAAACCGGTAATGGTAAGAATATCATGCACACCATCACCGTTCGGGGTGACCACGTTGAACACCTCTACCTCTTCAATTTCAATCGGCAGGTCACTATCTAAGTAATCGGGCGTACCATCGCCATCAAAATCATCATTGGCGTAATTGCCATCTTGATCCATGTCCTCATCGACCGTATCAATTCCATCGTCATCATCGTCGGTATCCCTGTAATCGGACTCATCATCTCCATCGGTATTCGGAAGGTCGTTAATAGGGTCGTCGATCTCATCGTTCACGTCCACATCAATTTGTTCGGCACCTTCATAACCATCGTTAAGACCATCATCATCTTTGTCGGAGCTGATATACGTTACATCAGAAACACCATCATGATTTAAATCGTGACCCTCAATGTTGTCAGGTACATTATCATTGTCACTGTCCGAATCCAAGTAATCAGGTAAATCGGTTCCATCGGTATTCACTGGAATGATACCGATATTACCATTGGCCTCATATGCATCATCAAGTCCGTTTGCGTTTCCATCGGTTCGACTTGGTGGAATATATCCAGCTGTTGTTTGTGCCTCAACATTGTCAGGAATACCGTCATCATCGCTATCGATATCCAGATAATCGGGATAACTATCACCATCAGAATCCGTTGGATTCGTAGAAGGATTATTGTCACCATCAGTATTCAAATCCTCAAAACTATCTATTATGCCGTCGTCATCAGCATCTAGATCCAAAGGGGTATCGTCAGTTGCATCCCTAAAATCAACATCTCCCCCAGCATTGGCATCATTGTCTACATCCGGAAGAATTACGGCACCTGACAATGGGTAGTCAATCGTTCCGCCAACATCGTTGTAATCAGGTGTGACATCTATCGAATCGTCCAATCCATCATTGTCCGTGTCATTTCCTGAAAGGATAATTGCCGCTTCCGTGGTATCATCGGCCCCTTCATTATCGGAATCGGTATCCAAATAATCGGGAAGATCCGCGCCATCGGTATTTGTGGGATTTATCCCTGCCGTATAGGCAGTATCGACACCATTGGCATCGACCGTTCCGTTTGGTGCAATATATCCGATGGTAGTCTGGGCCTCAATATTGTCAGGAATGCCATCGCCATCTGCATCTAAATCAAGAATATCATCAACTCCATCAGAGTCGGAATCCAGAATTACATAATTTACGGTCTCACCGTCCGGGTCGGTCTGCACGGCATCGGGAACACCATCAGTGCCAACGGCGCCATTTACGATACCATTCGTATGCGGTTGGCCATGACCGACCTCGACGGCATCGAAAATTCCATCATTATCACTATCCAAATCAAAGGCGTCGATAACCCCGTCATTATCCGTATCCGTACAGGATGAAGGATTCGCGACAGTAACACTGACAAAATCTATATTCGCACCTGAATAAAAATTAGGCCCTGGAGCATCGGAAGTCAATCTTATGGTAGTCTGTTCCGTTGTCGCAACAAAAGTACGCTCATAATACAACCATGTATTTGGTCCACGAACACCACCTATGGGACCTTGAGCTAGAGTGGTCTGGTTATCATTAAAAATCGTGGCATTTGAACTATCGATAACTTCTATTTGTAAATCGACCGTAGTACCTGCCAAATGCCCATAATCCTCGCCCCAATATAGTGAAAGGGTATAGGTATTTCCGGGAATGGTATTTATCACCTGACTGAACTCATTCATGATACCGCCCGACCTTGTGGCCGCACCGATCAAATCCATATATTGTATACCGTGATATGCGGGTGCCCAATTGCCACCTTCGACCCAGCCATCCATATTTTGGGTGTAATCCCATGCTAAAATTTGATCCGTATTCAAATCTGCTCCGATATAGGCACCATTTGCACCTGCATTGTTGTATGTTGCGGTATTGGTAAAATCATCCCTTTCAAAAGAAGCGTTTAGTATCAGGTTGCCACAGCCTTCATCGGTATCTAAAATACCATCATTATCATCGTCCAAATCAACCACATCGGGCATTCCATCGTTATCGTTGTCGGGGCGGTCGTCTTGCGCATCCCTAAAATCGACATCGCCTCCGGTAGTTGCATCATTATCGACATCAGGTAAAATGATTGGTGCATTAAGGGGATTGTCGATAATTCCGCCCGGATCCGAATAGCCTGTTAGATCTTCATCGGTTCGGTCATCTAGACCATCACTATCACTATCGGCACCCGAAACCCATCTTAAAGCTTCCGCTAAATCGGTTCGGGAATCATTGTCGGAATCGGTATCTAAATAATCAGGCATATCGGCACCATCGGTATTTATGGGGTTTATTCCTGAAGTATAGGCCAAATCAACTCCGTTTCCATCGACAGTTCCGTTAGGTGCGGTATATCCTATGGTAGTCTGCGCTTCCACATTATCGGGTATACCATCGCCATCGGAATCCAAATCGCCAAAGTCTGACATTCCATCCAAATCATCTGAACTTTCGGCAACGGTATAATTCACGATTCCATTATCAGGATCGGTCTGTACGGCATCAGGCACACCATCCGCGCCAACACTGCCATTTACCCTTCCGTTAGTTTGTGACTGCCCATGACCGGCTTCCACAGCATCAAAAATTCCGTCGTTGTCAGTATCTAAATCTATTGGGTTAGGGTATCCATCTTTATCACTATCAAGCACATAGATTTCAGGGTTTATATAATTTGTAGTACAGCGAAAATCGAGGTTATGCTCCCTTCCTGAAGCCGCTACGGCAGGTATGATCGTGGTAATACCGACTCTAAAACGAATCTCGGACCGGTTTTCATAGTTTATGCCAAAATTGGCTTGCGGATTGGTGTTGCCCGCTCCGGTGTACTCCGTCGTTCCGCCCGTGGCTACAATCCATGGAAACTCATAGGAAATTGATAAATCTGTTGGATTTGATATGATATAACTGGCAGGATTCTCGACATAAATCTCTTCACTATAATCCACATTGCCATCAGTGTCGTTGATGTTGATAAGGAACTTAGGAACCGTTATCGGAGTCGTACCCCCCGAATTGACAAATTGCATACGATATTCGATGTAACCTGCCTTGCCTACATTGGCAATATCAAAGGCCGTTCGCGGTCTAAAGGCCTGTGCCTCGGAAGTATTATTATCAATATCGGCCACCGAAGCATTGAAGGTCTCCACAATGGTCACCAAGGCATCGGTACCCGCTGTTATATTCACAAATCTATAGACTGCCCCCTGCTGTAATGCGGTGCCGGACTCAAGCGATGGTGGCGTACTAAAATCAAGAATGGTCTCGCCGGTACAATCGGGTTGCATGTTTCCTAAAATAACATTCAATTCTTCGGAATCCAAAAGACCATCGTTGTCGTCATCGAGGTCTATGGCATCTACAATACCATCGGTATCGGTATCCAAACGGTCGTCTTGGGCATCCCTAAAATCGACATCACCGCCTGAATTGGCATCTTTATCCGTATCCAATAGGATTATTGCCCCTGAAAGCGGGTCATCAATAGTACCGCCAGGGTCAGCATACCCGGCGGTATCGCCATCTGTGGCATCATCTAGACCATCATTGTCGGCATCCGTATTCAGTAGGGTTATCTGCGCTTCTAAAGTATCGTTTCCTCCCTCATTGTCGGAATCCAAATCTAAATAATCGGGACCTTCGGCGCCATCGGTATCTGTCGGGTTTATTCCCGAAGGATAGGCCGTGTCAATACCATTGGCATCTACAGTACCATTGGGAACTATATAACCTGTGGTCGTCTGGGCTTCAACGTTGTCGGGAAGTCCATCGCCATCACTATCAAGATCCTGATGATCGGGAATCGAATCGCCGTCTGTATTTCGTTCTTGACAGGCCGAAACCCGTACCGTAAAATCATCAAAAACGGAATACACGACATTACCGTCATTTTGCTGGTTGTATGAGTAAATACGAAGGGTATAGGTCGTATTCTCTTCCAGATTGAAAGTCGCACCCGCAGGGGTCAAATTGAAAAACTCGGAAATTCCGTTTGTGGGATAATGTATTCTGATATCCGAATATAGTAAAATCGAAGTGGTAAAATTATCCTTTGAAATGGCCATGGCCACATCATAAGAATTACCTATTGACGTACCATCGGTACTTTGGTACCAGTTCATACCGATTCGCTCTATAAAAGGATTGATGATACCCGTCGCTGTGGTAAAACTCACTTCAACATATTCATTCTGAGCGTTCGCCTCTGCGAAAGTAGTGGCATCTATATCCGTCAGCTGTAGTTCCGAATTCGGGGAAATTCCGGTTATGCCCGCTCCAGTGACCACATCGCCTGTACCGGAAATAAGCCAGTTGGTGATTGACGGATTTTGAACAAAGTCGTTTGTTCTTGTCCCTGACGGGGAATTAAATTCCCAGGCAAAGTAATCGTCGTCGATACAGTCCATACCTTCAACTGCATCTAGTATTCCGTCATTGTCATCATCCAAATCGGTATTATCGTCGATACTGTCGGCATCGGTATCATATGCTGTTGAGATATAAACATATGCAACGTCGGTGCTTCCGCCAGCATCGGTAATTTCATAGGTGAAAAAATCCGTCCCAATGAAACCGTTATTAGGGGTATAGATAAAAAAATCATCATAAGAATCAATCGGAGTACCATTATCATTTATTGCAGTACTTCCATTTGTGGGTAGTGTAAAATTGGTAATAGCGCCGTTCGTTTGAGGTCCTGAACTTCCAAAATTGTCATTGTCTAGAACATTGATTCTATTATTGCTCGAATTTTGTGCAACATTCAAGTTATCAAAAACCGCTTCAAGTTTGATTACTATGATTGCGGTTCCCGAATCGCATACGCCTGTATTGGGTGCAGGTAGACATACTTGATACTCAAAAGTATCGTTCCCCGTAAAACCAGGATTGGGGATGTAATTAAAAGTTCCGTCAGGATTGAAGGTCAATGTTCCATTTGTAGTCCCTGAGGTAAGCGTGTAGGTACTTCCAGTTGGCACCATGTCATTGGCAGCAATATCGCCATTGCCTTCTCGATCTAGTTTTATCTGTATGGTATCGTCTTCCGCATAGGTCTGCATCAAAAAGAACTTACCATCTCCGTGGTCATTTGTAGCACCCAAATATCTAATCGAAGTTATGGTAGAACCTATTGGAGCAAGTTCCGAAAGTTCATAAAGGGCAATACCTATGACTTGATTGTTCTCATTGTTTCTTCCACTACTCCAATAATCACTGTTCGTCGTCGGAGGAGCCTGTGGTACCACACCGGTCAAATTTCCTTGGTTTCTCACAAAAGTCCTACCCAATAATTGTTCAGGGCCTCCACCTGATGGAATACCATGAAGTTCTATATACATACAATTGTTACCCCCACGTTCGGTAATCGCAATAACTCCATCGGGGTTCGAGGGAATACCAGGGCTATAAGTGATGGTCTGTATCTGAGCATTTGTAGTGGTGACAGCAGCATAATTACCGCAAAAATTATCACCCGTATTTTGGGATTGAAAATAATGGTTCAAGTTCAGGGATTGATAGGCATTTAAAGCCTCAGGGGGCCAATTGGGATTATCACTTCCAGGCGTAGTGAGCGCACCATTCAACCAAATATTGTTCTGGTTATGACCCCCAGGTCCAAGACGGGTCAGCTCATATGAAGTAGGAACAACAAATGTCGTATAATCCACCCCGTTGATGTTTATGGATTGAAGGTTTGCGGGATCGTTGAGCGTACTTTGGTTATCAGCCCAATTGAAGGTTACTCCTGTCCTAATTGAATTGGCTTGGGCATTTATTTTTTGCGTAGGGCAAAGTATTAAAACAAAAAAAACAGCTAAAACTGTGGTAATTGAAATTGGAGCGTAATGATCCTTCATAGTTTGGGGGAATCAGAAATAATCAGAAAAATCGTGGAGATTTCATCTGCCCTTTGGTCTTAATGAAATCATATCTCAATATAACCTCGAAAGAACCGTCGTTAAAAGCGGCACTGCCTAATTCAGTAACCTCGCGATCATAGGCCATTCCGATTAAAACATTTTCAGAAACATTAAAACCTACCATACCGCTTACGGCAGCATCCCAACGATATGCGGCACCTAAGATAAACTTATCGTTCAGCATGAAATTAGCCGAAAGGTCAACTTGTAATGGGGCCCCTTGTACGACTTTGGTAAGCAATGTTGGTTTGAATTTTAAAAAAGGGTTTAAATCCCAAACATAGCCTGTGATAAAATAAAAGTTCATTTGCTCCTTTGCAGTGGACAATGAAGATTCATCAAAATGGGAAGTCTGTAAAAATCTCGGCACCGATAGACCGGCATAGAATTTTTGGGTGTGATAGTAGATTCCCGCACCAAAGTTAGGTGATAAGCGATTATCAACATCCTGTTCTAAAGTTTGATCCGGAGCAAACTGATTGAGCTCGGAGAAACGTATGTCCAATAAATGCGCACTTGCTTTTAGACCAAAACTCAGCCTGCCCTCCGTAGAGGTATAAATGGTATACGAAAAATCAATATCGAAGTTGGTTTCCGAAGTTGGGCCTATTTGATCGTTTACAATGGAAACTCCCATTCCCACGCCTCTATATCCGATAGGGGAATGAAGGTTCAAAGTTTGTGTTTTTGGAGCACCGTCCAATCCTACCCATTGGGATCTATGTAAGGCGGCAATGCTCATGTGTCCTCTAGATCCTGCATAACCGGGATTTACACTTACCGTATTGTACATGTATTGAGTATACTGGGCGTCTTGTTGGGCGAAACCTCCGATCGCAATAAAAATTATACCCCAAAATACCAATGATGTCAGGCTTTTGGTCAAAACTTTATTTTTTCTCTTTTTAGCTATCAACATCATTTATCTGTTTATATATAGATATCCTGAGAGCGTTTTCATATTTCCTTCAGAAACTTCGTAATCCAAAATATAGAAATACGTGCCCACAGGTAATTTGTTATCGGCCTGCACGGTCACCCTTCCTTTCGAAGTACCATCAAATACATTACCCTCGGTGTTATACGCATTGGTTGTATAAACAAGAACTCCCCAACGGTTATAAATTTTAATGGTATTCGTCGGATAGTTCTCAAGGCCTGTTATGGACAAAACGTCATGAACTCCGTCACCATTAGGTGTTATAACGTTAAAAACCTCTATTTCAGTATCTGGAATGTTAGGTTCCAAGTATTCGGGAATTCCATTACCGTTGGAATCATCGTTCGTGTAATTGCCGTCACCGTCGAGATCTTCATCTAGAGTTGGAATGCCGTCATCATCATCGTCGGTATCCCTATAATCAGATTCTGAATCACCATCGGTATTTGGTAGATCACCGAATGGATCGTTTATCTCATCGTTGACATCCAGATCAATGGCCGTAGCTCCCTCATAACCGTCATCTAAACCGTCATTGTCTTTGTCAGAACCTATCAACGTAAATTCGGGAATGCCATCATGGTCATGGTCATGTGCTTCGATACTATCAGGTACGTTATCATTGTCACTATCACTGTCAACATAATCGGGTAGACTATCACCATCGGTATCCTCAGGAATAATTCCTAAAGTTCCACCATTTTCATAGGCGTCGTCAAGCCCATTGGCATTGGCATCGACACCACTCGGTGGCGTATATCCGGAAGTTGTCTGAGCTTCAACATTGTCGGGAATACCGTCGTTGTCACTATCGATATCCAAGTAATCAGCAAAACCATCACCATCCGAGTCGGTTGGATCTGTCGATGGGTCATTATCTCCGTCCAAATTCAAATCCTCGAAACTATCCACGATTCCATCATCATCACTGTCCAAATCGATGACATCCGTAACAACGATTGTAACTGTAGCCGTACTACAATTGCCAACATCGTCACAAATAGTGTAGGTAAACGAATCGGTCCCTACGAAAGCACTATTAGGGGTATAGGTGACCGTATCGTCAGAAGGATCATTCGGAGTTCCATTATTATTAATAGCTACGCTTCCGTCTGCAGGATTGGTGGTGGTTAATGTTCCAACCGTTGGAATATCATTATCGTTGGCCAATATATCGATATCGACAGGAGTATCTTCCGTAGTTGCTATAGAGTCATCGATTGCATCGACGATGGGAAGCACATCGATGGTTACCGTGGCCGTACTACAATCGCCAAAGGTGTTACAGACCGTGTAATCAAAACTATCCGGGCCGTTGTAATCGGGATTCGGGATATAGGTAACGATATCATCAGTTGGGTCGTTCGGAGTTCCATTATTATCGATATTGACCGTTCCGTTGCTAGGGTTTGTCGTAGTAAGGTTTCCTATGGAAGGTAAATCCGAGTCATTGGCATAAATATCCACAATAACCGATAGGTCTTCGTCCGTCGTAACTACATCATCGACCAACGTAGCTGCTTCGTAGATACAGACTACCGTAAAGCTTGGCAGATTAAAACTATTCCCAACTTTTGTAATGGTCGCTTGGTATTCTACCGGAGTTTCGGTTGCAATTACCGTGGGACGGGTCTGGTCACCGGATACAGCAGGACTCCAAGTCAATGTAGCACTGGGTGAAACGTTGTTGGTATTGTCGGTAATGTCAAGCGTGACCTCGTTGAAAGGCGAATTACAATTGGTAAGAATAAAATAGCTCGAAGCGTTTCTTCCACAAATCGTACCATCATATAAGGCAAAATAAACGCCACGTTGCGAAACCTCCAAGAAAGAATCTGTTCCCAAAACCGTACTGGTATCGGAAGCCTCATACCAACGATAGTTGGTTTCATCTGTGCTATTGGGTGCCTGTAATCGAAACTGGGCATTGGATGCAACAATCCCCAGCATTGTAAAAACAACACTGAGGATAATTGATTTATATGTGAATACGGATTTCAATTCGATTTGGGATCGTTTAGTAGGTTCAACTTATTTTACTACAAAGACCACATTGATCAATGAATTGTAATCCGCTGGTGTCGCAATTATATCATAGGTCAATACACCACCTGCGCTGATTGTAAACTCTGCCGGACTCGTATCAAACACTGTCGGATCCGCATAGGTCACATAGTAATACAATTCGGTACGACCATACGTAGGTACCGTTGGAGCTGTTGCGTCCGACGCAGCTACGGGACTGCCAAATTGGTCAATATATTCCTGATATAAATCCACGGTTCGATTATTCCCGGTAGAAGATGCATCAATCGCAATTGAAGGTGGATAGAATATCCTCGCCGCTTTTGAAACTATAGGCGCTATATCCTGGATTACATCTTCTACGGTATCCTCCGTAGTTCCATCTCCATCAACATCAACCGGATTATCGGAATCTACTTGAGATGCCGTTTGTTCATCGGTATTATCAAGGTATACTGATAAATCTATAGGTGTTGGTGTAGGATCTCCTGTTAAACTCAATATATGGGATGCTATCGATAAATCTTGATCATCAGTTGCCGGATCTCCAGCGGGACCTTGTGGGCCTACTGGACCTGCGGGGCCTTGAGCACCTGTTGCTCCTGTTGGTCCTGGGGGACCTGCTGGGCCTGCTGGGCCTACATTACCTTGAGGACCTTGTGCTCCTGTCGGGCCTGCTGGGCCTGTTGCTCCGTCTGCACCTGCTGGGCCTGCCGGACCTATTGGACCTGCTGGACCTTGTGCACCTGCCGGGCCTATTGGACCTGCTGGACCTTGTGCGCCATCGTTTCCGTCCGCTCCTGCGGGGCCTGTCGGGCCTTGTGCACCTGCCGGGCCTATTGGACCTGTGGGACCTGCCGGACCTTGTGCACCTGCCGGGCCTATTGGACCTGTGGGACCTGCCGGGCCTTGTGCACCATCGTTTCCGTCCGCTCCTGCGGGACCTGTCGGGCCTGTTGGACCTGCCGGGCCTTGTGCGCCGTCGTTTCCGTCCGCTCCTGCCGGACCTGCCGGACCTATTGGACCTTGTGCACCTGCCGGGCCTATTGGGCCTGTGGGACCTGCTGGACCCTGTGCACCTGCCGGGCCTATTG
>CAYGPR010000032.1:0-41800 GCA_964351985.1 uncultured Maribacter sp. | reverse complement strand
GAGTCGTTTTAAGTTTCTTTACTGCAATATAGCGAAGACTTAGGATCTAGTGCCGAAAGGTGTGAGAGTTCGAGTCTCTCCGCCTGTACTTGGTTAAAAACCTCTCTGGAACGAGAGGTTTTTTTTATGACCAAAAGTCGAGGATTACTTGGGAGTGACGAGAAGCCTGTGCCGAGCCTAGTCAGGGTGAGTCTCTCCGCCTTTATCTAATCAAAAAGTTTGAATCTATCGGAGGGCAATTCAGTTCAATCCAAAACTTCAATTACCAAAGTCGTTTTAAGTGTAGATGTCGCATCTCCGCGAACCGTACCCGAGACGGGCATGGTATTTTCATAATGACTACTCGAAGCCACTGCAATATGCGTATGACCGGTGGTGATACCATTGCTGGGGTCGAAACCTAACCAGCCGGCACCGGGGAGGAATACTTCCGTCCAGGCATGGAGTTCGTACTGTGGGTCTTCGACATCAACGTAATAATAACCGCTGACAAACCTTGAGGCGATATTCAAGTTGCGGAGCAGATGAATCTGCATCCATACCAAATCGCGACAGGAGCCTTTTTTTAATTGAAAGGTTTTGTCCGGTTCAAAAGGGACGCCTTCTTCTCGTGATTCAACAATAAAATCGGCATGAATGGCTATGGTGAGTTCCGTTAGAAAAGATAAAGTGTCGTTCTTTTTTGAGGTAAGTATGCTATTTCCATATTGCATAAGCTCTTGACTGATTGGCGCTGTTCGTAGATGCCGGCTTAGCAATTCCTTTAAAGCATCCGAATAGGAAAACGGGAGTGTATTTATTTTGAGGGGATAAATCAAAAAATTGAACGGGTTGTATTCATTGCTGCTCACAACTGCTTCCGAAGTGATATTGATTTTTTCGTGCAACCCGTCGAACCAACAGAAATGGACGAAGTTTTCTTCGGCATCCAACTGTTCCGATATGCCGGCGGGGCTTATGGAAAGCTTTAAGGAATGCGATTCAAGCTCAAGATGTGGAGCATTCTTGGGTTTGAACATGAGGTAATGTGGCTCCAAAAAAACGGATTTGCTAAACTCGTATTCCGTTTCGTGAATGATTTTGAATCTCATTGGTTGTGTTTGGGAATATTGCTTTGTTATATGTTTATCATAGCTATTGCTGCACCTGTATTTGAGCCTGTACAGCAAAAAAGGATTCGTAAAGACTTACCGAAACATCGTTTAATCGTTGCTGAAATTCGTCAAGGTATTCGTGCAGACCTCTTTCGAATACGTCCCCGATTTCAATAAACTCTAGTTCTGATTTTAGTTTTCCCAATTGTTTTTCGGCTTCACAGCTAAAACCGGCCGTACTTCCCGTAATATCTTGCAATGACCTTTCCGCATGAATCAGACAACAGAGTATGGACCGTGGAAACTGCCTGTCCAAAATCAAAAACTCCGATATATTCAATGCGGTCAGTTTACCGTACTTTTTTCGGTACATGTCATAAGCACTTACCGACTTTAGCAAGGCGGCCCATTGCATCAAATCGAGAGGGCCACCAACTTCTTGATGGGTGGTCAGTAGAATGTGGTATTTTACATCTATCACTCGAGATGTTTTATCCGCACGCTCGATGAGTTGTCCTATTTTGCCGAAATGCCAGCCATCACTTCTAGTTATGGTGGCATCGAAAATTCCATAAAGCATCTGACAATCTTCCTTTATTTTTTTAAAAAAGGCTCTAGGGTCGTTACTTTTCCAATGTTTTTTTTCGTGACCATCTTTGACAAAAAAGTAGATGGAATTGATTTGCTCCCAAACCTCTTTGGTAATCTCTTGTCGTATCGACCTCGCATTTTCCCTAGCCTGAGTGATACAGCTATGGATGGAATTCGGGTTTTGGGGGTCAAAGCCCAAGAAGTAAATAACCCTATCCTTGTCTACGGTTTTAAATCGTGATTCGTAAATGGGCCAATCTCCAGTGATGACTACCAAGGGTTTCCATTGTTCTTCGGCATCGGGCGGAGATTCCAGGGAAAGATTGAAATTTACGTCCATAAACCGAGCATAATTTTCGGCCCGTTCTATATATCGGTTCATCCAATACATGGCATTCGCAACTCTACTTAGCATATTTTTTTTTTTGGTCTGTTTAGAATTTCCTGAACCAATTTCAGGCTTATCCTTGTATTTCGAATATTTCGGAAGAAACTAGATGATAACAATCAAGAAGAAAGACTTTTTAGGTCTAGATTCTTGGGTCTTGTTTTTTTTCTCTTTTCTCAGCGTTAGTTTCTAATCAAGCACCCACGTATCCTTGCTTCCTCCACCTTGAGAGGAGTTTACCACTAATGATCCTTTGGTCAAAGCAACTCTTGTCAACGCCCCTGGTACTATTTTTATGTCCTTTCCGTAGAGGCAATACGGTCTTAAATCAACATGTCTACCTTCGATGGTATCATCCGTCAAAGTCGGAACTCGAGAAAGGTTTATCATCGGCTGTGCAATATAGTTCCGCGGGTTGTTCTTTACTTTGGTGACAAATTCATCACATTCTTTTTTAGTGGATTTAGGCCCTATCAGCATGCCGTATCCACCGGAACCATCGGTCTGTTTCACCACTAGGGTTTCTATATTTTCTAGCACGTATTTGCAGTCATCTTCTTCGGCACAGATATAGGTTTTGATATTCGGCAACAAAACTTCTTCGCCCAAATAATATTTAATCAAACGGGGAATATAAGCGTAGACGGCCTTGTCATCCGCGACTCCAGCTCCGGGAGCGTTCACTAACACCACATTGCCCTTTCGATACGCTTCAAAAATACCCGGCGTGCCTAGCAGCGAGTCTTTATTGAAAATCAGCGGGTCCATAAACTCATCGTCGACCCTTCGGTAGATGACGTTTACGCGTTGGAGTCCCTTAGTTGTGTTCATGTAAACAAAATCATTTTTAACGACCAAATCCCGCCCTTCGACCAATTCGGCGCCCATTTGTTGTGCGAGATAGGCGTGTTCAAAATAGGCAGAATTATAAATTCCGGGAGTCAATACGGCTATGGATGTCGGCGATTCTTTGGTCAATGACTCTAACATATCCCGTAAATGGTGGGTGTAATCATGAACTGGTCTCACATGAAGTTTTTCAAAAACTTCGGGAAAGGTGCGTTTGAGAATCTCTCTGTTTTCGAGCATATAGGAAACTCCCGATGGACATCTGAGATTATCCTCCAATACATAGAAATCGCCATCGTCACTTCTAATGAGGTCAGTACCCGAGATGTGGCTCCAAACATTTTCCGGAGGTCGTAGACCCATACATTCCTTCAAATAACCAGCACTTGAGAGCACCAATTCTTTGGGGATGATATTATCCTTCAAGGCCTTTTGGTCATTGTAAATATCATCGATGAACATGTTCAAAGCGATGATGCGCTGTTCTAATCCCTTGGCGAGTCTATCCCAATCGGCGCCACTGATAATCCGTGGAATAATATCTAAATGTAGAATACGTTCCACACCTTGATTGTCGCTATAGACATTGAAGGTCATACCGAGAGATAATTGTGCCCTGTCGGTTGCATGCTGCAAATATTGTAGTTTGTTCTTGTTGAGCTGCTCTAAACGCTGTTTGAATTGTTCGTAAGTGGGCCTTACGGCATTTGTTTCCTTGAACATTTCGTCATAAAACCCTATGGTTTCATAATTGGTAAAATCTACTTTGGCCATAGAAAGGGTTTTGGTATGTGTTAGCTTTTGAAGGGTATTAAAATTCTCTCTAGGGATATAGATGGAATTTTTAATATGAATTTCCATAAGATACCATAAAATATTGAGCTATCGAAAAGCGGTGAGATAGTTTAGCATGATAATCATGATATTCGGATTTTCTGGAAATGAATTTGTGCAAATCCTCAAAATGAGAACAGAATTATGAATAGGTTTCAAACAAAAAGTCAACTTATAATCGTAATCTTTGCTTTCAAAATAGAAAGCTTGTGAACTATAATGCCATTATCGAAAAGGTCTATCATGAGACCAAGGGAATTCCGAACAGCGGAAAAATCGCTACCTATATACCTGAGTTGGCCACAGTTGACCCTACACTCTTCGGTGTACATATGACCAATTTAAAAGGCGAGGGTTTCGGAATGGGCGATAATCTTGAAAAATTTTCCATACAGAGTATCGCCAAAGTGCTTTCGCTGACCTTGGCCTATAAAATTGTTGGCGAATCCATTTGGAAACGCGTCGATGTGGAACCTTCTGGAACTAAATTCGACTCGCTCCTGTTGCTTGAGGTGCATAACGGAATTCCCCGCAACCCTTTTGTAAATTCAGGAGCCATTGTGATTTGCGACATCTTGATTTCCCATCTGAAAAATGCCAAAGTAGAATTTCTTGAATTCGTAAGGCAGGTCAGCAATCTGCCCGACCTCGTATATTCCGATAAAATTGCCGATTCTGAAAAGGCACATGGCTATCGGAACGTGGCGCTGTGTAACTTTATCAAATCCTTAGGTAATATTGATAATAATCCTACGGAGGTACTGGACTTCTACTTTGATATGTGTTCATTGGAAATGACCTGTCAGCAATTATCGCAAACCATGACCTATTTGGCGAATGGGGGACAAAAGATTTCCGACGGTATTGAAATCATTACAAAACCACAATCCAAACGGATAAATGCGCTTATGCTCACATGCGGATTTTACGATGAATCAGGAGAGTTCGCTTTTAAAGTCGGTCTTCCCGGAAAGAGTGGGGTAGGTGGAGGAATCGTAGCCGTATATCCGCAACATTATGCCATTTCGGTATGGAGTCCGCCACTAAACCCTAACGGAAATTCTTTTGTGGGGATGAAGTTTTTAGAGGAGTTTACTACGCATTCCGATTTTACTATTTTTTAGCGGGAAGCGGGAAGCGGGAAGCGGGAAGCGGGAAGTTTGGAGTTTGTAGTAGGAAGATTTTTTAAGTACTACATTTTACGCATAGGCAACAACAATTGATGAATAAATTTCATTTTGCTGACTACAGGAGGGGTAATTACGAACGGATACACATCAGGGATACCCATGGCCCGATTAATACTATTAACAGCAAACGAAAGAGGAACACAGGTACTGATGATGATTTCAAAATTTTTTACCGTATAAGGGTCGAATGATGAGGTTATCTTCATATCAGCCGAGATTTCTTTGGAGTTTACTTCTAAGCCAAAAAAGTGTGCCGTTTCGACCATATCCATAACGTGAAGGTAATGAGCCCAAGTCTCTGCCCAATCTTCCCAAGGGTGCGAAGTTGCATATTTACTGATATACGATTCGCGCCAGTTATCGGGAGCGCCATTTTTGTAATAATTTTGAAGCGCATCATTGTAATCGGTTTCCTCATTGCCGAAGATGTTTCTGAATTCCTTCAGTACATTCTGATTTTTAGAAATCAACTGCTCCCAGAAATAGTGGCCAACTTCGTGTCTTAGGTGCCCGATGAGGGTACGATATCGTTCCTGCATCTCTTTTCTTGCTTGTTCCCGCAGGGTTGAATCCGCTTCTCTTAGCAGTACGGTAATTACACCATTTGCATGACCGGTCAGTACGGTAGAGTCGTTATTCTTTGTGATGAAGTCGAAACATAAACCATCGTCATCGGTCATTTTACTACGTAGGCCAAGCCCTAATTTTTGAAGTTGATAGACCAAACGGTGCTTGGCGACTTCCATATGTTGCCAATTTTGTAAATTCTGTTTGATGGATAGGTTGGGTATGGTTCGGTTCAGTTGGCAAGCGTTGCAAAAGTCTTGTGGAAAATCTTTGGGTATAATCCAATTACAAACTTCGTACTCTTTGTTTTGGCAATACTTGAACTCAAATTTTTCGCGGTCGGAAGTCAAAGAAGAACCTGATGGGTCAAAGGTCAGCATCTGACGATCAAGGTCTCTATAACCTGATAAATGCCCACAATTCTCACATTCATTATTTTCGAAAAATAATGGGTAATCGCAATTACCGCATTGAAATATTTTCATTGGTCTAAAAAGCTAGAAATAAACCGCAAAAGTAAATATAAATGAGATGGAAAAGGGCATTATTTAAACTATCCGATAGTTAGATATTGTAAGTCGGACCAGCTGATTGGCTATCAAAATTTTGGATAATCAAATCTTCCTTGACATTGTGAAGTTTGTTCTTGCTCTATAGAAACAGATTTTTATTTAGCATTACTTGAACTAACTAGAAAGAAGCCCGCTGTCATAAAGAACAAAAAACAATTTTTGATTACAACGGCTTTTCCTTTTATCTATAAAAAAAATAGACTTTTTAGCTGCTTTTCAATTTTGCCTTATTATATTGTGCGTATTAAAGTTTTCATAAATATAGAAAGCTGATTATTTAATAAGGATTAACAATCGATATTCGTATCGAATAATATTGATATAGAGTATCTTAGCATAAAAATAAGTATGGATTTTACTGAACTGGCCCTAGAATTTGAGAGTAGAAAAATGAGCAATATGTCTACTAGTGACAGGGTAACTGCTTCAAGAGAGGCAAAAGATTTGATATTAAGAATAAACGAAGTATACAAGGAAACCAAGGATGAGAAACTTATGGATCTCATGAAAAGAATCACTGTGAAGAAAAAGAAAATCGATAAACGTTTAAAAGGACGACTTACTGCGGATTAGTAGTTAAATTGTCAGAAGATTTCAAATAAAAAGCCCCCGATGTCAAAGTCGGGGGTTTTTTGGTATTCGTCAAAATCAAAATAGTAAACAATAAATAGGGGCACAAAGATTTTGGGGAAATTAACGTGGTTCGGATTAAAAGAAACCAAAGGCCCAAAGTATAAGGCTTACGACAACGGCCAGTAAAATACCGACCAGAACTACAACCATTACACTCAAGAAACCGTTCAATACTCTTACACCGAAAGTAATTTCCTGTTCCATGATTTAAATATTTACTTTAAATATAATAAATCGGAGTGAAAAAATGTGCTTTTTCGGCTATTATTTCGACTAACTACTTCACGGTTAGTATGTTTGAACGATGTATTGCCAGTTTCTTCGTTGAACGACTTTGGATCTTTTCGCTTAAGATTTATTTGCGTTTGCTAAGTTTTTGGCTTAACTCTTCGAGAGACACACCTTTGGTCTCGGGCATCATGAACCGTACGAAAAGCAGTTGTAACACCATCATAAATGCAAAAAAGGCAAATACGGGCCCAGGCCCTATGCTTGTAAAGAGTACCGGTACCAAAGAAGGTATAATGGCCGCCAAGACCCAATGTGTTGAACTTCCAAAAGCTTGTCCTGAACCGCGTAGATGATTTGGAAATATTTCCGATATAAATACCCAGATAACCGCACCCTGCCCAATGGCATGCGAGGCTATGAAAAGAAATAGAAAAATCGGTACCGCCATACCTTCCCATTTTAAAATAAATGCTGCTGCGACCAAAGAGAGAGAAACGATGTAACCTATTGAACCGATGTACATCAATTGCTTTCGGCCCAGTCTATCGATAAGAAAAATGCCGACAAGGGTAAAAACCAGATTGGTGATGCCTATACCGATACTACTTAGCAAGGCAGTACTTTCACCCAGACCTGCTGCCTCAAAAATTCTAGGTGCATAATATAGAAAAGCGTTGATACCCGAAAATTGATTGAAAAATGCAATGAAAAAGGCTAACATTAATGGAAACCTATACTTCTTGAGAAAAATATTTTCAGATGCACTGTGTTCATCGAGTCCGCTGTCCATATCGGCCTGAAGATCCTCCAGCGTCAGTTCTGGATTTGTGGTGGCAAGTATTTCCCGAGCTTCCGTAGTGCGGTTTTTTGTCAACAGCCACCTCGGACTTTTAGGAACGGTAAATACGAACATGGTATAGATAATCGCTGGAAACGCTTCGACACCGACCATCCAACGCCAGTCGTTTTCACCCATATCGCTCAGTGCATAATTAGAAACGAATGCCATTAGAATACCGAAGACCAGCATAAATTGATAGAAGCCGACCAATCGACCCCGATGTTTGGCAGGGGCGATTTCTGAAATGTAGGCCGGTGCTGCCACCGTAGATGCCCCAATGCCCAAACCGCCAATGAATCGAGCAACGGCGAAAGTATATGGGTCATTTGCAAAAGCCGAACCGATCGCGGAGACCGAAAAGAGTATCCCTATCCATATCAGTGTGTTTTTGCGTCCAATCTTATTAGTAGGGATGCCCCCAAGAATAGCGCCTATTACGGTACCCCATAGTGCCATTCCGATAACAACGGTTCCGTGAAAAGTATCCGAGGAGTCCCATAACAATTGTAATTTTTTTTCGGCACCCGAAATAACAACGGTATCGAAGCCGAACAAGAATCCCGCTAAGGCGGCAATCATTGAAATACGTAAGATTTTGGCGTTCATGGTGAAGGTTTGATGGTTTGCGTAAAGCTAACAAAATTTAGGAAACCTTCTAAAACTAATTCAAGGTATGGCGCGTAGTGGTTTTAAAGTATCTTGAGCCTTTGGTTTTCTTTTTTCAATCGGTTTTTTGACCTCGGGTTCTTGAATTTTTGGTTGTTCAAGACGCTGATTTTCTTTTTCGATCAGTTTCTTTTTTGTCGGTGACCTTAGTTGTTCCTTTTTTTGATTTTGGTGCTGTTCTCCCAGGGTCTCCCTACAAGAGAGGGTAAGGGAAAAAACTGCCAAAAGGGCATAGATTCGGTAGCATTTCATGCGGGGCTGCAATAATAGGTTCAGAGTAATGTACGGATGTACTCCATGATTTGGATGCTTGCGCCCTTATTTTTAGCGATGTACGAAGCATTAATTGCTCCGGTTTTCGAGCGAAAATCTTCATTGTCGAGTAATTTCTTCATCAATTCGCCAAATTGCCAAACATCGTTGATCGGAAGTATGCCTTTTTGTGCTACTAGCTCTTCGGCTTCCTTAAAACCCTTGTAGTTCGGACCTATGATTACGGGTATACCAAAGACTGCCGGTTCCAAGGTATTGTGAAGGCCGGTTACAAATCCTCCGCCAACATAGGCAATGTCGGCATAACTATAAATTCTGGTCAGTAGGCCGATGTTGTCGATAATCAACACTTCGCTATCGTCGATATCGCCTTCCCCAATTTTCGAATACAATACCTTCTTTTTGGAAATGGCGCCTGCAAGCCCCAATATTTTGTCGTTTTTAATGGTATGGGGCGCCAATACGAACTTTAAGTTTTTTGGGGCATTATTGATATAATCGATTAGAATGGATTCATCTTCGGGCCAAGTGCTTCCTGCCACAAAACAGGGGCGGTCTTTTTTAAAAGTGTTCATGAACAAAAGGTGATTGTCCCGATCCAAGATTTCAGAAACCCGGTCTAATCTTGTGTCTCCGTTGACCGATGTATTTTTGATGCCAATGCTTTCCAAAAGTTTTTGTGATGTCTCATCTTGCAAAAAAATATGGGTGAACCTTTTAAGTGCCTTTCGCATAAACCCGCCATAGCCCTTGAAGAATACCTGCTTCTTTTTGAATATTGCGGACACCAAGAGCGTGGGAATCTCTTTCTCGTGAAGTACCTTAAGAAAATTCGGCCAAATTTCATATTTCACAAAAATGGCCAAATCAGGATGGGCAACTTTCATAAACCGCTTTGTATTTTTTAGGGTATCCATAGGAAGATAGACTACAACATCGGCGGCAGTGGTATTTTTCTTTATTTCATAGCCCGATGGTGAGAAGAAGGTAACCAAAATTTTATGCCCTGGATTTTCATTTTTCAATTTTTCCATTATCGGAAGCCCCTGCTCAAATTCGCCCAATGATGCCACATGGACCCAAAATACCTTGTCCGATTTTGAAATGTTCTTTTCCAAAATCTCAAAACTAGATTTTCGGCCATTGACGAAAAGCTTAATCTTTGGGTGGAAAAGGGCAATGAGTTTTAGGTGTAACCAGCTAAGTCGCACTAAGGTATCGTAGAGAAAATACACCTGTTTATAGTTTGCGGCTAAATTACACTTCTTTGAAGAATATCATTGTTCGTGGTTTCGTATTTTTGCGTGACGTCATAGAAATTTTGATATGAGAAAAATCCAAATGGTCGATTTGGGAGGCCAATATGAAGGAATAAAAGATCAGGTGAACTTGTCGATAGGGGCCATTATGGAAACTACGGCCTTTATCAACGGCCCTGAAGTGCATGCCTTTCAAAAAGAACTTGAAGACTATTTGGGAGTGAAGCATGTCATACCTTGTGCGAATGGCACCGATGCCTTGCAAATCGCCATGATGGGTCTGGGATTAAAACCTGGCGATGAGGTAATCACCGCAGATTTTACATTCGCGGCGACGGTTGAGGTGATTGCCCTATTGCAATTGACGCCCGTTTTGGTCGATGTGGAACCCGATACTTTTAATATCGATATCGAGGCCGTTAAAAAGGCCATAACTTCAAAAACGAAAGCGATAGTTCCCGTGCATCTTTTTGGTCAATGTGCCAATATGGATGCGATATTGGCCTTGGCCCAAAAACATAATTTTTACGTTATCGAAGATAATGCACAAGCCAT
The DNA here is from genome assembly GCA_964351985.1 of uncultured Maribacter sp. Lineage (GTDB taxonomy): Bacteria > Bacteroidota > Bacteroidia > Flavobacteriales > Flavobacteriaceae > Meishania. Next base: position 31,257 of record CAYGPR010000032.1, on the reverse strand, counting down.
TGGGGCGAACCATACGTTCAATGACGGGCGAAAGCAAAAAGCAGGTACTATGGGCCATGTGGGTTCCACTTCGTTTTTTCCTTCCAAGAATTTAGGTTGTTACGGTGATGGCGGGGCGATTTTCACCAATGATGATGACTTGGCGCATACCTTACGCGGCATAGTAAACCACGGCATGTACGAACGCTATCATCATGATGTAGTGGGAGTAAACTCACGGTTGGATTCTATTCAGGCAGCGGTACTCCGCGCCAAACTCCCGAAATTGGATGAATATTGTAATAAGAGGAGGGAAGCTGCGCGAAAATATTCCTTGGCTTTCAAAGGTCAAGAGCACATCATCGTGCCCAAAACAGTAAATGGTTGCGAGGGTATTTGCGATACCTGTGATTGCCATGTTTTTCATCAGTATACATTACGCATAACTAATGGTAAAAGAGATGGTTTGGTAAAGTATTTGGGAGAAAACGGAATTCCTTTTGGGGTGTATTATCCGATACCTTTACATAGACAAAAAGCCTATGCGGATGCACGTTTTAATGAATCGGACTTTGTGGTTACCAATCAATTGGTCAAAGAAGTCATCTCCCTGCCGATGCATACCGAGCTTGATGATGAGCAAATCGCCCTAATTACCGCAACGGTCATCGGTTTTGTTAATAGGTAGGGAAAGAAGTTCTTAAGTTTGCCGTTCACACATTAACTATATCTTTAATAAATGAAAGTATTAGTAACAGGGGGCTTAGGATTTATAGGCTCACATACCGTAGTCGAATTACAGAACGAAGGCTTTGAAGTTGTCATTATCGATGACTGCTCAAACGCTGACGAAAACGTATTAAGGGGCATTACGGCCATTACCGGAAAAACCCCAATTTTTGAAAAACTCGATTTAAAGGAGAAGGCGAAAGTGGAGGATTTTTTCAAAAGACATCACGATGTTGAGGGCGTTATTCATTTTGCAGCCTCGAAAGCGGTGGGCGAAAGCGTAGAAAAGCCATTATTGTATTACGAGAACAATATTGGTACACTGGTCTATATATTGAAGGAGCTTTGTAAAAAGAACAAGGCCAGTTTTATCTTTAGTTCTTCATGCACTGTATATGGTCAGGCCGATACGATGCCGATTACAGAAGACGCGCCGGTAAAACCGGCTGAATCGCCTTATGGGAACACAAAACAGATGGGCGAGGAAATTATTGCTGATACCTGTAAGGTGACGCCGGGCCTAAATGCGATTGCCTTACGATATTTTAATCCGATGGGGGCGCATCCAAGTATCGAAATTGGGGAACTACCTGTTGGTGTTCCACAAAATCTAGTTCCCTTTATCACACAAACGGGAATCGGACTTCGTGAAGAACTATCCGTTTTCGGAGATGACTATCCTACAGAAGATGGTACTTGTATACGTGATTATATTTATGTTGTCGATTTGGCCAAGGCCCATGTAATTGCCTTGAAGCGTCTTTTGGAAGGCAAGAATCAAGAAAACTATGAGGTGTTCAACGTAGGTACGGGCACGGGAAGTTCGGTTTTGGAGGCTATCCAGAGCTTTGAAAAGGTATCGGGTAAAAAATTGAATTATAAGATAGTAGACCGTCGGGCCGGAGATATTACAACGGCATACGCCGATACAACCAAAGCCAATAATGTTCTAGGTTGGAAGGCCGAATATACATTAGATGAGGCTATGAAGTCCGCATGGGAGTGGGAGCAAAAAATAAGAAGTTGAAATTTATTTCCATTTTAATTTAGGAAGTTCCTATTAATGAGTCTTTTCCATAAGGAGAAATATATGTATATTTCTCCTCATTTTGTTAGAGACCATCCCTATGAAAAACCACTTATTCTTCATTGCCATGTTGTTTGCGACGTGGCTCTCCGCTCAAGATACATACCTGCAATGTGGAAAAATAGTCGATACCAAATCCGGAAAAGTGCTTTCGGAAAAGACTATTGTAGTATCGGAGAATAAAATCAAGAGTATTCAAAACGGATATGTAAACGGAACCAAAGAAGATACTGTTATCGATTTAAAGGATAAGGTAGTGCTGCCGGGATTTATTGATTTACATGTACATATCGAAGGAGAATCAAGTCCGACACGCTATATCGAGCGATTTACCAAAAATGAGGCTGATGTAGCATTTCAGTCTACGGTTTATGCAGAAAGAACCTTGATGGCAGGTTTTACTACAGTTCGTGATTTGGGCGGTTCAGGGGTCAATATCGCCCTGCGAAAAGCTATCGACAACGGCATCGTAAAAGGTCCCCGAATCTTCACGGCGGGCAAGGCTATTGGCACTACCGGCGGACATGCCGATCCTACGAACGGAATGAAGAAGGAGTTAATGGGAGACCCAGGCCCAAAAGAAGGGGTGGTGAATTCTCCGGAGGATGCCAAGAAAGCAGTGAGGCAGCGTTATAAGGATGGGGCAGATGTAATAAAAATCACGGCTACGGGCGGCGTAATGAGCGTGGCAAAAAATGGACAGAATCCGCAGTTTACGGTCGAAGAAATTAAGGCAATCGTCGAAACGGCCAAAGACTACGGAATGCTGACCGCAGCCCATGCGCATGGCGATGAGGGAATGCAGCGTGCCGTCGTGGGAGGTATAAAAACTATCGAACATGGTACTCTGATGAGCGAAGAAACTATGGACCTAATGGTAAAACACAACACGTTTTTGGTACCGACGATTTCTGCCGGGAAGGCTGCCGCGAAAATGGCCGAGATACCCGGATTTCTACCTCCTGTGGTCGCGAAAAAAGCACGGGAAATAGGACCGGTCAGTCAAGCCACTTTCGGTAAAGCTTATAAAAAAGGCGTACCAATTGCTTTTGGCACTGATGCCGGCGTTTCGCCGCATGGTGAAAATGGGAAGGAATTCGGTTTTATGAACGAAGTAGGAATGCCGGTTATGGAAGCCATTCAGTCCGCAACGGTCACCAATGCCAGTTTGTTGGGCATGTCGAACGAGTTGGGCCAATTAAGAGAAGGCTTTTTTGCGGATATCGTAGCGGTGAACGAAGACCCTGTTAAGAATGTTTCTACGCTCGAGAATGTTATATTTGTAATGAAAAACGGTATTGTTTATAAGCAATAGCACTTTAGAATAATTTAGATCGTAAAATTAGTAACGAATGATTTTGCAATTTTTGCCCCCAGGTATCTTGCTAATCGAAAAGCCCATCAATATCTATGAGTGAAGATCACGTGAACAGCATACGTATTCTTCGTAAGGCACAAGAAGAAAAGCGCTATACAAAATTGGTTTTGCAGTTGTTGAAAGACTTTCAGCTTGCCAATGTTTCTCTTGGTATTACCTTGCTCGTTACGCCTGAAGAGGTTAAAAGCGCCGTGCATGAAAAAGTCTATTATTTGCACATGGAGAAGTTCGATGATTACCTCAATTTGATGTATGTCGTAGATGTTCCCGAGAACGCGTTTAAAAATGGAAGTTATTCAGATGTGGTCGATTTTACGGAAAGGGCCACGTATCACATCTTACGCCGCGAACTAGAAAAAGTGCGTCTAAAGGAAGAATACGATTAGTTTTTGCGATTATCCCTAGAGTTTTTCCTTGTGAAACCCCATTGTTCCCATTAAATAGTTGAGGGGGTGGCCAATCAAAAATATACGCGTACGAAAGGCATCCAAGCATTCGCGTAAATACTTTTTTCATTGTCGTAGAGTACATCGTACCGAATGCCTACCGTAAAATTTCGATCGGTATATCCGAGTCCTAAAAATAAGGCCGGCGACCAATAGTTGTCTTCTAGCCTGATGGTTCCATTATCAAAACTGCGGTTGACCCGAAGCTCTTCGAATTCGGCCGAAAGTTGAATGAACTGTATTGGGTTGAACAGGGTTATAACACTTCCGCCATAGGCCAATAATTTGTTGTCATTGAATTTTGCATAATTGAAGTTAAGGCTCGTTCCGACAGCAAAATTATCGGTGGCCTGATAGATGGCACTGGGTGCTATCGAACCATTGAACCCTCCATTGGTAAATCCCAGACCGAGTCCGCCACCAAAGCGCACATGGTTCCAGAAATCACTTTTTGTTTTGGTTTGCTGAGCCGAACATAAGGCTCCAGATATAATAAAAACAAGGCCTAAAAAAATCTTGGTGAAATTCATAAGTCATATTTAAATGATTAGCATATTTTTTTCAATATTGCTTACTAAGATACAGCCAGAAAATGTAAATGTTGTATTTTTGAGTTTATTTTGTTGGTAGGATAGAGAAACCTTTTTATGGATAAATTTTCCTTTTTAAACACTGCACATACCTCCTTTTTTGCAGCACTGTATGATAAATATTTACAGCATCCCGATAGTGTTGAACCAAGTTGGAGGGCTTTTTTTCAAGGTTTTGATTTTGGCGTTGAAAGTTCGTTAGACGAATTGGACGTACAGACCCTCACCACGGCATCTGCAATCAACAACGGCCAACCTCTGGATATGCCCCAGTCGTTGCAGAAAGAATTTCAGGTCATTCGATTGATTGATGGCTATCGCAGCCGCGGACATTTGTTCACCAAAACGAATCCGGTTCGTGAAAGACGTAAATATACCCCAACACTGGATCTGGAGAATTTTGGCCTTTCGGAAAGCGACCTCGAAACCTCTTTCAATGCTGGTGAAATTTTAGGAATCGGGAGTGCTACGCTTCGCGAGATTGTTGACCATTTACAAAGAATTTATTGCGATGCTATAGGTGTCGAATATATGTACATCCGAAGTCCGGAGCGAATCGAATGGATACAAAATTGGTTGAACGTTAATGACAACCATCCTCAGTACGACGAAAAGCGTAAGAAACATATTTTAAGAAAACTTAACGAGGCAGTTTCTTTCGAAGGTTTTTTACACACCAAATATGTAGGTCAAAAACGTTTTTCGCTGGAAGGCAATGAATCACTTATCCCAGCCTTGGACGCGGTAGTAGAGCGAGCTGCGGGTCTAGGGGTTCAACAATTTGTGATGGGCATGGCCCACCGAGGCCGCTTAAATGTCCTCACCAATATTTTCGGTAAGGCCGCCAAAGATATTTTCAGCGAATTTGATGGAAAGGATTATGAGGAAGAAATTTTTGACGGCGATGTAAAATACCATTTAGGTTGGACTTCGGAAAGAACGACTGAAAACGGAAACAAGATCAAAATGAACATTGCCCCTAATCCATCACATTTGGAGACGGTCGGTGCAGTGGTGGAAGGAATCGCAAGGGCAAAACAAGATGCCCATTTTGCCGATGACTTTTCAAAAGTCCTACCTATTGTAGTCCATGGTGATGCCGCCATTGCGGGTCAAGGTTTGGTCTATGAAGTAGTACAGATGGCGAATCTTGATGGGTATAAAACTGGCGGAACGATTCATATCGTAGTGAATAATCAAATTGGTTTTACGACGAACTATCTCGACGCCAGAACATCTACCTATTGTACTGATGTGGGCAAAGTGACCTTAAGTCCGGTTCTACACGTTAATGCCGATGATGCCGAAGCCGTCGTCCATGCTTCCCTGTTCGCATTGGAGTATCGAATGAAATTCAAAAGGGATGTTTTCATAGACCTGTTGGGATATCGTAAATACGGACATAACGAAGGTGATGAACCGCGTTTTACGCAGCCCAAATTATACAAGGCAATCGCAAAGCATAAGAACCCAAGGGATATTTATGCGGAACGATTAATCAGTGACGGGGTTATCGAAGAAGGTTATGTCAAGCAGCTGGAAGAAGAATATAAAGCGTCCTTGGAAACCGAACTCGAAGACTCCCGAAAAGAGGACAAAACCATCATCACGCCATTTATGGCCGATGAATGGAAAGGTTTTGTAAACGTGCGTGAGTGGGAGATGATGGATGCCGTAGACACCACTTTTGACAAAAAGAAACTCACTGAGATTGCCAAGATAATAACGGAGCTTCCAGGTGATAAGAAGTTTTTGAGAAAAGTTGAGAAGCTCATCAATGATCGTAAGAATATGTTCTTCGAGAGCGATAATCTTGACTGGGCCATGGGCGAGTTGTTGGCGTATGGAACCTTGCTACAAGAAGGTTTCGATGTTCGAATGTCAGGTCAGGATGTGGAACGCGGTACATTTTCACATCGCCATGCCGTAATGAAAGTTGAAGAGAGCGAAGAGGAAATTATGTTGTTGAACAACCTTTCCGAAAAACAGGGACAATTTCAAATCTATAATTCCTTATTATCGGAATATGGTGTTGTCGGTTTCGATTATGGCTACGCAATGGCCAGCCCAAACACCTTGACAATTTGGGAAGCACAGTTCGGTGATTTCAGTAACGGCGCCCAAATCATGATCGATCAATATATCTCCGCGGCCGAAGATAAATGGAAACTTCAAAACGGCTTGGTCATGTTATTGCCCCATGGGTATGAAGGCCAGGGCGCCGAGCATTCCTCCGCACGAATGGAAAGATATTTACAGCTTTGTGCAAGAGATAATATGTATGTCGCGGATGTTACAACACCGGCTCAGATGTTCCATATATTACGTCGGCAGATGAAGGTAAATTTTAGAAAACCCCTTATTATTTTTACGCCCAAAAGTTTATTGCGCCACCCAAAGGCCGTTTCTTCGGTCGATGAATTGGCAAATGGTGTTTTTCAGGAAGTAATCGACGATTCGACCGCCGATATTAAAAAAGTAAAGACTTTGGTTTTCTGCACTGGTAAGTTCTATTATGACCTTCTGGCGGCGAAAGAAGAACATAATCGTGAGGATGTCGCGTTGGTACGTGTCGAACAACTGTTTCCGTTGCCAAGTGAACAAATGAAAAAAATTATCGCCAAGTACAATAATGCCGATGATTTGGTCTGGGCCCAAGAAGAGCCAAGGAACATGGGGGCATGGAGCCATTTAATGATGCATTTTAGTGATGCCCATACCTTCAGAGTGGCCTCACGAAGATTCTATGCTTCTCCGGCGGCGGGAAGCGCGGTGCGTTCCAAAATGAGGCATCAGCAGGTCATCGATTATGTGTTCGATGTATCGAAGGATAATATGACACGACCAAAACCAAGGAAAGCAGATAAGAAATGAGAGCGATTTTAATACTTTTTATACTGTTCACAAATTATATTTCTTTTTCTCAAGAAGAACAGGGCAATTATGCCGAAGCGGCCTCGACATTTGTGCAGCGTTATAATATGGGCGACTACGGGGCAATATTCGATTCGTTCAATATCGATATGCAAAAAGCCCTTCCGCGAGAGCAGACCTTGGCCTTCTTTAACCAGAATGTGAACAGTCTCATGGGAAACATTGAAGAAATGCAATTTGCAAGAATAGACAACGGGGCCCATATTTATCGTGCTGATTTTGAAAGGGCAGTGGCCGAAGTGGTCATCTCCCTGACTCCGCAGCAGACCATAAACGGATTTGCCATAAAACCTGTCAACGCATCCGATATACCCGTTCTAGAACGTAATGTTACCCCGATGATCTTACCATTCAACGAAGAGTGGTTTGTTTTTTGGGGAGGCACGACCGTTGAACAAAACTATCATGTCGACTACCCCGACCAGCAATATGCCTATGATCTTTTGATGGTGGCCGATGGAGCCTCTTACGTCGGGGACTCAAAAAAGAATGAAAATTATCTGGTTTTTGGAAAGGAAGTAATTGCTCCCTGTAACGCCAAAGTAGCGCGTGTCATCACGGGTGTACATGACAATATTCCGGGAGAATTGAATCCCGAACAGCTAACAGGAAATACCGTAGTTTTAGAGACAGAAAACGGAGAGTACATCTTATTGGCACATTTAAAGGAGGGAAGTATTGTTGTCGAAGAAGGACAAGAAGTACGACAAGGTGAAGTCTTGGCGCAGTGCGGTAATTCAGGAAACTCCACAGAACCCCATCTGCACCTAAGCTTGCAAAACCATGTGGATATGTTGCAATCGACGGGTGCCAAATTATATTTTGACCGGATTATGGTCAATGGAGAAATTAAATCGGATTACCTTCCGGTTAAGGAAGACCTGATAACGAACATAAATTGAAATAAAACAGTAAAAATCATATAGTATGATTCTAGAAATGAAAGTTCCCTCTCCGGGAGAGTCTATAACCGAAGTAGAGATTGCGGAATGGTTGGTGGAAGATGGTGATTATGTTGAAAAGGACCAGGCCATCGCCGAAGTCGATTCGGATAAGGCGACTTTGGAACTTCCTGCAGAAGAAAGCGGAACGATAACCCTAAAAGCCGAGGTTGGTGACGCGGTAGCTGTAGGTGCGGTGGTATGTTTGATTGATACCAGCGCCACTAAACCCGATGGTGCAAGTAAAGGTTCCGATTCAACTATGGGCAAGGGTGATGAAGGATCCGGTGGTAATACCGAAAAAGAATTGGCCAAGGATCAGGCCAATACAACTAAGAAGGCGGATAGCGAAAAAGCGCCACAACCAGCGCAGGCCAAAGAAACATATGCCTCAGGCGTAGCATCACCCGCAGCAAAAAAGATATTGGATGAAAAAGGAATCGACACCAAGACCATAAAAGGTACAGGTAGGGACGGTAGAATCACAAAAGACGATGCGGTCAATGCAGTGCCTTCCATGGGAACTCCAACGGGAGGAAATAGGGGCGAGACCCGTTCCAAACTATCCATGCTCCGCCGAAAAGTTGCCGAAAGGCTGGTAGCCGCCAAAAACGAAACGGCCATGTTAACGACCTTCAATGAGGTAGATATGTCGCCCATTTTTGAGCTGCGAAGCAAGTACAAAGAAGACTTCAAAGAAAAACATGGGGTAAGTCTTGGCTTCATGTCATTTTTTACAAAAGCGGTGGTTAGGGCATTGCAAATGTATCCGGCGGTGAATTCCATGATTGACGGAAAAGAGATGCTGTCCTATGATTTTTGTGACATCAGTATTGCGGTTTCCGGGCCAAAAGGGTTAATGGTTCCCGTTATAAGAAATGCTGAAAATCTTACTTTTAGGGGTGTTGAAGCTGAGGTGAAGCGTTTGGCGATTCGTGCAAGGGAAGGTGAGATTACCGTAGATGAAATGACGGGCGGTACTTTTACCATTACGAATGGTGGGGTATTCGGCTCTATGTTGTCTACTCCGATCATTAATCCTCCTCAAAGTGCCATCCTTGGAATGCATAATATCGTAGAGCGACCGATTGCCAAAGACGGCGCGATTGCCATCGCGCCCATTATGTACGTAGCCCTTTCTTATGATCACCGAATTATCGATGGTAAGGAATCGGTCGGTTTCTTGGTGGCGGTCAAAGAAGCATTGGAGAGCCCGGAAGAATTGTTGATGGAGAGTGATGTAAAAAAGGCCTTGGAGATGTAAATATTTGTCTGTTCGAGCGCAGTCGAGAAATACCAAGTTTAATTGTTTGAAAAGACCTCCAAAGTTCATGAAACTTTGGAGGTCTTTTATTGAGAATTATTTTCGTTGTTTAAGATAAACGCAATTCTTCCCATAATCGATCACGGCCTTGGCTTTTTTAAGAACATCCGCACCGATAATACCATCCACAGGAAGGGCATTGTGTGAAGTCAGCGCTTCATTCACATGAACTAGGTCGAACAATACGATTTTCAATTTTTTCTGTGACCAATTCCCTATCTTGATTTTATTTTTTGATGCGATCAGTGTTTCCATATTTGTAGCACCCGCCCCGGCCGCTTTGATTTCCGATTCTTCTGAAGTTAGTTTGAAGTATTCTATTTTATCGAACCCTATACAAGTATTTGAAGCACCTGTATCCAAAATAAATCGACCTGTTACGCCATTAATGGTAGCTGTCACCTCGAAATGGTTGGTTGGGGTCAGTACCAATGGTACTTTGCTGTAGTTTTTTTTAAGGAGGAATTTTTTCAGTCCGGCCATTTAATTTTTTTGACAAAGATAGTTCTATTTTTGTGCTATGATTTTGACCGATACACATACGCACCTCTATAGCGAAGCCTTTGATGAAGACAGGGATAAGGTAATTCAATCTGCAATCGAAAAGGGAATAGAACGTTTTTTCATACCAGCCATTGACTCCACGTATACACAGGCGATGTTCGATTTGAGGGAAGCCTACCCTAAGCACGTATTTTTAATGATGGGCCTTCACCCGACCCATGTCAAGGAAAATTTCAGGGATGAGCTTGATCATGTATCCGAAATGCTGGAATCACATAAGTTCTATGCGATGGGAGAAATCGGTATTGATTTGTATTGGGAAAAAAAGTTCTTGAAGCAACAGCAAGAGGCGTTCAAATTTCAAATTCAATTGGCAAAGAAATACAAGCTTCCTATTGTAATCCATTGTCGGGAAGCCTTTGATGAGATTTTTGAGGTTTTGGACACTGAAAAATCAGAAGACTTGTTTGGAATTTTTCATTGTTTTACCGGAACGTTCGAACAAGCGCAAAAAGCGATATCCTATAATATGAAATTAGGTATTGGTGGGGTGGTGACCTTTAAAAATGGAAAGATAGATACTTTTCTCAATCGTATTGACCCTGAACATATTGTCTTAGAGACCGATGCCCCATATTTGGCACCGGTACCCTATCGTGGCAAGCGTAACGAGAGTTCTTATATCGTACATGTGCTTGAAAAATTGTCCGGTATATATGGAATGTCCAAAGCGGATTTGGCGGCGGTAACCACCAAGAATTCGAAAAAAGTATTTGGTGTTTAAATTGAAAATGCAATGGCTAGTCAGACAAACATACTTCTAATCTATACGGGCGGTACTATTGGTATGGTCAAAGATTATGATTCGGGAACGTTGAAACCCTTTAACTTTAAAAAGCTTTTGAAGAATATTCCAGAGCTCGCCCAATTAGATTGCAGCATCGATAGTGTCTCTTTCAAAGAACCTATAGATTCATCAAACATGAATCCGGGATATTGGGTAGAGTTGGCCACCATAATCGAAAAGCATTATGAGAGCCACGACGGGTTTGTCGTTTTACACGGTAGCGATACCATGAGCTATACCGCTTCGGCTATGAGCTTCATGCTAGAGAATTTATCGAAACCGGTCATTTTCACAGGTAGCCAACTACCTATAGGAGACTTGCGTACCGACGCCAAAGAGAACCTGATTACCTCGATACAGATAGCGGCACTAAGGGAGAAGAATAAACCGGTAATTCAAGAAGTCGGATTGTATTTCGAGTACAAATTGTACCGCGCAAACCGTACGACCAAAATCAATGCCGAACATTTTGAGGCGTTTGCCTCTTTAAATTATCCTGCTTTGGCAGAATCGGGCGTACATCTTAAAGTGAACGAAACCTATTTGTACCGTTCAAAAAGAACCAAAAAGTTTTGTGTTCACAAAAAACTGGATACCAATATTGCCATTTTGAAACTTTTCCCGGGACTAAACAAATCGCTTTTCGAAAGTGTTCTCTATTCAGAAGGTCTCAAAGCGATCGTATTGGAAACCTACGGAGCCGGAAACGCCCCGACAGAAGATTGGTTTTTAGAAGCTTTGGATAAAGCGATAAAAAATGGCTTGCATATTGTGAATGTAACACAATGTTCGGGAGGCGGTGTTTCTATGGGTCAATACGAAACGAGTGAACGTCTTGAAAAAATGCAAATCATTAATGGTAAGGATATTACAACCGAGGCGGCGATTACCAAGCTGATGTATCTTCTAGGTAGTGGAGTATCCTATAAGTTATTGAAAACCATATTTGAAACTTCCCTACGAGGAGAAATGTCATAAAAATAGTGGCTTTAATTTCTCCAACTAATTTTTTTTTTGTTATTTGGGCAACCCTTAAAAGGCTAACTTAGAGAGGTGGCCGAGTGGTCGAAGGCGCACGCCTGGAAAGTGTGTATACACCAAAAGTGTATCGAGGGTTCGAATCCCTTCCTCTCTGCAACGAAGTTTTACTTTGTTTATTGCGATTTTTTTTTATCTTTAACCTTATTAACTAACTAATTTAAGTTTGAAAAAAATGAAAAAATTATTCCCTATCCTGGCAACGGCTGGGTTGTTTGTAGCAGGTACAAATACGGTAAGTGCAAAAGTGACTTCAGCGATTATGGTGATGCAGGACGCAGCACCAGAAGCTGAGAAAGGTTTTACACAAGTTTTAAAGGAAATGTTCATTCAGGGTGGTGCCAGTTTCATGGGTATCGTTCTTTTATGTTTGATTCTTGGATTGGCAGTGGCCATTGAGAGAATCATCTATTTGAACATGGCCAGTACCAACACCACAAAATTGAAGCAGCAAGTCGAAGATGCTTTGGCATCAGGTGGAATCGAAGCAGCAAAAGAAGTATGCAGAAACACAAAAGGACCAGTTGCTTCAATCTACTATCAAGGGTTGGATAGAGCCGGAGAGAGTATCGAATCTGCTGAGAAAGCAGTCGTGGCTTATGGTGGTGTTCAAATGGGACAATTAGAGAAGAATGTATCGTGGCTCTCATTGTTTATCGCTATCGCCCCGATGCTTGGTTTCATGGGTACGGTAATCGGTATGATTCAGGCCTTCCAGAAAATTAGTGCGGTAGGTAACTTGAGCGCCTCCCTTATTGCAGGTGATATTCAGGTGGCGTTATTGACTACGGTATTCGGTCTGATCACGGCAATTATCCTACAGATTTTTTACAACTATATCATTGCTAAAATCGATAGTATCGTTAACGATATGGAAGATTCTTCGATTACGTTGATCGATATGTTGGTAGACCATAAAAAATAATTCGGACCTAATACTTAAAATATTATGCATAAAATAGTTAAAATAGGATTAGTAGTACTGGGTCTGATTGGAGCTGTACTGTGGTTCATGTTGCCCGATAGCGATATGCCCGCCAACGAAGCGGCAGCGAACGGTGCTATGAACGCCATGTTCTGGATTACTTATCTTCTTTTGGGAATCGCGATAGTCGCCAGTTTGATATTCGCTCTGAAAGGAATATTTTCGAATCCCGCAGGCCTAAAAAGAACCCTATTCGGGTTGGCAGGTTTAGCAGTGGTAGTAATCATTGCGTATGTCATGAGCAGCGGAACTGATGTTGGAGATACCTACATGGCCATGTCTAGCGAGTCAACGGTTAAAAAAATCGGAATGGGGCTCAATGTATTTTGGATCTTAACAATCATTGCCGTTGGTGCGATGTTGTGGGGTGGATTTAAAAAAATGACTAGTAAATAAAAATTAATTATGGCTAGAAGAGCAGGAGCACCAGAAGTAAATGCCGGTTCTATGGCGGACATCGCATTCCTATTGCTTATCTTTTTCTTGGTGACGACCACTATAGAAACAGATGCAGGTTTGGATCGAATGTTACCACCCATTGAGCCGCCGGAAACCGATGTTATAATCAAGCAGAAAAATATCTTTCAAGTATTGATTAATAAGGATGGGCAGTTGCTTGCCGACGACAACGTAATTCAAATTGCCGACTTACGAGAAAAAGCAAAAGACTTCTTAGACAATAATGGTGATGGAACTTGTACGTATTGTAGGGGCAGAAAAATTCCAGAATCTTCTGATAATCCTACAAAGGCGATTATTTCGTTGAAGAACGATAGGGAAACAAAATATAGTACCTACATAACCGTTCAAAATGAAATTGTTGGAGCGTACAACGATTTGCGTAACCGAGAAGCACAGCGTTTATATGGTCAAGACTTTACCAATATGGAGGCAACCTACTTGAACCCAGAGACACCATCTGGTGTAAAGGATGATTTGAAGGAGAAGGTAAAGAAAATCCAAGATTTGTTTCCTCAAAAGTTTTCGGAAGCGGAAACATCGTCTAACTAAAGACCTTTTATAAAGAGATACTATTATGTCAAAATTTGCCAAGAAAAAAAGTGGGGATTTGCCAGCCGTAAACACTGCATCTTTACCGGATATTGTTTTTATGTTGTTGTTTTTCTTTATGACCGTTACAGTCATGAAAGATAGCACGGTAAAGGTGGAGAATACCCTGCCTAATGCCAGTGAAATCAAAAAGTTGGAGAAAAAAGATAGGGTTATAACCATTTATGTCGGAGCACCGACCCGCGAATATCAAAGTACATTTGGTACTGAACCCAAGATTCAACTGAACGATAAGTTTGCAACCCCCGCTGAGGTTGGTGATTTTATTTTAATGGAAAGAGCCAAAAAGGCGCAAGAACTTCAAAATGTGCTGACCACCTCTCTTAAAGTGGACAAAAACGCCAATATGGGATTAATATCCGATATCAAGCAAGAGTTGAGAAAAGTGAACGCTTTGAAGGTGAATTATACCACCTATGAGGGTGATGCCTTCAACAATCTTAAATAGTTAGTTACTTTAAAATAAGTGGCGCCCCAAATGTTTCATTTGGGGCGTTTTTTTATGCGTTGAATTCTTAACTTTGATATCATGAAGGTTGTTTGCTTAATATTTTTTTTAAGTTTCTCTTATTTAAGCTTTGCTCAAGATAGTGCGCAATCTGATGATACATATCTAGAGGATCAGTTCTATTTGGGCGTTACCTACAATTTCATCCTTAACAAACCCAACGATGTTACACAACGTAGCCTCTCTTACGGACTTCAAGGTGGCTTTATAAAAGATTTGCCCATTAATTCTACTAGGACCAGGGCTTTGGGTGTCGGTTTGGGTTATGCTATAAACTCGTACTACTCAAGTATCAGGGCTACTGAAGAACAAGGTAATATTCTATATTCCCGTATTGATAATGACTCTGACTTTAAAAGGAGCAAGATAGAGAACCATTTGGTCGAACTTCCCATAGAGTACCGATGGAGGAATTCTACTCCTGAAGAATACAAGTTTTGGCGAATTTACACAGGGGTTAGATTGGGGTATGTTTTCTCGGGAAAGTCAAAGTTCATTTCCAAGGTCGAAAAAACCTCTTTTTCAAACGACAGTCTTCGAAAATTTCAATATGGATTAACGTTCAATGTGGGATGGAACACGTTCAACATCCATATTTATTATTCTTTGAGTAGTCTTTTTAATGATAATGTCGCTCTGGACAATGAGATGATCGAGGTAAAGCCCCTTCGTGTAGGTTTCATTTTCTATATTCTATGACCTTTCTTATTTTTTGAATTTCTACACGGTTAATTGGCATGAAAATTGTTATTTTTTTGACGGATATGCCAACCTCATAATCCACAAACAACTTCACTTTCCTAGAGCAACTTAGCTTGCCCCTAACTTTCATGTTTTATTTTCTGCTTGTGTGGACGGAAATCTATTGTTCAGTAATCAAAAACACTTTAACATGAAAAACAGGAAAGGAGCACCAGAGGTAAATGCCGGCTCAATGGCCGATATTGCATTTCTACTATTAATTTTCTTTTTGGTCACGACCAGTATAGAAACCGACCAGGGCATCGAAAGAATACTTCCAAGAACCGATACATCGACACCACTGTTGCCCTATCTCGATAGAAATATATTGCTCGTAAATGTCAACCAGAATAATGAAATTATGGTAGATGAAAAGATAATTGATTTAAAAGAGCTACGTACGATCGCGATAGCATTTCTTGATAATGGTGGAGCTTCTCCCATTACGGAAGGATACTGTGATTATTGTCAGGGAGAGCGGAGTGGTACATCTTCCGATAATCCTGTAAAGGCGATTGTTTCATTGAGTACAGATAGAGAAACCAGTTATGCCTCTTACATTACCGTTCAGAACGAATTGGTCGCCGCGTACAATGCACTAAGAAATCGAGAGGCGTTACGGCTGTACGGAATGAAATATACCCAGATGGAATCACAATATTTAAATCTTAATCCCACAATGGTCGACAAGGGCGAATTAAAAATAAAGATTAAAAGAGTTCAAGAACTATATCCCCAAAAAATATCCGAAGCACAAATCAATTAAACGTAAAACCATGATAAAATTTAAAGTTAAAACCACCGGAGAGGTACCACCCGTATCAACGGCCTCATTACCCGATATCGTTTTCATGCTCTTGTTCTTTTTTATGACCGTTACTGTCATGAAGGATACTTCATTGAAAGTAGAGAATACCCTGCCCAATGCCAGTGAAATAAAGAAAATGGAAAAGAAAGATCGAATAATTTATATCCATGTTGGAAAACCGACAGGAAAGTTTGCAACAATGTTCGGTAAGGAGCCTAAAATTCAATTGAACGACAAATATGCCAATGTTGAAGATGTAGGGCCCTATGTGTTGGCGGAAATCGCGAAACGGCCCGAACATCTGCACAAGTTCATGACCATATCCCTTAAAGTGGACAAAAATGCCAATATGGGACTTATTGTCGATATCAAGCAAGAGCTCCGCAAGGTAAACGCCCTTAAAATCAACTATACGACATATGATGGAGATGCTTTTGTGAACTTGAAATAGCCTTTGAGGGAATGTAGAGATTCTAGAGCCAAAACTTAACGGTCAACAGTTGGGTCAGTAGTCCTAAACAAAAACCGATAAAAAGTTCGGCTTTTGAATGGGCCTTTAAATAAAGTCTAGAACTGGCGACCAGACCTGTGAACAGCGTTAAAACGCTTAGGGCAATGGTAATGTTGATTTCGAAATGAATACTAAGGCTTATCATGAACATTAGAAGGCTGCCCATACCCATAAGGTGTATGCTGCTTTTAAGATTTAGAAATAATAGTAAAAGGGCTGCCGTAGAAGCTCCTATAAGCCCAACGAAAAAGTAATAGAGTTCAATGGTGTAATTGTTGGGGATGACCTTATAGAGAATCAA
This sequence comes from uncultured Maribacter sp., assembly GCA_964351985.1. Lineage (GTDB taxonomy): Bacteria > Bacteroidota > Bacteroidia > Flavobacteriales > Flavobacteriaceae > Meishania. The sequence goes on along the minus strand of CAYGPR010000032.1, from coordinate 14,535 downwards.
GAACAATAATATGATATTAATGTACAAGGGGTATTTGCGTTCTTCCATCTTTGGCATATATATAGACGTAACCAAACCAAGATTTCTAAGAATTAAATAGGAAATTATAGGTATGATGACGGTCAGAATAAATATGGGTAGTATGTTGCCGCTCTGAAGTTCCAATGGGCTGTATTTTGGAGTGATTATGAAATAGGCCAAGGTACCCGAAATAGGAACGAACAAAGGATGGAAAACCAGAGAAACCGCTTTTAAAAATCCCTTCATTAGATTTGCTTTCTCAACCTTGCCACGGAAATATCCAATTGTTCTCGATATTTGGCAACGGTCCGTCTAGCGATAGGATAGCCTTTTTCTTTTAAGATTGCCGCCAATTTATCGTCGGTGAGCGGTTTTTTCTTGTTCTCTTCGCCAATGACGGTTTCTAATATTTTTTTGATTTCCTTGGTGGACACGTCTTCTCCTTGGTCATTTTTCATCGACTCCGAAAAGTATTCTTTGATCAATTTGGTACCATAAGGGGTATCAACGTATTTGCTATTGGCGACTCGTGAGACGGTAGAAACGTCCATATCGATTTCGTCTGCAATATCCTTTAGGATCATGGGGCGAAGGTTCCTCTCGTCGCCGGTCAGAAAATATTCCTTTTGATATTGCATGATGGCATTCATCGTAATGAACAAGGTCTGCTGTCTTTGGCGAATGGCATCGATGAACCACTTGGCCGCATCCAACTTCTGCTTTATGAACTGTACCGTATCTTTTTGCGATTTGGATTTCTTTTTGGAATCTTTATAGCCTTTCAGCATATTACTGTATTCTCGCGAAACGTGAAGTTCTGGTGCATTGCGGCCGTTCAGGCTGAGTTCGAGCTCTCCGTCGACGATGCGTATTGAAAAATCGGGTACTACATGCTCTACAATTCGGTTATTCCCCGCATACGAACCTCCTGGTTTGGGGTTCAGCTTTTCTATTTCGGAAATGGCCGCCTTTAACTGTTCTTCACCGATATTATATTTTTGAATGAGCTTTTTGTAATGCTTTTTAGTGAACTGCTCAAAGGACTTTTCTAGAATTGTAATAGCTAACTCAATACTTGGTGTAGCTTCTTTTCGTTTAAGTTGAATAATCAGGCATTCTTCCAGAGAACGTGCCCCGACGCCCGGCGGGTCCAATTCTTGAACGATTTTAAGAATTTTACCTATGGTCTTTTCATCTGTGTAGATATTTTGCGTGAACGCAAGATCATCTAGAATGTCGGTCAATGGTCTTCGAATGTATCCGCTTTCGTCTATACTTCCCACCAAAAATTCTGCAATATTCCATTCCTCATCGGTCAAATATTCGGTATTGAGTTGACTCAGTAGGTGCTGGTTGAAGGAAATCCCGGCCGCATAGGGTACACTTTTTTCTTCATCATCCGCACTATAGTTATTGGCCTTTGTGCGGTAATCGGGTATTTCATCGTCACTCAGGTATTCGTCGATATTAATGTCATCGGTATTGATGCTCTCGTTATCGTTATCCCCTTCGTATACATCGTCGTATTCATCCGTCAGGGTATCGACTTCCTCTTTACCGCTTTCAAGTGCAGGGTTTTCTTCCAGTTCTTGCTTCAAACGCTGTTCAAATGCCTGGGTCGGCAATTGGATCAGCTTCATGAGCTGAATTTGCTGAGGTGACAGCTTTTGAGATAGTTTGAACTGTAAGTATTGTTTTAACATTCAGGGTCTATTGTGTCTTTTATAAAGTTAATGTTTTTCGCTTAAAATTCCGCATTTTGAGGTGTTCTAGGGAAGGGTATCACATCTCTGATATTGCCCATGCCGGTAGCGAAAAGAACGAGTCGTTCAAAACCAAGGCCGAAACCACTATGAACTGCCGTACCGAATTTTCGCAAGTCTAGGTACCACCATAGTTCTTCTTCAGGGATGTTCAAAGCGGCCATTTTTTCTTGAAGCACCTCTAAACGTTCTTCACGTTGAGAGCCACCCACGATTTCTCCGATACCGGGAAACAGAATATCCATAGCCCGCACCGTCTTGCCGTCTTCGTTCAAACGCATATAAAAGGCTTTTATTTTCGCTGGATAATCAAAAAGAATAACGGGACACTTAAAATATTTTTCCACCAAATAACGTTCGTGCTCACTTTGTAGATCCGCGCCCCATTCATCAATTACATATTGAAATTTCTTCTTCTTGTTCGGCTTACAGTTTCGAAGAATTTCAATGGCTTCGGTATAAGTTAAACGCTTATAATTATTTTCTACAATAAATTTCAATTTTTCAATTAAAGGCATTTCGCTGTGCTCAACTTGGGGTTTTGTCTTTTCTTCATCCAATAAACGCTTTTCAAGAAAAGCCAAATCTTCCATGCAATTTTCAAGAATGTACTGAATCACATTTTTGATAAAATTCTCCGCCAAATCCATATTAGCATCCAAGTCGTAGAATGCCATTTCTGGTTCGATCATCCAAAATTCGGCCAAGTGTCTTGAGGTATTTGAATTCTCGGCTCGAAACGTTGGTCCGAAAGTATAAACCTTGCCTAGAGCCATGGCGTATGCCTCGGCCTCCAATTGGCCGGAGACGGTCAAGTTGGTTTCCTTTCCGAAGAAATCTTCTTTATAGTCAACACTTCCGTCTTCGTTTAGCGGTGGGTTTTTACCATCCAAGGTGGTAACCTTGAACATTTCACCTGCACCTTCGGCATCCGAACCTGTAATAATGGGTGCATGAAAATAGTAGAATCCGTTCTGGGTAAAATATTGGTGAATGGCAAAGGCCAAAGCCGAACGCACGCGCATAACTGCGGCAAAGGTGTTGGTGCGCACCCTTAAATGTGCTTTTTCCCTCAAAAATTCAAGAGAGTGTTTTTTGGGCTGTATCGGATATGTTTCGGGATCCGCGGCACCGTGAACAAAAATATCGTTGACCTGAATCTCCACGTTTTGTCCTTTACCTTGGCTTTCGACCAAGGCACCGCTTACTTTGAGTGCCGCCCCTGTGTTAATCTGTTTGAGCAAGGTGTCGTCAAACGAATCAAAATCAACTACGCACTGAATGTTTTGAATGGTGGACCCATCGTTCAAGGCGATGAACCGATTACTTCTAAACGTTTTGACCCAGCCGTTAACGACCACATCTTGCCCTACTGGATTCAAGGCCAATATTTCTTTTATACTCAATGAATTCATCTTCGAAAATTAGACCTCAAAGATAGCTTTTTGGACAAAAAGAATCGAATAGCCCCGTGTTTTAATTGGTTTAAAATCGGAATCAGTCCTTGATTTTGTTGGACTTTATTTCGTCTTTGGGTAAGATATCGATCTGGGGTTTTTTCAAAACCTCTTTGTTGGCGATACTTCGTTCCAAGGAAAGGAGCAGTGATGGTAGTAGTACGAGATTGGCCAGCATGGCAAAAAGTAAGGTTGCCGATACCAGTGCCCCTAGTGCCACGGTGCCACCAAAGTTCGAGATCGTGAATACTGAGAAACCAAAAAACAGGACGATTGAGGTGTAGAACATACTCACTCCGGTTTCACGCAGCGCAGCATAGACAGATTTTTGTATCCGCCATTTATTAGCGATGAGCTCTTGTCGATATTTGGCCAAAAAATGTATTGTATCGTCTACCGAGATACCAAAAGCAATACTAAAAACCAAAATTGTGGAAGGTTTGATAGGTACTCCTGCAAAACCCATAACTCCGGCTGTAACGACCAAGGGCAATAGATTCGGAATCAATGAAATAATAATCATTCGAAATGACCGAAATAGATAGGCCATGAACAGGGCAATCAAAAAAATGGCGAACGTAAGTGATAGAACCAAGTTTTTGACTAAATATTTTGTTCCCTTTAGAAAAAGTAGGGCACTACCTGTCATATAGACTTCATAGCGATCGGAGGGGAAAAATTTGTTTATGTTTTCTTGAAGTTTCTCTTCTATGGTTTCCATACGCTCGGTACCAACGTCTTGCATGAAGGTCGTAATTCTAGCGGTCTGCCCTGAACTATCCACAAAACTTTTTAAGAGGTTGCTATTGCCTGAAGATTTACTGGCGACTTCCATGATAAAGCTGTTCTCTTGCGATGTAGGAAGCTGATAGTATTTCGGAATACCATTATAAAATGCCTGTTTCGAATATTTAACAAGATTTACAGCGGAAACCGGGGTGGAGAGTTCTGGAATTTCCTCAATTACCTCCCCCAATTGATCCATGCGTTTCAAAGTCGCCGGCTTCAGTACACCCTTTGGGTTTTTCGTATCGACAACGATTTCCACGGGCATAATACCATCGAATTCTGCTTCGAAAAATCGGATATCCTTGAAGAACTGGGCGTTTTTGGGCATATCCTCAATAGGACTGCCCGAGATTTTGATTCGATAGATTCCAATAATACTGATTACCAAAAGCGCGATGGAGACTACATAGACGGCAATTCTTCTTTCGCGTACGATACGTTCCATCCAATTGACGAAGGCATCGATCCATCTTTTGTTTAGGTGTTTCAAATGCTTTGTTTTCGGTAGGGGCATGAAACTATAAACAATCGGGATAATTAATAACGATAAGATAAAAATACCTATGATGTTGATAGAGGCTACGATACCGAATTCCTTGAGTAATTTACTATCGGTAATGATAAAAGTCGCAAAACCCGATGCAGTAGTTACATTGGTCATCAAGGTGGCATTCCCGATTTTGGAAATGACCCTTTGCAACGAGAGGGCCTGGTTGCCGTGTTTTTTGACCTCTTGTTGATATTTGTTGATCAGAAAAATACAGTTCGGAATACCGATGACGATGATAAGTGGAGGAATCAATGCGGTCAATACCGTTATCTCATATTGCAACAGCCCAAGAATTCCAAAGGCCCACATCACCCCAACGATAACAACGAACATTGAAATGAAGGTGGCGCGAAAGCTTCGAAAAAAGAAAAAGAAAATAAGAGAGGTCACCCCAAGAGCTGCCAAAATGAACTTTCCGATTTCATCGATAATGTTCTGCGAATTCATAGTTCGTATGTAGGGCATGCCCGAAATGCGAACGTCAAGCCCTGTTTCTTCCTCAAAATCCTTGACAAGATTGGTGAGATCCGTGAGAATAAAGTCTTTTCGTACAGAAGTATTGACAATATCCTTATCCAGATACATCACGGTGCGTATCGTACGACTTTCTTTGTTGTATAATAAATTGTCGTAAAACGGTAGGTCGTTAAACAGATGATGGGTAAGGTTATCGATATCTTTTTGAGTTTCCGGGGGCGTTTTTATCAGAGGTTCAAGAACGAACTCTTGCTTATCGTTATCTTTTACCAATTCTTGAAGATTGTCGGTCGATAAAACGAAATCTACCTCGGGAAAAGCGCCCAATTGCTTGCTCAATTTGTTCCAACGGTTGAAATTTTTAGGAGAGAATAATGCGCTATCCCGAATGGCAAATACTATGGCATTGCCCTCTTCGCCGAACTGTTCCAAGAAGGACTGGTATTGTAGATTGACAGGATGGTCATCGGGCAACAAATTGGCTTGAGAACTGCTAAATCTCATTTTTTCCCACTGGAGCCCTAAAAAAATGGTAAACGCAGCAACTAGAAGTAATATCAAAATACGGTTGCGGAGTATGATCCGCGCCGTTTTTGCCCAAAAACCTTGTGTAAGTTTTGCTACCATGGTGTTTTCAACGAGGACAAAGGTAGAAAATGAAAAGGTGCGTTCCTAGAATGGTCGATTTAATTGTATTTACTAAAAGACCATGGAACAAAAAAAGCTACCCGAAGGTAGCTTAAAAATATACTTTAACGGTTTTAAATTAAACCTTCATAATCTCAGCCTCCTTCGCCCCAAGGAAACTATCGATTTTACTAATATACTTGTCCGTAAGATCCTGAACGTCCGCTTCGGCATTTTTTTCTAAATCCTCTGAAATATCAAGTTCGCGAATCTCTTTGTTCGCATCTTGCCTTGCATTGCGCACCCCTACTTTGGCATCTTCGGTTTCAGCCTTGGCCTGTTTTACCAGTTGTACTCTACGCTCTTCGGTCAATGGCGGCACATTGATAATGACCAAGTCCCCATTGTTCATGGGGTTGAAGCCTAGATTGGCGTTCATGATGGCTTTTTCAATTTCTTGAAGCATAGACTTTTCCCAAGGCTGTACGGAGATGGTTCGTGCATCCGGTGTGTTGATGTTTGCCACTTGCGACAAAGGAGTCTGTGACCCATAATAATCAACTTTTACGTTGGATAACATGGCCGGACTCGCTTTTCCCGCGCGGATTTTTACAAACTCTTTTTCCAAATGGGCGATAGCTGCATCCATACTTTCTTTGGCTGCATCCAAAATAAATGTAATCTCTTCGTTCATAGGTTTGATCTTTAAATTCCAACATGCACAAACTATACCACACTTATAAATTCACTTTAGTGCCTATTTTCTGACCGTCGACGATTTTGAGCAGATTTCCTTTTTTGTTCATATCGAAAACGATAATGGGCAATTCGTTCTCTTGGCTCAACGTGAAGGCCGTGGTATCCATGACTTTCAGGCCTTTTAACAAGACGTCTGCAAAAGAAATGGAATCGAATTTAGTGGCGTTCTTATCTTTTTCAGGGTCGGAGGTATAGATTCCATCAACTCTGGTTCCTTTCAAAATAACGTCAGCTTCTATTTCTATCGCCCGTAAAACCGCCGCGGAATCTGTAGTAAAATATGGATTTCCTGTACCACCGCCAAAAATAACTACACGACCTTTTTCCAAATGACGCATGGCGCGACGCCGAATAAAAGGCTCGGCGACCTCGTTAATTTTTATGGCTGATTGTAATCTTGTCTGTACTCCCGTATTTTCCAACGCACTCTGCAAAGCAAGACCATTGATTACCGTAGCCAACATACCCATGTGATCTGCTTGTACGCGATCCATACCGCTACTGGCACCGGCAAGTCCGCGAAAAATGTTTCCACCACCGATAACGATCGCGACTTCTATACCTTTTTCAACTACTTCCTTTATTTCCTCGGCATACTCGGCAAGTCTTTTTCCATCAATTCCATATTGCTTTTCCCCCATCAGGGCCTCACCACTAAGTTTTAAAAGTATTCGCTTGTATTGCATGTTTGGTTTTTATGTCCCGACAAAAATAATCAAAAAAAGTTATGATCTACTTTTAGAAAGGGGCATAAAACGAACCTTAATTATTTCCTAATAATACCCCTTACGTGTCCTAAATTTTATATTCTTGCACCACTTTTGTAAAAACAATATTTAAAAAAAAATCAGATGAAGAAAATATTTTTAGCAGCCCTATTAACGGGTATACTGCATAGCTGCGGTTCTACGAAAGTTTTGATGACTGCGGATAAAATGCCAATAGCGGCTACCTTGGACCTCAATAACGTGACAGATGACAAGGTCATGGTCGAAATTAATCCCGGTGCTTTTACGCAAGAGACCGTAAGTTTTTATGTTCCCAAGACCGTTCCGGGAACGTATAGCACCGATAATTACGGAAAGTATATAGAAGATTTTAAGGCACTTGATTATGATGGGGCCGAGTTGCCCGTATCCAAATCGGACGATAATACCTGGAATATCTCCAACGGCACAAAATTAGATAAGATTACATACTGGGTCAATGACACGTATGACTCTGAAGGCGAACAAGAGGAAGCAGTTTTCTCGCCCTCGGGGACCAATATTCTGGCCGGTGAAAATTTCATGCTGAACCTACATGGTTTTGTGGGTTATTTTAATGGGCTAAAGGAAGTACCTTATGAATTGACTTTCAAGAAGCCTGCGGACCTTGAATCGACCACCTCATTGGTCAAGAAAATGGAAGGTGGTGAAGCCACTATCGAAACTTTTTTGGCGAGTCGTTACTTTGATGTAATTGACAATCCTATTCTCTATGCAAAACCCAATACCGAATCATTTAAAATAAATGATATCACGGTTACCTTGAGTGTATATTCCCCGAATGGGACATATACCGCGGCTAGCCTCAAAGACCGAATGGAAAAAATGATGGGTGCGCAAAAAGCATTTTTGGGAGATGTCGATGGTACCAAAGAATATAATATTTTGTTATACCTATCCCAGATGGGCGAAACCGATGCCAACGGGTTTGGTGCCTTGGAGCATCATACTTCCACCGTTGTAGTCTTGCCCGAGGTGATGGAAAAGGAAGCTCTGGAACAGGCCATGGTCGATGTGGTCTCACATGAATTCTTTCATATTGTCACTCCTTTGAATGTTCATTCGGAAGAAGTACAGTATTTTGATTTCAATGATCCTAAGATGTCTCAGCACCTATGGATGTACGAGGGTACCACAGAATATTTTGCCAACCTCTTTCAGATCCAACAAGGTTTGATCGATGAGACCGAATTCTATGAGCGTATCGTAGGGAAAATCAATAATGCAAAATCGTTCGATGATACTATGTCATTTACCAACATGAGCAGCAATATTTTGGTTGAACCTTATAAAGAGAACTATGCCAATGTATATGAAAAAGGCGCATTGATCAATATGGCCTTGGATATTCTATTGCGGGAAAAGAGCAATGGAGAAAAGGGAGTACTGTGGTTGATGAAAGAGCTTTCAAAAAAATATGGAAACAATACTCCGTTTAAAGATGAGAAACTCGTCGATGAAATCGTAGCGATGACCTACCCGGAAGTCCGGACATTTTTCGATACCCATGTAATTGGTGACACGCCGATAGATTATGGCAGCTATTTGGCAAAAGTAGGGCTGACGATGACTACGGGAGAAAAACAGACCGGATATTTTTTGGATGGCGAAGTGCCCTTTATTGATGTAGATCAGTCTAATGACAACGCAGTTTTCATCCGTAAGGGAATTGAACTCAGTACATTTTATAAGGATTTGGGGCTACAGGGTGGCGACACCATTAAAAGTATCAATGATACCTCTATCAATTTGGAAGCGATTCGTCCCATTATCGGACAAAGTTTTGGATGGACACCAGAGACCGAGATTAAGATGGTCGTTGATAGAGATGGTGAAGAAGTTGCCGTAGAAGGCAAGGTCGGGACTCCCATGTTAAAATATGAAACCATTGTTCCTGTTGAAGGGGTGACCGATGCGCACGCAAAGTTGCGCCAAGCTTGGTTGAAAGGTTAGTAATCTGTATTTTTTATAGTCCAACGCCACCGAATCCGGTGGCGTTTTTTTATATAAAAGAATTACCTTAAAAGAAATTTCAACTTTTTTGTAACCTTTTCCAAAAGTAGAAGTTTACCCTGTTGAAGACCTAAAAACAAGAATGCACGCACTGACCGACAATGCATTAATGCTAAAAGTGAAATCCGGTGATTTGGATAAACTCGGATTGCTCTACGAACGCCATAAGAAAAGGTTGTTCGGGTTCTTTTACAACATGAACCGTAATGCATCCGTCAGTGAAGATCTAGTGCAAAATGTATTTATGAGGATGCTGAAATATAAACATACGTTTACAGGTGAAGGTTCTTTTTTAGCGTGGATGTTCCGGACCGCTAGAAATGTTAACCATGACTACTACCGAAAGTATAAAAATGAGAATAATCAAAGTGAATTAGCATCGATTGAGTACAAACTTCAGGATACAGAAAATTTTAATACTTCGATGGACGAGAACGATGAGATTGACAAACTGAACAGGGCAATGCAAAAGCTTCCTAACGAGAAACGCGAAATATTAATGCTTAGCAAGTATAAAGAAATCAAGTTCAGCGAGATAGGCGAAATATTAGGTTGCAGTGAAGGTGCCGCAAAAGTCAAAGCACATAGGGCTTTAAAAGATTTAAGAGAGATTTTCCTACAAATGGAAATACGATAAGAAGATGGACAAAAAAACATTTGAAAGTAAGGTCATAGACTTTTTGTCCGATAGGATGGACGAAAAGGAGAAAAGAGAATTTGAAAGGATAGTAAGTGACCATCCAAAATATCAAAAAGAGTTTAAAGAGTTAAATGAAACTTGGGGCTATGTGGATAATATGGAAACTCATGAACCTTCAGAAAAGATGGATGCGCAGTTTTTTGAGATGCTTCACAAGGCAACTGAAAAAGATAAAAAATCGAATGAGCGTTCCGAGAATTGGTTATCAAAAGTATTGAGTGCCTTTTGGAAACCGCAAATAGCATACGGCATTTTATTATTGGCCATCGGATTGGGAGCAGGATATTTTATTAAGACCGACACTTCAACTGCACCCATGAAAACAACCATTGTAAGCAACCCCGAAACCCAAGAGGTGCGTGAGAAATTGGTGCTTACCTTATTGGAACAACCTTCCGCCAATAAAAGATTACAAGGTGTAAACGAGGCAAATAAAATTGCAAAGGTTGATGAGAAAGTCATAAAAGCCCTGCTTCAAACTTTGAACAACGATCCCAATGTAAATGTAAGATTGGCGGCCATAGAATCGTTGACGAATTATTTAGATAATCCTATTGTTCGTGAGGGATTGGTGCAATCTATAGTTAAACAAGACTCGCCCATTGTGCAGGTTACCTTGGCGAATCTTATGGTGGCGTTACAAGAAAAGAAATCCATAGAACCCTTCAGAACACTAATGAGGACAAAAGAACTGAACGAGTCGGTAAAGGAAAAATTAGAAACTTCGATTAAATCAATAATTTAATTGGTATCGGTAAATATAAAGAGAGTTTATTCATCAATCTGTCCGTCAGCTGGCGGACCTAAATCAATCATATGAAAAGAATGGCCGTATATACCCTGTTGACATTTTGTTTCACGGTATACAGTGTTAAAGCACAGAAAAAGGAGTTTAAGGAAGTTATTAAAAAAGAACTTTCCTATGAAAATGGGGATAATGACAAAATGCTCGAAGTCCAAAATCTGAACGGTTCGATAACCGTGGAAGGATACGATGGGGCGGTAGTACTCGTCGAGGTTGAAAAGACTATCTCGGCGCGCACCGCACAAGACCTTGAATTGGGCAAAAAAGAAATCGGTGTCAAAGTACTTCAGGAGGGAAGCAAGCTCATTGTCTATCCCGATGTGCCCAATATGCACTATAAAAATGGTCGTTTTACCAATATCGATTGCAACCGATGGGAAGAACGCCCCTATGACCATACGTTGAACTTTAAGATACGGATGCCCAAAAACAGCAAACTCAAGGTAGGCACTATCAACAATGGGGAAGTCATGGTCAAGAATACCAGAGGTAGTTTTTTGGAAGCGAATAATATCAATGGTGGTATCGAACTTCAAAATATTGCCGGAAAGACCAAAGTGCATTGTATCAATGGCGAAGTGAATATCTCGTATGTTGAGAACCCTTCCGAAGCCTCCACATATTATTCCTTGAACGGCGATATTAATATTACGTATCAAAAAGGCCTATCGGCAGATATCGCTTTCAAAAGTTTGAACGGAGAATTGTTCACTGAATTTGATGTCGAGAAACAATATGCCAGAACCACAAAAGACGAATCGAGTAAAAAGGATACGAAATATCGATACGAATCAAAACCGGTGGTCCAAATCGGAAAGGGAGGTCTTGATTTTGATTTTGAAACGTTGAACGGTAATGTAATTATTAAAAAAATATAGCAACCCTTAAGTGCAATATGACAGATTCCTGTCTTCACTGGAATGAAATAAAAAGATATAATCATGAAAAATATAAAACTACTACTCATAGTGATACTCGTATTGCCTATGTTGACGAACGCTCAAGAAGAAAGTGTAGAATTGTTCTCAGTGCCATTGAGCAATCCCGGTAATTCGGGTAAATTGATTGTCCAGCAATTGTCGGGTTCAATAGATGTCATTGCCTATGAGGGCAACGAAGTGATTGTCAAAGCCTCCTTTGGAAATAAAAAAGAACATTATAAAGACAAAAGCGAAAAACCTGGACTCAAGAAAATTGAAAATAGTTCGCTAAAGATAAGTGCAGAAGAAAAGAACAATGTGGTGCAGATTATCAATGAGCAATGGAACAAAGCTACTAACCTTGAAATTAAGGTGCCCAGCAATTTTTCACTAAAATTGGGTACGGTCAACAAAGGAAATATCACCGTTAATGGTGTAAAGGGAGAGCTGGAAATCAGTAATGTCAACGGAGAAATTACTTTGACCGGCGTAAGTGGTTCGGCCTCCGCCGACACCGTCAATGGCGACATCAAGGTAAATTTTCTATCGGTTACCGACGGGGCCAGTATGGCATTCAGTAGTATGAACGGTGATTTGGAAGTAACCTTTCCAAAGTCGGTAAAGGGCAACCTAAAGTTGAAATCGGAGCAGGGTGATATCTTTACCGATTTTGAAATGGCCGTAGACAAACAAAAACCTGTGGTCGATAAAAATTCTTCCGGTGGCAGCTATAAAGTCAAAATTGAACAGTGGGTTAATGGCAAAATCAATGGTGGCGGTCCTGAAATGCTTTTCAAGACTTTTAATGGGGATATTATCATTCGTTTGAAATAGATAGGTTGACGGCGAAAAGCTACCGTTTTATAAAATTAAAAAACCGCTACAAGTTATTTGTAGCGGTCTCCATTTTGAGTTAGTTTGGTATTACATTATCCTAAAGCAACACGTTCAAAACTGGTCACTTCTAAATTGGAATCTACAGATTTCACGTATTGGGCAACACTTTGTTTGCTGTCTTTGATAAAATCTTGGTTGACCAAGGTATTGTCTTTAAAGAAACGTTTTAGCTTTCCTTTGGCTATATTGTCCAACATGGCCTCAGGTTTTCCCTCTTGACGTAACTGATCTTTGGCAATTTCGATTTCCTTATCGATAACCGATTGGTCCACACCTTCTTCGTTCAGCGCAACAGGGTTCATGGCGGCGGCTTGCATCGCCACATCTTTAGCGGCCACTTCCGCACCATCAACTGCTGCTGAAAGACCTACTAGGGTAGCGATTTTGTTGCCAGCATGAATGTAAGAACCTACGAAGGGAGCATTCAATTTTCTAAAACCACCTATTTCAATTTTCTCTCCGATAACCCCAGTCTGCTCGGTCAATTTTTCTTGAACGGTCATGCCTTGAAAATCGGCAGCTAAAAAGGCGTCCTTATTTTCAAATCCGATGGCCAAATCTGCCAAGGCATTTGCCAAGGTAACGAAGCTATCGTTTTTGGCGACAAAATCGGTCTCACAGTTCAACGAGATGATAACGCCTTCGGTGTTGGCATCGTTGACCTTTGCGATCGCAGCACCTTCCGAAGAGTCGCGATCGGCTCTTTTTGCGGCTACTTTCTGTCCTTTTTTACGAAGGATTTCGATGGCTTTGTCAAAATCTCCATCGGCCTCTACCAATGCATTCTTGCAGTCCATCATTCCTGCGCCTGTTGTCTGTCTTAATTTATTTACTTCTGCGGCTGTAATCTTTGCCATAATATTATAGTATTTAATTTCTTTTCCGCTCTTTGACTTCGCTCAGGATGAACTCAGGCGGAAATCCCTAAATTATTGTATTATTCTTACTAAGCCTATTCCACACCACCCTTGACACTATCCTGCCATTCCTTTAGCTCATCCCAGTTGCCATCGGCGGCCATTTTGGCTTGTTTCGGCCAAGTGGTAGGGTCTAAATGGGCCATTCTAGAGCTAGCTTCGGTCAAAATCCCCTTGATCTTATCGGCATCGGCCTTTGCCAATTTCGCAAAGGTTTCGAGTCCGGCAGCAGCCAATGCTTCGGCTGCTTTCGGTCCCACTCCTTCTACTTTGGTCAAATCATCACCTTTAGTAGCTTTCGCTTTGCTCTCTTTCTTCGGCGCCTTTTTTTCTATCGCTTCTGTGCTTACCTCAGCTTCGATTTCGTTCTCTGTGGTTTTCGCAACGACCGGTGGAGCTTTGGTTTCTACAGTTTCGGGTGTTGGTTCGGGCTTCTCTTTTTCTTCTACTACTGGAGCGGCTTCGATTTCTTTTGTTTCATCTTTTTTGGTGGCTTTCGTCTCGACCTCTGCTGTCTTCGCAACTTTGGGAGCTTCTTCAACGACCTTTTCTTTCTTGGCTTTTTTGGCCTTCGGAGCTTCATCAACACCTTCGTTATCGGCCTGTTTTTCCGACTTACGTTCTGCCAAACCTTCGGCAACGGCATCGGTAACCTGCGTCATTATGATGTCAATTGATTTTGAGGCATCATCGTTAGAAGGTATCAAGAAATCAACATCCCTTGGGTCACAATTGGTATCGACCATTGCGAAAATAGGAATGTTCAATTTTTGAGCTTCCTTAACCGCAATGTGCTCACGCATCGTGTCCACAATAAACAAGGCTCCTGGAAGTCGTGTCATTTCTGAAATGGAACCTAAGTTCTTTTCCAATTTGGCACGAAGACGGTCTACCTGCAAACGCTCTTTCTTGGAAAGTGTCAAGAAAGTACCATCTTTCTTCATTCTGTCGATAGAGGCCATTTTTTTAACTGCTTTTCTGATAGTGACAAAGTTGGTCAACATTCCGCCGGGCCATCTCTCTGTGATGTAAGGCATGTTTACGTTCGCCACTTTTTCGGCAACAATGTCCTT
>CAYGPR010000031.1:0-44773 GCA_964351985.1 uncultured Maribacter sp. | reverse complement strand
GTGATTTCTGATTTTGCTGCCATATTTAATAATACTTGATAGGATTTGTTATACTCTCCGATAAAGAGATTGCAAAATTAGGCAATTTTTTTGTAAGATAATCAACTAAAAGATTTTTTGTAAACTGCTCTGTTTCATAGTGTCCGATATCGGCGATGACCAATTTTTTCTCAGCTTCATAGAATTGATGGTATTTGACATCGGCAGTTATAAAAACATCCGCTTCGGAAGTCTTTGCAGCTGATATGGCAAAAGCTCCACTGCCTCCCAATACGGCTATTTTTCTGACTTTTTTTCCTAATAATTCGGAGTGGCGTATAACCGCGACGTTCATTTTTTCCTTTACCTCCTGAAGGAATATTTTCGCAGCAATGGGCTTTTCTAGCTCTCCTATCATTCCCATTCCGATTTTTTGATTGGTATTCTCCAATGTGAAAATTTCATACGCCACTTCTTCATAGGGGTGTGCCTTGAACATGGCATTTACGATTTTTGATTCGTTCGCTTTAGAAAAGGTAACATTGATTTGTATTTCTTTTTCATAATGGGTTTTGCCGATTTCGCCCTTTAGGGGATTAGCATTTTTACCTGCTTTATAACTACCCACCCCTTCGGTAGTAAAACTACAATTACTATAGTTGCCAATATTTCCGGCACCTACTGCGAACAATGCTTTTTTAAGTTTTTCCGCCTCTTTTTCAGGCACGTAGGTCGTCAGTTTTTTAATAGTTCCTTTTTGAGGTATCAGTATTTTAGGGTTTTGAATGTTCAGCATTTCGCAGATCTTTGCATTGACACCCTCTGATGAATTATCTAGGGCGGTATGCATGCTATAAATGGCAATATTGTTCTGAATGGCCTTGATAACGGTGCGTTGCACATAATCCGCTCCTGTAAGCTTCTTAAGCCCCGAGAAAATGATAGGATGAAAACTGACGATAAGATTACATTTTTTGGACAATGCCTCGTCGATTACGTTTTCCAAAGTATCAAGGGTTACCAATATTCCTGAGACTTGGGCTTCTTTATCGCCCACAAGTAGACCCACATTGTCAAAATCTTCGGCATAGGCCAACGGTACCAGCTCTTCCAGTATATCGGTAACTTCTTTTATGGTCATTTTGGAGGTTTATGTGTCCTTCAAAGATAAAATATTATATTTTCGCCGCTGTGCAACTCCTTCGAAAAATAGCGTTTCCCATTTCCCTGATGTATGGTTTAGTAGTCTTTGTCAGGAATTACCTTTACGATATCGGTTTGTTCAAATCAATCGCTTTTGATACCCCCACAATTTGTATCGGGAATCTAAGTGTTGGCGGTACAGGAAAAACCCCTATGGTAGAATTTCTAATATCGCATTTAAAGAAGGAATATAAAGTTGCAGTATTGAGTAGGGGCTACAAAAGGAAGTCGCAAGGTTTTGTTCTGGCATCCATAGATAGTAAGGTCGAGGAACTTGGCGATGAGCCGTATCAAATTCATGCAAAATTTCCTGACGTAATAGTAGCGGTAGATGGCGATAGACGAAACGGAATCTCAATTTTGGAGAAAAAAGTAAAACCGGATCTCATTCTTTTGGATGACGCCTTTCAACACCGCAAAGTCAAACCTAGCTGTTCGATATTATTGACTTCGTACAACAATTTGTATTCGGAAGATTGGTATTTACCGACGGGAAACCTTCGGGACAGTAAAAGGGAAGCCAAACGGGCCGATTTTATCATTGTCACAAAATGTCCATCTGGTCTTTCCGAAAATGAGCGTCAATCGATACTAAATAAGCTAAAACCAAAATCATATCAAAAAGTCACCTTCAGTTATTTGGTTTATGATAAAGCGCCTCTTGACGCTTTATTGAACAAAAGATTCACTTTGGTTACCGGTATTGCGGACCCGACTTCCTTAGTTTCTTTTCTAAAAGCGAAAGAACTCAATTTTGAGCATTTACGCTTCAGCGACCATCATTTTTTTACGGAAGAAGAAATAAGAATATTGAACGGCAAAGAACAGGTGTTGACCACCGAAAAAGACTACGTTCGATTACAAGGAAAAGTTTCGAATTTAAGTTTTATTGGGGTGAAACACGCCTTTTTGGGAGAAGGCGAACAAGACTTGATTGTGGATTTACATGCACTTATGAAGCGGCACCGGTAACTTTCTTATCAAAAATATTCTCCCCGATTTTTTGATAGAAAACTTCGGGTTTGAAGGGCTTTGTTACCACATCGTTGCAACCTGCGGCATAAAAACTTTCCAAACTGTCATCCAACGATATTGCGGTCAATGCAATAATAGGGGTCTTTTGATCGAACTTTCTAATTTCAATGGTAGCCTCTTCACCGCTAATTCCGGGCATGTGTATATCCATTAAAATAGCGTCGTAATTGTTGTTTTGTGCAAGCTCAATGGCCTCTGTTCCGTTGCTGGCAATGTCACTTGTAATATCCTTTTTCGTCAACATTTTCTTGGTGATGACCTGATTGATCTTGTTATCCTCAACGATCATCAAGTGAAGACCTTTAAAATCATACTCGGTCTCCGTTATCTCGAAGGGGATATCATCGATTACGCTATCCTTGCTTTTTAGTTTCAATTCAAAGAAAAAAGAACTTCCTTCGCCCACTTCGCTTTCCAGTTGTATCCTACTTTCAAAGAGACCTAACAGGCTTTTTACAATGGTCAACCCAAGGCCGGTACCGCCATATTCTCTGTTGATTTGAATGGATCCCTGCTCAAATCCTTCAAAAATATTTTCCTGTTGTTCCTTTGAGATTCCGATACCGTTATCGACTACTTCAAAGTATAAGGTGACATCTTCTTCTACTTTGTTTAAAAGTCGTGCAATGACCTTCACTTCACCGTTTTTTGTAAATTTCAAGGCATTTCCAACAAGGTTCATAAATATTTGGGAAAGTTTCAGCGGATCGCTCATCAGGTGAGAGGGAATTTCCTCATCATACTCCATTACGATTTTTGTCTTGTTGGCCTTGGCACTTTGCTGCAGTGAATCGATAACCTCTTTGAGCACCTTTTTAAGGTTGAATTCGATGTTCAATGGTTCCAGCTTGTTCGCATCGATTTTATTGATCTGAAGTATGTCATTGATAAAATTCAATAGGTAATCTCCTGAAAATTTTAAGGCCTTGAGATGTTCCTTTTGGTTCTCGCTCGGATTTTCTTCCAATAACAAATGTGTGAGTCCGGTAACGGCATACAGCGGAGTTCGCAACTCATGACTTACTGTAGATAAGAAGTTCGTTTTTGCCTCCATGGCACTGACGGCGGCATCCCTAGCGATTTGCAATTCACTATTTTTTGTCTGTAAGAGATCGTTGGTCTTCAATTTTATTTGGTTGTTTCGATAGAGCGAAACAGCCAGTAGAGAAATTATGGTCAAGAATGCAGAGGTCAAGATCGCGGTAATTTCAGCTCGGTTTTCAGATTCACTCAATTCTTCGAGGCGTTCGTCTTGTCGAGTGATTTCATCGCCCATATTTTCTATTTGTATTCTATCCGCCGTTTTTGCCTCGGTTTTGATTTTTTCAATAGTGAAAATAGAATCACGGATTCGAATCAGGTTTCTAGTGTTATTAAGAGCCTTGTCGAACTGTCCTGTTTTCTCATATATTTTGGCCAATTGATCGTTCGCATCCAGAATTTCTCTATGGAACTTATTTGCCAACGCCAATTTCAGGGCGGCTTCACCATCCGTTATACTCTGCTCAGGGTTTTCGTTGGTAAAATGAAGTTTCGACAACCCTAAATGGGCCTTGGTCGCTAAATATTCTCTTTCTTGAATATCGGTATTGATGACCAAAGAGTTGAAATTTTTCAACGCAGCCTCATATTTTCCAAGATTTAGATAAATATTGCCTTCGGTCAATAAGATATTATTGAAAAAGTTACGGTCGTTACTTAATTGCTTTGCTTCTTCGAGTGCATAAATGGCGCGAAAATTATTGCCCTCACCATAAAGCCTAACGGCTTCGATATATTTCTGCATGGCGTCACCGTACGGATATTCGATATCTTCTAACATTCCCTTCGCCCTATCGGAGTAGAAGGTAGAATTTTCGTCCTTACCCAATTGTAAATAAAGAAGGGCGAACTTGTGATAGCTATCGATCAACGCCTTTTCATTTTGTTCTTTCTCGGCAATCTCCGAAGCCTTGTCCAAGGTTTCCAAGGCCAAATCGATTTGATTTTTATTTTGATAGCGTAGTGCGCGCTCAAAGTAGGGCTGAATGTCGTTTTTGAGCGAATCAATTTGCTGGGCGCGAACGTTGAGCATCAGAAAAAGTGACGTCAACACCCATAGGCGAATTGCATTTTTGTTATGTGAGAACTTAAATATCAAACGTATCGTTTGTTTATCAATAGATTGATCAAATCTATAATTCTACTACTGTAACCTGTTTCGTTATCGTACCATCCTATAATTTTGACCATTTTACCGATTACAGATGTCATCTGTGAATCAAACGTACAAGAGTGGCAACTATTGTTTATATCCACGCTCACTATAGGATCTTTCGTATATAAAAGTATGTTTTTTAGTTCATTATGGGAAATTCGCTCAAAAGTATCATTGATTTCCTGAATGGTGGTTTGGCGCTTTACATTAAAGGTAATATCGGTCAAAGACCCGTTGGGTACGGGTACACGAATACCGCAACCGCCGATGACGTTCGAGAGTTCGGGAAAAATCTTCGTAAGCGCCTTGGCCGCTCCGGTGGTGGTAGGTACAATGGATTGTCCGGCTGCGCGCGCCCTTCTCAAGTCATGGTGTGGCTGGTCATGTAGGCTTTGGTCTGAGGTATAGGAATGAATCGTGGTAATATAGGCCTGTTCAATTCCACAGAGGTCATTGATGACCTTTATCATCGGGGCCGCATTGTTCGTAGTACAAGAAGCGTTCGAGATAATATTGTCATTTTCGGTCAATATGGACTCATTGATTCCGAAAACGACCATTTTGATAGCGTCATCAACGGGAGGAACCGATAAAATCACTTTTTTTGCCCCATTTTTGAGATGTTGCTTAAGAATTTCTTCGGTCTTGAATTTGCCGGAGCATTCTATTACAATGTCCACATGGTGTGCCGACCAATCAATTTGTGTTGGAAAAGTATCGCTGGTTAGTGCGATTTCTTCGTCTTCAACAAGGATGGCATTGTCATTATATCCAACTTCCTTTTGAAAAACACCATGGATACTGTCGTATTTTAAGAGGTGTGAAAGGGTTCTCGCATCGGCAAGATCGTTTATGGCGACCACTTTGATATGCGGATGATCGTTTAACAGCCTGAAAAGCGTTCTGCCTATTCGCCCGAATCCGTTAATGCCTACGTTGGTTGTTTTCATTTGGGAATTCAAAAGGAAGTTTATTGGGGTTCTAAGTCATTTCGGGCGTAGCGTGGCAATCTGTTCAACTTTTACGAACATTTCAGCAGATTGCCAAGCTGTACTTGTAATGAGGCTAGTTAATATGCTTATGCGCTTTGTAAGAGGATCGAACCAATGCTCCGCTTTCAACATGTCTAAATCCCATTTCTAGGCCTATTGCCTCAAATTTTTTGAATTGCTCGGGTAGGATGAACTCCTTTACCGGAAGGTGTTTCTTCGAAGGTTGTAGGTACTGCCCAATGGTCACTACATCGACATTTACATTTCTAAGGTCTTCCATAGTCTGGATGACCTCTTCTTCCAATTCGCCAAGGCCCAACATGATCCCAGATTTGGTACGGTTTACTCCGTTGGCTCTCAAATATCTCAGAACTTCAAGACTTCTTTCGTATTTGGCCTGTATGCGCACTTCGCGGGTCAAGCGTTTTACGGTTTCCATATTATGTGAGACTACCTCTGGCGCAACTTCTATGATTCTATCCAGATGTCGTTCAATTCCTTGAAAATCAGGGATCAAGGTCTCCAAAGTCGTTTCGGGGTTCATTCTGCGAACTGCTTTTACCGTCTCGGCCCAAATAATCGATCCCATATCCTTTAAATCATCACGATCCACGGAAGTGAGTACCGCATGTTTGATGTTCATAATCTTTATCGAACGAGCCACTTTTTCTGGCTCGGCCCAATCGACATCTTCGGGTCGTCCGGTCTTGACGCCGCAAAAACCACAAGAGCGGGTACAAATATTTCCTAAGATCATAAAGGTTGCAGTACCTTCTCCCCAGCATTCTCCCATATTTGGACAACTACCAGAGGTGCAAATGGTATGTAGGTCATATTTTTCGACAAGGCCTCTAAGCTGTGTATATTTTTTTCCTGTTGGGAGTTTTACCCTGAGCCATTTGGGCTTCCCCTTTGGTGGAATCACATGTTCTGCAGTCTCTACGCTCATAGCTGATTTTTGAACTACAAATATACGAAGTATTTGAAGGATATTAAGTGTGAAAGGTCAGGTGCCGGATACCCGATACCTGATGTTTTATCAGCTAATTTTTTTGCCACTATTCATACAAATCATTTAAATCTGCATTGCAAAGGTCTACCATAAAATTGGCGGTTTTTCGTGTAACGTCGGTAAAGTACCGTTCCCCTTTTTCTTTTGTGGCCTTATGCGGATTTCCGACCCCTGTATCTTCACTGACCTGTGACCATTTTCGTTCGGCCCATGCCCAGCCTTCTCGTATAGCATTAATTTTATATTTCTTCACTTTGCCATCGCCCCATTTCTCTTTTGGCAGTACCAATTCGGGTTGCAAATGGAGCATCAGACTAGTTTCCATCTCATCGGCGTGATCTCCTTTTTCTTCAAAGTATTCATATTTGTCAACGGTATGTATAAAAGTCATCATGCTAATGAACATCTTTGGAAATTTCAGCCCTAGTTCGCGAACCATGGGCTTAAAGTCATTGCCTCCATGGCCATTGAAGATCACTAGTTTATATATTTCCTGACGATTCAAGACCTCAACGATATCGGTAAGTATCTGTAATTGGGTGCTTGGGTTGAGGTTGATGTCCAGGTAAATATCCGATTGGCCTGTATTTACGCCGAATGGAACGGTTGGAAGCACAATCACTTTTGCGCCTTTTTCCCAAGCCAATCTTGCCGATTCGGCCGTCATATGATCCGCTTGAATGTTATCGGTGGCGTAGGGTAGGTGATAGTTATGTGCTTCGGTGGCCCCCCAAGGCAGTACGGCTAGTTCGAATTTAGCATCTTTTAGGGCTTCCCAATTGGTCTCGGCAAGTATGTAAGGTCTCATGGCGCAGTGTTTGAAACACAAACTTAAGAACCTCTTTCGACACTACAAGGGCTACTCCAAAATATCCAGATAATAGGCACAGGTATATTGACTACAAAGATCATCACGTTCCTTAAGGCGATAGTATTTTCGATTTCCCGTTTTACGAAAGGTATAGGTAACTTTTCGGTCCAAGAGTCCGCAACAGCCCTCCGTGAAAAGTTTCAAATCACCCTCAACGGTGAAGTTGCGTTCATCGATAACCGTGATCTTTCCTTCTAGTAAGACGTATTCCTCCTTATCCTCGGAATATTGTGAACCCTTAATGTAAAGTTCTCCATCCACTTCGGAGATTTCGGCAGTACCATAGCCATCATAATTAAATTGTACCCCGAACGTGTGTGTCCCGATAAGGGATTGCGCATTTTTAACATCGGTATCGAAATGCATGGCAAGCAGAAATCCGAATAGCGTTATGAAGGTAATTTTTAAAGTCGTCATATGTATTTTCAATCAATTTCCACCACTCTGGTTTTTGAGAATTTATCGTGCCAACCGACAGCATCGTTCCCTAAAAAAGAAAAATGGTTAAAAGGGATATGTCTGCATAGCGATCGCACGAAAATAGTACCAAAATTGGGTTTTTTGCCATCTTCGGTGATTACTTTGGTCTTTGTGAAAAATTTGCCGAGCGAACGGCCCGTAAACCCTTCGAAAAAGCTGTAGTAAATAAGGCCGATAATAAAACCGAGCATGTAATCT
Source organism: uncultured Maribacter sp. (assembly GCA_964351985.1). Lineage (GTDB taxonomy): Bacteria > Bacteroidota > Bacteroidia > Flavobacteriales > Flavobacteriaceae > Meishania. Next base: position 36,806 of record CAYGPR010000031.1, on the reverse strand, counting down.
CTAAAACGGTTTTCTTCGTCGAGCAAATAAAGATATGAGGGAAAGAAGTAAATCAAAACCCCTCCGATAATAGAACCGATAATCATTGCCAATCCGATTAGAAATAACTGGTCGATCAGAAAATTGGCGAAACGCTTACCTTGACCGGCAAGTTTTACCTGTAAGGCTAGCGAGGCATTTTGTTCATCCATTTTCATGCGCAGCATCGCATCTTCTTCAAAAGACTCACACGAACCTACAAAACTTGCAATGTCACCGCTATAGCTGCAAACGATCCCGAGGTCAAGATCTTTTTTCTGATGGGTACAGACCTTACAGAACTTTAGATGATCTTGCCGTGTCATAGAAAGGGTTGTTGGGGTTAACCTTTACAGAACGAAATCAAGCGGATTAGTATATAATTATTCGACCAACTACGTGATAAGAAGCGTGTTATTCGATGAAGCGCATAAATCTGTATGCAGAAATGAACTTTAAAGAGCAATTTTGGTTCGCTCGGAAGATTTTTCGAGGAATGTAAAGTAGATAGCCCCAAGACCCGTAATAAACAAATAAAATAAAATTAGCCAACTTCCCCAAGATATGTAGCTATTGATTCCGAACCAGTCTCCACTTGTTGCTATAAGGCCGATACCAAGTATTCCCCGAAATAATTCAATCCAGACGGCATATTTTTTTCTATCCATTAGACTTGTGTAGCCATAAATTCCAATAAAAACGAAAGCTACGAATAGTAGTAGCCCCTCGACCCCAATATTCGAGTAATTAAAAAACATAAACCATAATAAACCAACCGTGGCCAAAAGCTGAAAAATAACGTAAAGGTTGAACGCTTTAGAAGATGGTGTTTTATAGCGTTCAAAACCATACACATCTTCTATAATGGATACGGGATATTTTTCTTTGACATCGGCCGGCCGCCAACCTGTAGGCATGAACCAAATGCGCAATTTATCTTTCAAACTTTTCGTGCGCCATGCATCTTGCACCAATCGCCAAAGATGCTGGAAATTAATATGGATGGGATTCCACGTTGCCGCAGGTTTCAATACCCCGTACTGGGGGGGTACATCATCAAGTTCTTCTTGAAAGGTGCCGAACCAGCGGTCCCACACACAGAATATAGCGGCCAAATTCTTATCGATGTATTCCCGATTTATGGCATGATGTACCCGATGCTGCGAGGGCGTTACGAGAATATATTCCAACCAGCCCAACTTTCCAATATGTTGGGTGTGGTACCAAAATTGGGCAAATAAATGAACGGGCGCCAGTACGGCGATTATCCCGTTAGGAACTCCCAAAATGGCCGCTGGAAGTAACAATATAGCAAAATAGCCGAAAATATTGGAAATAGGTTGCCGTAGCGCGCATGCCAGATTAAACTCTTCACTACTATGATGAATGACATGTTGGTTCCAAAAGACATTCACTTTGTGGTTCAATCGATGGTTCCAGTAAGAGGCGAAATCGATTACGATAAAGGCAACGAGCCATACCAGCCAAGTGGCGTTGATTTCGGTCAGCGCCAAGTGTTCCAACAGAAACGGATAGGATATCAATATGATGCCCAACCCCAAAGTGTCCTTGATGATATTGGTAAATCCGGAACTTATACTGGAAACCGAATCCATGACCTTATGTTTTTGGTCTTTTACGAAAAACCCGTAAGATAGTTCTATGGCCAAAAGCACCATAAAAAAAGGAATGGCGTATAATAGCGCCTGTGCGTAAGATTCCATTGCTAATCGACTTTTACCAAAGATAAGGAATCAACACGTTTTTTAATCGGGCTTAATTGAAGGGCCCGACCATGATATGCGCCCGAAACGTACCGGGATCCATCAACCACGGCATACCCTTTTCGTGCGGTTTGGTGGGCAATCCCGTAGTTTTGGCGGTCGCGAAAGGCGTGTATATTACATAACGGTATTGGCCGTCGCCAAGTTCACCCGTTGTCTTGTTATAGGCAGCATCACTGCCATAGTAAACATACATCATACTGGGCACAATGGGCATTTGCCATTTGCCCGCAGCGACCTCTGCTCCCTGTATTTCGCGTTTTTCTTTGGTGTCCTTTCCTTCGGCGGTAAGTTCACGGCCACGTTTCATAAAGGGTTCCAGTTCTTTGGAATAACATGCCACACTAATGCCCTCTTTGATCGGGTCGTCACCGACACAGACCAGATTGTTGTTGCCTTCACGTAGGACCACTAATTCGCCTTGAGGATTATAACCATAGACCATGGCGCCTTCTTTATCGGCTTCAGGAGCTGGCAAGGTAGCTGTCTTAACCTGTATTTCTTTAGGGAGGATTTCAGGTTTTTTTCCTTCTTCTTGGCAAGCAATGGGAAGAAAGGATAATATAAGAAGAAAAGTGAATATTTTTTTCATGATCATATATTTTCCTAAATATAATCATTAGAAAATTATTTTTCAATAAGTATATGGTATTCCGAAGGAATCGCCACACCTTTAAAATTATTGGTCAATCCGTAAAGAACGAAAAAAGTGAGGGCAAGACCTATCCAAAGGATTAAATAGGACTGTTTTTTTGGGGCCATACCCATGATCAAGATCTTCATTTTTTTGTTATGAACTGCGGCAATATGGGCAAAAAAAGAAAGTATCGCCAGAGTGTAATACGGAATAAAAAACAGATTAAGCGGAAATGTGTTGAGTCCAGCCACGCCAAAATAAAAATTGGTATCAAGGTATAAAACGGATCTACCGATTATTACAGAACCGACGTGTACAATAAGAAAAAAAGCAAGATAAAGCCCAGACCAGACGTGCAGTTTTTCGAAAAATGTATAAGCGTTCGCTCTTTCGCCAAAAAAGAGTTTCAGGCCAGAAATTATTTGTAAAAGCACCGCGAGCAGCAAAAGAATCTCAACTAGCAAATTCCGATACACTGTACGCATGGCTTTCATTACCTCGATATGGGCGTTGGCACCCAAAATTGAAAAAAGGTGATTCGTTAAATGGGCGAAAATGAAGATTGCGATTATCAAACCCGAAGTAAAATGGAGTCGCTTCACATTCATTTTTTCAAACATTCCCAAAATAGATGAAGGCGGCAATCAAGAGCATCAAGATCCATTGCCACATCTTGATATAGATATTCTTGAATTTTTTTGAGACGATCAAGGCTATAAGAAAAGCGATTCCGTAGCCCAAAAAGTAAAGTGAAAATAGTTTTAGCAGTATTTGTGTGTCTGTAAAGTAGTCCGTGAAATTTATCAGCGCAAGACCGATGGTGGCGAATAAAAAGTCGACGGAAACAATATGAAAAGCGCCTCGCCCCATCGTCCAGAAAATGCGAAGACGCGTAGGACTATCGGCTAAGGGTTCTATATGTTGATATTCACGGTCTCCTGCAAAGGTATGGGCGATAAATGTCAAAAAAACCAGTGCATTAGCTATCAATAATGAGGTGTTCATCGTTTTTTTTTCAAAAGTAACCTACCAAACGTTGGCCGCCTTTGACATAAATCAAATTCCGTTTTTCGGATTGCGTATTCGACTTAGGGTTTCCTGAGTGATTCCTAGGTAAGAAGCAATATCGCCCAAAGGTGCCCTTAATTCGATTTTCGGATATTTTTCCAAAAGACTTTCGTATCGCTCCTTTGAACTTTTGAATTGTATTGAGACGATGCGCTGTTGCAGTTGCATCATCGTTTTGGTGACACTAAGACGGCCTAGTCGTTCAAAATCATGATGTTTGTTACAGAGCAAATCCACATCGTTGCGTTTCAATACCAACATGGTCGTATCTTCCAACATTTCTATTTGATGCTGGCCGGGTACATCTAAAAAGAAACTTACGATTGAAGAAATAAAATCGTTTTCAAATGCAAACCAATCGGTAACAGTTTTTCCGTCGTGAAGATAGTACGCTCGCGCCCCGCCTTCCGCCACATAGTACAATTCATCGGAAAATTGGCCTTCCTTGGCTAAAAGCTCTCCTTTTTTGAAATGCTTTATTCGCCCGACTTTTTTTATATCGGAAAGTGTTTCGGTCGAAAGTGGACAGTATTGTTCGGTAATACGCTGAAGAATTTGGTCGATCACAAGGGTCTATCGTAAATAATAAGGATTGTCTATCTTATTTTGGCTCCAATGATATTACATAATCATAACTTTCGTCAAGATATTTGGCCAGGGCATCTAAATCGCGCAACATTTTTTCTGGAACCAATACATAACCTTTCATCACCGCCCCGTATGATTTATAAATCGTGGTCGGCCAGGCCGACATATATTTTTCTTGGACTTCTTTCGAAAACCGGATTCCGATTTCGCAATCCTTATTAAAAAGTGAGAACATGTAACCGTTAGCGGAGGTATAAGGCATAGTCTTGCCTTTTCTTTTGAACCGCGGGCACTTGGCCACCAATTCATCATAAATTTTGAGTTTTTCTTCCCTCATGTCAATTCTTTTTCAATATAACTGTTTTACCGGTTTTGGCACTTTCTCTCGCAGCTTCAAGAATTTCAACGACAATCATATTATTTTCCAAGGAGGATAGATCGTAAGCGGGCAGTTCAATTTCATTGCGGATAACGGCGGTCAAAAGCAGGAAAGGGTCGTTATAAGGCGCTTTGCGCTCCTCTAATTTTGAGGATTCTTCGCTGAACCCATCATATCCTTCGGAAATACGAACACGCAAATCATGACGGTTGTCAGCGTATACGACTCCGGTCTCTCCGTAGATTTCCATGTCTTTTCTGCCAATTGGCCAATTCCAGCTAGGTTCCAAAATAGCTGTGCTCGTATCATAGGATAAAAGTATCGTGCAGTCATCGTCAACATCGGGATTGTTTTCCGGTTGCAATTGTTGGGTAACCGCTGTAACGAAATTAGGTCTTTTACCGTCATGGAGCCAAGTGAGCAGATTGGCACCATAGCATCCGAAATCGATGATCGCCCCACCGCCATTTTGAACGGGATCGGTCAGCCATTCCAAAAACTCTTTTTGTACTCCTATTTTTTTTGGGCCTTTATGTCCGTCGCGAACGATCACTTTTCTAACCCCTCCGATTACACCTTTTTGCAAAAGTTCATATGCCCTATGATTAGTAGGGTACCATGTCGTTTCATAATTCGTTAGCAAATGGATGTTGTGTTTTTTTGCCAAAGCCTCCATTTTTTGTGCATGTTCGACACTGACTGCCAAAGGTTTTTCCACCATAACGTGTATACCTCTTGGAGCGGAGGCCTCTACTACGGCCAAATGTTCATAAATGGAACCAAAGGCGGTTACGGCTTCTGGTTTTTTGGCTTCCAACATTTCATCCAAAGTTTCATGGACCAAATCCATTGAGAGGCCGTTTTGCTTTACATAGCGTTCGGCCAATTCTCGGTTGGGCTCTACGATACCGACGATTTTTATATCCCCTTTTTTCTCCGCACCGAAAACCCAGTTCACATGGCCATGTGTCAAACCTGCGACCCCTACTTTTAAAGGTTCTTTTTGAGCGGACAATTGGATTGCGGATAGCATAAGCACAATAGGAAGAATATGTTTCATTTTTAGTTTCGATTTGTCTAAAGATAAAGAAAGATCAGAAATGGTTATGATCGTTCTTAAAGAGATTATAGTATGCCTCTAAGTCAAGAGACTTTGCGGAGCATTGGTCTGAACAAGTAATAGCTCAATGTTGCGCTTTAATAATCTCTGAAACCTCTAAATAATACTCCATAGTTCGATAGGTGTCTACATCGGGGTAACCATCAGAAGTTGGTTTCAGGGTCGCGTAGTGTTTTTCAGGAAACATGGATTCAGAAATCAATTTTTCAAGCTGACTAGGGTCGAAAGGGGGGGTGGAATCCTGAATCATGGTAGGGGGAAGGGTGCCATCACCTTCCCTTCGAATTCCCCATTGAATTTCTCCATTCTCATCACGAACGAATTCCGCGGCCTCTTTGGTATGAACCTCGGTACTGATCGACCAAGCAATACCACGATCTTTACCTGGATGGGTAAAGCCGATCATGAAGGCATATCGCTTTCCGCCCTCGAGTATAATTTCGGACTTTTCTGGAAAATCGAACCTGAAATATCTTAAATGTCCTTCTTGCTCGCCAAAAGGCTCATTTTCGTTTCGTTGATAGACATATTGTGTAGTGGGGGTCGATTTTGGGAAAATTCCGCCTGAAATCTTTGTAAGAAAAATATACTCGACCCCTTCGATAAAATCATCACATCGGTTGAGGGTTTGGTCAAAACCATGGGTCGCCAAATCACCTTTTGTCGTCCCATTTTCATGGATTCGAAGACTATCACCGGTTTTTGTCCTTACCTCAAAAAAGGCGATATAAAGTTCTGCTCCTATAGCACCTTCCATTAAGGCATTATTACCCTTTGAAGTTCGTAGCACCAAAGCATCCGGTATTACAATTAACCCTTCAGGAACGTTAAATATTTGTCCCATATCACGATTGCGTTGAAAATAGCCGTAGCCATTGCTATTGGGACTATCTTTCCATACTAAATGGTCTCTATCTGTATTTCGTATGCTGGTATTGCCGCCGTTTACTTTGTCTTTTGGAATGTGGAAATATAGCCCTTTTACATGTTTTTCAGTAGGTGCGGCATAGGTTTTGCCAAGGTCTTCTATTTTCAGTATATCTTGGGCGATAGCACTATAAAAACTACAAGAAACGATAACTGTCGCGACAATCAATAGTAGCCTGGACTTTTTCTCTTTTTCCGTATTCATGGCTAACCTAATTTTAGTGTCGTTTAATCTTCTTAGTAGAGCCCTTTGAACTAGCTCTTATCTCGGCGGTTATTAAAACGCCGATAATGAGAAGCTCTAATAAAAAATAAAGAAGTCCTAAAATAGTAAGATTTTGGTAATGTATGAAGAGCAGAGTTACGGTCAAAATACAATATGATGTATTGGCAAGTGCGGTAATCATTAAAAAAGTTTGCCAATTATCATTGATTAAAAAATGACATAAAAAAGAGTACGCCGCAAAAAAAACAAGGGAGTAGGGCTAAAAGGTAAAGTACGTTTCGTGGCATGCCGATTAAACTTTCAAATTGAACCAGTACAACCCCTATGAAAAAAGCAGACACCAATGCCCCTATGGCATCAATTAGAAAAAGCTGTTTTGGGTTTTTGGTTAGTATGTTCGGCTCAAATGAAATTATATCGGTTTTTTTGTCCACTCATTACCTCAAAGTCGAGAGGCCTTACGGGGTGGAATCAAAAAAAGTCTTGAACACTACGATTACAATCACGACAAACTCGCCAAACTCTTTTCTAACGTCTCGATTTTGGCCTTGGCATCGGCCTGTTTCTTGCGTTCCAAGGCAATGACTTGCTCCGGAGCATTATTGACAAAACGTTCGTTTGAAAGTTTCTTTTGTACCGATTGTAAAAAGCCACGGGTATAGTCAAGCTCCTCATGTATTTTTTTCATCTCGGCATCCACATCGATGGCGCCGCTCATGGGAATAAAGTATTCGTTGCTCTTTGCCCGAAAGGTCAAGGCACCATCTATGGGCGAATCGATATATGATATGGCAGAAAGGTTGGTCAATTTTTGAATGACAACGTCCCAATCTTTTGAACTGTTCTCTGAGTTTAGAACCGATAGTTCCAAAGCTTCCTTCATCGCGATGTTCTTATCCTTACGAACCGTTCGGATGCCCGCAATGACTTCTGAGGCAAATTCGAATCCTTCAATCAATTTCTTGTCGATCCTTTTTGTTTCAGGCCATTCGGCAACGATCAATGCCTCTTCAGGAGTTCTTTTGGCGATATGTTGCCAAATCTCTTCGGTCAGAAATGGCATAAAAGGGTGGAGGAGTTTCAAGTTCTGTTCTAAAATATTGATTACCGCATCGTAAGAGGTTTTATCGATAGGTTGTTGATAGGCCGGTTTTATGATTTCAAGAAGCCATGAACTGTAATCGTCCCAGACCAATTTATAAGTCGCCATCAAGGCATCTGAGATGCGGTACTTGCTGAAATGATCCTCGATTTCCGCCAAGGTCTGATCGAACTTGGAATGAAACCATTCTATACCCAGTTTTGAGGCTTCGGGTTGCGGTAGGTCAGCTACTTCCCAACCTTGTACCAACCGGAATCCGTTCCATATTTTGTTGGCGAAATTCTTACCCTGTTGACATAAGTCTTCATCGAACATTAAATCGTTGCCTGCGGCCGAACTCAATAGTAACCCGACCCGGACTCCATCTGCCCCATAGGTATCGATTAATTTCAGCGCATCGGGAGAATTTCCCAACGATTTTGACATTTTTCGTCGCTGTTTGTCCCGGACGATTCCCGTGAAATAAACATTTTCAAAGGGTTTTTCATTGCGATATTCATATCCGGAGATAATCATTCGTGCGACCCAGAAAAATATAATATCCGGACCCGTTACCAAATCGCTGGTAGGGTAGTAGTACTTAATGTCTTTGTTATCGGGCTCCAAAATTCCATTGAAAACGGTCATGGGCCATAACCATGAAGAGAACCAAGTGTCGACGACGTCCTCGTCTTGTCTAAGGTTGTCGGTTGTCAATTTATGGTTGTTGGACTTTTCTTGAGCCGATTTCAAAGCATCTTCGATGTTTTCGGCGACTACGAAATCATCTTGTCCATCTCCATAGTAATAGGCTGGAATACGCTGGCCCCACCATAATTGGCGTGAAATATTCCAATCTCGGATGTTCTCCATCCAATGGCGATAGGTGTTCTCGAATTTTTTAGGAAAGAACTTTATTTCTTCGGTTTCCAGAACGGCTTTAATGGCGGGTTTTACCAAATCTTCCATTTTCAAGAACCATTGGTCGCTCAAACGCGGCTCGATAACAGCTTTTGTACGCTCAGAAGTTCCGACTTTGTTCAGATAATTCTCCGTTTTGACCAAGTACCCTTTTTCTTCCAGCTCTTTGGAAATGGCCCTTCGAACAACAAAACGATCTTGACCTTCATAATGCATTCCGAAGGAATTCAAAGTGGCATCTGCATTAAAGATATCAATGGTCTCCAATTGGTGTTTTTCGCCAAGGGCCTTATCGTTGATGTCATGTGCGGGAGTGACTTTCAGACATCCAGTACCAAATTCGATATCGACATAGTCATCTTCGATAATTGGTATTACACGATTACAAATCGGAACAATTGCTTTTTTGCCTGTTAAATGCTTAAAACGCTCATCGTTCGGGTTGATACAAATTGCGGTATCGCCCAGTATTGTTTCAGGTCTCGTGGTGGCGATGGTAAGCCCCCCAGCCCCCGAAGGGGGAGTTTTTCCATCGGCTTCGACAACTTTGTATTGTATGTAATACAAAAGGCCTTGTTTTTCTTCGTAGATGACTTCTTCGTCCGACAGGGTCGTTTGTGCCTCGGGATCCCAATTTACCATACGATACCCTCTATATATCAATCCTTTATTGAATAAATCGATAAAAACCTTGATGACAGAAGCAGACATATTGTCATCCATGGTGAATGCCGTTCTAGCCCAATCGCATGAACATCCCAGTTTTTTAAGTTGTTCTAGAATAACGCCACCATACTCCGCTTTCCACTCCCAAGCGTGCTTCATGAACTCTTCGCGCGATATATCGGATTTATTGATTCCCTCCTCTTTCAATTTAGCCACAACTTTGGCTTCGGTCGCAATGGAGGCGTGATCCGTACCCGGTACCCAACAGGCATTTTTACCCATCAAACGGGCACGTCGGATGAGAACATCCTGTAAAGTATTGTTGAGCATGTGCCCCATATGAAGCACCCCAGTAACATTCGGCGGTGGAATGACTATGGTATAGGGTTCGCGTTCGTCAGGGGTCGAATGAAAGTACTTATTTTGCATCCAATAGTCATACCAACGATTTTCTACGGATTTAGGCTCATATTTTGATGGAATCTCCATGTTTTGGAACGATTTTTGGTTATTCGTAGGCGGTACAAAAAAGCAACCTAGAACGATATGTTAAAATATCGATGAAGGGTGCTTTTGGCCGAAAACGGAATACGAAACAAAAATAAGTAACGTTATTACATAACAAAAGTATTTTGAGGTTCATCTGAAAAGATTTACTTTTGAAATTCACCCTAAATTTAAAACGATGAAAAAAATAGTACTTGTATTATTTATGGGTCTGTTGGCATTTAATCTTACCGCTCAAGAAAAAGCGGCTAAGATTGAATTCAAAACAGAGACCGTAGATTATGGAGAAATTGAAAAAGGTGCCGATGGCATCCGGGTTTTTGAATTCACCAATACCGGTGATGCACCCTTGATAATCAGTAAGGTAAGTTCAAGCTGCGGATGTACTATCCCGAAAAAGCCCGAAGACCCTATCTTACCCGGTAAGACAGGTGAGATTCAAGTAAAATATGACACCAATAGGGTTGGCCCGATCCGTAAGGCCATTACGGTAATATCAAACGCCGATACTCCAACGAAAGTCTTGAAGATTAAAGGAGAGATCAAGGCGAAGCCCGCGGAAGGAAAAAAGTAACGCAAACCTTTTGAAAATAATCAAAGACCCTGATGGAAACATCAGGGTTTTTCTTTGAACATATTCTTGAGAACGAAAGTGAAAAGAAGGTCTGAATTGTATCTTTCGATGAGTACCCTGACTTTTTTTCCTTCTTTTTCATTAAGCATATGCATGATTTCTTGAAGTTTGTAGCGGTGTACGCTTTTTCCGTTTACCGCCAAAATTACGTCCCCCTCTTGTAGGCCGGCCGATTCCGCAGGGCTACCTGCACGAATACCTGATACTACAATTTCAGGTACCAGACTAAGACGTGTTCTGTTTTCAAATAAAATTTGAACGTCGCCAAAAGACTTTTTTTCACTATCGACTACCCCGCTGGCGTCGGTAATACGTTCTGAAATATAGCGAAGCCCATCATGCTGAAGATCGATACCGCTCATGTTATATTGAAAGGGATTATTGAAATTATGGTTTTTACGTAACGTAATCTTACCGTTCGGGTAGTCAAAGATTATATTGAATCGTTTCAGTACTTCGCCGCCCATACTCCCATTTCGGTCGCCAAAGTTTTTGATGTCATTGAATGATTCCCTGTCGGGAAACGCTGCCTTGGCATCCTGTAAAATAAAACTACCTATTCTAATACCGCTGACCATGGTTCGTTTGCCGAAGATGTTTCCGCTTAGACCCTTTCCTAAGAAATCATCATAGTTTTTATCGGGTATTCCAATTTCATCGTTCTCAAAAAGCCAAATGGCATCGCTACTACCCGTGTCGAGAAGCATCTTTACAGGTATGTTCTTACCACTGTTCATATAGACCTCTCCATCGACATAGGCTTTCTTACGAATTACATGAAGAGGCAAGGTCTCATCATTTCGGCCCAATTTATAAGTATATTCAGCAGGATCGTAAAATTTAATGGTTTTTGAACCATAGTTTATTTCGACAATGAAATCACGAAAAAGTTCATATCCTATGATACCATGAACCGGTATTCCCAAGCTTGGGGAAAAATTCATTTCGCTGTCAAGCACCACATAGAGTCGCTGATTTCTATTGTGAATAGCACCCAATTTAAAGTCATTCTCTTTTGAACTCAGTGCTTTAATGGGATCACCTTCACCCAAACCATTAATAGTGATTTCAGAGACATTGTTGATTTTTATGGAGTCTTGGTCTGTCAGATTGAAGAGAATCGGTTTGCCAACACCAGAATCAAGTACGAACGAGAGCTCGGTACCATTGACGGTCATCGGAATAATGACCAAATTGTTGATCAATTGAAATTTTACTTTTTGAAAGGGTTTGCCTTCGGGCAATTCGAAGCCTTGTGATGTACCCGTAAAAGGTAAAAACAAGAAAACTAACACAAGTATGGCAACCAATCGCTTCAACTTTCTAAATATTAAGCGGTTAACTCTCTTAAAGTTATAAATTTTATCAATACTATCGACGTTAATTAACATATTTTTGGTTGGCGAATTAATTACATCCGCTATTGCTTTGTCCACTTGGTTTTCTCACTTTTGCCTAAAAATAAGTTTTCATGCCAGCGATATCACAAAAGGGGCGATCAATGCCCCAATCTCCCATACGTAAATTGGTTCCTTTTGCCGAACAAGCAAAGAAAAATGGCGCCAAGGTGATTCATTTGAACATCGGGCAACCCGATATCAAGACCCCTCAGATTGCGTTGGACGCTGTTAAAAACAATACAATCGAGGTTTTGGAATATAGTAGAACCGAAGGTTCTGAAGTATACCGTGAAAAAATTGCCAAATACTATGCTAAGAATGATATTCACGTAACGGCCGGTGATATTATCGTAACCACCGGCGGCTCCGAAGCGCTGTCATTTGCCATGGGGAGCATAGCGGACAGCGGCGACGAGATTATTATTCCAGAGCCTTTTTATGCCAATTATAATGGATTCGCAACGGCCTTAGGTGTAAATGTAGTACCCGTAGTCTCTCATATAGATACCAATTTTGCACTACCGCCAATCGAGGATTTCGAGAAATTGATAACTCCGAGAACCAAGGCCATATTGATCTGTAACCCAGGAAATCCCACCGGATATCTGTACAGTAGGGAAGAAATTCAGAAATTGGCCGCAATGGTAGTAAAACATGACTTGTTTTTAGTGGCCGATGAGGTCTATCGAGAGTTCACCTATGATGGAAGAGAACATTATTCCATTCTTCAAGAGCCTGGATTGGATGAACATGCCCTAATCGTAGATTCGGTCTCAAAACGCTATAGTATGTGTGGGGCCAGAATAGGATGTTTGGTATCTAAAAACTCGGAAATTATTAAAGCATCCTTAAAATTTGCCCAAGCCCGATTATCACCGCCTACCTATGCGCAAATCGCTAGTGAGGCAGCTTTGGAGACTCCCCAAAGCTATTTTGATGCCGTAAAGGAAGAATATGTCGCAAGAAGGGATATTTTAATCGAGGAGTTGGAAAAAATAGAAGGGGTGAAGATCGGTAGGCCCCAAGGCGCCTTCTATTGTATCGCAGAACTTCCTATATCCGATGCGGACGATTTTGCACAATGGCTACTTGAAGATTTTAGGGTTAACAACGAAACGGTCATGGTCGCTCCGGCAGCCGGGTTTTATGCAACCCCCGGTTTGGGAAAAAACCAAATACGTATTGCCTACGTACTGGATAAGGAAAGCCTAAAAAGAGCGGTCAACATACTAAAAGAAGCCTTAAAAAGTTATATAGGCTAATGACCGTTCAGAAAGATATATCCCTTAAGCCCTACAATACCTTCGGAATTGATGCAAACGCTAGATATTTTTGTGAAATCAATAGCCTCGAAGACTTAAGAGAAGCACTCAGAGCAAAAGAGTATCCGGATAAATTTATCATCAGTGGAGGCAGTAATATGCTTATTACCAGAAATATAGATGCCTTAGTACTTCATATCAATTTAAAGGGAATTGAGCTGGTCACCGAAGATGAAGACTATGTCATTTTGAAAGTTATGGCCGGTGAAAACTGGCATGATATGGTGCTTTGGACGCTGGATCAAGGTTATGGCGGACTCGAAAATATGTCATTGATCCCGGGAAATACAGGTACCGCCCCCATCCAGAACATTGGTGCCTACGGTGTTGAGCTTAAGGATACTTTCGTAAGTTGTCAGGCCATGAAAATTGAAGACCGATCAATTCAGGAATTCAGCAAGAAAGATTGTCAATTTGGGTACCGAGATTCCTACTTCAAAAATGAGGGCCATGGAAAGTATATTATCGTTTCTGTGAATTTTAGGCTAACAAAACAAAATCATCGGCTCAATACTTCCTATGGCTCGATTGAGCAGGAACTTATAGCAAAAGGTATTAAAAACCCCAGTATTAAGGATATTTCCGATGCGGTCGTGGCTATTCGAAAAAGTAAATTGCCCGATCCCAAAGAGTTGGGTAATAGTGGAAGTTTTTTTAAAAATCCCGTTTTGTCGGCCAAAAAATTCAGTAACTTTCTAAAGCAATGTCCAGAGGCCCCGTACTATGAGGTGGCCGAAAATGCTATAAAGGTGCCAGCTGGATGGCTTATAGAGCGGTGCGGGTTCAAAGGAAAACGTTTCGGCAATGTTGGGGTTCATGCCAAGCAAGCCCTAGTACTGGTAAACTACGGTGGCGGTACAGGGCAAGAAGTGTTAGACTTGGCAAATAACATCATACATGCCGTTCATAAAAAATTCGGCATTGAGATAACCCCTGAGGTAAATATCATAAAATAACCCCCGAAGCAGAACTTCGAGGGTTATACCAAACCAAACTAACCAAAAACTAAATATGCAGTTACCAAGTGCACATTTAAAATTAAAATTTTGATATAACGCTAGCTATAACAATCAATTGTATAAATTAGCGTTTAAGGGATATACGGTTTAAAAAGTAAATTGGATGCTTTGGCAGGCAATTTTTTTTGGAACCCATTACACTGGTATGAGCACACTCCTTGAAAAGCACATCGTAGAACTGCTGCAAGAGCGAAATGAGAAAGCCATTTCCCTATTGTATGAACATTATGGCGATACACTGTACGGGGTCGCAAAGAAAGTAGTGCGCGATGAAGAACTTGCCCAAGATATTTTGCAGGAAAGTTTTGTGAAAATCTGGAAAAAGTCTGATTCCTATGACCCGTCGAAAGCAAAACTGTTTACATGGCTTTTTCGCATTACCCGTAATACGGCCATAGACAAATTACGCAGTATCAACACAAAAACGGACAAGGAAATCCAAATGGATGTTTCAGACGTATATAACTTAGGTGTTGATAGTATCAGGCCAGAGTTAATGGACGTTCAAGAGAACCTTGAAAAAATCGAGCCCAAGTATCAAATTGTCTTGGAAGCCCTATTTTTTCAGGGAATGACACAACAAGAGGCTAGCGAAGAGCTAGATATACCTTTGGGTACCATTAAGTCGAGGTTGAAAATCGGCCTTCGTGAACTGAAGAAAATATATGGTCCGGCCGTGATGCTTGCGCTTTTAATAATATCGTAATGAAAGAAAAAATTAAAATATTTTTAGATTCCGACTTGTTGGAAAAGTACCTACTCGGTACTACGACCGAACAAGAGGCTTTTCAGGTAGAGCGTTATATTGCTATGTACCCTGAAGTCAGGGAGACTTTTGACGAGCTTCAAGATAATTTGGAAGAGTTTGCAAAACTACATGCCATAAAAGCACCTGAAGGTCTGAAGGAAAAAATACTTGCCAGGATAAAGGCTGATAATTACGGCAGAAAAAGATTTTTCAAATATGCCATCGCCGCAAGTTTTGCCGCGTTGATGTTCGCAGGAGCGTCTTATTTCTTCTGGAACCAAAATCAGAGTCTTCAAGAGCAGAATACCATTGTTACCAACGAGATCCACGACCTCAAAGAGAATATGAGGGAGCAGTTGGAAGACGTTCGTAACCAATTTATCGTTCTGAACAATCCACAGACGAAAAAGTATAATGTCAAAGGAAATAAAAAGGCCGAAGACCTAAAGGCGGTCGCCTATATTAATCCGGTTAAAAAACTTTCATATATCAATGTAAGTAATTTGCCAAATTTGCCTGAAAGCCAATGTTTTCAAATGTGGGCCGAGGTTAACGGTGAGATGATTAACCTAGGGATAATCAGAGAGGAAGCTGCAGGTCAAGAAAAATTAATGGCTTTGCCGTATGCCGAAAAAGCTATCGGTTACATAACCATTGAACCGCGAGGTGGAAACGAAACTCCTACGGTCGAAAATATTGTTGCGAACATACAGTATTAATTTAGGTTTAAGAGATTAAAATCGAAGCCCTGACATTTTTGTCGGGGCTTTATTTTTGTAACTTTGTACAAAAGAATTTATAATGAAATTGATTCTGTTGACCATCTGTCTTTTAGCGCTAGCCGTTGCCGGAATTGCGATTAAGATATGGTCTAAAAAAGATGGTAAATTTGCAGGAACTTGTGCCAGTCAAAGCCCATTTTTAAATTCGGATGGAGAAGCCTGCGGCATGTGTGGAAAATTACCCAGTGAACAGGATTGTAGAAGGGAGTCAGCAACAGAACTTCAATAGATTTCATCTTTTCTTGATAACTTCTTAATCAGATAAAATCGACAATACCGTTATCGATATCATCAGAAAAGCGAAATTGGGCAATCAAATAGCCTTCAGCACACTTTTGGATACCTTTTGGAATGATGTTTACGGATTTCAGCTTAAACGTACCCAGAACGAAAATGACGCCGAGGATATTACCATTCAAACTTTTTCGAAAGCTTTTGACAAAATCACAACATACGACGAAAATTATGAATTTAAGACGTGGTTGATTGCCATATCGAAGAATATTCATGTAGACCTTGTTCGAAAGAGAAAACGAAACGTTCTGGATTCCGGCGGAAATAATGAGGCCATAAAATCGGTTTTAGACGATGCCCCTTCTGCAGAAGATCGCCTGATTATTGAACAGAATTTGGCGGCTTTACTCTTGCACATCAAAAAGTTAAAACCACATTATCAAGAGGTCATTAATCTTCGGTATTTCAGCGAAATGAGCTATGCGGCAATAGCCCAAGAACTGAACGAGCCTATGAATAATGTTAAAGTAAAATTGCTGAGGGCAAAAAAATTACTTGCCGAGGTAATTAAAAACAAGACATGAAGTTCGTAATCCTCATACTCTTCAAATAATCAAGATTTTATTTCCTTTTTGACCAAATCAATATACGCTTTCATAGCTTCTTCCCTTGAAATATTTTGGGCTTGAATGAGAGCATTTGCCTTAAAGGCGTTGATTAAAGGGGTCGCGCTGCCGGGGTTACTGTAATTTTTGTTCGCTATTTTGTAATATGCATATAGCTTCAAAAGCAAATCTGCAGGTAAAGGTTTTGTGTATTGGCTCACAAAATCGACCGCTTTCTGAAATTCAGATTGTAAATTATCACTCTTCATCCACTGATTTCTCAACGATTGTTGCGATACAGGTTTTGGCACCGACGACTTTTTGATTTAATTTGACCGCAATGGCGGAATTTAATGGCAACAATAAATCGACCCTAGAGCCAAATTTTATGAAACCTGCGTCATCACCTTGTTGAACACTTTGACCTTCTTCGGCATAATTTACTATTCTTCTTGCCAAAGCACCTGCAATCTGTCTATACAGAATATCACCAAATTTTGGTGTGTGCACGACAACGGTGGTACGCTCGTTCTCCAAGCTTGATTTCGGATGCCAGGCAACCAGATATTTGCCCGGATGGTATTTAGAGTATTTGATACTTCCACTGACTGGGTATCTTGTTATGTGAACATTGATAGGTGACATAAATATAGAGACTTGTATTCTTTTGTCATCGAAATATTCGGTGTCCTCGACCTCTTCGATGACCACGACTTTTCCATCTACGGGCGCTATGACCTCGTCAAAACTTTTTATCGGAATCCGTTTCGGGTTTCTGAAAAATTGTAAGATCAGAACTAAAAGCAATATGGCTGATATTTGTATCGTCCACCGCACCCATGGTATATCGATATAGAATTGTGAAATCAAAACGGCCGCACAAACAAGAAAAAAAGTTGTGAGGATAATTCTTTGGCCTTCTCTATGAAACATAAGTAAAAATAATTAACGTTAAGTAGGCAAACGGTGCGGCAAAGACCAGACTGTCCAATCGGTCGAGCATACCGCCATGGCCCGGTAAAATAGCACCACTGTCTTTTACACCGGCAGACCTTTTTAATTTAGATTCGAGTAAGTCTCCTAGACTTCCTGCGATTACAATTACTCCGGCTAAAATCATCCATTGTACGGGACTAATCAAAGGTTCGTACAGGCCCATGACATAAGCCGCTAACATTGCAAATATAAAACCTCCCAAAGTACCCTCAACTGTTTTTTTGGGAGAAATCGATGGATATAGTTTTGTTCGACCTATACTTTTTCCGACGATATAGGCAAAAGAATCATTGACCCAAATCAAGATAAAGATACCCATTATTAATAGTTGGGCAAAAGCATCATCTTTATAGGGAATCATAGTAAGAAAAATGCATCCTCCACCGATGTAAAAGAGCCCGATGATGAATTTTTGAAACGTATTGAAATGCTTTTCTTTTTTGCTGAATAAGTAAAATAACAGCACAATGTCGATCGTGATGGTAATGAACATCAAAATATTGACCAACCACTTGTCATTGGTCAAATAGATGAAGACCCACCATACGGCCAGATAGGCAATGAAAATATGGTATCCTTTTAATTGTACCAATCTTTTATATTCATAGAGACAGGCAAGCCCAAAGGTCATGAACAAAAAATCAAAGGCATCGGAATTTAAGAAGACGGCGGAGAGTAATAAAATGATATATACGGCTCCTGTTAACGCTCTCCTTAAAACTTCCCTCATGCTATAAATCCTCCTGAAGTAAAAGATAAAGATTTTTTGAGCTGCTGCCGTAGGTCAAAAAATCATCGGAGTTCTCCGTGGTAGGTAAAAAATGCTTTAACGTAGTAATATTTGCGGGTATGTTGTGACCGTATTTTTTCTTGATAATCTTTAATCCCTCACCTATAGATTCTACTAATTGCGAAGTGGTCGCATAGACGATTACATTATCAGGAAGCTCGTTTAGTTTCTTTTCCATCAATTGATTAGAACATACTAAAATTGACCCGTTCTGGGCAATGAGGTGTTCACAAGTGGTGAAGAAAACCTCACTTTCATCAGCCTTACCCGTAAACTTAATATGCTCTTTGGTGAATTTTTTCTCTAAACGAGGATTCATTGCAAAAAATGGATAGTCTTGCCACCCGTTCTCATCAAGAATATTCTGTATGGCAGTCGATACTTCTTCAAAAGAGTCACAGTAAAGAAACTTACCACCGTTCTTTTTAAAGTGGATAGTAAATTTTTCATCTACGGGAATATTCAAGTCGGGCATATGCATACCTCGGGTTTCCTTAGTTTCTTTGGAAACCTTTTTACCTCCTCCAAAAATTTTGTCAAATAGCCCCATTGACGACTGTGAATAATTACTTCTGTAAACGACCTGTTGTTACAGGACAACGCTAAATATAGCTATTTATTTCCTTGCTCTTTTGGCTGTTCTACGGCAGTATCTTCCGGAATAACCTCCTCTTGTATCGAATCATTCGGAATTTCTTGTCCCTTTTCATCGAATTCTTTATCAAAAGGTCTTCTTCCGAAAATCTTTTCAAGGTCTTCTTTAAAAATAACCTCTTTTTCCAGCAGACGTTCCGCAAGAATAGTAAGCTTATCCTTATTCTTTTTGAGAACATCGATAGCCCTTACATATTGTTCCTCGATCAGTTTTGATATTTCGAAATCTATTTTTCTTGCCGTATCCTCACTATAGGGTTTAGAGAAACCATAATCGCTTTGGCCCGAAGAATCATAATAGGTCAAATTGCCTATTTCGTCATTAAGCCCGTAAACGGTAACCATCGCCCGTGCCTGTTTGGTAACTTTTTCGAGATCGCTCAATGCCCCGGTAGAAATTTTATCGAAAATTACTTTTTCAGCCGCTCTACCGCCCAAGGTTGCGCACATCTCGTCTTTCATCTGTTCTGGGCGTACAATTAAACGTTCTTCCGGTAAATACCAAGCTGCACCTAACGACTGTCCACGAGGGACTATGGTTACTTTGACCAAAGGCGCGGCATGTTCCAGCATCCAGCTTACCGTTGCGTGGCCCGCCTCATGATAGGCAATGGTCTTTTTCTCGCCAGGCGTGATAATTTTATTCTTCTTTTCCAGTCCGCCTACGATTCGATCTACGGCATCAAGGAAATCTTGTTTATTTACCGCCTTTTTCTCTTTACGCGCAGCGATCAATGCGGCCTCGTTACAGACATTGGCAATGTCGGCTCCTGAAAAGCCAGGTGTCTGCCTTGCTAAAAAGTCAAGATCTAACTTCTCGGAAGTCTTGATCGGTCTTAAATGCACTTCGAAAATTTCTTTTCGCTCACGAATATCGGGAAGGTCTACATAAATCTGTCTGTCAAAACGACCGGCACGCATCAAGGCCTTGTCCAATACATCGGCACGGTTGGTCGCCGCCAAAACGATGACATTGGTATTGGTTCCAAAACCATCCATTTCGGTCAGTAACTGGTTGAGCGTATTTTCACGTTCATCGTTAGAGCCCGTAAAATTGTTTTTTCCTCTCGCCCTACCGATTGCATCGATTTCATCGATAAAAATAATGGCGGGAGATTTATCTTTCGCCTGTTTAAAAAGGTCTCGGACCCTAGAGGCTCCAACACCTACGAACATTTCTACAAAATCAGAACCTGAGAGTGAGAAAAAAGGCACCTTCGCCTCGCCGGCAACGGCCTTGGCCAATAAAGTTTTACCCGTACCCGGAGGGCCTACAAGCAAAGCACCTTTCGGAATTTTTCCTCCTAGAGAAGTATACTTGTCAGGATGTTTTAAAAACTCAACAATTTCTTCGACCTCTTCTTTTGCGCCTTCTAGCCCAGCAACATCCTTGAAAGAAGTTCTGGTATCCGTTTTTTCGTCAAAAAGTTTTGCCTTTGATTTTCCAATATTGAAAATTTGACCACCGGCGCCACCTCCACCGCCACCCGACATTCTTCGCATGAGATAGATCCAAATACCGATGATGAGTACAAAGGGAAGTATGCTCAACAGCATCTCCATAAACAGATTCGATTCTTTGTCGAACTCTACAATGGTATCCAAATTGTTTTCCTTCTTGATTTCGGTAATCTCGTTCTGGAAAATCTGAAGGTCACCATAATCCAATACATACTGCGGTACCAAGCCAGTCGAAGGAATCAATGGTTTTTCGGCCACTTCTTTGTGCACATCTTTTTGAAGTGCCTCGTCAGATAAAAAAACTTTAGCCTGATTGGTATTGGTGATAATCAATATTTTACTTATATCACCGTTTCGAAGATATTCTTGTAGTTCAGAGGTGGTCGTTGTCTTGGTGTTCGACAAATTCGCACTGCCGAAAATTTGGAAACCGATCAGCAAAATTGCGATCAACCCATATATCCACCATGAACTGAATTTCGGTTTCTTGGTATTTGTATTATTTTCTTTTGCCATTATTTCTTTTTTACCCTGTCCCTAAATTATTTATAGAGATTGTTATTGGGTTTGATTTATGCTACTTTCAACTTCGGTCACTTTGGCATCGCCCCAAAGACCTTCTATGTCGTAATAATCCCTGATATGCTTTTGAAACACATGAACAACTACATTTACGTAGTCCATCAAGATCCATTCGGCATTTTCTTGACCTTCGATGTGCCAAGGTTTGTCTTTAATAGCTTTGCTGACCGTTTTTTGGATGGATCCTACTATTGCGTTAACGTGCGTGTTGGAAGTACCATTGCAAATAATAAAGTAGTCACAAACGGTATTTTCAATTGCCCTTAGGTCGAGTAAACTTATATGTTGTCCCTTTACTTCTTCAATGCCTTGTAATACTAATGCAATTAACTCGTCTGTGCTAGCTTTTCCTTTTTGCATTCAAAAATTTTAGTTTATGCAAAGTTATTATTTTTTTGTTCTTTTAGCCCTAGTTTTTAACAATAGATTGCCGTTTCTAAAACAGGGCGACGCATGCATATAATCAAACTTAATGCCACGGACTCTACGAATTCGAACTTGAAGTCACTGGTGCAGTCAGGGCACTTTGACGATTTTACTACCGTAGTGACCGACCAACAATATATGGGCCGTGGTCAAATGGGCACGAATTGGCAATCTGAGGCAGGTAAAAACCTAACCTTTAGTGTTTTGAAGCGCTTTGATGACTTCAACGCCATTGAACGATTTCAATTGAATATTTGTATATCCCTTGCCCTTGTGGCAGTGTTGAAGGATCTGCAAGTACCCGATATAGCCATCAAATGGCCTAACGACATTCTGTCAGGCACCTCTAAAATCTGTGGCATTCTTATTGAAAATACCCTTTCTGGAGATAAAATACACTACTCCATTATCGGCATCGGTCTCAACGTTAACCAAAATACCTTCGATAACCTTGAAAACGTAAGTTCCTTAAAATTGTTGTTGGGGCGAAATCTTAATTTGGATGAGCTTTTAAATCAAATTTTGATCCACTTGAAAAAAGAATTTCAGAATCTAGAAATGTATACGGAATCTTCTTTTTGGATATCTTATGAAAACCTGCTTTTCAGAAAAGACAAACCTTCTACTTTCAAGGATAATGAAGGTTCTTTTTTTATGGGATTTATTCGAGGCGTCTCAAAAGATGGAAAATTACAAGTCACCCTTGAAGATGATATATTGAAAGAATTCGATCTAAAAGAAGTAAAACTTCTTTATTGAATTTTGGTGAGATTTTCCGTAAGAGTCCCCATAAAATTAGTTATTGGGTTCTTGATCATCATGGCCATCATTGCATTGAACTCACCCTTGAAACTCAGGGTGACCTCACTTTCATTGGAATGTAAGGCCAGGATATCTGCGGTAAGCGTAAAAGGCAATTTATCACTGGCGGCACCCAATACAATTTGACTGTTCGGGGTTTGCTCTTTACGTTGTAAAACAATTTCGGGCATACCTTTTAGTGCGAACAGAAAACGATCCGCGTTCAGAACCTCGAATTTATCGATGGTATCGGGCATCAATATTTCAAAATTCTTTAAATCGGTCAAGAAGTCGTAAACTTCTTTATCACTCTTTCCAACTATCTTCTTCGGAGATTCTATGAACATAATTTTATTGTTTCCATGTCGATGGATGCTGTCGCCATTCCATCAAAGTATTTAATTGATCTTCTTTTATATATCCCGTTTTCGATGCTTGGGCGACCAAGTGTTCGTAATCTCCCAAGGTATGAAGATCAATGTCGTATTTTTCGAAATTTTCGGTCGCGGTGTCAAAACCATATGTGAATATCGCCAACATCCCTTTAATATTGGCTCCGGCCGTTCTAAGGGCGTCAACCGCGTTAAGGCTACTTTTACCGGTACTTATAAGGTCTTCGATGACCACAACGGTCTGACCGTGATTTAGTTGACCTTCTACTTGGTTCTGTCTTCCGTGTGACTTGGCTTCGGGCCGAACATAGATGAAAGGAAGGTTCAAATAATCGGCGACCAACATACCGATACCGATGGCCCCTGTAGCTACTCCGGCAATAACATCGGGCTTTCCATATAGCTTTTCTACTTGCTTCGCCATCTCTTCCCGCACATAATTACGGATTTCAGGATACGAAAGGATGACCCGATTGTCACAATAGATAGGTGATTTCCAACCCGAGGCCCAAGTAAACGGATTTTCGGGTTTCAATTTTATTGCATTAATTTGCAGCAAAAGCTCTGCTGTTTTCTTGGCTGTGTTTTTGTCTAAAACCATTGCGCAAATGTATAAAGTTTTTGTTAATGAATTGCCCCTGATATTGACAAATAAACTCTCGGAAACGGCTAATGGAGAATACTTCCTACTTAATGAAGATTCCATACAGCAAGCAATCAAAGCGTTACGTAAAAAGAAGATTGCCGAAGCTTATATCTACCATCCGAACCATGAGGAAATATTAAAGAAATTCACTAAAAAAATTCCGCTGATCGTTGCTGCCGGGGGCGTGGTGACCAATAATAAGGGGAAAGTCCTTTTCATTTATAGAAATGATAAATGGGATTTACCAAAGGGCAAACTGGATAAAGGAGAGGCCATCGAAGATTGTGCTATCAGGGAGGTCATGGAGGAAACAGGCGTACAGGGCCTTCGCATTGAGAATTTCCTCAAAACGACATACCATATTTTCAACAACAATGGTGTGCCTACCTTAAAACAAGTACATTGGTTCGCCATGAAGACCGAATATAGCGGTAAACTAAAAGGAGAGAAAAAAGAAGGAATCGTAAAGGTCAAATGGAAAGGCCCTAATAAAATTCAAAAAGCGCTACAAAACTCATACGCCAACATAAAAATTCTTTTCGAATAATCTTTTAGCGGCCTAGTAGCACTCAATTTGGTTTTAAAATGCGATACACGGGATACTGCAGATGGGCAGCCTCATAATGTTTTGATTTGGAGAATAGCCAATCTAGTTGGGCGTACCAGTTCTGTGCGAATTCTTCATCGTTTTGTTTCTTGGCATTGAATTCTTCTTGAAGCTTCGGGTCGTTTTGTAACATTTCGAAGGCAACATCCTCAAAAACATAAGGAGAAAAACCCTCTTTCTGCTGTAAAATAGTATCGAAAAAATTCCAATTAAAAAAAGAATCCACGGCGGTCGGTTCTAGAGTTTCCATAATATACCGAATGCCAGGTTGATCTGTCGGTACCAAAACATCACCTTTTGAAAATGAAATTTCTTGTAGGTTAGCTGTTACTTTGGTCTCGTAATGTGGATAATGGCCTTCATAGGTGTTGCGCCTTGTTTTATAATCCTCTATTTTATATGATTCGACCTCGATGATGGAATCTTTTGCCAACACATTGAATTCAATGTTGTTCAATTCAAGTAATTGGATTACGCCATGCCATCCTTTTTTGATAAGATAGGCGTCGGGCACCAGTACAGAATCGGACGGATTCATGTAATCGGAATACGCTACCGTTTTGATAAACGGTCTATTTCGATCATATTTCAGTCGGGGCAAGCCGGTAACTTCGCTCGTTAAGGTATCTGCTTCGAAACCCTTGAAATTCAATACCGACGATCGAGTGGTATCAATTGCCCATTGCACCGGATAGTATTTCCAATTTTGATGTCTTGTTCGCGCATTCTTTCGTAGTCGTTTGATTTTTTCCCCATCCGTTTCGGCGATTTCCAGCATTTTCGTCATAAGTACATAGGTACCCTCGACTCTTTGTTTATAGGGTTTTAGCATGTGTGTTTCTACCATCATCCCCAAAGTGTTCCAAAGTGTAGTGTAGCCGGTAGAATACCGTGGATGATCCATGAACTGCGAAAAACCTGTTTCAGGTACTTGATTGAAAACGTTGACATACGGCGTAATGTCCCATTCGGCCTCAGCCAGTGAAATTTCAAGTTGGGGCATCATTTCGGTATGCAGATAGTCTCCAAGTTCGCCGCCGAGTTTATTATGCTGGGTGAAAAGATGAGTCAGGGTATATTGATAATCCGCACCATTGCTCACATGGTTGTCGATAAAAATATCAGGATTGACAAGATGAAAAATTTTGGAGAATGTCTTCGCGTTCTTAGTATCCGCTTTAATAAAATCCCTATTAAGGTCATAGTTCTGTGCATTGCCCCTAAAACCATAGGCTTCCGGACCATTCTGATTTGCGCGTGTCGTGCTGTTGCGATTAAGGGATCCGCCTATATTATAAACCGGAATAGTGGTCAAAACCGTATTTTCTGGCGGGAGTAATTTACCAGTGGCCAGGTCTCTGTACAATAACATGGTGGCATCAATGCCATCACTTTCCCCTGGATGGATTCCGTTGTTGATCAAGACGATGGTCCTATTCTCCGCTAGTTTTGTAAAATTGAAATTCCCTTCGGGGTTATAGGTCA
This sequence comes from uncultured Maribacter sp., assembly GCA_964351985.1. Lineage (GTDB taxonomy): Bacteria > Bacteroidota > Bacteroidia > Flavobacteriales > Flavobacteriaceae > Meishania. The sequence continues at coordinate 11,300 of CAYGPR010000031.1, read as the reverse complement.
CAATGTGAAGTGGATAACCACTATCCGTCTCACCGATGGTCTGTATGTTTACCTCAGGAAATTCCTTTGCCAATTGAATATAGAAATCAATTACCTGTAAATAGGTAGGTGTCTCATTGCCATTCTTGATTTCAAAATAGGTTTGAAAGTCGGCAACCTTGTCTTCGGTTTTGGTCTCGCAAGCCCAAAATAGAATAACCAGAAATAAACCGATATAATATTTTTTCACCTTGAAAATCTTTGTGGATTAAAACAAGGTAAAATTAGACAAATTAGGTCAAGATTTCACTCGGCGACCTTAGTAATCACCTCCAGTTCATTTTTCTGAATAGGTTTCTTGTTATAGGTTATTGTATGATGGGTGAGTTTTTTGTATTTCATCCAGTTTTCCCTATCGATGGCATCAATGGACGATGTTAGGATGTTTACACGTATTTTTTCTTTTATCGGCAGTTCGATGAATTGCTCCAAAAATTGCCATCCATCCATGACGGGCATATTAATATCCAGAAATATGACATCAGGAATTTGGCCGCTTTCATTGAGGTCATGGTATAAATTGTCCAATGCCAATTTTCCATTTTTAAAATCAGTAATGGAATCGCATTGAACCACTAAACCTAACATTTTCTTTATTCCGAATACTAAAATGGGGTCGTCATCGATGACGTAGATCGCGTTAATCTTTCTCATTAAAATATATCTTGAAGGTAGTACCTATGCCAACTGTGCTTTCGACCTCGACCTTACCTTTCATTGCTTCTATTTGATTTTTCGATATGTATAGACCTATACCGCGTGAGTCTTGGTGATTGTGAAATGTTTTGTACATGCCGAACAGTTTTTCACCGTATTTTTTTAGGTCGATACCAGATCCATTGTCATCTATACTGAGAACGGTATATCCATTTTTACGACGTGTACTGAGGTGAACGATGGGTCTTCTCTCCGGAAGGCTATACTTGACGGCATTGGTAATGAAATTCATTAAAATACTATCTAAGTATGACGGAATAACCTTGATTTTAAGGTCTTCGGTTATATTGTTTATGATTTTTGCATTGTGGTTAACTATAAACCCTTGTAGATCTTTTTCTATTCGCGATACTCTCTTCTTCAGATTCACCTGCTTTTTCTCTTGGTTTACATTGGTATTTATAGCGACCACCTCATTGAGATTGTTTAAGGTTTCCAAAAGACTGTCAGAAGAATCACTTAGCATTTTTAGAATTTTGCTTCGCTCTTCCTCGTTCGTTTCATGAACCAAAAATTCGAGTAACATTGAAAAATTAGCGGTGTGGGATCTTAGGTTATGCGAAACGATATGTGCAAAATCGATCAGTTTTTTATTTTGTAAAGAAGTCACATTAATCAAATCCCTTAATTCTTCTTCTTTACGTTTTTGATCGGTAATATCAATGGACATACCGATGATACCGGCTATTTCATTATTCTTATCTAGAAACGGGATTTTTGAAACCGAAAATATGGTCGAACTCCCATCTTTTTTAATGCAAATATCCTCTTTGTCCAACATCGGGATACCTGAATTCATGACCATTAAATCCTCTTTTCTCGACATTTCTGCCGTCTCATTGTCAAAAATATCAAAATCATCTTTTCCAAGCAGTTTTTCAGGTCCGCCCAATCCGGCAAAATCAGATTCAGATTTGTTCACTAAAATTTTTCTTGACTCTCGATCCTTAATATATACATTGAGGGGAAGACTGTCTATTAGCGTCTGAAGTAGTCCATTGTTTTCAGAGGAACGTTTCTCGATTTGAACTTGATGTGTAATATCTTCAAAGGATCCGATCAAACCAATGAACTCATCATTATCGTAAATCGGTTTTCCTGCTGCTATTACCCATTTTTTATTGCCTTTTGCGGTAATAAGTTCAAGTTTTTCACTCCATGGCTCGCGGTTTGCTATGGCATCTTGGACAGCAATTGAAATGGCATTTCTGCTATAGCCCTGACTGTAGAATTCAATGGCGTTCTCTATCGTAGGAACGAAAGCATCCGAAACTTCGTGTATGGCCCTTGTAACGGGGCACCAACGTAGTTTTTTGGTGGTATTGTCAAATTCCCAAGAACCCATTTTGGTTCCTTTTGATTTTTCATTTAAGAGCACCTCAAGCTTTTCAAGCTTTAAGCTATTCGAATTTCGACTCGTAACGTCTTCGACCTGTATGATGGCGCCGATGACATTTTCATTTGCGTCGTACCAAGGGGTGTTTACCCATTCGAGCCATTTTTCTTCGATAGGATAATTTACAATGACTTTTCCAGGGGTTCCCTTAACACATTGCTTCAAACTAGTTTTCAAATCCTTACAATTGATATCGAACCTTGAAAAAATGGACTTTCCAAATACAGCGGAACTATCAGGTTCTAAATCAGAGATCCATCGGTCGGAGGCATGTACAATCTCATATTTTGTATTGACAAATGCAGTGGCCTTGGGCAACTGTTTAATCAGATAGTTATTATTTGTATGTATATTGTGAACCTTCAATTTATGTTGTAATTTCCTACTAAATTAAGGAGGATTTTACAATATTACTCAATAAATGTTGTGAACCGGGCATAATGCGTTGTGTTGGTCATAATATTCAATGAGAGGAGATGAAAAATTACTAATGAAAGATTTTTCTTATTATGATTAAAGATCTTATCACGGACACTGGTAAAGAATACCATTTGTCAAGAGCATTGATTTGTGGGATTTCACTTTTGTTCAAAGCGCACCGAATCTGGTACAAGACCGGTATAATCACCCCCGTTGCGAATAACGTCACGTACTATCGAGGAACTTATATAAGACTTACCTGAAGAGGTCAACAGAAAAACGGTCTCGATTTCGGAAAGTTTTCTATTCGTATGGGCAATGGCCTTTTCAAATTCAAAATCTCCAGGGTTTCGAAGACCCCTTAAAATGAAACCGGCATTCACTTTTTTACAGAAATCGACAGTAAGGCCTTCATAGGTCATTACTTTGATTTTTGACTCTGAAGAGAATGCCTTCTCTATGAAACCCATGCGCTCTTCCAAGGTGAACATATATTTTTTTTCCGCATTGATACCTATGGCGATGATCAATTCATCGAAAAGGGTAATCCCTCTTTGAATAATATCAAAATGGCCTAAGGTCAATGGATCAAAAGAACCCGGAAAAATAGCACGTTTCATAAATCTAAGGTACTCATTTTACTCGATAATCGAGATTTAAATCCTCCGCCGCCTGCCTGCCGTAAAGGCAGGCTTGCGTCGAAATTAAATATGAATTTCCTTTCAATGCCTCGTGGCCTTGTTCCGAGGTAGTTTATTCAAAGCCTCATCAATGGCACTTTCGAAAAGTTCCGAAAGTCCTATGCCCGCTTTTTGTGCCTGTTGGGGCAAAATACTTTCGGTGGTAAGGCCAGGCGTAGTATTCATTTCAAGCATATAGGGCTCGTCGTCCACAAAAATGAACTCACTTCTTGTATAGCCTTTCATTTTCAAAAGTTCGTAGGCACGTTTAGCAACTTCTGAAACCTTCTCTTCTAGAACCGTTGAAATTCTTGCTGGCGTAATTTCTTGTGATTTGCCCTCGTACTTTGCCTCATAATCAAAAAAATCGTTTTCCGTGACTATCTCCGTAATCGGTAATACCTTGGTTTTGCCTTTATGGGTAATGACCCCGACCGATACCTCGGTACCCTCTAGAAAAGCTTCGATGAGAATTTCACTGTCTTCTTGAAAGGCAAGTTCGATAGCGGCTTCCAATGTTTCCTTTTTATACACTTTTGAAATACCGAAACTACTGCCCGCCCTATTGGCCTTCACAAAACATGGCAAACCGACCGCGGCTATGATTTTATCCTTATCGATGGGATCTCCCAAATTAAGATAATATGATTTAGCAGCTTTAATACCGTAAGGCCGCAAGACACTTAACAAATCCCGTTTGTTGAAAGTCAATGCTGCCTGATAACAATCACAAGAGGTCTGGGGAATGCCCAAAAGTTCAAAATAGGCCTGCATAAGTCCATCTTCCCCAGGAGTTCCGTGAATGGCATTGAAAACGCAATCGAAACGGATGGTTTGACCATTGATCGTTATAGAAAAATCATGACGGTTTACTGGATGCTCTATCGTATCATCATCTACATAGACCCATTTTTCACGGAAAATATGAATGCGATAACTATTGAATTTCTTTTTATCGAGGTAATCATAGACCACGTTGCCACTTTTTAAGGAAATTTTGTACTCATTTGAGTATCCGCCCATAATGATGGCAATATTTTTTCGCATAATGTAGTTATAAGGATAGATGGATAAAACCGTTCCAAAGTAAAGAAAAAAAGCGCTGTCTTTGTTATCTTTGCATGGTCAAAACGAACTAATGCGAAATTTTTTCAACTTTCTGAAGAGCCGAACCTTCTTGATCCAAATCGGACTAGCCATCTTGGCATCGGTAATATTGGTGTATATCGTCTTTGCATGGTTGAAAAGCAATACAAATCATGGCGAGTTCGTAGAAGTACCCGATTTTTCGAAAATGTCGGTGATGGATATGCGAAAAACTGTTGAGGATGTAGGCCTTCGCTATCAAGTTTTAGATTCTGCGAACTACAATCCCGACTATCCACGCTTTTCGATAATAGAACAAGAACCGCGATCGGGCAACAAGGTCAAACCTGATCGTACGATTTATTTTACGGTAAACCCTTCAGGCTACAAGAAAGTCAGCGTTCCAAAGATCATTCAGGTTACCCAACGTAACGCCGCTTCAATGTTGCGTGCGGTAGGGCTTGACGTGCAACGGGTGACTTACATTGATGAACTGGGGCAAGACATGGTCTATTATATTAAATACAAGGGCAAGAATATATCGCCGGGAGACAAACTGCCGAAAACCTCCAAAATTGAATTGGTCTGTGGTAACGGTAAGATTTCGAATCGGGCCCAGATCAAGGCAGATTCCGAATAAATTATGGAGCCTCAAGACAGTCCTGAACTAGAGGACAACGAGCTGTTCGAACATCACAAATTCATAGCTTCAAAAGGTCAAGAACCCCTAAGGGTCGACAAATTCTTGATGAATTTTATTGAATATACTACGCGAAACAAAATTCAGCAGGCAGCTAGAAACGGTCATATTTGGGTTAACGGCACAATTGTAAAACAGAATTACAAAGTAAAGCCGGGGGATGAGGTTAAGGTGCTTTTTGAGCATCCACCGCATGAATTTTTGTTGGTCCCCGAAGATATTCCCTTGGATATTGCTTATGAAGACGAGGTACTGCTGGTCGTCAACAAGCCAGCGGGAATGGTAGTGCATCCCGGGCACGGAAATTATTCGGGCACGCTTATCAATGCCCTGTTGCACCATATCAAAGACTTGCCTGTGAATAGCAACGAACGACCGGGATTGGTACATCGTATTGACAAGGATACCTCCGGACTTCTCGTCGTTGCCAAGACCGAGACAGCCATGACCCACCTCGCCAAACAATTTTTCGATAAGACATCGGAACGTGAATATATTGCACTGGTTTGGGGAAATGTTGAAAATGACAGTGGAACCATCGAGGGTAATATTGCGCGGCATCCAAAAAATCGACTGCAGATGCATGTTTTTCCTGAAGGTGATGAGGGAAAGGATGCCGTTACCCATTACACCGTTTTGGAACGTTTGGGGTATGTCACCCTGGTTTCCTGCAAGCTTGAAACAGGACGTACCCACCAAATTCGGGTACATATGAAATATATTGGTCATACGCTGTTCAATGATGAACGCTACGGCGGCGACAAGATTTTGAAAGGCACCACTTTTACGAAGTACAAACAATTTGTTGATAATGCCTTCAAAGTTTTACCGAGACAGGCTTTGCATGCCAAGACATTAGGTTTTGTACATCCGGTATCAGGTAAAATGATGCGTTTTGATTCCGAGATTCCGCAAGACATGGCCGAGTGTATCGAAAAGTGGCGCGCATACGCTCAGCACAGTCAATCATAACTTTCGATAATAACGGTATCAAGAACTCTTTTTAGCAGCCATAGGCTATCTTAAAAAATGATGCTATTTTTATAGCTCATCAAAGTAAAGATGCGCTGACTAGTTTATATCATTTGGTAATTCCACTCTTAAATAAATGCCCATTTTGGGCTTCATAAAATTTGAAAATGAAAATAGTTATATCACCAGCAAAATCACTCGATTTCGAAAGTAAGCTACCGACCTCAAGATATACCGAACCTGAATTTTTGGAACAAGCCGAAAAGCTGAATAAAATATTGGTCAAGAAAAAGCCCAAGGCACTTTCGAAATTGATGGATATCTCCAATAACCTCGCACAACTTAATTGGGAGCGAAACCAAAAATTCAAAACCCCTTTTACAACAGAAAGTGCCCGGCCCGCAGTATATGCTTTTAATGGGGATGTATATCAAGGATTGGATGCCTATGCCATACCAGAAGAGAAACTTGACAGACTTCAAGAAACACTTAGAATCTTATCAGGTCTGTACGGAATTCTAAAACCATTCGACCTTATACAACCGTATCGACTTGAAATGGGAACCCAATTAAAAGTGGGGCGCAAAAAAAACTTGTATGAATTTTGGAAGAAGGACCTAACCGCTCATTTGAACCATGAACTCGAAGATGATGAACTTTTTATCAACTTGGCCAGTAACGAATATTTTGGGGCCATAGACGAAAAACAACTCAAAGTGCCCGTGATTACCCCAATTTTCAAGGATTGGAAAAATGACAATCTCAAGATAATCAGCTTTTTTGCCAAAAAGGCCAGGGGTTCAATGGTACGTTATATCATTGATTCAAATGCCAAAACATTGGATGATATTCGTGGGTTCAATTTAGATGACTACGAATTCAGCAAGGAGCATACGCTAAAAGAAAACGAACCGGTATTTGTTCGCTGATTGTTTAACACCTACTTCTTTTTGCGTACATTGATTTTTTCCTCTACCGTAGGTCTCTTTTTGATTTTTCTTGGCCGACGGGCACCATATGAATTGTTTGCAATTTTCCCGCGTCTTGATTTTTTATCTCCTTTTCCCATAAATGATTTATTTTAATTCCCGTGCGGTCACAGAGCATGTAGAAATGAAGACGGGAATCTACTTCTTTTTATTACCTATATTAAAGCCTATGTTTCGAATTTAGGATATTCTTGTTGCCTTAAAAATAGGTAATTAGTTTGATATTTTATAGTTTACGAACGAACTGAGAACAACGAATATTTGTTTCAACACACCCATCCGTACGAACCTTTTTTGTTTAAGGAAGCCACAAAACTGATTGTCGGCACGCTTCCTCCTCCGCGATTTACCCTTGGTGAGTTGAAAGAAGGTGATGTCGATTTTTGCTATGGCAGCCGTGATGGTCAACTATGGCCGATTTTGAATAGGATATTCGATTTGGACCTGAAATTTGAAACTACCGAAAAGGCCATACGTCAGCGAAAAGACTTTCTGATGGAAAGGAGAATAGGAATCTGTGATATCGTAGATAGTGCCGAACGTTCAAAAATCGATGCCTCCGATTTAGGGATGCAGAACATCAAATTGAGGAATCTTCTTGCCTATTTACAGAAATACCCAAACGTCGATACTCTTTTGTTTACTGGCGGAAATAGCAAGAACGGCCCTGAGTATTTCTTTAGAAGGCATTTAAAAGATCATCTAATGCGTTTAGAGGTCGTCTCCGATGAGGTTCCGAGAATACACGAATTTCGACTGCCGATAGTGACTCGGAAAAAGAATGTTTCGAGAATAATCAAGACCGTCTCTTTGACAGCACCCTCGGGCGCCGCGAATAGGGCTGTAGGGAATCTTTTCGAATACAAAAAATTAAAGGAGGAGAATCCTCATTACACAACGATTGATTTTAGGGTAAGACAATACCGTCCTTTTTTTTAAAATAGGAGTGCTTAAATTATGAATTATGCAAAGCAACGGTCTTATTCTGTTGGTTTTTTCATATCGCATCTTAATTTTGTGATTTCAACCCGAGACGTGAACGCTTTCATTGATTTATGACGATCTTTGGATGTTGAAATCTAGAGCTTAGATAACTTTTGTGATTTCTCAAAAAAATACTATAAGACCTATGCTGCAAGACGAAAGATTACGCGAATTCAAGAAATCGGTAAACAATAAGTTCAATGTTTATAATAGTTTGTTTTTAAATCTTCCCTATCAGAATATAGAGAATGTAGGTATGCTGATTCCTCTATTGCTCGACCAAAGCCAAAAGGGTTTACAATCGGGTAAAAATCCTGAGGAAATTCTAGAAACTTTTTTTCAGAACTACGCCAACATTGATTCCGAAAAGGCGCAGATCGATTTCATGTTCCGCATTATCCAATACGTAGAACGGCAGGTCGTGCTATATGATAGTGTTGAAGATGCAGCTTTTCCGAAGTTGCACGAACATAGTCTATCACTATCTATAAAAGATTATTTTCAATTGGTCGATAAGAACAAGAGTTGGGACAAAGTCGCCGATAAACTCTCGACGTTTAGTGCCCGCATTGTACTAACGGCCCATCCGACACAGTTTTATACTCCTGCGGTGCTCGATATCATCGATGAGTTGAGATCTTTGATTTTACATGATAAAATCGATGATATAGATTTGACCCTTCAGCAGTTGGGCCTTACGTCGTTGATTAACTCCAAAAAGCCCACTCCGCTCGACGAGGCGAAGAACATTATCTATATTCTAAGAAATGTCTACTATGATGCGGTGGGTGATTTGTATGCCTATATCAAGGAAAACATCAACAATAAGAAATTCGAAAACCACAATATCATGAAGCTTGGTTTTTGGCCGGGCGGGGATCGCGACGGAAACCCGTTTGTCACCGCCTCAATTACCAAGGACGTTGCCGATGAGCTGCGTATCAATTTGATGAAATGCTATTATAATGACCTTAAGGTATTACAGAAAAAATTGACCTTTAAAAAGTTACAGGAACCCTTGAAACAGCTTCGAAAAAACCTGTATTTGGCGATGTTCGACCCGACCAAGAATATTGGGTATAATGACATTATCGAACCGTTGAGCACGATTCGTGAATTGCTCATTACGGAATATCATGATCTTTATCTTGTTGAACTCGAACATTTTATCGATAAGGTCAAAATATTCAAGACGCACTTTGCTACTTTGGATATACGGCAAGACCACAGTGCCCACACAAAGGTTATCGAGCAGGTTTTGTTGAAGAACGGATTCATCAAGGAAAGTCTTGGTGAACTCTCCGAAAAGAAAATGATAGATATCCTTTTGCATAAAAGCCTGAATCTTAAGGCCAGTGACTATTCGGAGGATATCGTAAAGGATACCATAAAGAATATTTCACAACTGAAGCGTATTCAGCAAAAAAATGGCGAAGAAGGATGCAATCGCTATATCATTAGCAATTCAGAAGATATATTCTCGGTATTGTTCGTTTATGCGCTTTTCAGATGGTGCGGATGGGAGAACGACCTCATCACGTTCGATATCGTCCCGCTCTTTGAAACGATGAAAGGAATGGAAACCTCCGAGGATACCATGCAGACTTTGCTTGATTTGCCCGAATATCGAAAGCACTTAGAAATACGTGACAATAAGCACAACATCATGTTGGGCTTTTCCGACGGAACGAAGGATGGCGGCTACGTAAAGGCCAATTGGTCCATTTTCAAAACAAAGGAACAACTTTCAAAAGTTTGTAAAAAGAACGGTATCAAAGCCATATTTTTTGATGGACGAGGAGGACCGCCAGCTCGCGGTGGCGGAAAGACGCATCGCTTTTATGCGGCCCAGACCAAAGATATCGCCAACCACGAAATTCAGTTGACGATACAGGGGCAGACCATAACTAGTACTTATGGTACGAAAGAACAGTTCATGCATAATAGTGAACAGCTTTTGACGGCCGGACTTTCGAATAATCTATTCGGGAAGGAAAATGTAATTTCCAAAGAATCTAGAAAACTACTTGAAGAACTTTCCGACCTCAGTTTTGAGAAATATGACGCACTGAAGCATCATGAAAAATTCATGCCTTACCTCGAGAATATGAGTACCTTAAAGTATTATACCAAGGCCAATATAGGAAGTAGGCCCGGTAAACGAGGGAACAAGAAAAAGCTGGAATTGAGTGATCTAAGGGCCATTTCGTTCGTTGGTTCCTGGAGTCAGCTAAAGCAGAATGTACCGGGTTATTTTGGTATTGGTACTGCAATCAAAACTTTCAAAGACCAAGGTAGACTTCGTGAACTAAAAAAATTATATAAAGAAGTACCCTTGTTCCAAGCACTTATGTTGAACAGTATGATGTCGCTCTCAAAATGTTACTTTGAACTGACAAGCTACATGAAAGAGGATGTCGAATACGGTGAATTTTGGAACATTTTACATGAAGAATTCAAACTTTCGAAAGAAATGTTACTGTTGATTTCGGGCTTCGATATTCTTATGCAGAATGAAGCGGTATCTCGCGAATCGATAAAAATTCGGGAAAACATCGTACTACCACTCTTGGTGATACAACAGTATGCCTTACAAAAAATAGGGCAGAAGTCCGAATTTATTGAACTCTATGAAAAAATCGTAACGCGCTCTTTATATGGTAATATCAATGCCAGTAGAAACTCCGCATAGACTTTGGAGGTAGACGGAAAGTGTCTGTCCATAATTATGTTGGTAGTACTAAAAAACTAAACCCTAGGACAGGAAGTGTCCTAGGGTTTTTACTTTTTTTCATTTAACAAGCTTCTGAGTAGTCGGCCTGTCAATGGTCACATTAATGGATTACCCGTTCCACGCGAATAGAATTTGATATATCGTAACACCCTTCAAGGTCGCCTGCATTCATGCCCATTTCGGCACCTTGAAGACCTTCTTCATAACGGAGGTACCAGATTAGGCAAACACCTACTCCCGCAGCATTGAAATCGACTCCTTCAACAGCTTCCAGGGTTGGTGGAAGACCAAGAATATTGCCTTCCTCATCGGTGATTAGCCAAGTGCTTAGGCTACCGCTGTTGTTTGAGCTATCCAGCATAATACCACTGACATAATCTGCAGCATCATCGACAATGAAATGGAAATCTCCTCCAGACAATGTTCCGGCTTCGGGTTGGGTACGGGTCACCGTAAGTGGGTTCGACAATGCGAAATTACCGTTGATATCATTGGCGTTCATGCCCATTTCGGCTCCCTCTATTTCACCTTCGTATCGCGCGTACCAGATAAGGCAAACTCCTGCACCGGCTCCATCGAAATC
>CAYGPR010000030.1:0-45068 GCA_964351985.1 uncultured Maribacter sp. | reverse complement strand
GTTGAAGCCTATCGGCGCGCTCCACTGACCGTCCTGGGCCGGAGTCTGGGAGAAACCAAATTCGAAACTAACGACTAAAAGAAAAGTATATAATACGGTTAAAGCGTAATTTTTTTTCATAGCGACACTTAAAGTTTATTGAAAACAACAAAGTTCAAAATTAATATGAATCAGTAACAAATAAATAATATAAACGGTAAAACCGGATAATTACTCGACTATCTAACAACTGAAATTCGTAATACCCTACCGTAAGCTTTAATGAAATATTCAAGTATAAAATATAAATAGGGTTGGTTAGAATTCAATTCTGACATCGACATTGGATATACGTATTTTATCGTTGTTTAGTTCCATTTCTATAAATAAATTCCTCAATTTTTAATTTATATTGATGTCACCAACATCAATTCATGTTCATAAGCTTGATCCTTTAAAGGTTCAATGCATCAAAATTGGGGGATGGTCATTCACTTTTAAACTTTAAGTTTAGTTGGGAGAGCATTTTTGATTATGAAATCGGAAAAAAGTTTATCGTCTATTTCATACTAAAAACGAAAAATTAAAGTTTGCTCTTATAAGTCAATGTTATTTATTGTCGAATTGGACACACTTTATAGTCGAATTTTAAAGTATTGAATAATAGTAAATTATGAAATTTCAGCACTTTGTTAAACGTCCTATTCCAAAGGGTGATATATGAATTAATTGATAATGGTCTAATCATTGTATGACAAAGTAAATAAGATTTAGTATAACAGAACATGATAAATGTTAGTTTGTTTATTTTTTATCTGAAATCTAAAACAAATGAATATCGCAAAATTTTCAAACTCCCCCTACAAATTAGTGATTTCATGTGTTACTAACGCTTTGGTAAAGAACGAAATTTGAGGTTTTTACGTGTTTGACCGAAAAATCACCTTCTTTGACGAAATCTAAGCGTATTACACGGTTATGTAACAAACTATAATTATTTTTACCTTGTAATTTATGCTGATGGACCCACAAAACCTTCGATATTGAACCCTAAAATCCTGAACAAATCTAAAGTCTGGTTATCCTCTCCCCATATGTCGGGTAGAGAACAGATATATGTACAAGAGGCCTTTGATACCAATTGGGTTGCCCCGTTAGGACCTAATGTAGAGGCGTTTGAAAGCGCTTTGGTGGATTACTTAAAAGAAGATTCACATGTAGCGGCCTTAAGTTCGGGTACCGGTGCACTACATTTAGCACTTATTTTATTAGGTGTAGATAAGGGCGATGAGGTTATTTGCCAAAGTTTTACGTTTGCAGCTTCTGCAAACCCCATTGTTTATCTTGGTGCAACACCCATATTTGTGGATAGTGAGAAGGATACGTGGAATATTTCTCCAGAAATGTTGGAAAAGGCAATCAAAGATCGTATTGCAAGAGGCAAAAAACCAAAGGCGATTATTGCGGTACATTTGTATGGTATGCCTTATAAAGTCGAGGCGATTAGAGAAATTTCCCTGAAGTATAAGATACCTGTCTTAGAGGATAGTGCAGAGTCATTGGGTAGTTCGTATCACGGAGTTAAGTGTGGTACTTTTGGAGATATCTCAATACTATCGTTCAATGGCAATAAAATAATTACTACTTCTGGAGGAGGGGCCCTAAGAACCAGAGATATTGCGATTAAAGAGAGAGCTGTTTTTCTGGCTACTCAATCTAGGGACGAGGCACCGCACTACCAACATTCAGCAATTGGGTATAACTATCGAATGAGTAATGTACTGGCCGGAATTGGAAGAGGACAGATGGAAGTTCTTGACGATAGGGTAAACGCTAGAAGAAATAACTATCTTTATTATAAGGAAAACTTGGGAAATTTAGAATCCATCGAGTTTTTAGAAGAACCAGAGGGTTATTTTTCGAATAGATGGCTGACCTGTATTTTAACGCCTTCCAAAGAAATAAAAGAAAAAATACGACTTTCCCTACAGGAAGAAAATATTGAATCGCGACCGTTGTGGAAGCCAATGCATCTTCAACCGGTTTTTAGCAAGTGTGAGAATTATTTGAACGGGGTATCGGAGGAACTATTTAGTAGGGGTCTATGCCTTCCAAGTGGGTCGGACATGAGCCTATCCAACCTTGAGCGGATTTCGCATACCATAAAACAAATAGTGGCATGATACAGAATTACTTTGCACAAAATGCCAACCGATATGCATCAAAGTGGTTGGTTTTGGCCATTGATGTAGTATCGTCTTGTATAGCTTTCGTTTTAGCTTATTGCGTACGTTTTAACTTGACTTTCGATTTCGAAGTAGAAAAATTGTGGATACAATTGCCTTTTGTTGCTGTTGTTTCGTGTATCTCTTTCCTCATTGTTGGTTCTTACAAAGGAGTGGTTAGACACACCGGTGTACGAGACGTTTATAATGTATTTAATGGTATTTGCCTTTCAAGCATCATAATGATTGCCGCGGTTCTCCTAAATAAGGAGTTTAAATTCTATGAAGATTTCAATATTTTTCTTAGTCCGATCATCATTTACAGTCTTTTAGCGTTTATAGGATTAACTGCTTCTCGCTATCTTTTTAAGGCACTTTATAACAGCTATGCAATCCGAGACTTAAAAGTAAACAAGAACGTATTGATCTACGGTGCCGGTGAATCTGGCATACTGACCCACAACGCACTCACGAATCATTCGAAGAGCAGGGCAAGGGTTGTTGGTTATATTGATAATGACAACCAGAAGGCAGGTAAGCAAATAAATGGGGTCAAGGTATATCACAACGCTGTATTGACCAAAGACTTCTTGACGAGCAAGAATATTTCAGAGGTCATCTTTTCCATCCAGAACATAGACCCTAAAAAACTACGGAATTTAGTAGAAGGTTTGGTCGAACTTCCGGTTCAGGTTAAAATTGTACCTCCGGTCGAAGATTGGATAAATGGAGAATTGCGTGCCTCACAGATTAAGCAAGTACAGATTGAGGATTTATTGGATAGGGCTCCAATAAATATCAAAAACGCGAAAATTGAAAAGGAATTACTCAACAAGGTTGTTCTAGTTACCGGGGGTGCTGGCTCTATCGGAAGTGAAATAGTAAGACAAATTTGTCAATACGCTTATAAATCTTTGATAATCATTGATCAGGCCGAATCCGCACTTTACGACCTGCAACAAGAATTGAAACAAAATGGATATCATAATTTTATTCCTATTGTCGGTGATATTAGAGATAAAAACAGGTTAAATGGAATATTTCAAGAACATAAACCTGATATGGTTTTCCATGCTGCGGCTTACAAGCATGTACCACTAATGGAATACAATTCGTATGAATCGATAAAAATAAATGTTGGGGGAACAAAGACCGTGGCCGATTTATCAATATCACACAATGTCGAAAAATTCGTTTTCATTTCGACCGATAAGGCGGTTAATCCGACGAATGTCATGGGTGCTACCAAACGAATTGCCGAAATGTATATTAGTTGTCTTGAACAGCAAAAGAAAACCAAATTCATTACTACAAGATTTGGTAACGTTTTGGGATCCAATGGGTCGGTCATTCCTTTGTTCAGAAAACAGATAGAAAAGGGTGGCCCACTTACCCTAACCCATAGAGACGTTACACGTTATTTCATGACCATACCGGAAGCTTCACAATTGGTTTTGGAAGCGGGGGCCATGGGTGATGGTGGTGAGATTTTTATTTTCGATATGGGCGAATCCGTAAAAATTTATGATTTGGCCAAAAACATGATCAAGTTATCAGGATTGAGCTACCCAGAGGATATCGATATCAAAATTACGGGCCTTAGGCCAGGTGAAAAATTATACGAAGAACTCTTGGCAAACGGAGAAAACACCTTGCCGACCTATCATAAAAAAATAAAAATCAGTAAAGTACGTGAACTAGATTACGCAACGGTAAGATCACAAATCGATGAACTTTGTATAACTAATATGTTCTTTAACGGTAACACCGTTAAGCTAATGAAAAATATAGTGCCCGAGTACGTTTCAAGCAATTCGCAGCTTTGCGAGCTGGATGAAAAAGGAAATTCGATCAGTGGGGATAAACCTACTTTAAAGGTCGTACAATCATAAATTTTCACTAATCTTGCACTCTAAACCCAGTAATTTTACAACCATGATTATTAAAACATCCTCCATTGCCAAAATTTCCCTTTTATTAATTACATCATTATTTATATTCTCGTCTTGTGCTTCTAAAAAAGACGTAGTTTATTTTCAGGGTACTAGCGACTATGAAACTTTGGTGAGCGATAATTCGCATACGAATAAATTCAAGATTGATGATGTTCTAGGTATTTATGTGTCAACGTTGGATCCATTACCAAGTGCGCCCTTCAACCTGTTCAAAGGAGCTGAGGAAGGTGGATTTCGACCTGAGCAACTGGATTATATCATAGATAAAAGTGGAGAAATCGATTTTCCGGTCATTGGCGCAGTGAAAATAGTCGGACTCTCACCAGAAGAAACAAAGGTTCTTTTAAAGGAAAAATTAAAACCATATTTAAAGGATCCCATTATCAACATTAGGTTGAAAAACTTTACCGTTACCGTTCTTGGCGAGGTTAATCGGCCTGGTACATATCCCGTGCTCGGAGAACAGATTACAATTCTTGAAGCTATAGGTCTAGCCAATGACCTAACAATTAAGGGTATTAGAAGCAATGTGCTTGTCATCCGTGATTTTAATGGTACTAAAGTTTCCACTCGAATCGACCTAACACAAAAAAATGCCCTTAATTCGCCTGTGTATTATTTGACCCAGAACGATGTGGTTTACGTAGAACCCAACCAGTCTGCCGTATCATCTTATGGATTGGACAACAGGGCAACAATATGGACATCGATAGCTACTGCCCTGATAACTTCTTCGGTATTATATTTATCAACGAGATAGCAAAAAAATACGAAAGCTGATATTTCGTCGTTTACCTCAAAAACATAGTTTTAGTAATGAATACAGGTTCCCAAGAATTTTCTAAAAGTAGTACTGACTTAAAAGAGACGATAGCTACATATACAAAACACTGGAAATGGTTTGTACTATCGGCTGTTTTTGCCATAATTCTGGCCTTTGTTTATATTCGATATGCCACTCCTGAATATGCAGCCAAAGCAAAAATTCAGATAGTAGAGGATAAAAATGCCGGTTCTGAACTTTCTGCTTTTCAAGATCTTAAAGTACTTGGTGGGGGCAAAAACAAGGCCGAGGACGAAATTGAAATTCTGAATTCGAGATCCAACTTCATTCAGGTTGTCAAAGATTTGAAATTAAATGTTAGAATTATCGCCTTAGGCAATGTGAAGGATTCAGAGATTTATCAAGATAGGCCTTTCAATCTGAACTTTATTGAAAGCGATTCAATTATCAATACTTCTGAATTTGAATTTTTTATAGAGCTTTCTTCCGATACTACTTTTGGCTATAGTACCGAAAGGGATAGTCCTTTGAAAATATATTCTTTCGGAAAAAATATTCCTACGGAAGTTGGTGATGTAGTAATTACCCCGAACCTTCCTTTCTTCAAACAATACAAAGGACAAAAGATAAAGGTTACCATTGATCCCATTTTTATTGTTGCCGAAGGCTATCAGAAAAAGATTTTGATAGCTCCGGCCAAAGAATATTCCAATATTATAAACATTACGCTACATGATCCTATTAAGGAGAAAGCGATGGATATTATAGATCGACTTGTTTTCACCTACAATCAGAATGCCATAATAGACAAGAAAGCAGTCGCCGATAAAACTTCCGAGTTTATTAACAATCGTATAGAACTAATTTCAAATACGCTCACGGATGTAGATCAAGATGCCCAAGAACTCTTGACAGAAAAAGGAATGACCGGTGGTGGTCTCGAAGTCAGCGCGGCTGTACAGGCAAGTACCGCAGGTAGACAACAGCTTGAAAGTGCGCGAGACCAATTACAAATGGTAACAGGCCTAAAAAATTACGTGGCTGATGAAGACGGGTATGGCACGATGCCAGTGTTTGATATAGGAAATAGTGCTATTACCTCTACGCAAGCCAAATTTAACGAACTCGTCGCCGAAAGAAATCGCCTGTTGAAAAGTGCCGACGAGCAAAACCCGATAATTGTAAACCTGGATCAACAGTTAGATCAGTTAAAAACCACAATACAGTCTAGTTTAACGGCCATGGAACGTAATGTTGGTATGACGGTAGGTACCTTACAGAACCAAATGGGCCGTATTCAGGGTACTATCTATTCGGCACCCAAAAATCAACGTGACCTACGAAATATTACAAGACAGCAACAAACAACGGAGTCCTTATACCTCTACTTATTGCAAAAAAGGGAAGAATCGCAGATTACCGCTGCATCCAGTCCTGAAAAATCTAAAATTGTTGATTTGGCGTACCAGTTCGGTAAGGGTCCGGTAACACCTAAAAAGCCTTTGATTTATTTAGCATCATTGATTCTTGGTCTGCTGGTTCCATTTTCTGTTATTTACTCGAAAGAACTTCTTGACAACAAAATTCATAGTAAAGTGGGTCTTGAGAAGCTGGTAAAAGATATTCCTGTACTTGCCGAGTTACCTCGTTTGGGCAAAAAAGATGAACAGCTTGTGCGTAAAGATGATCGTTCCGTACTTGGCGAATCGCTTAGAATTCTTAGAACCAATCTTGATTATCTCATAAAGTCAAAAAATGGTCGAAACAATGTAATTTATGTGACATCTAGCGTTCCTGGTGAAGGTAAAACATTTTTGTCTTCGAACTTGGCGATGATTTTTTCGAATACCGATAAAAAGGTACTACTGATAGGAGCTGATATTCGAAATCCTAAACTCTATACCTTCTTCAACAATAAAGATGTTGATAAATTGGGTAAACCGGGAAGAAATAAGGATGCTGGTCTGACAGAGTACCTATATGACGATTCCATGACCTCAAGGGATATTATCAATCCAATGCTTGTCCATACGAATACCATCGATGTGATATATTCTGGAAAGATTCCACCAAACCCATCTGAACTTTTGATGAGTGAACGTATGAAAGACCTTATCATGGAGGTTTCGCTAAAATATGATTATGTCGTTGTCGATACCGCACCGCTAATGGTAGTTACCGATACGCTGTTGATCAGTGAATATGCAGACCATATCATTTATGTGACCAGGGCAGGCGTTACCGAGACAAAGGTTCTGGAGTTCCCTATAAAGCTGAAAAAGGAAGGAAAATTAAAAGGACTTTCCTTTGTCGTAAACGATGTCAAAGATTCTAATCTTGGTTATGGAGGAAAATACGGCTACGGTTACGGAAAGACCACTAAAAAGTGGTGGAAATTTTAATCAGCTAAAATTATAGGTTGTAGTTTCAACTAACGGTTCCAACGTATTGAGTAATTTTTTTGAAAGTTTTATTTGCTTTATACTATTCAATTGGCTCATATTATGAACGTCGGTAGCAATAAAGTTTATGAGTCCATCCTCTAAGAGTTTCATTGCTGTTTGCTGTACCTCTTTACCGTAGTATTCGCTGATTGAGAGCATGTTCAACTGAAAGAGCATGCCTTTATCTTTTAATTCTTTATATTTCTTCATCCTATTTTGAAAGAACACATACCGCTCTGGGTGTGCTAGAATGGGAAAAAATCTTTTCTCAGCTATTTTTCGAATCGCCTCTTCAAAATTAATGGAAGCCTGTAAATAGGACATCTCTACCAAAAGATAGTTTTTCTGCATCGGCATTACGTCTCCGTTTTCTAATAGGGTTTCAAAATTGGCGTCGATCATATGCTCCGCAGCAGCTTTAATAGATACTTCTTTTAAATGGTTTATTTTGAGTCCGTTTCGTAATAGCGCGAGCGATTTACCAATGGTCTCTGAATCGTTTGGGTAGTAATTGTGCATAATATGAGGGGTGGCGATGAAGTCTTGCACCCCGAAATCAGCAAATGCTTTAACCAGTTCCATAGATTCTTCTACAGTTTTTGCACCATCATCGATTCCTGGAAGAATATGGTTGTGCATATCTACAAAACCTTCGAGAAGGTCAACAAGATATTTTTTGCGGTTGAAAATGCTGAGCATTGATTCTGGTTTGACAGCAAAAATACTATTTCTCGACAAACCAATGCGATTAGATTTTAGATGTGGTACTTTATAATTATCAAACGCTGTTTTGTATGCTACTCAAGAAATCTCCATTTAAAAGACAACACCTCTATACTGTTAAAATTATCCCTAATTTATAGGAGAGGCACTTTAGTGTCTTTAAAGAATTAACTCTTTTGCTTATCTTGTGCTATAGCCTAATTCAAAACTAATAGATATACATATGAAAAGAAGAGATTTTGTTCAATTGTCCGGTCTTGGTGCGGGCGCTTTGATGGTACCCAGTACCATGATGGGAAATATAATTCCTGTTGAGGCGCTTTTGGCACCTGGTATGGATACGATAGTCAAAAAACGAATGGCGGATGTCGCCTTAAATACGGCCAAATCAATGGGTGCCACCTATGCCGATGCCAGAATAGGCAGATACCTGAACCAGTATGTTTTCACACGGGAAGACAAAGTACAAAACGTCGTCAATACCGAATCGTTCGGAATAGGTATTCGTGTAATAGCCAATGGTACTTGGGGTTTTGCCTCAACGAACAATGTTACCGAAGACGGTATCAAGAGAGCTACGGAACAGGCTGTTGCCATAGCAAAGGCTAACTCTAAATTCCAAAAAGATCCTGTAAAGTTGGCACCTGTATCCGCACATGGTGAGGTTTCATGGAAAACCCCGATCAAGAAAGATTTTAAAGATGTTCCCGTTTCCGAAAAAGTAGATTTATTGTTGAGCGCGAATGCAGCGGCACTCGAAAATGGAGCAAATTTTGTGAATTCTGCTTTGTTCATGGTCAACGAGCAGAAGTATTTCGCCTCGACCGATGGATCTTATATTGATCAAGATGTACATCGGATCTGGCCTACTTTTGGTGTTACCGCAGTTGATCAGTCCGCGGGAAAATTCAAAACGCGACAAGCCATGAGTGCGCCAATGGGTCTTGGATACGAATATATGGATGGATTGGCTTCTGAGAAATTGGAAGGGGTTGCAGGAATGAAATTATACCGGGGAAGCTACGATATGGTCGAAGATGCTGCTTTGGCCGCCAAGCAGGCCAAAGAAATGCTGACGGCAAAATCGGTGGATCCAGGAAAATACGATTTGGTTCTAGAGCCGAACCATTTGGGCCTTACGATCCATGAATCCGTAGGTCACCCAACGGAATTGGACCGAGTGTTAGGTTATGAGGCGAATTATGCCGGTACCAGTTTTGCTACCATGGACAAATGGAAATCAGGTGATTTCAAGTATGGAAGCGATATCGTGAACATAGTAGCGGATAAGACTCAGACCGGATCATTAGGGGCCGTCGGATTCGACGATGAAGGTGTAAAATGTAAAAAGTGGGATATTATACGAGATGGTGTTCTAGTAAATTATCAGGCTATTCGGGATCAAGTGAATATGATCGAACAAAATGAATCTCACGGTTGTTGTTATGCCCAAAGTTGGAACGATGTACAGTTTCAACGAATGCCCAATATTTCTTTGGAAGCAGGAAAAGAACCTTATTCCATTGCTGAAATGATCAAAGATGTAGAAAAGGGGATTTATATAGCGGGTCGGGGATCTTACTCCATTGATCAACAACGATATAACTTCCAATTTGGTGGTACGGCCTTTTATGAAATAAAAAACGGAGAAATCGTAGGTATGCTAAATGACGTGGCTTATCAATCAAATACACAGGAATTTTGGAATTCATGTGCAAAAATATGTGATGAGCGTGATTACCGGTTATTCGGTTCTTTTTTCGATGGTAAAGGCCAACCTTCCCAAGTTAGTGCAGTTTCTCACGGAAGTTCTACTTCGCGATTCAACGATATCAACGTAATCAATACAGGTAGGACCGTTTAATTCCTAGTTTCACCAAAAAAAGATAATACAATGGCAATATATACAGAAGAAGAAGCAAGAAAAATAATGGAAAAGGCACTGGGTTTTTCTACTGCCGACGCTTGCGAAATAAATTTAAGTGGTAGTGAAAGCGGTAATATTCGATATGCACGAAACACAGTATCTACTTCGGGCCACCGGTCGAACCAGACGTTGGTGGTACAATCCAACTTCGGAAAAAGATCGGGTACGGCCACCATAGATGAATTTGACGATGATTCTTTAAAAAGGGTTGTGGCCAGGGCCGAGGAGCTTGCCAAACTCTCTCCCGAAAACCCTGAGTTTATGGCGCCTTTGGGGCCACAGACGTATGATAAATCTATAAACTATATAGAAGCTACCGCAAAAATCACTCCCGAATACCGTGCGGAGGTGGCCAACAGTAGTATAGAACCGGCCGTGGCCAAAGATGTAACCGCCGCAGGTTTCTTAAATGATTCCTCAGGTTTTGACGCTATGATCAATTCAAACGGACTTTTTGCATACAATAAATCTACGAACTCTGACTTTACGGTAACCATGAGAACGAATGATGGTACGGGTTCA
This sequence comes from uncultured Maribacter sp., assembly GCA_964351985.1. Taxonomy (GTDB): domain Bacteria; phylum Bacteroidota; class Bacteroidia; order Flavobacteriales; family Flavobacteriaceae; genus Meishania. The sequence continues at coordinate 34,509 of CAYGPR010000030.1, read as the reverse complement.
GGGTGGGTCACTCGAGATTATAATGATATTTCAAAGTTTGATGCTGCTGAGGCTTCAAACATAGCCATAGATAAAGCTGTAATGTCAAGAGAGGCCAAAGCCATAGAGCCCGGTAAGTACACGGTAATTCTCGAACCTTCGGCCGCCTTGGGATTGTTAGAAGGACTAGGGTATGATCTCGATGCACGTCAGGCCGATGAAGGCAGAAGCTTTATGTCAAAGGAAGGCGGAACAAAATTAGGGGATAAAATAGTGGATGAAAGGGTTCAAATTTGGTCCGATCCGTTGCATCCCGATGTTCCTACCTCGACTTGGAACGGGGCGGGGCAGCCATTGAAGAAAACTGTCTGGTTAGAAAACGGGGTAGTAAAAAATCTGGCTTATGATCGTTATTGGGCCGAGCAAAAAGGTGTGGATCCGGTTCCGTACCCAAGTAACTTCATTATGGCCGGTGGAGATGCCTCCCTTGACGATTTGATCAAAAGCACTAAAAAGGGTATTTTGGTTACGCGTTTGTGGTACATTAGGTCGGTAGACCCTCAGACACTACTTTATACAGGGCTCACCCGTGATGGAACTTTTTATATCGAAAACGGCGCTATCAAACATCCCGTCAAAAATTTTAGGTTCAACGAAAGTCCGATAATTATGCTCAATAATTTGGAAACCCTTGGCAAACAGGTTAGGGTAGATGGTAATCTGATTCCCTATATGAAAGTGAGGGACTTTACGTTCACCAGCTTATCGGATGCGGTGTAATCCAATAGAATAGTAAGTTGACTGGTTGTTTTGATTATCTCATTGCAGCCAGTTTTCATTTTACTCGATAATCGAGATTTAAATGCTCCGAGGCTTGTCTCGATACTTTTAAATCGTTTCCTTACGAATGCCTCGTGGACTTATTCCGAGGTTTACGACTACAACACATTTGTCTGAAGAAGATAGTATTAAATGACCGACAACGCATTTTTCTTTACAAGATTACAATATGAATCGGGCGATTGGGATGTTGACCAACGAATGCCATCCAATCTACTGAATTCGTTGGTAGAATACACTACTTTGGCGGTAGACAAGCAAGAAAATATTATCACTTTGGGTAGTGAAGAGATATTTAGATGTCCTTTCTGTTATTTATCCGGTCATAAACTAGTTCAGTTCACCAAAAAGGAGCAAGAGAATTTTGAAAAATACGTCAATAACGGCGGATTTGTTTTCGTAGATGATTGTAATCATGACATTGACGGATTATTCGCAAAATCGTTCGAACGTCAAATGGAAGAGATTTTTGGTCAGGATAGATTAAAAAAAATTCCGAACGATCACGAGTTATATAAAATATTTTTCGAGTTCGAAGATGGCCCTCCTACAACCTCGCAAGAACTGAACGGATGGGGTGATGACCTTGTACATGAATACCTAAAAGCTATTGAGGTCAACGGAAGAATTGGGGTGTTGTACAGTAATAAGGATTATGGTTGCGAATGGGACTACGATTTTCGGAACAAACGGTGGTATAAAATAGATAATACCCGATTCGGGGTGAATATCGTGATGTATGCACTTACGTCATAAAAAGAAACTGAATGGATAAAGAATTAGTGGAAGCAAAAAGGGAAGTAGAGACCCTAACGGGCAAACTCGGCGATTTGAAAAAAGAAATTGCAAAGGTCATTATAGGTCAAGATGAGACAGTAGAACATCTTTTAATAACCTTTTTGGCTGGCGGCCATGCGTTGCTAGAGGGGGTTCCGGGTTTGGCCAAAACACTGATGATTAAAACCTTAGCCCAGGCCATTGATTTGAAATTCAAAAGAATACAGTTTACTCCCGACTTGATGCCGTCCGATATTATTGGAACGGAAATTTTGGAGGAAGACCATAGTACGGGCAAAAAGTTTTTTGAATTTAACAAAGGTCCAATTTTCGCCAATATCATTTTAGCGGACGAAATCAATAGAACTCCTCCAAAAACCCAAGCAGCCTTATTAGAGGCCATGCAAGAATTCGAAGTGACCTATTCAGGAAAGACCTATAACCTTGATAGACCTTTTTTTATTCTCGCCACGCAAAACCCGATAGAACAGTCGGGAACATTTCCTTTACCAGAGGCACAGCAGGATAGATTCCTTTTTTACATAAAAATCGGATATCCAACCGATACAGAGGAAACGGCTATTCTGAAAAGCACCACGGGAACAAAAAAGGAATCCGTTAATACCGTCATTACCGGCGCAGAGATTTTGCGATTGCAGCAATTGGTACGAGAAATACCGATAAGTGAAGACCTTATCAACTTTGTTAGCCAAGTCGTTAGGGCAACTAGACCAGGAACGACTTCCAACGATTATGTTAAGGAATGGGTAAGTTGGGGAGCTGGCCCGAGAGCGGGACAGGCTATGATTTTAACGGCTAAAGCCCGTGCCCTTCAGGCGGGCCGATTGGCCGTAACACTTGATGACTTGGAACATGTAGCATTGCCGGTACTTCGCCATCGTATTATTGTAAACTTTAGAGCAGAGGCCGAAGGTATTGACTCCGATAAAGTCACGCGACAACTTTTAAAGACGATTCAATTTTCCGAAAACAGTATATAACAATCAGCAAGAAGTGAAAGATTACCATCAATTACTTAGACCTGAAACTATAAATAGTGTAGCTGGGTTGTCACTGATAGCTAGAGTCATTGTCGATGGCTATCTATCGGGATTGAATCAAAGCAGAAGGGTAGGGCCGGGGTTGGAGTTCAGCCAATATCGAGGCTATGAACCTGGGGACGACATGCGATTGTTAGATTGGAAAATGTTGGCTCGATCGGGGCGATATTATATCAAACAATCGGAAATCGAAACACATATTGCCGTAAAATTTATATTGGATTCCAGTAAATCGATGTTGCATGAAGAAGATGGCCTTTCGAAACTTGACTTTGTAAAGGTTCTCGTGGCGTCATTATCCTACCTCGGGCAAAAGCAGGGAGATGCCGTAGGACTTTTCAGTGTGAACGACCAGAAACTGATAAGTCTGAACCCAACGGTGCAAAAACAGCATTTCAAACGGATGTTGCATGAATTGATACAGGTGAATGCACGTGGTAAGTGGCCTGATAATCCCGCGATTTTGGATAAGCTTCATGACAGAAGCCATAAAGAGCTGATTTTCTTTATTACGGACCTATATGAACATCATTACGAATTGACAGAAATGATTCGGGGTTTGAAAACCTTGCGTAACGAGGTCGTCGTTTTACACATCATGGGCAATGACGAACTGGAGTTTGGATATAAGGGGCCTGCGATTTTTGAGGACTTGGAAACAGGTGAACGGATCAGGGTAGATGCAAGAACGATGAAAAGTAGATATCAAGATGCACTGAATACTATGATTTCAGATACAAAAGAACGATTACTTTCAAATGGTATTGGTTATCACCTGTTCAATTTGTCGGAACCGATCGAGAATGCCCTACAGATTTTCTTAAAGCAACGTGCAAAGTTGATATAGTATGCAATTTTTATCTCCAACATATCTATGGGCGCTGATCGGACTTGTTATTCCTATCGCTATACATTTATGGAGCAGAAAAAAGGTAAGGGTCATCAAGGTTGGAAGTACCCGATTTTTAGAAACGTTGAACCCCAAACAAACAAGTAGTGTCAAACTAAATGAAATAGTTCTGCTCATTCTTAGACTTTTGAGTATAATTCTATTGACACTGATCTTTGCCCGACCACAATTTAAGAACACTAAAAAAAATTCCCCGATTACCTATCTTATAGAACCCTCATTATTTTCTGACGACAGATTGATGAACTTGCTGGATTCGATCCCAATAGAATCGATACGGTCATTAGAAAAGGGATTTCCCCCTTATGAAAGGGATAATAAGGATAACACCGTGTCGACAACGCCGAACTATTGGCAATTGGCCAAGGACATGGAAGAGATAGCAACCGATAGTATCGTTGTTTTCACAAATGCTTTTCAGAACGGAATAAAAGGGATGCGGCCCGAAATTTCGGCCAACGTAAACTGGATCAGCGTCGATGAAGGAGAAACACACCAAGGTATTGTCGAAGCGGTTGACAAAGGGAATGACATAGAACTTTTAAAAGTCTCTAGCGATTCTAGATTTTTAACTTTCTCAAAGGAAGTCGGACCAAAGAATAGCGACCTAATTAAAATTACAAATGACGGGGATAGTGTTTTGGTAGAAGATGGTGGACAAAGCGTCTCCCTCCCTTTACAAAAAGAAGACCCGATAAAAGTCTCCATTGTCTATGAGGATAGCTTGACCGATCAGATGCAACTTATTCAATCCGCATATCGTGCCATGGGTACTTATTTGGATAGACAAGTTGACCTTCAAGTTAAAAAGACCGATGATAGCTTGAACCTTTCAAATATTGAAAATCTAGTTTGGTTAAGCAGAAAACGCTTGAAAAAGTATTCCGGAAAGGCCCTTATCTATCAACTGGACAGCTTAAGCACTTCGCTGATTGCCCACGGTAATTCAGCCAATGTTAGGTATTTGACGCGTAATTTGAACAGTGAGAATATCGTAAAAGAACATTTTGTAGAACAATTAATGGCGTTACAAAATCTTCATCCCGGATTGGAGAATACCATAGAATCGTACGATACCCGTGTTATGGACGTAGCCGAACTGCAACCGATAGTTTCGAATTTTAAGAAGGATAAAATGAGCTCCCAGCTTTTGGATATTTCACCATGGTTATGGAGTTTTCTGGTTACCGTGCTCTTGGCCGAACGCATTATCGCTAAATATCGAAGGCAATGATGGGTTCGGGTAAAAACATACTGATCCAATTACAAAACAAGTGGAAGCGACTTGTTTGGCTGGAGATTCTTCTTTACGCGCTCGGAGGTGCTATTTTATTCTACGCATTGGATTTTTCTCCATGGTTGACAATACTTCTATTCTTGAACATCGCCGGTGCATTTGTCGTTCTTAAAAAACCTTGGCGATTAACTTTAGAAAAAATAGCCGGATATATAGATAAAAAACTGGACGCCGTTGAATATAGCTCGGGACTCTTATTGCTCCCTAAAGAACAAATGTCCCGTTTGGCAATGCTACAAGAGCAAAAGGTAATCGAAGCGTTGCATACGAACAGCAAGGCCATCGTACCTAAAAAAGGTCTGAAATCCGCTACGCTATTTGCGGCAGTCTGTTTATTGCTAGGTTTTTTGTTTTCCTATTTTAATCTTGCCGATAGTTTTACATCTAAGGCTACGAAAGCAGGGCAAAAAGATATGATCACTTTTCAACCGGCCGATTCGTTGGCGCTTGAATCTCTACCCCCCAAGTTATTAGGTCAGAAGGTTACCATATCCTATCCTACTTATACCGGAATCAAACCGCTATCGACCACCAAAATGAACGTGCAGGCACTTGAAGGATCCAAACTATCGTGGGAAATTGATTTTGATAATCATGTAGACAGTGTCTTTATCGAACGAAATTCGGAAAAGTTCTCGATGCAATTCAAAGAAGGTTCATATTACAAAACCATGGTTCTGAATGCATCCGGATTTTATAATTTTCGTTTCGTTGGCAGCGATGGGGCGAGTTATGTATCTGATTTATATGCGTTGGAAGTAATTCAGGACCAACCTCCCACAATAGAGATCGAAGGGCTGGACCCGTTTTCATCCTTTGAGTCAGAAGAAAAAAAACACTTACAATTTCAGACTTTGATCAATGATGATTACGGAATTGAAAACACGCAAATTATAGCGACCGTAAGTAAGGGTTCAGGTGAATCGGTAAAATTTAGGGAAGAAAAACTTCCCTTTGCAAATCCGATTAAGGCCGGCGGCAGAAAACTTGAACTATCCAAAAAAATTAATTTGGATGAGCTAAAAATGGAACCGGGCGATGAGCTTTATTTTTATATCGAGGCGACCGATACGAAGCGTCCAAAACCCAATACCACAAGAAGCGAGACCTTTTTTGCAGTCATAAAGGATACAACATCCGATCAATTTGCGGTCGAAGGCACGCTTGGAGCGGACCTGATGCCAGATTATTTCAGAAGTCAGCGCCAATTGATCATAGATACCGAAAAATTAATCGCCGAAAAATCAAAATTGACCGAGCAAGCATTTAATGCTACCAGTAATGAGTTGGGTTTCGACCAAAAAGCACTTCGCCTTAAATATGGTGAATTTATGGGCGATGAAGCCGATTCAGGAATACAGGTTACCCAAGAAGTAGAAACTGAAGTACAAAACGATGATAACCCCTTGGCCGAATACACACATGATCATGATGGTGCCAATGAACACAATCTAGTGGATCACGACCATCAAGATGCGGATGAGGATAAAAAAGCAGAAGACCCTTTACATGATTATTTACACAATCATGATGACCCTGAAGAGTCGACCCTATTTACACAGTCTTTGAAGAGCAAATTACGTCAAGCAATGGCTGAAATGTGGGATGCGGAACTGTATCTGAGATTGTACACTCCGATAGAATCGTTGCCTTATCAGTATCGGGCCCTAAAACTGATTCAAGAGATCAAGAATAGTGCACGAATCTATGTGCACCGCATCGGTTTCGATCCACCGCCCATAAAAGAGGAAGTTCGTTTGACAGGTGATATCGATGAGGTCGTCAATTATCAAAAAATCGAAGAAATCGGTGTGTCTAAGCCATACCCGAATATGCGATGGGCAATTCAAAGACTTCAACAAATTTTGGTCGATGAAATTTCAATTTCAGAGTTGGACAGAACTCTTTTTGAAAAAGCAGGTAACGAATTAGCTGAAAAAGCGATTTCAGAACCCGGTAAGTATTTAAAAACTTTACAACAGTTAAAGTGGTTGACCGAAGACCTTAAAATAACTACTGAAACATTACTCGAGGTACAACAAGGTTTGCTCATGGCAATTCCAAAGTCGGACGCGGTACCAAATGGGGAGAATGTATTTTATGATGAAATCAATCAAATTTTGATAAAGGAATTGGAGAACTATGATGAATGAGTTCGTTTTTATGAACCACAATTGGATTTGGCCCGTTGTTAGCGGTTCCGTTGTACTGTTTCTATTTTTCTTCTGGAAGGAATGGTCGAACTCCTCAAAGCAAAAAATAGTTGTCAATTCAATAGCAGGCTTAATTACCATTGGCTCAATTGCGCTTATTGCCCTCAGACCTGCGATTCCGAAAACTCTTGAAATGGGCAGGGCAGTTTTACTCACAGCTGGTTATGATCAAAACAAATTGGACAGTCTTCTGGAATCGGACGAGAACCTGGGTGTAATCCGATACGATATGAACAGACCTAACCCCCTTGAACTAGATTCCATTAACTCAATTTACATTCTTGGTGCGGGAGTCGCACCTTTTGATTTCTGGCAGTTTGATGATATATCTGTTACGTATTTGGGCGCCAAAATTCCAAGAGGCATTACAAGGCTGCAATACGAAGAGAAGTATGCGATAGACTCTGAGTTGGTAGTGCAGGGCATATACAGCGCCCCGAAACCGGGTCATAGAATTATTTTACAAGGCCCTGGGCAATCATCATTGGATTCGGTAGAATTGAATAGTTCGAAAACTCAAACATTTAGCCTCTCTACAACCTTGAAAGTCGAAGGGAAATATGTATACGCCCTGACCGAAAAAGATTCGTCGGGCACAACCCTGTCTTCAGAACCCTTGCCGATTCAGGTCGTGGAACACAAACCGTTGCGTGTTTTGATCATCAATGAATTCCCGTCTTTTGAGACTAAATATCTGAAGAACTACTTAGCGGAAATGAACCTCGAAGTGATGGTCAGAAGTCAATTGACCAAGGGAAAATATAAATTCGAGTATTTCAGTAGATCCCGAACACCGATATACAGTTTTTCTTCGGATAATCTTAAAAACTTCGATATCGTCATTCTGGATGCCAATTCGTACCGAAACCTATCTTCAAACGCTTTCTCAATACTGGTGACCGCGGCAAAGCAAGAAGGACTCGGCATCTTTATTCAGCCTGATGAAGAATTGTTTCGATTGCAAGGGAAAAAATCCTATTTTAATTTTACTTCCAATAGAAATAATGAATCCGCCTTGGAAGAAGGGGCGAAAATCAAAGTGGAAAGTTATCCTTATAGTTTTGACAAGGAGTTTTTGTTAGAACCTGCCTATAATCCAAATAACAATATTTTATCGGCATACCGAAGACTCGAGCAGGGTAGGGTAGGTACAACGGTTTTGAAAAATACCTATCAATTGGTTCTTGAAGGCCATTCAAATCTTTATAGACGACTGTGGGCCGATATTCTTGGTGATATCAGCAAAAAAGTTATACCCAATGCCCATTGGGAGTCTGGCAAAATGATGTCCGTTCAAAATCACCCTTACCCGTTTAAAATCAGGACTTTTTCGAAGAAACCACAAGTAGAAAATGAGGTGGGAAGTCCTATTACCCTAGCCAATGACCCGGATATACCAAATCTTTGGAATGGTACTGTTTATCCGCGTACAAAAGGATGGAACAAACTGAATTTTGAAAAAGACACCACCACATTTGATTATTATGTAATCGATTTCACACAATGGGAAACACTTCGTATGAACCAAACCATGGATGCGAACCGTATATATTTTCAGCAGGCATCGAAAAGTAGTACCAAAAAAGAATTTTTGGCGCCCATTGAACCGTTTTGGTTTTTTCTAATCTTTATTTTGGGGATGGGATATTTATGGTTAGAACCAAAATTACGTACCGATAGGGCAATCAAATAAGGCACTATCTTCTGGTTTCATTTAAACAGGATAAAGTTTAGACAACCGAACTATTATTATTTATTGGAACGGGGCACTCAAAATATGTAGGATATGATCCCGTTACCTAGTTACGCCCCAAGTAAAAAAAATATGAATTTTCCCACTTCCCTTTTCTGTATCTTTTTAATATTCCAAATTTTTTTGGTGGGTTCTTGTTCGAAGGACAAAGATACTTTTGGTCCTGAAAGCGTGCAACCTGAAGCACCTATCATAGAATCAAGAAAAAAACCGGGTGAACCAAATGAGCAAGAAGAGGAAGGGCAGGAAGAAGAACAAGAAGGTCAGTCAGAGGAAGAGGGAGTAGAGGAAGAAGGAACAACAGAAGAACAGTCTCAAGAAGAGACCATGCCGGAAGGTCAGCAAGAAGAAGAACAGCAAGAAGTGCCGGAACAGGAAGGTCAACAAGAACCACCACCTTCCGGACCTATAAAATCAGTGGAAGAGATTACTATATTTCCGCAGAACCATCCTTTACACAATAATGTTTTGGGGGCTTCTGTTGATGAAAATTCTGATGTAATATTGGAAAATATAGGGCTTCAGACAAATATTTTTGCGGATTTTGGAAGCGGAACCTACCAAGGTGAACCTATCGGAATTCCTTATGTCACTGTCGGAAGTGATCAGCCCAAAGTGCCCATCACATTCAGGGGCAATGGAACGGATGGTAATTACGGGCACCAAAGCGATAAGGGGCCTTTCCCGATTCCCTTGGATGCACCCGTAGAGGCAGCTTTTGTCGGCGATGCACATGTAATCAGTGTTGATGTTGATAACGGAATGCTTTATGAACTGTACAATGCCCAACAAGTCGGAAACGGATGGGAAGCTTCTTCAGCCGCGGTCTTTAATCTAAATACCGTGGAGTTCAGGCCTGAAGGATGGACCTCAGCCGATGCGGCCGGACTACCGATTTTTCCGCTTCTCGTTCGCTATTCAGAGGTTCAGAGTGGTGAAATCGACCACCCCATTCGCTTTACATTGTCTCGCAATAAAATTTACGAAGGATATATTCACCCGGCCCGACATTTGGTTCAGGGCCAAGTAGGCAATCACCTTCTACCTTTTGGGGCACGTCTGAGACTCAAGGAAAGTTTCGATATAAGCGGTTATTCCCAAGAGAACCAGGTTATTTTAAGGGCCTTGAAAAAATACGGACTGATTTTGGCCGATGTTGGCATGGATATGTATCTCAAAGGTGACCCCAATGAAAATTGGAACAATGCCGACCTTCGGGAATTGAAAACTATCAAAGTAGAAAATTTTGAAGTCGTAGAAATGGGTCAAATCAAGACCAATCAATAATCTTACATTGATTTTCGTCTTCGAGCATTCATAGCATTCTACCTATCAGATCTTTTGGCTACTGCCCATCGAAAAAATGAATATTTGACACTGTATTCTCAATATTGGCCTTAGAAGAGGCCCCAAAAAGAATCGATTCTATATTGGGCAGTCCGCAAACATATTCTATAGCCTCTTTGGGTGCAATCGCCCCTCCGCCTAAAACCTGCATTGCAATGGCCCTGAACTTTCTTTCTTTTAGTGTTTTTTCATAAAGGTCCTTGCCACCCGACATTCTGAAATCGGCCTTGTTGATCGAGGCACATATAATCGGATTGGTAATACCTACGCCTTCCAAAGTATCCAATAACTTTGGCATGTTCATCGTAATGAATCCCGCCTCGGCATTGTATTTTTTGACCACATGATCATGAAATCCTTTCAAAAGGTCTACCATGCCCAAGCCCAATAAAAGATCTGTAATTACATTTTGCAGGAAGATCACCGGCGTTTGCACGCCCTTGAACATTTTCATTTCAGCGTCTATGAGCAATTCCATGATAGAAACGTAGTCCTTTGAAATAAAAGCCTTGCCCCCTTTGAACATGGTGCCGAATAAGTTTCCGGGCACGTATTGCTTTATAGTTCCTGCAATGCCCAGTTCGGTCATGGCATTCGCATATTTATGGGCATAGGGCATGCACGGATAGATTTTGAAATCTTTATATTTTTCAGGATTAACTCGAATCACATCACAGATCTGGGCGATTCTATCATGAGTGGTACACATAAAGGTATTAATGCCCGCGTCAATGGCGTAGTCCAATGTTCTGATAATGGCATCGTTGTTCTTGAAACGTATGGCCTGCTCCCTAGATTTTGAATCGGAGATATGGTTGACCGCAAAAAATTGATTGTCGCCGTATAAAATTCTTTCCATCTGAATATTAGTTTTTTGCATTCATTTTAATAATAGAAATGGCCCTGTCGGTGTGCCAAGCACTTCGAAAAGTATTGATTGTATTCGGGACCTTTCCCAAGACGGCCTTTACGAAATAATCTATCTGGGCCGAGTATTCCTCACCTCTTAGATAAAAGTCCACTTGTTCCGTCAAATCGGTGATATACTTTACGTTCCACCCTTTCGAATAACCTTTTGGACAGTCTTTATCCTTGAAATAAACTTTTAGTTCATTCGCATCGGAAACGATTTTTCCTTTGGTCCCCATTATGGTAATAGAAGTTGACATTTTACGATAGGTTTCATCGCTCCAATTGACCGATAATACACCTGTGGTATTATTTTCAAGTCCAAGCAATGCGTAAACGGCATCATCGACGTTCGTGGAATACAGTGATTTCAATAAAGCGCCCTGTGATACGATTACCGGTGCCAAAATATCATTGATAAGATCAATGACGTGTGAGGCATAGTCCATCAAGCAACCTCCACCTTCCGAGGGGTCGGAGCGCCAGGTATCCTGTTTCTTTTTTAGAACGACCGGCCCATACGCCTCACCTACAAAATGTTGAATTTCCCCTAAACTTTTGTTTTCTATCAGTCGCTTTACTTCTTTAAAAGTTCCGATAAACTTATTGTGATAGCCGACCTGGTTAATACGGTTTTTAGACTCTGCAAGTTCCGCTAATTCCTGCCCTTCATCTGGAGAAAGACAAAACGGTTTTTCGGTAAAGACATGAATATTTTCATTCAATAATTCTTTGACGAAGGTGTAGTGAAACTTGGTAGGTACAGCTACGAATACAGCATCGGGCTTAGCTTCCTTTATCATCTTTTTATAATCGGTAAAGCAAGGAAAGGGACTATACTTCTGAAGTGCCCCAACGACAAGTTTTGAAGTGTCACATACCCCGACGACTTCCACATCAGGGTGTGCCCCTAGGATTGCCAAGTGCGATATTCCCATTTTTCCTGCTCCTATCAAAGCAACTTTTACCATGGTTATTTTAGTTTTTTATATTGTTATTTGTAATGGTTAGATTCTATAATTTACTTATGTACTCGTCAAGATAATCGATAATAACCTCTTTTTTCGAAACATAGGGCGATGGCGTGTATGCATCGATTTGATTCAAAAGTTCTTTCAACGAATTTTCTTCCCTCCAAGGGAGTATATAGTTCAGTTCTGCAAAGGTTTCTAACAATTCGACCTGATGGTCATCGACCATTTCGTTGTATTTGGCTCTTCGTGCAATGGCTATCACTTTTTTTTCCAATTTTATTCCTTTTATCAAAGATCCTGTTCCTGCATGCGATATGATCAATCTAGCTTTTGAACAAATATCGGTCAGTTCATCAGGTGCTATGAAAGGTCGAATTTGCATAAAGGAACTCTCAAAGGGAGTATGCCCACTTTGGACCACGATTTCTTCATCAACGGTTCCTTGTCTGCATAAATCTTCCAATTCGAGCAGCGGTCTTTGAAATTCGGTGGGGAAGGTTCCCAACATCACTACGATCATATACCTTTTATTTAATCAATAAATACCGCCTAGATAGACTGATTTCTTATAATGCTTTTGAACCTCCGGCCATTGTACGATGAATTTATCGACTATGGGGTAGGCAATATCGGCCGAAAAGGCTTTGGAGTTAATGCGCGCAAACGATAATATCCAAACCACTTTCGCCATAAAAAGTTTGCCCAAAAAACACATCGGTAACGCTGTATGGCTTCCCGTGGTGATAATGACTTTAGGATAGTGTCTAATCAATATGGTAAGCGATAAAAAGGAATTTACCAATAACGTCCAGAAAAAACCTAGATCTCTTTTTTTTCCTTTAGAGCGTGCCTTAAGGTATTTGATATTATATTTTTCACGTAAAGGCAATGTTGTGGGTGATTCTTCGGTCACCAATAAATAGTCGTATTTCACGAACAAATCCTTCAGTTCCAATATCTGGGCCAGATGACCGCCATTGGAACAGATCAGTATTATTTTCTTCTTTTTCACTTCTTGTTTTTCACTCATCTTCAAAGCATTGGCCCATTAACTCAGTTTTGGTTGTAGAAATTCTTGTACCACAATTCAAGCGACAAAAGTATAAAAAGGTGCTTTTTATAGTCTTTTTTACGTGCTACGTGCATCTGGATCATTTTTTTGATAAAAGAAATATCGAAATAATCGCGGCTCAATGACTGCGGACTTTCTATCAATTCGATCAACGATTCAGAGAGCTCTTTCTTGAACCAGATACCGACCGGGGTTTCGAACGCCCTCTTTTTTCTATTGATGATAGACGCCGGAAGCCACTGTTCAGCGGCCTTTCGATGTACATATTTGGTAACTTTTCCTTTAAGCTTCAGTTCTATCGGCAGACTTTCTATAAAATTGATGAGATCGATATCTAAAAAAGGTACTCGGTTTTCAATCGAATTCGCCATTGTTATCTTATCATTGAAAAGCAATAGATTATCGGGCAACATGGTGCGCGTGTCTAAATACAACAACTTCGATAACGAGTCGGCTTTTGGGTCTGTTCTATCGAAATGTTCTTTGAACAAAGGTCGTTGGCTCTTCGTAATAAGGTGGTTTATTTCACTCTTGTACAGTTTTTCTTTTTGATCCGGAACGAACAGCGTATAAATGGCAATAAACCTATCGAGTTCTTCCTTGAATTTAGAAGAATAGACACCTCTATCGATACTACTGTTGTTCGGAAACGCCTTCGAAAGCAATGATAACGGCATTACAGATAAAATTTTCTTGTAATCGGTCAAGAACTTTTCGCCTCGATATCTCTTGTAGCCCGCCATGGGTTCATCGGCCCCTTGTCCGCTCAATACCACTTTGACATGCTTTGAAGCAAGATTCGAAACGTGGTACAGTGCTGGTATAGTAGGTTCCGCAATAGGTTCTTCGGTATGATGGAAAGATCGGTAGAAATAATCCATATATTCTTCGCGGTTCATGAATATTTCATGATGATCTGACCCTATGATCCGAGCTGTTTCCTTGGCATCATCCAATTCATTGAAATTTCCTTCGCCCTCAAAACCAACGGTAAAGGTATTTATCTTCTGGCTCGATTTTTTTGCCATTAAATAGCCCAAGACGGCAGAATCTATGCCTCCACTCAAGAGAAGCCCTACAGGTACGTCGCTCAAGAGTTGTCTTTCGACCGATTGCTCTAACAGGCGTTTGTATTCCGATACGGCCTCTTTTTCGGATATCGAGTGATCTACCTTTTGTTTTTTAGACCAATAGTTACATAAGGTAATATTGGTATTACTATCAAATTCCAAATAGGTGGCCGCCGGAAGTTTTTTGATACCCTTAAAAAGTGTTTGTGGTGCTGGATTGTACCGGAGAGTAAGAAATGTATTCAATGCCGTTAAATCCAGTTCTTTTTTGTAAGCGGGATTGTTCTTTATAATCTTGATTTCTGAACTGAATACCAGTTTATCGTCCTTAGTAAAATAGTATAAAGGCTTCACACCGAAAAAATCACGGGCCAGAAACACTTTTCCTTCTTTTTTGTTCAAAAGTGCCAAAGAAAATATTCCGTTGAAATCCTTTACGCCCTCAATCCCAAATTCCCTTAAATAGTATAAGATAGTTTCGGTATCCGATTGCCCCCTGAATTTTACATGTGTCAATCTCACGCGTAACTCTTTATGATTATAGATTTCGCCGTTGAAGACAATACAGAAATCGCCACAATCGGTATACATAGGCTGATTTCCGGCTTCAGAGAGGTCTATAATCGAAAGTCGTGTATGGCCTAAAAATAGGTCATGGCCAGCACACTTGTCTTGAATCAGGTTTTTATAATCGGGGCCTCGATGGTCGATTAGGTCAATATCGGCCATTGTCAAGCTACTATTGATGCTTCCTGCGATTCCGCACATATTGGTTTAATGGTTTAGTATTTTATTTTTTCGCAGCTACCTTTTCTTATTGATAAGATCGTGATAGATTACTTCCAAATGGTTTGCTTTTTCAAAAAGATCCAGATTTTTTCTTGCATGATTTTTTGCGTTCTCACCGATTCTCTTTCTCAGTCCTATATCTTTTTGCAGCATTTTGATTTTGTCCGCAATATCATCCGAATCGTGCTCTTTTACAAGAAAACCTGTTGTTCCATCACTTATTACGGATGGAATGCCGCCATGCCATGTCGATATGACCGGCAATCCGCTTGCCATGGCCTCTACGACCGCCCCAGGTATACCTTCTTTGTCATTTTGTTTTGTAGTGATACTGGGGTGTACAAAGATATCGGCCTTTTTCAGTTTTTCATTAAATTCCGGTCCGTGTTTTAAGGGTCCATAAAAATGAACGAGATTCGAAAGTCCGTTTGATTCACTAAAATGGGTGAGCTCTTTTTTATGAGATCCCTCACCGATTAGGTGATATTTGATTTTCATATCCGGTTTATGCGTATTTAACTTTTTTAGTGCTTTAAGAACACTCATATGGCCTTTGACGGGTAAGAGGCTGGCGATGGTTAGAAGGTTCAATACACCGTTGCTCAGTTCGTAATCCCTGTCCATTTCAAATTTTTTGGTGTCGATACCATGGTAATGAATGTGTAATTTGTTTTCAGGACAGCCCAACTCGACCAAATCTTTTTTCATCTCTTCGGTCATTGGCAATATTAAATCATATTCATCGAATATTCTTTTATAGTACGACTTGGCGAACGGTCCTATTTTTTGTGGTATTACCGATACGTCATAGCCATAGGCCGAGCATATCTTAGGAATATTCTTGTTTTTGGTAAAGGGAAGAAAAACAGCAGCATCGGTCAAGTAGTGACTGTGAATCAATTGGGGTGCGATTTTATCGAATTCGTTTTCGAAGTACTTTTTATGCGACTTTCTCAAGACTTTTGTGCCAAAGGATAACGTTTTTGAAGGTGCATAAATCTTGGCGTTCGCCTCTAGGGAACCCAAATATTGAATCGTGAACACGCTATGGTCGAATGCATCCAGGGCATTGATCTGGTTTACTATGAAAGTCTCGGTAGGACTAGTGAACTTACGTTCTAGGTGTAGAATCATACTTAAAATAATGGTTAGGCGGTTTTACTGATCAATGCCCTTTGTAATATATTTTCTCCTGAGACGATAAATGTATTTTCTTCATTTGCAGTATATACTTGAATGTCGGTGAATTTTTGTGGCTTATAGTAAATTAGGTTATAGATGGTCGGACGTATAAGGTCAAATGCTTCAGAAGTTTTGCTTAAAAGGGGCAAGTTCGCCAAATCAACCTGTGATCCTGCCATATCCTTCATTGAAACTTCAATTTTTTGGAGATTCTTTTTGGTCGACGGTTTAAAGAACTGTTTTAGTTTCGAATAGACCACGTTTACTTTTTTTCGCTTCAGATATTCTTTTAGTTTATAAAAGTAGTTCAAACAAGTTCCTAAGAGTAAAGATTTCCATGCGCCAGAATCATAAATAATATGATTCTCAAAATTATAGGTTTTGTTGGCCCATCTTAACTTATACTCGTACGCACCTTTTGAAAAGTCCAATGTACTGATATCGTTTTGTAAGCACCAGTCTATCATTTTCTTGATCATATTATGCCCCACATTGAATTTGGCATAATCTGAATCAAATGCAGTAATAGCAAAAAATAGATGTTTATCGGCTATAAAGCTCAGCACAATGTTTACGGGCTCGCTATCCGCCGAAAGAACGAAAAATTTAGCCTCTTTGGTCTTGAGCATTTCGTAAATCAGTTTTTTATAGAATAATTTATTTTTGAGTATGTCATTGTCCTTACTCAAATAGTTCCATCTCTTCTCTAGTAATGAAAAGAATGAATCCATAATGTTTTCGAATTGATTTGAAGAAATATTATCTCCGTAAACGTTGAAATCGACCTCAAAACAACCTTCCAATCTTCTTATATGTTTTCTGAGGTTGTTTTGGGTTTTTTTTGAGGAATTTTGGGACAAAAATTCATCAGCGGTTTTACATCCTGACAGGTCACTAATATAACCCTCGTACTGGGTAATTTTTTTAATCTTTAACTTGCCGATTTCTTTGTTTTCTGATGAATGAAGGTGTTGGTGTACATCATATAGCAAGACTACTTTGTTCTTAAAATCATTTTTTGAATTGTCAAGTCTATAGAATATACCGTTGGTGTCATATTTTCCCAAACTATGATAGACGAATGAAAACCTACTTTTCACAAAAGACAAGGGTTCTATAAATTCAAATTTATATATAGGTGATGTCTTGGCAAAATGTTCATGCCAAATCGATGTGAAGATATTTCCGAAAAAAGGGTACATAAAGTTCTATTGGGATCTTAGAAACGTCTACTTGACTTTCTAACTATGATTTTACTTTTCTTTTTTTTCAAAGCATCGTTAGAACCTTACCGGTGCAATTTTAAAACCCGATGTTTTTTTCTATACTGCATATTTATGAATTAAAGGAATAAATTTTGTTTGAACCATCCTTTCCCAGGTATCATCCTTGTATAGTTCTTTGATTCTTTCACTACTGAATTCGTTTTTTCTTTGGTCAATTGCTCTTAATCCCTTATAAAAAGATTCGGCATTATCAGAGATAAGTTCACCTGCTTCGGGCAAGACGATCTCTATATTGGCGGCAGTTTCCGTAGCAATTACAGGAAGCCCGGAAACTAGATATTCATAGGTTTTAGTAGGAGGCTGGTTCTGAAAATAAGGGGTGATGGGTACGTAGGCAACGCCAATATTCGCATCTTCGAAATAAGGGTGCAAATCGTCTTGATATACAAAACCGGGCGTAAAAATATGGTTTTCAAGTTTATTTTCTTCTACGTAGTGTCGTATTTCTTTTAATTCGTCTTGCGATGAATCGCCAATGATTACGAATTGTGGCGATTTATCTTGGTTCATAGTCAGGCGCTCCATGAGAAATTTGTGAAAACCTTTGACGCAGTTGATTATATTTCTATTTTCCAAGGTACCCACATACAAAAGCGAAAGCCTATCGAACAATTTTGTCTTTGTAGAAAAGCAATTGCCGCCCATGGTCAGGGTATCGAATTTTTTGACATTCAGTTTTTTGGCGAGTCCTGAATTTATAAGAACGATGTTTTTGAAAGCTCTCATCTCTAGTTTTACGCCCATATCGAAAAACAATCTTTTTATCTTTGAATAGGTCACGCCCATTGTGATGACATATAGGATAAATTTGGTCTTTGGATTCAACAAACGTACCAACGAAATGCCTTTTATGTAATTTGCGAAAACAAGATCGTATCCTTTTTGTGTTTCTTTGTGGGCATGATATAGCAACCTTATGTTCCGGACAATGATATTAGATTTTCGACTAACGTAAATGACTTTAACGCCGGGCAACTCAATTTTTGGATCTTTATAATCCCACCCTAAATAGGTAATATCGAATTCATCACGAGAAAATTCACAGTGTTTAAAGACCGCCGTGGTATAACCGAACTGCCAAAAACCTAAAATGAGCAATTTCTTTTTTTCTTTCATTTTAATGACTGAAATAAGGTTTGTCAAATTCGAACCTATCGTATTTTAAGGCACATCGAATACCTAACTTTAAAGTATTTTGAGATAGTACCGGCCAGCTTTTTTTTATTGATTTTCGTAGAAAAAACCAAAAAGTTTTAAACCCGAATTTTGATGCTTTTTTAGTAAAGAAGAAGAATTGATTGCCCAGAACCTTATGAAGGTTCTTTCTATCATAAATATTTGCTACATTATTAGCCGCTTCGATCTTCTGCAATAATGCGTATGCTGCGGTAAATTCGTTGAAATTCTCAAATATTTTTTCGGAACAAATCGACTGGTAGGTTCTAAGGTCCTCTTCCGAATAATTGAGGCCCAGGCCATCAAGGGCTCTTTTATAAATTGTTTTCTGTATTTGATACTGTCGCTCTTCAAGGGCCTCGAATTGTTTCATGATACTGGTCTCCGAATCACGGTACATATATAATAGCTCTTGAATGTTGGTAAATTTTAAGTGCTGTGCACAGCGAAATACAAAATCATAATCTTCACTTATTGGTAGTTCGGTGTTGTAGCAAAGATTATGTTTTCTGATTTCCGACATACGGAGCATAGCCGTCGCATTAGGTACGGTAGCGGGTCTGAAAAGCAATGACGCCTTGATATCTTCGGCATTTGCGAGAGCTTTTAAAATGCTAGAGGTGTGCGAACCTTTGAATCTTCCCAGCCATGTGCCACAACCGCCATAGTCAGGGTTTTTGCTCAGAAAATCTAACTGTTTTTCAAACCTTGTGGGAAGGCTTAGATCATCACAGTCGGCCCAGCACAAAAAAGCCCCTTTTGCCTCTTTTAAACCTAAATTTCTGTTATATGGAATGCCTTGGTTTTTTTTGTTGTTGATAATCCTGATCCTGCTATCTTGATACGATTTTATGATATCCGAAGATCCGTCGGTCGACCCATCATTTATTATAATCAGTTCAAAATCGTCAAACGTCTGCGCCAATATACTATCGATGGCCTCGCGGACGTAACGCTCTCCGTTGTAAATGGGCATTACCACTGTTAAAACAGGATTCTTCATTTCAGCCATTTTGTCTGGATGAGATAGATTTCTCGTTATTCTCCTTAGGTTGTGGTTGCAGTGGCCCGGCACGTCTGGTATATCCGACCATTTGATACATGTATAATACGAAAACGGTTATCAACAAATAATCTTGATGGTATGTCGAATACCAAGTTAGGCTCGTCATTAACACAAACCATAAATAGTATTTTAAATAATAGTAGTCCTTAGGTACGGAAACTATAAAACTCATAATCCAGATAAGGGCAAAGGC
The DNA here is from genome assembly GCA_964351985.1 of uncultured Maribacter sp. Classification (GTDB taxonomy): domain Bacteria; phylum Bacteroidota; class Bacteroidia; order Flavobacteriales; family Flavobacteriaceae; genus Meishania. The sequence continues at coordinate 14,615 of CAYGPR010000030.1, read as the reverse complement.
CAAAATGGCCAAGACACCGAACTGGGCATAGACCGTGATAAGTCCGACATCCGAAAGAAAATAGTATTGCTCTATGCCGAGCATATCGACAAAAATACCGTAATTGGAAACCCCCGTGTAGGGCACCCCGTTGCCAAAAATTGCAGGTATCGTTTCTGGTGAGAAGTCGAATAGAAAATATTCGCCCGCCAATATCCGTATATAATCGCCACCTTCATCGGCATCGTTTTGGGTCGATTCGATCAGGCCTTCGATTACGGGAATATCCAAGTTCATAACGATAATTACGGCAATAACGGAAGTGACTAGAATGAGTGTTTTTTTCGTGATGCTGAAATTGCGGATGGCATGATATAAATAGAGCAAAAGTATGCCTGCGATAAATTGTCGGGTAACCTGCAGAATCGGAATCAGAATGCCGAAAAGGGCCATTAAAAACCAAAACCATTGATGCCCGCTCTTAGAAGTCAGTTTATTGACCGCTACAAAAGAGGTCAAAACAAAAATCCCTCCCCCAGGAAAAATAATACGAACAATACCCCTTGTTGTGGTAAACTCTTCTCCCCATAACGACTTTCCGAACAAAACCGTTGGTGCGTTCGCTAGTTGGAAAAAATATAATAAGATATATAGCACACCGTAAGCGACGATAATTTTCTCAAGGGTCTCTACAGGGAATTTCACCTGTAACAAAAAGAAAAAGAAAATGACGACCAAATAAGGGGCCGTCGCAATGATGCTCTGAACTAGGCTTTGGTCCCAAAAAATATTGGCCATGAAAATAGAGACCACAAATGAGATAAGCAATAACTGTATTACAAATACGAACCCTCGATTCTTAGGAACGATATATGGAATCGATATCGCAACCGCCACAATGGTAAAGAGATACAGTGCATAGTTAATCAACGAGTCATCGATGAACTGGGCATCGAAAAACTTTATGGAAACCAGAAGCAAGAAAGAAATGAATATGATTTGTAGTTTCCTCGTCATTTTACTTGAATCGATTTATAGGATTTGAAGAGATATGTTGCCATGCCCATCAATATGATCGTTGATAACAAGAGCTTGTAGCCCAATGCCATACTGGTAGGTATGAAATATGAAATCAAGAACAAAAGTATGCCCATGGCCCAAATAAAGCTATTGTGTTTCAGTTCTAAACTGAGTGTTCTTTTAAAAGTTATCCATACATATATCAAACAGGCCCCAAAAGAGATGACATAACTATAAGAGAGCCCTAAGGCCCCAAAATTACTGCCATAATACAAAGCCGGGGTACATATAAAAAAGTAAACGATACCGAACCTAAGAATTAGTTTTTCTTTATTGGCAGCACCGAGAATCACGCCGATGAGACTGTCTATCGAGGTCAGGAACAAATACCAGACCTGTATTTGGCATACCGCTACCGCGGGAAGATATTCAACAGGAAAAAGTAGTACAACCACTTCTTTTGCAAATAAGGTAAAAAGGAAACAAAATATCATAGATGCCAACATGAAGAATCGAAATCCTTTTGACAGATAACTATTGAATTTTATTTTATCCTTGACCCAAAGCGCCGATAAATTTGGAAAAATCGCCGTCAACATCATCGTAATGATCAATGAAAGTGGGCCTATTAACCTTTGTGATAAATTAAAATATCCTATTTGTTGGTTGTCTGAATTTATATCCAAAAAGTTATTGGAAAGACTGGTCAGCGGCAGCATGATAAGTATAAGCACGAAGTAGGGCCAACTTTCTTTTATGAGCCCTCTAGTCGAAACTATAAAATTCTGCACTCTACCGATCAATAAACCGTGATATTTTAGAAAAATTAAAAAGAGTACTGCTTTGAGAAAGGTTACACCAATGTAGAGCGAAAAAATAATGGTAATATCTATTGCCTTTTGGGGCATGAAGAAAATAATCAAAAACCAAATAACACTATAAACCAAGTTGATTAACGAAGAAGGAAACATTTTTTGGTTTCCCATGAAAATCAATTCAAAAAGACTGGAAAAACAACTGATGAGCGTAAATACGAATATGAGTGCCAAGTGTTCGTTCGATAGGCTTCCTAGAAAATGATTGTAGACGACATAAATCAAAAAGAGCACTATGATGGCCAATGACCTTACGATGCCTCCGTTTACTAGAAGATCGTTCGCCTGTAGCGGTTCTCGGGCCACGGTTCTGATTACGATATTGCGATTGCCAAGGTCTCCTATTTTCAATAAAAGTGACCCTTGCGCAATCAAAAAAGTGAACAGGCCATAGTCATTAGGATTTAATATACTGGTAATTTTCAAGATGGTGACCAGTGCAATAAGTTGTGAGATTACAGTGCTAACGGTCAGATAAGAAAAATTTCTGAAGACAATATTGTTCAGTAATTTTTTAAGCATCTGGGAAGCTTTTTTAAGAGCCTAGAATAGGCCGTGGTGAACAATTTGCTGTTATATATTTTTTTTAGCCGAAATGTTGAGATACTCAATGTGCACTGTATAGTAATCTTAACTACATCCGTGATCCATAGGGAATGTTATAGTCATATTCGATACCATAGCCATATCCATAATCTCCTTTGATCATTCCCCTTTTTTTGACGCCGTTGAAAACTATACCGACATCATTGAACGGGGCTAATTTAGCCGATTGACGTAAGCGTTGAATGATTCGTTTCGGAGTGTGCCCGTGTCGCACGACAAATAGGGTCTTGTCACAGAACTCACTCAGAAAATTTACCTCTGAGACTAAATCGAGTGGGGCAGAATCGATTACGATATAATCGAAATTATCGGTCAAATAATCAAAAAGAATTTCCATTCTACCGTTCAGCAACAATTTTGAATGATATCCACCTTTGGTTCCGGCAGGTATAATTTGGAGTAAATCGTTTTCCTTTGAAGGGTGCAGGATGTTATTAAACTTGGCCTCGCCCTTTAGATAATCAATCAAACCATTTTCTGCCGCGAGATTATATAGGTTCGTAGTATTCGGTTTTCTCAAATCCATATCGAGCAGTACTACCTTTTTTCCTGAAAGGGCAAGACTATTGGCTAAATTAGAACTAATGAAACTTTTGCCCTCACCTGAAATACTCGAAGTGACAAGTATCTTTTTTTTGTCCGATTTTCTTCTATATAGCCCCAATTTGGCGCAAAGTTGTCGAAATTGTTCCAGTACACCAAGGTCATATGACAATACAGGATGGGCTTTCTCATTTTTATTCTTTAAATGAGAGAATTCCGCTACTACAGGTAAATTTGTGTTTTCTTCGATTTCGGACCTGAAAAGTACTTTGTTGTTGAAACGTTCCTTGAAGATTACGAAAAGGATTCCGATGGTAACCGCCAAAGCGAGGCCTGCCAAATAGGCAAAAAGGGATTTAGGACTCACAGGTAACAAAGACGATTCCGCGGCATCTACCAATCTACTATCGCCTGAGTTAGGTGCGTAGGTCAGTGCCGCTTCTTCTCTCTTTTGCTGAAGGAACAAGAAAAGGTTACTTTTTATTCCTTTTCTTCTGGTAATTTCTAGAAGATTGCGCTCTTGTTCAGGAATATTCTTGAATGCTGTACTCGATTTTCCAGAATTGTAGCTCAAACTACCTAAACTGGCATTTAGGTTGCTCTGCTGGTTTCTGATATTTTCTAGAATACTGGGTCTTATTTTTTCGATTTCGTTTCGTATCGAAACTAAGATCGGGTTATTTTCTGCCGTGGTTTTTTTGAGCCTCGCATATTTAATTTCCGCTTCGTATAGTTTTTCCAGTAATCTTGCCAAGACGGGATCGTTTACGCCAAGCGTGGAAGGAACCAATCCCCCTTCATTTTTTTTGGATACGACATATGACTCTACCTCGTTCAAAACTTGTAATTGACGATTAATATCGCCTATTTGTCGATCGTAGTCGCCCATGTCTTTCAGGTAGAGCCTACCTTGTTCACTTAGATCAACGACGCCCTTTGTGGCTCTATACTCTTGAATTTCTTTTTCGAGATCGGCCAATTCGTCACCTACCTTTTGCATTCTATCCTCAATAAACTTCAATGTATTGGCGGCTAGCGCGTTGCGATCAGAAACAGCCTTCTGGTTATAACTGATTATCAGTCCGTTGAGGACATCTTCCCCTCTTTCCGGCACGGCATCTTTATATGATAGACTTATAATTGTAGAAAGTTTATTCGTAGACTTCACCTTTAGGTCGTCCAATAATTCCATGGTCACTACCTTTGGGTTGGTCAGTGTGAAGTACAAAAGGTCTTTGGGTTCGCCAAATTGCCTTTCGTTCAAAAGAAACCGTATGTCGCCCATGGGCAGATCGGTAATCCAAGTATCCACGGCGTATGATTTGCCTCCGAACCTGACCTGTTTAGAATTGGCATCAAAGGAGAAATAATACTTTTTGGGCTTTCCCTCATATATCAAAGGAATTTTATTGGGCTCCCTCAATTCAATCTTAACTGGCGAAGTGGTATAGGCCGAACGACTTTTTAAACTACCATCTTCAAAAGTTGGTGCATATAGTGCAAGATCGTTCGCAACTTCACTCATTAATGAACGTGAACTGATTACCTCAATTTCGTTTTCAACTATTTTCTTAGAATCGAAAACGTTCATCGACTCCATGACGTTGGGGTCGTCTACTCCTTTTTTCTCATCTTTTATAATCAAGGTCGCTGAGGTCTCATAGATGGGGGTCGCCCATTTTAGATAGCCCCATGCGCCCAGTATACCTAGAACTGCCAAAACTGCAAAAAGCGGCCAATACGGTAGGTAACGCGAAATAATCAGACCGAATAGGTTTTGGTCCGAACCCTGTTTGCTATTTGTATCTGTATTCAAGATATTGTTATTTAAAGTTTACAATTGTTATTACCGCAAGCGATATCGCACTCAATGCAACCGGAACCCATTGTGTAGCTAGACTCGTACTGGCCACTTTCGATTTATTGGGTTCAACATAGACAATGTCGTTCGGCCTGAGATAGTAAAACGGCGAACTAAAAATTTCATTGGAGGTCAAATCTACCCGGTTAAAATTCTTCAGACCGAATCCTTCTTCCCTGATGATTACTACGTTATCGCGCTTCCCGTAAATGGTGATATCACCTGCCAGACCCAAGGCTTCCAATAACGAGATTTTTTCATTAGGAATGGTCAAGACCGATGGGTTTTGAACTTCGCCCAGCACCGACACCTTAAAATTAAGATACCGTATGTCAACAATGGGCTCTAAAAGAAGCTTACGCGTTTCAAGTTCTTTGGTCAGCTCTTCTCTCAGTGCTTTTTTCGATTTACCGGCCGCCTTTATTTTTCCTATTACAGGAAATCGAATAAAACCATCTTGATCGACGAGATATCCAGAGATTTGAGATGTAGATCCAGATACGGTGGACGATTGTACTGAAGTAACGTTCGATACGTTGAATATTTCGGCCGCTTCCGGGTTTACACTGCTTACCGTAATACTCAACATGTCATTCGCCTGTAAGATAGGCTCCAAACTTTCCATATTGTATGGAAAGGTGGTATCTTGAATATCATTGAAATAGGTGGCATCCTTGATATTACCACATGAGGTCAAAACTACGACTATCGTCAAACATACGATACTAGCGGAAACGTTTGAACGGATTGCCAGATTACGACTACACTTGGTTAATTTGGAGAAATAGTTCATTTTTAAATTCTTTTGATAATAGCTGCAAATTTTTTATTCTTGGTTTCTTAAAATTGCCCACGAAAGTACAAAATTGCCCATACTAAAATAGATTACAAAAAAAATCGGATAGTCGGTCAATTCTTACTATAAATGACCACTATCTTGTTAAAACTTAATATATCAAAGTGAATATTGTTGTAATCTTCCGAAAAACTCAATAGGCCCGTTCTTCTTGAGAAAAGGCGTTATAGATCGTTCGCGCAATTATTTTTAAATCGAGAGCCATAGACCATCTTTCCACATAAAAAATATCGAAACGGGTTCTATTTTTAATATCCGAAGAGCAAAGTATTTCACCCCTATAGCCTTTTATTTGGGCCAGTCCTGTTATTCCTGGCTTTACAAAATGCCGAACTAGATATTTATCTACGGAGCTTTCATAGTCTTCGGTGTGGAACATCATATGCGGTCTAGGCCCCACAACGCTCATATTGCCTAGCAGCACATTGAAAAATTGTGGAAGTTCATCGATGCTGGTTCGACGCATAAATCGACCGATCCTTGTAACGCGCATGTCATTTTTGGTGGTCATCTTTGTATCTGCTTCACCGTTGATTGCCATTGACCTGAATTTATAGCACCAGAAAACTTTTCGTTTTAATCCGTGGCGTTCTTGCTTGAAAAATATTGGCCCTGAAGATTCCAACCTGATCAAAATGGCCAATAAGGGTGTCAACCAGGATAAAATAAATATAATTGCGAATAGGGAGAAGAAGATATCAAAAATACGCTTCGTAATACGGGCATAATCAGTATCTAGCGGAACTTTTCTTAAGTTCAGTATAGGAAGGCTACCATAACGCTCGATGCTCATGGCCCTTGTAAGAATCTCTTTGTTATCGGGTATAATTTTAAATTTAATCAAGTTGTTATCGGCGAAATCGATGAGATTGTCCAGCTCATTCTTAGTAAATTTTGATACCGAACAATAAATCTCGTCAATTCTATTTTCAAGCATGTACAAGAAGCTATCTTCGATTGGCCCAAGGTAATCGGCCCTTTTATAGGACCTGTTGTCGAAAAACCCTTTATAGCGATACCCCAAATATGAATCTTCGAAAATTTGACGCATTTTTTTCAAATTGGTATCTTTTCCTAAGACGACCACATTTACCGAATTGCCCCCAAGCATTCTATATCTTCGCCTTGCCCAAAAGAAAAACCAACGGTAGGCGGAAAGACAGAAGCACAAAATCGTAAATACAAGAAGTTGATATGAAAGGGAAAAAGACATATTTTGGTTGAAACCAAAGGCCGAGAAATAGACGAAACCAAAAATGGCATACAATTTTATCATCTTTTCGAAATTGGTCAAAAACCTTTCTTTTCGATCGGTAGGGTAGAAGTCAAGCGTATATGTAATGAGTAACCAGGCCACATTATAATAGATGATATGAAAAGAATGCAGATAGGTTTCAGGTGTCAATAGATATAGCAGACCATTTATTATCGCCAAGTTTATGGCAATAGAAATAGGAATTATGAGGTCTGAATTCTTCACGATCTATCGCTATGTGTTGAACTCGAAATAATAAAGAAAAAAGGTTTTGCCCTCGAAAAGTCAATGGACTTTACAGCACAAACGGAAAGATTTTGTAAGAGCAGACCTAAGACGCTCATATTTCGGTTTTGGTTTGGTTAAAAAAATAAAATGGTATTCGTTAATGGCGGACAGTTTTGGAGCAAGAAAAAAAATAATAGATGAATACTTTCTTTCAAAAGTCGGCAAATATAAATGTAATTCGATTTTTAACAGTAATTCTTCAGGGTAATTTTGCGCTTACCCATTTTTATTTTTCAAAGATGTAACTATAGAAGTTTATTTGAAAATAATCCCCTTAGAATGGTATTATGATCGATGAAATGCACATTCTGTCAACATCTTAAAAGTGGAATAATTGGCGCCGTTTTGATTATCGTTCCTTTTATGCATTTAGGGGGGCGTGGACATGGTTTGATCACCAGTCAATGACTTTGTGATTTACAATTCTAAAAAAGAAAATTGAGACAGGAGAAATAAATGGTAGAATCAAAAAATGTTTGGCAGTATTGGCCAATTATAATCATTAACTGACGACTTTTTCAGTTTTACCCACCGTCTGTTTGCGACCGTTTCGGGTTTTAATAAAATCCCAAAGACCACATGCTTTGCCAATTAATTCGTTTTTATCGTAAGAATCTGGAAGGCCAAGTCTTTTCAAAGTGAACAAATCTGAGTTATGGTCATTAAAACCATATCCCACCGTCAAACCACATTGGTATTTGGCTTCTTTCGTTAATCGTATAGTTCTTTCACAATAGTCCCCGTTGGGGTAAGCGATAGCGTTTATTTGCAGTCCGAAATTATTCTCAAGTGCTTCCTTAGTACCAAAAATCTCATTGCGAACCTCTTCATCATCGCATTTCGGAAATATAGGATGGTGCATCGCATGTGCCTGAAAGTTGACGTGCGCCCTCATTTCTTCGATATGATTTCTTTGTAGGGCACTAGCAGAATCGTATTCATGATTTTTGTCAAATCCGGCTTTTCTTAGAATTTTAAGCCGCTCGTCATTTTTCTCCTTCTTTAATTTTTCAGCTGACATGGGGAGTCCTTCATGTTGAAACCAAAATTGGCGATGGGTATCAATAATCGCTGCACATAAAAATATGGTAACCGGGATATTCAATTTTTTTATGATAGGTAACAACTCGTAATTGCCGATATGCCCGTCATCAAAAGTGATGACCATTGATTTTGGGGGCAGTTCGGTTTTATTTTTGACAGCATCGAGATAAGTGTCAAGTGAAATCAACTTATATTTTTTTTTGAGATATTCAAATGTCATTTTAGCGGTATCGAGACCAATATCGTGCAGTAGTAAAATAGTAACTTTTCTACGCTGTACCACTTCTCTAAACAGCAGAGCGAGCCCAGAATACCTGATTATTGCAAAAATAATTTTCTTCATGCCATGTACTTTCTTACGAGTACTGAATTTCTGGGGGAGAGAATAAAAAAATTGAACCTGTTGAGAAAGGGCTGAAATGTATAACATTCTATGTGAAAAAACAACAGTATCGAATTTTCTTAAAATGTATTGTCATCTTTTGACGTCGAATAGAATCATCGTTTAAGCAAAATTGATGCCCTGGTAATGTTTTAGGTAGGGGTTGTCGCTACGCAAAAAGCCTATTAAATGTGGATGAACTACTACTTCCCGATGCAGTATTTTCTTTTTCCCATAAACATTGGGGTAGGGGCGTTCGAGGTGGAAAATAGGTGAACACTTTTGCTTTCTTTTGTTAGGTTGATGCTTTCCATGCTGTTTTTATTGAAGAATAATATCGCTATCGATATTCAATTTTTGATGTAACGCTTTGGCAACATTTAAAGTAATCTCTCTTTTTCCGTTTAAATAATCGCTGATTCTTGAAGCACTTGTATCTAATAGTGCTGCTAAATCTTTTCGTTTCAGACCCATCTCGAACATACGTAGCTCAATCATTTCCTGTAAGGTTGGTAAACCGATAGGGAAATGTATTTCTTCATACTGCTCAATAATATCGGTAATCTCAAGAAATTCTTTTGCTAAAGGGTCATCAGTTGGGGTATTATCATCCACGACATCTATCAACTCTTCTAAGCGAAGATTCGCTTTTACATATGCTGCATGTGTTATTAATTTTCCCATAATTTTATAACTTATCTATATTCTTTATTCTGTCGTAATCCCGGTGATTGCCTACCCATCGAATCAATACTTTCTTAAACTTAAATCGTACTATGGCAACAACTCGGTAATGATTTCCCTTGACGTTAAAAACAAACCTACCATTTCCAACGCCGTCAGCTGAATTGAAAGTGTTCTTTAAATCGGCAAAACTATCCCATTCGGCTTTATTTGCTTTTTTATACCAATCCTGTAAGGCCACTTTAGCATTGGTTTCTTTCGAAAAATACTCCCTTAGCTTTTTAAATGAAATGACATGCACTGAACTAACTATATTAAATTAAAATGTAAAGATACGAAAAAATTACATATTTGGTAATTTAATTACATTTTAGAAAACAGTTGTTGTAATTAGAAAGCAAAAAGTATCCCATAAAAGGTGAATATACAGGACAATTAAAAGAGACCACGATTGAGACACTCGGGGAATAAGTCTTTTGAATTAACAAAGTAGTCCTATAAATGGGCCCTATTTAAGGAATGTCAATCTGCCAAGAAGAGATTCATACATACAGGATATAATCATTTATTTATATATTGGTTAAAACTATATTCTTTTATTATGTACAATTAAATAAAATGAAAATATATATTACAATCCTGTTTGTGCTTTTAATGATTTCTGCGGCTTATAGCCAAGATGAAAACATTAAGGAAGCTTCAATTGAATTCTTATCTACTTTAAATAGCAGAGAAAAAGATAGTCTTGCATTTCAATTTGAAGACCTCAAACGAACGGAGTGGACTAATCTTCCAATTGGTTTAGCAAACCGTCCTGGATTGAGGTATGGTGCATTATCAAGAAAAAGCAAAATAAAATTTCATAATCTTCTTCTGACAATTTTCAGTTCTCAGGGCTATTTAAAAACCACTCAAATAATGCATTTAGATGGATTATTGCTAAACATATATGAAATAGCACATGAGGAAGGAGATGTAAATGAAGAGGATATTAAATTTATTAGAACCCTCAATTGGGGGCAAGGAAATTACTTCATTTCGATTTGGGGTGACCCAAACAAACAAGACAAATGGGCCATGAAGTTTGAAGGACATCATATATCATTAAACGTTACGGTAATTGATGATAAGGTTTCTGTTACACCTCTATTTATAGGGTCCGATCCTGCTCTCGTAAGATATTCTGAGATTGCAGGTCTTACAATACTTAGCAAGGAAGAGGACTATGGATTACAATTAATAAATATGTTGAGTTCAGAGCAATTAGAGCTTGCAATTATCTCAGAAGAAGTGCCAAAAGATGTTTTGACCAGTCCTGAAAGCGGGAAAAGATTGCTGAATTATCAGGGAATAAAAGGAAGTGAACTTACAGAAGAGCAGAAAGCCCAACTTCACAAGCTTATTTTCGAATATCTATCAAACTTGGAAGAGGAATATGCCCATGAATTTAAAAAGAGTTTGTCGGAACCCGGAATTGAAGTTATCTATTTTGGTTGGATTGGAGGAAGACAAAGAGTTACGGATCATTACTATGTGATAAATGGGCCGAGCTTTTTAATAGAATATGATAATGTGGGTTGGATTCATAAAGGAGACCATATACACACAATATTTAGAGATAAGAAAAACGATTTCGGCGAGGACTTATTAAAAAACCACCATTTGAATCATAAACACTAAAGCTGTGTACAACAATATGCCTGGCATCCATAGGCTCCATTCGTTGCCTACAGTGTATGCACCCACTGTTAGGTAAAATTAACCCGGTGCCGTAGTCTAATAATTATTTGTACCTTTTTCCTAGCATGATTCAACCAACCGCTCCTTTTAGACTACCTCGCTGCAATTATCCAACAGTTGACGATACTCAACACCATGGACTATTTGAACTTCCAAAAGAACTACCGCTGGTAGATTTTGAGTTGGCTAGTAATTTTCGCAGCGACAAATACACCACAATTCCACTAGATGGATTTGACAAATCCCAGATTTTGGAATTAGCTCAAATCATTGCCCAATCATTTGCTCTTAATGAGCCTATGAACAGGCATGTACATCCCTCACAAAAGATTCCCGATGAAATAATGGATGTTAAGCACCAGGATGCTTTTGGCAAGGATGCCTTTGGCCCTTGGACTACCGAAAACATTCTTTTTTGGTGTATTCGCCTAATTATGCTAACAGATCCCTCACAACCTAGCGGTAGCATTGAGATAAACGAAGATCTTTTACGCCATTCACTGATGATCACAGATACGCATTCCAAACCTATTGGTGGGGCTCTGAACATTACGCTGCCTTCCCAAGAAGATGAACTAAGACAGGATGACCCTTTCATTACCGCTATGATGTCGTATCAAGATCCAATACTGGACTTTATCCATAAGCATGAACATTCGGCTATTCATGCGCTTGTTGACAAGTATCCCGATTTCGAGGATGCCCTTAACTCCGGGAAAGTAGGATATATAGCAATGATTGCACGTTCCGCCGAACTTCCCTCAGAACATACTTTTGAGCTTTTTGCAGCCTCTTTTGAATATTTTCAGAAGCATGGATATGAATATATGATGATAACCGGTACCAATCAATGGACAGGTGCTGCCTGTGAAGCTTTGGGATCCGCTCGAATATATTTCTCTCCTTTTAGAAATAAGCAAAGAGTAGCAAAAGAGATTGATGCCAACCAGAACGAGCCATATTCGTCAGATGGCTTTATTTCCAACAAAGACAGCGGGTTGATGATCTATGCCTTAAAATTACAAAGATGAAGACCTCTGAAAGTGACCCGGGAGCATTAAAAAGAATTCTGAGCCTCCGCTCATTGTTCGCCATTGCCGTGGGAGTTGTAGTTGCTCAAATAGTATTTATTAGTATACTGCAAGGAGTGGGTCTGGGAGGAGATGACTTTTTTGTTGCGCTTCTTGTAGCATTTATTCTGACGCTCTGTTATGTATTTACGTTTTCCGAATTGGCAGTTATGCTTCCCAAAGCCGGAAGTATTAGTGCCTACACGGAGGTGGCGATAGGGCATATGCCCGCAATTATAGCTACAATCGCCGGATACCTGGCACCGGCACTTTTTGGTTTGCCCGCAGAACTATTCTTATTGGAAGCTGTCTTGGATACCTTGTTCCCGGAGTCCTTTACCCAAATAGGTTGGCTTGTTATCCTAGTGCTGACCTTCCTGAATATACTAGGGGTGGACTTTTTTGCAAAAGTTCAGAATTTACTGGCCTACCTGATGATAGTATCTTTACTGGTCATTGGCATTGCGGGATTAGCCCAAAGCGAAGCCCAGGGCGGATCGGTAATGTCCATTTTGGAAGGGCTAAAAGATCTGGATATTGGCGTACTGTCTCTTACTATGCTGGCACTATGGTCCTTTTTTGGATTGGAATTCGTTTGTCCAATGATAGAAGAGACCAAAAACCCCAGCAAAAATATACCCCGCTCCATGATACTGGCAGCAGCCGTTTTGTTGGTCGTATATTCCTTAGTTGCCTTGGCGGGATATTTGACCGTTCCTCAAACAGCTTTATCCGAATCTGAGATTCCCCATACTGTGTTGGTAAGTGCTCTGTTTGGTGAATCAGGAAAAGTAATATTGGCCATATTAGCCGTTACCGCCACCTGCAGTACCATCAATACAGTCCTGGCCACCATTCCGCGGATGCTTTACGGTATGGCGCGTAACCAACAATTACCCTCCCTGTTTACCCGCCTACATCCCAAAACAAATACTCCTTGGGTCGCTATTGTGTTTGTGGCTTCACTTATAATGATCCCAACAATAGTGCTCAGCGGACAGGATCATATCATATTAACTTTAGTGATTTCTGCCGCTACCATCTGGTTGGTGGCCTATGTCATTTCACATATAAACCTTATTGTATTACGCAGAAGATATCCGGATTTTAACCGCCCTTTTAAAAGTCCATGGTATCCTTTTCCCCAAATACTTGGAATTATTGGAATGGTTTATATGATAATGAATAATTCACCTTCGCCAGAAATGACGCTACAGGTATATATGAATGCAGGGCTTATGGTACTTATTGCTACCATCTACGCAGCCATTTGGGTCAAGTTTAAAATGAAAAAAGGTTGGTTTGAACCAGAGCCAATAGAAAAGGTACAAGAGAATTAAAAGAGTACACATGCCGAAACAGTTAGCCCAATTAAAATAAAAGAAAAACTAATGATAAAATTCTTTCGGAAAATTAGACAAAAATTACTGGTCGAGAATCGATTTCAAAAATATGCACTTTATGCCATAGGAGAGATTTTCTTGGTTATGATAGGGATTCTATTAGCATTGAGTGTAAATAATTGGAATGAAGCTCGGAAGGCTGATAAAGTTGAGATCAAACTCTTGACAGAATTGAAAGAAGCAATCATAAGTGATTACTTCAAAGTAGAAATGCTACTTCAATTAAATCAAAGAGCCCAATCATCTTGTAAAATTATTTTGAAACATCTGAATGAAAATCTACCATACCATGATTCATTGTCAAGACATTTTCGGGAATCAAACAATTGGACAAAACTTATGCTTACAAAAGGTCCATATGATAATGCAAAGTCTTATGGACTAAATTTTATAAAGAGTGATTCTACTAGGACTTTACTTTCACAATTATACGAGTATCAAATGGTTTGAAGCAATACATTAGATAATAGACAAACTCAATACTATTACCAAACCGTAATACCTGAAATGACTGAGCTTTTTGAATTCACTAGTGCTCCTTATTTGTAAGATCAAGGTGTGGAACCAAATAATTACGAAAGCCTATTAAGTAATCAAAGATATTTGAACATTCTCAAATCGAACATTGAAAATCGAAAACAAGAAATAGATTGGGCCAATTTTATTTACAATAACATGAAAGACTTAGAATTTAGGCTTCAATCAGAATTAGATATGAGATAAATAAACTAGCTCATTTCTCCGAATAATTTTTTTGTACAGAATAATTATTTAATTGCAATATTGAAGATATAATAACGAAAGGTTAACAATGCATATAGCGGTCATGCCGAGCAAAAGCTTGTAACACCGCATATTAGAGACCGTTACGTTTTTTCTAGTTCCATAAAAAGAACAATTCTTGGGACACACAAAAGCCCCCAAATCTTACCCAAAACTTTGCGCGTGGATCCTGTCCGGTTTTTGTAGTGTTCCGGCAGATAAACGTAAAGCAAAAACCGGATAGGGC
>CAYGPR010000029.1:0-45918 GCA_964351985.1 uncultured Maribacter sp. | reverse complement strand
ATAATCAAGTACATGTAGGACATGATACCGTGATCGGAGAAAAATGTTTGATCGCCTCCCAAACGGGTATAGCCGGATGTGTAGTCATAGAAGACGAAGTTACCCTTTGGGGCCAAGTGGGAACAAATAGCGGTATAACCATAGGAAAGAAAGCGGTGATTATGGGCCAGACGGGAGTTACCAAATCCGTCGCAGGTGGTAAAAGTTATTTCGGGACCCCGATAGAAGAGTCAAGGGAAAAGCTAAAACAATTGGCTTACATAAAAAAGATTCCATCCATATTAAAAAAACTTGAAGAATAATTAAACCGATTTCTTTAGAAATCCTTTGCAATCCCATATTTTTGCGCATAGAACAAAACTTAAAATATTAGGATTAAAAAGACCTGATATCCAATTAACTTAATAACGAATAACTGACCCATGAGCGTTTTAGTCAATAAAGATTCCAAAATTATAGTGCAAGGTTTTACAGGCAGTGAAGGAACCTTCCATGCCGAGCAAATGATCGATTACGGAACCAATGTGGTCGGCGGAGTGACGCCGGGAAAAGGTGGACAAGAGCATTTAGGGAGACCGGTTTTCAATACCGTTGAGGAAGCGGTTGAAAAAGTAAGCGCAGACACAACGATTATTTTCGTACCACCTGCTTTTGCGGCAGATGCCATTATGGAGGCCGCGGATGCCGGAATCAAGGTGATTATCACGATTACCGAGGGGATTCCCGTTGCCGATATGGTCAAGGCTTCGAATTATATTAAGGATCGGAACTGTAGATTGATAGGTCCAAATTGCCCGGGAGTTATTACTCCAGGTGAGGCCAAGGTTGGAATCATGCCAGGCTTTGTTTTTAAAAAAGGAAATGTGGGTATCGTATCAAAGTCAGGTACTTTGACCTATGAGGCGGCCGATCAGGTCGTGCGACAAGGTTTGGGAATCACTACTGCCATTGGTATTGGAGGTGACCCCATTATTGGCACGACAACTAAGGAAGCCGTCGAATTATTGATTAATGACCCAGAAACCACGTGTGTTGTTATGATCGGGGAAATTGGGGGGCAACTGGAAGCCGATGCGGCCAAATGGTACAAAGAAAGCGGAAGTAAAAAGCCGGTGGTAGGATTTATCGCTGGAGAAACAGCACCTGCAGGAAGAACTATGGGTCATGCCGGAGCAATTGTTGGCGGAAGCGACGATACCGCCCAGGCCAAAAAGAAAATTATGCGCGAACATGGTATTCATGTGGTGGATTCACCGGCCGAAATCGGAAAAAAAGTAAAAGAAGTGTTGGGATAATATCCTGTTAAAACAATTGCAAAATCCCGTATTCAGCGGGATTTTTTTTAGCCATTAATTGAAACAAAACTTATATTTGAGGTAAAACCGACTAAAGACGAATCGATGAAACTTCTAGAAGGACAAAATGTAATCATTACCGGAGCAAGTAGGGGTATAGGTATGGGCATAGCCCAAGTATTTGCAGCGCATGGCGCAAATGTGGCATTTACCTATAGTTCGAGCGAGGCACCGGCCTTGGTATTGGAAAAGGAGCTCACTGAAAAGGGAGTGAAAGCAAAGGCATATAAGAGTAATGCAGCGAGTTTCACGGATGCCGAAAAATTGGTCGAGCAAGTTTTGGAGGATTTTGGCGGAATCGATGTCTTGATTAACAACGCAGGTATCACCAAGGACAATTTGTTGATGCGTATGGCCGAAGAAGATTTTGATTCCGTAATCGAGATCAATCTCAAGTCTGTTTTTAATATGACCAAGGCGGTTCAGCGAACTATGCTGAAACAACGAAAAGGATCTATTATCAATATGAGCAGTGTGGTGGGGGTCAAAGGTAATGCCGGGCAGACGAACTATGCGGCTTCAAAGGCCGGTATGATCGGGTTTACCAAGTCGGTCGCTCTAGAACTGGGCTCAAGAAATATTCGCTGCAATGCCATAGCACCCGGATTCATAGAAACGGAAATGACCGCAAAATTGGATGAGAAAACCGTTCAAAGCTGGCGTGACGGTATTCCTTTGAAAAGAGGTGGGTCGCCCGAAGATATTGCCAATGCTTGCTTATTCTTTGCTTCTGATCTATCCAGTTACGTGACGGGGCAAGTTTTGAACGTTGATGGTGGAATGCTTACCTAGTACCGAGTTGTTCGCTAATGATGTGAGGATTAAAGAATTCCTTGGTCCATACTTAAATTGACACTGCTTTTATGGAAACCCGTACAATCCTACTTATCATCGCTGCGGTAATCGTGGCCTTGGGGATTGTAATTTTTCAGTACTTTTTCCGCACAAAAAAAAGAGGAAAACTCTTTATCATACTTTCTTTTCTAAGGTTTATCGCGCTGTTCGGGCTGTTTTTACTTTTGATCAATCCGAAGTTTACGAGACAGACATATACGCTCGAAAAACCAAACTTGATCGTACTTTCCGATAACTCTTCTTCCGTTGCAAATATGAAAGCTGTTCTGTCGGATGTTACGAATTCATTAATGACAAACAACGGTATATCCGATCAGTTTGAGTTGGAGACCTATAGCTTTTCCAACAATCTCAAAAATTCGGATAGCTTGAGTTTTACAGGGACGAATACCAATATTACCGGAGCTCTTTCTTCATTACATGATATTTATGCAAATTCGAATACTGTGGTGGTCTTGCTATCAGATGGAAATCAGACAATTGGCCAAGATTATGCATTTTATGGAAGAAATAAGAAGATGCCTGTTTTTCCGGTTGTATTGGGCGATACTACACAATATGAAGATGTGCGTATAGACCAGGTCAATGCGAACCGTTATGCTTTCTTGAAAAATAAGTTTCCGATCGAGGTTTATATTGCATATAAGGGGGAGCGCAACATCACGGCAAACGTATCTATTTCCATAGACGGAGAACAGGTCCATCAAGAGCGGGTTAACCTTTCGAACCAAAACAATTCCAAAATTCTGAACACGCTGTTGGAAGCCAGTTCCGTAGGACCAAAATCGATTCAGGTAATAGTTTCTCAAGTGGATAATGAGCGAAACATAATAAACAATAAAAAAAATATCGCCGTTGAAGTCATCGATGAGAAAACCAATGTGGCTATTATTTCAGATATGTTGCACCCTGATATTGGTGCCTTGACGAAGGCCATTGAAAGTAACGAACAACGATCGGTTTCGGTACTGAATCCGAACGTATCAGCAAAAGAATTGGATGATGTTGACCTTTTCATTTTGTACCAACCTAATGCTTCTTTCAACGGGGTATACGATTATATTAAAAATAGGAAGGCCAACTCGTTCACAGTATGTGGCACACATACAGATTGGAATTTTTTAAGCGGGGTTCAAACCAAATACAATTTTGAGGACAACGGAATCGTTCAAGAAGTTTCACCACAATTGAATTCGGGCTTTACAAAATATGACATTTCGGAAATCACTTTTCAGTCATACCCGCCCCTCAAAAGTGATGGTGGGCTTGTTGGAAGTTATAGCGGATTGGATGTTCTGATGAATATGCAGATACGCGGGGCCGACATGAGAAGCCCGTTAATGTTCGTAGCTGAAAATGATATGCAAAAAGAAGCTTTCGTTTTTGGTGAAGACCTTTGGAAATGGAGAATGCAAAGTTATCGAGACCAACAAGATTTTAAAAATTTTGATGAATTTGTTGGAAAATTGGTGCTATATCTGTCCGATAACAAAGCAAAAGAACGACTGCAACTTGATTACGAATCTATTTATGAAGGAAGTAACAATGCCAAAATTTCAGCTAGCTATTTTGACGAAGCTTTTATATTCGATTCAAATGCCAACCTTTCCATAAATCTCAAGGGAATAAATAATGGTGTTTCAAAAGAAATTCCCATGCTGTTGAAAGGAACGTTCTACGAGGTAAACCTAGCTGGTCTTGAAGCGGGCAAGTACAATTTTACGGTAACCGAGAAAAGCGAGAATCGTTCGAAATCAGGAAGTTTTACCATTCTCGATTTTGACATTGAACAACAGTTTGCATCAAGTGAATACAAAAAATTGGGACTATTGGCCAGCAACACGGGGGGCGCATTATTTTTTCCATCCCAGATAGACTCCCTGATTCAATTTGTAACAAATGATGAACGCTTTAGACCAATACAGCGCGGCACTGAAAATGTCGTATCTTTAATCGATTTTCGATGGCTGTTGGGTATAATTACCGCTGCGCTTGCCCTTGAATGGTTTATCAGAAAATATAACGGACTAATCTAAAACACTATACAAAATGGACAAATTACCAAAAATTGCTTTACCAGTGATATTCGTATTGATTGCATTGGTGATATTAATATCAAAATCGGCCATTACCATCGGATCTGGTGAAGCGGGAGTTCTTTACAAGACTTTTGGAGGTGGTGTTGTTACAGATGAACCACCTATGGGCGAAGGGTTTCATATTGTTGCCCCTTGGAACAAGGTATATGTCTATGAAGTGAGACAACAAGAAGTTTTTGAGAAAATGCAAGTTTTATCTTCTAACGGACTTGAGATTAAACTAGATGCTTCTGCATGGTTCGAGCCAAAGCGTGAATTTCTAGGAAAATTGCATCAAGAAAAAGGTGAAGCCTATGTGCAACGAGTTTTGTTGCCCACAATACGATCCGCTGCGCGAAGTGTTGTAGGCCGTTATACACCAGAACAGTTGTATTCCAGCAAGCGGGATGCAATACAGGCTGAAATTTACGAGGAGACCAAGAAAATCGTTGATGGCCAGTACATTCAGTTGAACGAGGTTTTAGTGCGCGATGTAACCTTGCCGCCTACCATAAAAGAGGCCATTGAGCGTAAATTGAAACAAGAACAAGAATCTTTGGAATATGAGTTTCGTTTGGTAACCGCACAAAAGGAAGCTGAAAAAGTGCGTATTGAAGCACAGGGTAAAGCCGACGCAAATAGAATATTGAGCGCATCACTAACGGATAAAATACTTCAAGATAAAGGTATCGATGCCACTTTAGAACTTTCGAAATCGCCAAATGCCAAAGTAGTTGTCGTAGGTAGCGGAGACTCCGGGTTGCCTTTGATTTTAGGTAATAATTAAATCAATTTCTGTTGGATCGCGATCCACACCCATATCTATAAAAAGACATATTTAGTTTTTGAGAATTGAAAATAAGTTTTACATTTACAGCGTAATGAAAAATAACAATACACATCATCATTTTTTGACCCACGCTCAAGCGAGGTAAAAAATGTATTGTAGTATTACAACATAATTTACGACCCGTTTGAGAAATCAAGCGGGTTTTATTTTTAGTATTAGTTGATATGACCAAGATAAGAATAGCCATACAAAAATCAGGAAGACTCAATGAAGATTCGCTCAAAATCTTAAAAGATTGCGGAATCTCCGTTGATAATGGAAAAGACCAGCTAAAAGCCAATTCTAGAAACTTTCCACTTGAAGTTTTCTATCTGCGAAACGGAGACATTCCGCAATATCTTCGAGACGGAGTTGTGGATATTGCCATTATCGGCGAAAATGTGTTAATAGAAAAAGGAGAGGATATCGAAGTTGCCGAAAAACTCGGATTTTCGAAGTGTAAAGTGTCGTTGGCGGTGCCGAAGTCTGCTAAGTATAGCTCCGTCAAAGACTTTGAAGGAAAGCGTATCGCAACAAGTTATCCAAATACAGTACGGAACTATTTGGAGAAAAAAGGAGTTAAGGCAGATTTGCACATCATTAACGGTTCTGTAGAAATTGCCCCCAATATCGGACTGGCTGATGCTATTTGTGATATTGTTTCTAGTGGAAGCACCCTTTTTAAAAATAACCTCAAGGAAGTCGAGGTCATGTTGAAGAGCGAGGCGGTTTTGGCCGTTTCCCCAAAAATATCCGAAGAAAGAAGGGAGATTCTCACTAAAATTCAGTTTAGGATTAAGTCCGTTTTGCAGGCACGACAATCAAAGTATGTATTGATGAACGCCCCGAACGATAAATTGGATGCCATTTTGAAATTGTTGCCGGGCATGCGCAGTCCCACGGTGTTGCCACTGGCCGAAGAAGGCTGGAGCTCAGTACACACTGTAATCAATCAGGATAAGTTTTGGGAAGTCATAGACGAATTAAAACAAGCCGGCGCTGAAGGAATTTTAGTCTGTCCCATCGAGAAAATGGTACTCTAAATTACTTTGTGTCATTCCCGCGTAGGCGGGAATCTGTTTAAATTATTAAGGATGCAAAAAATATACAATCCAGAGCAAAAGAATTGGAAAACCGTTTTAAAACGGCCTACCCGAACTGTTGCCGATATTGAAGTCATCGTAGATGGTATTTTCAACGAGGTGATGAAAGATGGCGATACCGTTTTAAAAAAGTATACCGAAAAATTCGATGGTATTGTATTGGACGATTTTTTGGTTACGGAAACTGAAATCGAAGCGGCCAAAGAATTGGTGCCGCAGGAATTAAAGGAAGCCATTCACTTGGCAAAAAAGAATATCGAAAAATTTCACATCGCCCAAAAAACGGATAACGTAGAGGTGGAGACGGTACGTGGGGTTCGATGCTGGCAAGAAAAAAGGCCTATTCAAAAAGTGGGACTTTATATTCCCGGTGGAACGGCACCATTGTTTTCGACGATTTTAATGTTGGCGGTTCCTGCACGTATTGCGGGCTGCGAAGAGATTGTGCTGTGTACGCCACCGTACAATGAGGGAAAAATACATCCTGCAATTTTGTATACGGCGTACCTATGCGGAGTGACCAAAATATTCAAGGTCGGCGGCATACAGGCCATTGGCGCGATGACTTTCGGTACGGAAAGTATTCCGAAGGTCTATAAAATATTCGGGCCGGGCAACCAATACGTCACCGTTGCAAAACAAATAGCGACAAAGTACGGAGTGGCCATCGATATGCCCGCTGGTCCGAGTGAATTATTGGTTGTTGCGGATGATTCTGCAAATGCATCCTTTGTGGCTTCCGATTTATTAAGCCAGGCTGAACATGGCATTGATAGTCAGGTAATATTAGTCTCGACATCTAAAGAAATGATAGATGAGGTGGAAATTGAGGTAGAAAAACAAATTCAAGAACTACCAAGGAAAGAGATCGCAAAACAAGCCATTGCAAATAGCAAGTTGATTTTTGTCGAAAATGATAGGACGGCGGTAGATTTAATCAATGAATATGCGCCGGAACACTATATCGTCTGTGTGGAAAATGAAGATTTCTTTATTGATAATTCACTTAATGCCGGTTCGGTATTTATCGGAAACTATACCCCGGAAAGTGCCGGTGACTATGCTTCGGGCACGAATCATACACTTCCGACCAATGGATATGCAAAACAATATAGTGGAGTGAACCTCGATAGTTTTTTGAAAAGTATGACCTTTCAAAAAATTAATGAAGAAGGACTACAGAATATAGGTAAGGCCATTGAACTAATGGCAGAAGCTGAGGGTTTGCAAGCGCATAAAAACGCAATAACATTACGATTAGAAAGTTTAAAAAAAAGAAAGTAAAAGCTCCTCCCCTTGAAAATAAGGGGAGGTAGCTCCAGACTATTTTCAGTCTGGAGACGGAGGGGTTTGGTCAATGTAAAATGGATCTCCAAAAAAACTCATTTCCCAAATAAAACTTGGGAAGGAATTAGAAAAAAGCAATGTTCGATTTAAATAAAATAGTCAGAGAAAACGTAAAAAGCCTAAAACCCTATTCCTCTGCAAGAGATGAATATGTTTCAGATGGATCGGAGATGGTTTTTCTTGATGCAAACGAAAATCCGTTTGACAATGGGGTCAATCGTTATCCCGACCCCCAACAGCGCAGTTTAAAGTCGGTTTTGGCCGAACAGAAGAAAGTAGATTCCAAGAAAATCCTTTTGGGAAATGGAAGCGATGAGGTTTTGGATTTGTTGTTCAGAGCTTTTTGTGAACCGAAAGTTGACAACATAATTACATTACCGCCGACCTATGGCATGTACAAAGTTTTAGCAGGTATTAATGACATTGAAAACCGCGAAGTACTGATAACGAAAGACTTCCAACCAAATGTGGATGTAATATTGGGCAAAGTGGATAAAAAAACGAAAATGATTTTTATCTGCTCTCCGAACAATCCCACAGGAAATAGCTTTGATGAAAGTTCGATTTTGAAATTATTAAAAGGTTTTATGGGCTTGATAGTCATTGACGAAGCTTATATTGATTTCTCGGAAAAAGAGAGCTGGATGTCTAAATTATCCGATTTTCCGAACTTGGTGGTTACCCAAACCCTTTCAAAAGCTTATGGTATGGCGGGAATTCGATTGGGTATCTGTATTGCATCCGAAGAAATCATTTCCATATTGAATAAAATCAAACCTCCTTACAATGTCAATGAATTGACACAGGCACGCGCTATGCGAAGGGTTTCCAATATGTTACGTATAAAATCAGAGGTATCGGAAATATTGGACCAGAAAAAACTTTTAATAAAGGTGCTGCCGAAGATCGGTTTTGTTCAAAAAGTCTATCCTTCTGATGCGAATTTTCTGCTGGTGAAGGTAGATGATGCCGATAAGCGCTATGATCAATTACTGAAAATGGGAGTTGTCGTAAGAAATAGAAATACGCAGCCATTATGTGAAAATACCTTACGTTTTACGATAGGCACCCCCGATGAGAATATAAAATTGGTAAATGCGCTTCAAACCCTTGGGTCCTGAATTTGTTTCAGGATTCATTATTGAAAATTATGATGAAAAAAGTATTATTTATAGACCGTGACGGTACTATCATAAAAGAAACGCTCGATGAGCAAATCGATGCCTTTGAAAAGATGATATTCTACCCCAAGGTTTTTTACTTCTTGGGTAAAATTGCAAAAGAACTCGAATACGAATTGGTCATGATCACGAATCAAGACGGATTGGGTACTGATGTATTTCCAGAAGAAACCTTTTGGCCTGTTCATAATTTCATCTTGAAATCCTTTGAGAATGAGGGTGTGGTTTTTAATAAGGTGTTTTTAGATCGGACATTTCCGCATGAGAATGCAGATACTCGAAAACCAGGTACCGGATTGTTGACCGAATACTTTTCCGAGGAATATGATTTGAAGAATTCTTTCGTAATCGGTGATCGCCTAACTGATATGGAATTAGCCAAAAATTTGGGTTCAAAAGGAATTTTCATCAATGATGAAACGAATTTGGGCAATGGTGAAATAACCGTAAAACGAGATGAACTTGACAATCACATCGCTTTGGAAAGCAATGATTGGGAAAAAATCTATGAGTTTTTAAAGTTTGAGAATCGAGTTTCGGAAATCCGAAGGAAAACAAACGAGACCGACATTCAAATCAAATTGAATTTAGATGGCACCGGAAAAAGCGACATTAAAACCGGATTAGCATTTTTCGACCACATGCTAGATCAACTTGCCCGCCACGGTCAGATGGATTTGGAAATCAAAGTAGATGGAGATTTGGAAGTCGATGAACACCACACCATTGAAGATACCGCAATTGCTTTGGGGGAAGTATTTAGCAAAGCCCTTGGCAATAAAATGGGTATCGAGCGCTATGGATTTTGCCTTCCTATGGATGACTGTCTAGCCCAAGTTGCGATAGATTTCGGAGGTCGAAATTGGCTTGTCTGGGAAGCCGATTTCAAACGTGAAAAGGTGGGTGATATGCCTACAGAGATGTTCCACCACTTTTTTAAATCGTTTACCGATGGGGCAAAAGCGAATTTGAACATTAAGGCCGAAGGCACCAACGAACATCATAAAATCGAAGCGATTTTCAAGGCGTTTGCAAAATCCATTAAAATGGCCGTGAAACGAGATGTTGAAAAGATGGTATTGCCATCGACCAAGGGAGTATTATAAAGGTTAGAGGTACGAGGTTAGAGGTACAAAGTTTAAAACATACCATACCATGCAAGATTTAAAATTTAGAACGAGAAGGTTTGCATCCGACTGTTGGAGATTATGTACAAAAATCCCTAGATCCCGTGAATACGATGCATGGGTTCGGCAATTGATTAGATGTTCGGGATCGGTTGGGGCCAATTATAGAGCTTCCCAAAGAGGAAAGTCGACGGCGGATTTCATTAACAAGCTAAAAATTGTAGAAGAAGAGGCTGACGAATCAGTTTATTGGTTGGAACTCTTCTCGGAAATAATGGACACCAATCATGATGAGATAAATCGCTTAAAGAAGGAAGGAGAGGAACTATTGGCGATTACTGTTGCTTCTATTAATACGGCGCGAAAGAATCGGAAATGACAAAATTTAAAAATAAGATGAATTTATCGTTTATTACTTCGTATTTCGTACCTCTAACCTCGTACCTTTTATGAAGATTGTGATTATCGATTACGGAGCCGGAAATATCCAAAGCCTAAAATTTGCCATAAGACGTTTGGGAGATGAAGCCATTTTGAGCCATGATGCATTAGAGATTCGTTCGGCTGATAAAGTAATATTCCCAGGAGTCGGAGAAGCAAGTTCGGCAATGAAAAAACTGAGGGGGACAGGCCTGCACGATTTCATTCCCACTTTAAAACAACCTGTATTGGGCATCTGTTTGGGAATGCAATTGATGTGTAACGGTTCAGCAGAAGGAAACACCGAAGGACTCGGATTATTCGATGTCGATGTGGTCCGATTTTCTGATGATGTCAAAGTCCCTCAAATGGGGTGGAACGTTATTTCGAATCTGAGGTCCCCACTTTTCGATGGAATTTCTGAGAATGAACATGTATACATGGTTCACGGATACTATGCCGGTTTATGTAGCGATACGATTGCAGAAACCGATTATCATGTAAAATATAGTTCTGCTTTGGCAAAGGATAATTTTTACGGTACACAGTTCCACCCTGAGAAAAGTGGGGGAGTAGGAGAGCATATTTTAAATAATTTTTTGAATATGTGATGATGGACGGAACCTATATAACTTCCGATAAATCCAAGTTTGATATTGCATTCATTCATCAATATTTATCAAACAAAGCCTATTGGGCAAAGGGCAGAAGTATAGATTTGGTAAAGAAGTCCATTGAGAATTCATTGTGCTTTGGAGTATTTACTTCGGATGACAAACAAATAGGATTTGCCCGAATCGCAACGGACTACGTGGTTTTTGCTTGGCTCATGGATGCATTTATTGATGAGGGATATAGAGGAAAGGGTATAGGCAGGTATTTAATTGAAACGATTGTAAACCATCCTGAATTGAAAAATGTTAATGGAATAGGATTACGAACGAATGATGCCCACGGACTTTACGAACAGTTTGGTTTTGAATGCATTCCAAATCCCGAAACCTGGATGCTAAAGAAAAAAAAATGAGGATTATTCCGGCAATAGATATTATAGAAGGCAAGTGCGTACGTCTCTCAAAAGGAGATTACGATACGAAGAAGATTTACAACGAAAATCCTTTGGAAGTCGCTAAGGCATTCGAAGCACACGGAATCCGATATTTGCATTTAGTGGATTTAGACGGTGCCAAGTCAAAGCATATTGTCAACCACAAGGTGCTAGAACAAATCGCCGCCCAAACCAATTTACAAATCGATTTTGGCGGCGGATTAAAAACGGATGATGATTTGCGTATCGCTTTTGAAAGTGGTGCCAATCAGATAACGGGGGGCAGTATTGCCGTAAAAGATAAAGAAACGTTTACCAGATGGCTAGAAACCTACGGCGCGAAGAAAATCATTTTAGGGGCCGATGCTATGGATGAAAAAGTAGCTGTTTTGGGTTGGCAAGAAGAATCAAAGGAAGAATTGATTCCATTTATCAGAGATTACCTAAAAGAAGGAATTCAATATGTAATCTGTACCGATATTAGTAAAGACGGTATGTTGGAAGGTCCCTCCTTTGAATTGTATTGTCGAATTATAGAGGAATGCCCCGAAATTAGACTAATTGCCAGCGGCGGAATATCCACTTTTGACGAACTTCCCAAATTGGCCGAAATGGGATGCGAAGGCACAATCATTGGAAAAGCGATTTACGAAAACCATATCAGTTTAAAGCAATTGGAAAAATATATTTTATCAAAATGAGCAAAGAAGATCGGTTGAAGGAAGAATTGGTTAAAAACGCTTTATATCGTTTGGACGAAAGTACGCGAATGATACAGAAAAGTCTGGAAGATATTTCTGAAGAAGAACTTTGGCAAAAACCCAATGCATCCCTGAATAGTATTGCCAATTTGATTTTACATTTATGCGGAAATATTACTCAATACGTGATTTCCTCCTTGGGAGAAACTGAGGACGTAAGAAATCGGGATTTGGAATTTTCGATGAGCGAAGGTGTAACAAAGTCCGAACTTTTAAACAAACTAAAAGAAACTGTAGGGATTGCAAAACGGGTTATTTTCGATACTTCCCAGGAGCAATTGTTGAAAGTCAGGTCTGTTCAAGGTTTTTCATTTTCAGGAATTGGAATCATCATCCATGCAGTAGAACACTATTCATATCATACAGGTCAAATCGCTTTCTGGGTAAAACAATTGAAGAATAAGGATTTGGGTTTTTATGATGGAACGGACCTGAATATTAAAAACAAAGAAAGCTAGTGTTAAAAAAAAGAATAATCCCCTGTCTGGATATCAAAGACGGTCGTACCGTAAAGGGAGTTAACTTTGTTGACTTACGTGATGCCGGAGACCCGGTAGAACTCGCCGAAATCTATAGTAGGGAAGGAGCCGACGAATTGGTTTTTCTTGACATTTCCGCAACGGAGCAAAAAAGGAGAACATTGGCCGACTTGGTATACCATGTGGCTGAAAAAGTGAATATTCCGTTTACTGTTGGGGGTGGAATTTCTTCTGTGGAAGATGTTGATATATTATTGAAGAACGGGGCCGACAAGGTTTCCATTAATTCATCCGCAGTTAAAAACCCACAATTGATCAATGATTTGGTAGCCAAATTCGGCTCGCAATGTATCGTCGTTGCCATTGACGCCAAGCAAGTTGATGGAGAATGGATTGTACATTTGGTAGGGGGTAAAGTGCCGACTGAAATTGAATTGTTTTCTTGGGCTAAAGAAGTAGAGGAAAGGGGGGCAGGAGAAATTCTGTTTACTTCAATGGATCATGACGGTACCAAAAACGGATTCGCCAATGAGGCGCTAGCCAGATTGTCCGAAGAATTAAATATTCCTATCATCGCTTCCGGGGGAGCGGGAAATATGCAACATTTTGCAGATACCTTTAAAGATGGAAAGGCAGATGCGGCCTTGGCGGCCAGTGTTTTTCATTTTAAGGAAATAGAAATAAACGATTTGAAAAGAGACTTACAGGAAAAGGGAATTCCTGTGAGAGTCTAAAACTAGTTGCTGGTTGTTTGAAAACTGCTATCAACCAGTAACTATCAACCAACAACAAAAAAAATGAAAATAGACTTCAATAAAAACCCGGACGGATTGGTTCCGGCCATCGTACAAGACGCCACTACAAAGAATATTTTGATGCTTGGCTATATGAACGAAGAGGCCTTAGCAAAAACCCAAGAAACCAAGAAAGTATCTTTTTACAGTCGAAGTAAACAACGGTTATGGACAAAAGGGGAGGAGAGCGGCAATTTTCTAAATCTCGTCGATATAAAAAACGATTGTGATAATGATACCTTGTTGATTTATGTGAATCCCATTGGGCCGACTTGTCACACCGGAAGCGATACCTGTTGGAAGGAGGAAAACACTTCGAACTTCGGATTCCTATCGCAATTGGAAAAAGTAATAGAACAAAGACGCACCGCCGGTTCAGGTGATACGTCATATGTTGCATCCCTTTTTGAAAAGGGTATCAATAAGATTGCACAAAAAGTTGGCGAAGAGGCAGTAGAAACGGTCATCGAAGCGAAAGACAACAATGACGAACTTTTTCTTTACGAAAGTGCCGATCTTTTATTCCATTACCTGATCTTACTTCAAGCAAAAGGATTTACTCTCAAAGATATCGAGGCAGAGCTTCAAAAGCGACATAAATAGCTTAAACTAGTTCTGGTCCCTAATTTCAGATGACCCTGAAAGTTTTTTGTTATTAATAGTAGCATTTCCTTTGTAGTTTAGAACACTGGCTCCGGAAGCCCTGACATCTATGGTTTCGTTAACCGATAGAAATGCGTCACTGGCACCTGAAAGTTCAATTTTTAGGTCCTCTACTTCCAAATCATAATCTCGAACATTACTGCTGCCTGATAACTTCGCATTGAGGAAAGTTGCCTCTCCGAAAAGATTCAGGCTTGAAGCCCCTGCCATATCAAGGTATAAACGTTCTGCGGATACCTCTCCTGTAAAATCAGAGGCTCCGGAAAGGTCTATCCTGGCATCCGATTCGATCCATTCATTTTCTAGGGTCAAACGCGATGCTCCCGAAATATCAAATGTGGAAATGTTTTTGGTAACAATGTAAGCGTTCAGAGTAGCATTGCCACGAACGCTAGTGAACTTCTTTAAGCGGATGACCAAGGCATTACCTTCTTGATTGACAATAATCTTCTCATGAAGATTATCGTTGGCTTCGATACGAATGCTTTCCTCGGTATCCGAGAACGTAACATAGGCATTAAAGGCGTTGGAAATTTTCAACTCCGAATAATCGGGAATGGAATAATCCAACGAAGCCACTTCATCCGATGCCCGAATGGTATCATGGTCGCAAGAGGTAAATAATCCTACACTTAGGATGATGAGTCCGATAAAAATTTTTGATTGTTTCATTTTGATTGATTTTAGATCCCGTTCTGCAACGGTCGTTTTTATGAATTATGATTTATTTTAATCGTTCCGCTAAATTGATGACCGGAATCCATTGAAAATTTATGGGACACCATTCGTCTTCTTGGTCTTCCGTTACACTCGAATTTCCCAAGTTCTTTTTAAGAAAGACCTGCTCTTCTTCAGCGAATACATATTTTGATCGAACTTTATTTTTCGGTGTCGCGAACCAAACAACCCTATCTTTCATGATTTGTAATTTCTTAGATTTTCTTTTTATATCGGTTTCTTCCCATATTAAAGACACCGACTTTGATTCCAATTCCAACAGAAAAACCATTGAGCCTGTCGATACTGTCCGGCACCAAATTGATTTGACTGGTCAATCGATATTTCATCCCTGCTTCCAATTGTAAATATCTTGAAACATTGAAGAGAACATTAATACCTGGCTCGGCCACAAAAAATCCGTCGAAATCATCTTCGGTCAATTCTTCTTCATAGTCCTCATCATTAAAATTGTTCCCAATATATCCAACGCCACCTGCACCGATTAGCAAAGGAAATGATAGACTGACCCTAGATTTTCCAAAAAGTATAGGTTCGAGATGCAATCCGCCATAAGCCCCAATCATATCTTCGCGTCGGCCTAGGGCCGAATTGAAAACATCTTGTTCTGAATAGAGAAAATTTCCTTCGAAACCGACCTCGAATTGTTGGTTGGCGACATAGGCAATTTTAAGACCTGCCATAAACGCGTCTTTACCTTTGATTTCGCCGTAACGGGTACTCAAACCAAGATAGACCCCGTGCACGACGTTATTACGATCGTTGAATTCTACATAATCTCCTTCTTCTTCATCTGATTGCTCTTCTTGCGCATTGACAAAGAACAAGGCCCCGAAGACCAAGAGTAAATAAGCGAGTGTTGTTTTTTTCATTTTGTGTGATTTTGATTGATATTTTAAAGACAAGCTGTTTTTAAAAAAGTTGCATCTATATCAAAAAAATTATTAAAGTTTATGCGATAACATTGTTTTCATTGACTTTTCTCATTGACTATTGTCAAAAAAAATTATTGCTCTTTAAGTAGTACCACCCCTTTCTTTCCAATTACGGAAATATTTCCTGCTTTGCTTTTTCCATAGGTGGCCCTGATTTCACGTAATTTTTTGCCCTTGTCTAGCATTTTAGAATCGATGTTCTCAAAAGATTTTGGCAGCCGTACCAGGCCTTCTTCAAGAGTTGCTTCGAAACGATGTGAAAACCCGGTCACGTTCAGATTGACCTCTGATGATTCTTGTTCAATGACGATATCGGTGTTAGGATCCAAGATTTCGGAAACCCTAAAATCGGCCACCCTCATATTCATATCGACACTGGTCCTGAGGCGGTTCAACTCCAAAGTCGTAAACTTCAGTGTGCCATAAATTGTACCGACTTCTGAGATGGTCACTTCATCCTTATTGGAATAAAACTCAAGCGACGTGACTTTATTGATTGACATTTCAGTGCCATTACTATTGATACGCAGGCTTTTGGCATCCTCCATATCGAGGTCACCGTTCTTTAGGGTAAGGTTTCCGTAGTTTATTGATTTCGCCCTGAGCTTTCCGTATTCGACATCGATATCGGCCTTGTTCAAGGTTTCGTTGACCCAGAGATCACCATGCTCGATATGTGCTTTCAATATTCCTGTCCAGCCCTCCATAACTACATCGCCGAAGGTATTGGTCACATCCAAATCCGCCTTTGCAGGCATATACACGGTATAATCAATTTGAATATTACTGCGATTAAAATCAAACGGATTCGCCTTTTCAAAAAGGTTGGCGAAAAAACCACTGCTCTTTTCAGCGATTTCGTAACTGATTGCCAGATAGTTGTCGTTTTCACGAATTATGGGGCTGATCCTTTTCAACAAATCTTCGGCGTTCTCTTTTTTGCGATGGTTGACCTTGATCGAAATGACCACTGAAACCTCGTTCTTATCCCATCCATAAAGATTAATATTCCCATATTTATTTTCCAAATGCAGTTCTCCCGTATCGGTCATTTTGTAGGACTTCTCTATCTTCTTAGATACTTGCTCTTGTGCGCTAAGACCTTGCCCGAGGACAAATGTCAACGCTACCACCAGTAATTTTTTACAAAGTGTATCCATAATTTTCATCTTGTATTTTCGAATCATTTATCTGTTTCAACAGCTTTTCGATTAATTCGATCCGCTGTTTGTAGTTGGAAACAATGGCTTCCAACACCTGTTCGTTATCAAGGTTTTTTTGCATCTCCAAACGCAATTCCTCATATTCGGCATCGAGCTCGTCCATAAAGGATAAAAACTCAGCTTTATCCTCTTCCGTCAGGTTCGGATTATCGTTTACCAACTGTACTTGGTAAGAGACCAAACCTTTGTAGTGCATGTCGATATCCAATAATTCTTTAGACGCATATTGGCTTTCATCATTGGTCGGACCAAATACCTTTAGTGCAACAAAACTTGCAATGCCCAAGAGTATGAGTAGGTTAGCGGCCACTTTCAACACTGGTGACCTCCAAATTGGAATCACTTTAGGTGCTTCGGTCTTTAGTTCTCCCGCGATGTTCGCCCACATTTTTTCCTTGTCGACCTTATGGTCGTCGAACTCCGCTGTGTTTTCGCGTATATGTTTTTCAAAATTGTCCATTACAAATCCTTTATGATTTCAAGTAATTTTTTCTTTGCTCTGTGGTATTGTGATTTGGAAGTCGATGTCGAAATCTCCAATATCTCTCCAATTTCATTATGGTCGTAACCCTCGATTAGGTAAAGGGTTAAAATCTGTTTATAACCCGTTGGAAGTCTCCCAATGCCGACCTTTACTTTTTTGATGTCGACGGCTTCCGCTTTTTCCGGAGGCTCATCCTGTAAGTGGAATTCATGGTCTTCCATCGGTACGACCGGAATTCGTTTGGCTTTTAGATAGTTAATACTTTTATTGATGACGATACGTTTTAACCAGGCCCCGAACGTACTTTCGTAATTATAACCTCTCAGGTTTTTAAAGGCCGATACAAAACTCTCCTGCACGATATCCTCGGCATCCTCTTTATTGCCCAACATTCGCATACCGATATTGTACATGGCATCGACATAGAGCGAATACAACTGGTATTGCGAGCTGCTATGGCCTGACTTGCATTTTTCTACAAGTGCCTGGTGCGTAAAACGGATATCGGTTTCCAATGAGATTAACTCGTATTTAGCGGTCGTTTAAAGTAAAAGACAATACGAAGTTAGAATAGTTGCACGAGGAGGGAAAAAATTATGAAGTTTGAAGCATTAAATACGAGGTAAAAGGTTAGAAGTACAAGTTGCGAAATACAGAGTACGAGGTATTAAACTTTCCGTTATGGGTTAATACCTTACAACATGGGGTCAAAACTGCACTTTATACTTAGAAGGAAACTGAGCGGGGATTTCATTTTCATCCTCTCCAAGATTTTGTCGCAGATCTATTTCGATGCCCCGGGCAATGGTAGCGATAGGTACATCATTTGAAGTACCCTCAAAAGGATTTTCCCCGGTTCTACCAATCCGCTCCATCGTATGGAACATCCAGGCGACCGCTACATAAATGGGAATCGTAAACCAAACAAAATTTTTACCCAAAACCGGATGAACAAGGGCAATTTCCTTTCCAATATCCATAAACTGCGGAATCAAGGCCATAGGAAGTAGTAGCAAAAGAAGCCACATAAAATAATGGTTTAGCGAAGCATATTGTCTGGGGTAGGGAAAATTCTTGATGCGCTCGGTTTGTCCTTGTAAGGTAAAGAGTTCCTTTACAATCCCTTCGAGTTCAAGAAATGAAAATTCCCAAATAACGCCCGATTCCTTTAGTTTTCGAAGATGATGTGATTGTAAATAAAGCAATGCCGTTTGATGGTTGCCTTTGCTCATCGCATATTCCATATCACTTTCAGATAGATATTCCTTTAGTTCATCTTCCAAAGGAAAATCATGTTCAGGCGGGCGTATACCCCATTCTGTATTGGTTCTGTGATTACTGGTAGTTTCCCATTCCTTTTTTGAACGCATGGCATAGCGTAGGGCGGTCATCCATGCGATATGGCGGTAGGTCAATGCCTTTATTTCTTGTTGGAGGGTTGCAGCCGATAGATTCTCTTTGGTATGTTCATTGGTAAGCATGTCTTGTACAAAAACCCCGAACGTACGTGACGTGTTCACAATACCTCCCCATATTTTCCGGGCTTCCCAAATACGACCGTAGACCGCATTGTTCTGAAAACCGATAACGAATGCCACCGCTGTGCCGATCAATGCCATTGGCGTCCATGGAATGCGAAACCATGCCATATCCAAGAAATAGTAAATAGTAACCCATATACCGATAATCAAGATGAACACAAACGTTTCAAAACGTGTCCATTTTACCATTTCCAATGGGCGATATACTTTGCCTGTGTACATATTCTATTTGGTTTAGAGGATTGCAGCGTACCAAACGTATTCAGCTGGGTACATGTAAATATAATGAAAATGGCGATGCTTCTTAAGCGGATGTAAATGACACTATTTACTTCTTATGAAACCAAAAGAACCAGAGAAATATGATGTATGAAGAAAACGATATAAAGTACGAGGTATAAAAATATGGAGTTATTCGCTAATTACAGAATCGATCCATTCATTCGCTTTAGATACCCTGGTCAACGCCATAACTGCCCCGTATTTGATTTCGCGGTTCAGTGCTCCAGAAACGATTCCCACAAAAACTTGTTGTCTATTGTCGTTCATAAATATGCCTCCGCCACTGTCTCCTTTCGAGCCCCCGATTTCGAGTTCAAGGGGAATGGCAGAACCGAAATGGTTGAACCGCGAAGTGTCAGGGCTATCGAAATCACAGACCATTACATTGATACTGAATTCCCTTTCTTCAAATGTGCCGCCAATCGCGTCCACAACGTTTTGCCCACCTAGTTTTTCTTGTTTTCTTGGGTCGTCCATGCCCGTTTTACCGTTTCCGATAAACCCATATCCGATTTTTGAGATTGTCCGCCCCAATTCTTGACTTCCATAATAGCGTTTGGCCGGTACGATATCCAGAACAGGTTCATCAAGTTCGATTAGGGCCATGTCCCATCCGTTCCATTGCGTTTCTTCTGAATCGGTTTTGATTTCGGGGTGTTTGATTATCCGTATTGTTTTATAAAAGGTATCTCCGAATTTCCAAAAAGAGGTATCCTGAACAAAGTGCTGCGCGGTCAACACCCATTTCGGTGCTATCAATACTCCAACGGCATAAT
Organism: uncultured Maribacter sp.; assembly: GCA_964351985.1. Lineage (GTDB taxonomy): Bacteria > Bacteroidota > Bacteroidia > Flavobacteriales > Flavobacteriaceae > Meishania. Next base: position 25,899 of record CAYGPR010000029.1, on the reverse strand, counting down.
CGGTACTTTCTAAGGATTCAGAGTAACGCCCGACACAATTGAATTCGGGTCGATTGCCAAGCTCCCTATATTTTGTCAATTCGGTATCGTGGCGAATGATTCCATTGGGGTTGAAATCAACCACCGGTAATGAAGCTGCGGTTGAGAAAACCAATAGTGTCAAAAAAGTTGCGGATCGTAACAAGGTCATTTTCGTCATGGAAGTGATTTTAATTGTTGAAATAGTGCAACATTGGTATGACGATGGTTTTAGGACCTTGGTTACTTAATTACTGAAAATTAGCAACCTTGAGCGAGAAGAGTGTCTATGACTTCTAGGCTTTTTACAAAGACCCCTGTTTAAACGAGTTCACCATGTAAAGGTCTTGAACCGTCCATATCCTCTATAAGCCCGCAGAGCAACTAGAAAGATCCATAGAAAAATTGAAAATAAAAGCAGCCGTTGCCAGAGACCTGTAAAGTTCCTCGACTCGAATGAACTGATCATGATGGCCAAGAGTGCCGCGGAAATGATTCCCGAAACAATCGAATAACTCGCTAGGGCTTGAAACTGATTTATTTTTAGAAATGAAAATCCCAATAGAATAATACCGACAATAGCTGAAACAAAAGTAATCGCTGAAACCCTATCATGAATGATGGACTCCATTGAGCCGTTCGGCGGACAACCTGCATCACATGAAAAAAGACCGGCGACGGCCATGCCGAGTCCAAAGACCGTAATCAAGAGCCCACCAATTTTTGGTATTGCCTTTTTGGGAAGAAGCAAAAATAACGAAAGACCGAACAGACCGATTAGTAATCCCGACGGCACAAATCCAAAAAAATTCATTAGTGATTCGTTTGCTGTTTCGGTTGCGCCAAGTTCGCTGATAAAATTATGCAAATGGCCATAGTCGGTTCGCAAACTCGCACAAATCGTAACCACCACGGCAAAAAGAATTGGCCCCACAATACCACCGAAGACAGCTAATTTCTTCATTGTTTCAAATGTAATGTTAGGAGCAACAATTAATGGGGGAGTGGTTTAAATTACGAAAAATACCACGGAAATTCAGAAAATACCTTTTTCATCGCTTCGGTACGCTTCCTGCAGAGATTAAAGAAATTAAAGTTCCTATTGGCCCTCCCAAACCATGGCCACTTTTCCTTTGGTATGCATGGCCTCGATATAACCTATGGCTTCTGGAATTTTCTCATACGGATAAGTCTTTTCAATATGTGGTTTGATTTTACCATCTTGGATCAAAGATGCCAATATTTCCAAATCCGCCGTGTTGGCTTGGGCCGTAAATTGGGTCAGGTTGAATTTACCAAAGGCTTTTTTCAGAAGTACCGAGAACATATGCCCCATGGTCGTAAAACCGACCATCACACCTCGTTGCCCCAAACGTTTGTAGTCATCATACGAAAGATTGCCATGGGTATCCACGATCAAATCGTAGGTTCCCTGATGTTGATGAATGTCGTATTGGTCATAGGCGAATATCTCATCAGCACCTAAGGCTCTTACAAAATCGGCACTTTTACTCGAACAGACCGCTGTGACTTTGGCTCCATGCGTTTTTGCGATCTGAACCGCAAAATGCCCGACACCACCAGAAGATCCGTTGATAAAAACCGATTCTCCTGTTTTGAGTTTTCCATGGGTAGTAAGGGCCTGCAGCGCGGTCAATCCTGCTATAGGCGCACTGGCCATTTCGGCAAAGCTCGCTTCTTCGGGCATTCGGGCGCAAGCCTTGGCGGGCGCGCAAATGTATTCCGCGAAGGCACCACCTTGAAGGGACTCCCCAAAAACACGGTCGCCGACCTTGAAATCGGTCACGTTGTTGCCGACTTCTTCGACCACACCCGAAAAATCGGCCCCGAGAATTTTATCCTTGGGTTTAAACAGACCAAACGAGAACCGAGCAAAAAAGGGTTTCCCCCTTAAAATATGCCAATCGGCCGGGTTGGCCGAATTCGCCATGACCTTGACCAAAATATAATCCGCTTTGACCATAGGTTTTGCGACTTCTTCTAGTTGCAGTACTTCCGGACCGCCGTATTTTGATTTGGTAAAGGCTTTCATTTTTGATTTAGTTTCATTGGTATTGATTTCCGCGAACCTACCCGACCGGTAGGCGGGGAGCGGAAATCTCTTGTCTACTTGACGATTAAATTGGAAATTCGTTACGTATTTCGAAAAACTTTACTACCGAGTAGCGTACTTTAACATTTAACTTCTCCAGTATAAAGTAGCCGATAGTTATCAGGAAAGAGAGGACTTTTTCCATATCTTATCTGGAAAACCAATAGTCACCGCCTATCGGAAGTGTTTATTCCTCATAAATATCAAATTCAGCCGAGATGGACTTCATTAATTCAGCATCTGCAAAATCACTATCGGATAGCTTCGATAATTTTTTCAAGTATAGATCGAATTGACCGTTTTTAAATAGGGTAAGCATTTTACCTCCCTTTTCACAACGTGCGGCATGCCAAACATTCGGGGGAACGGTTATCGTATCACCGGGCTTGGCAGTAATCGACTCATCGTCAAAGATTAATTCTACCTCTCCTTCGAGAATGAAAAATACTTCGGTCATAATTTTATGATGGTGTCTTCCTAAATAGAACCCTGGTTTTAAGGTATCTTCTACAATGCTCAGTTCGCCATTGGTACTTTTTGAAGAGAGTTTGATAAAACAGTGATCTTGGGAGTAATTATAGTTTTCGCCTTCTCCGTTCCGAATGATTTCTTTTTCTTTCATTTTTAAGTATTTAAATTTGCCTTTTGACCGTTGGAGAAGGTTTTTTTGATTCTAATATTCCCGTTCAAAATAATCCCAAACTTCGTTCCCCAATTTTTCTCCGTATTCCGAATTTGTAAAAAGTACATAGCCCCAGTCTTTTTCAACATCCATGAGATACCAGCATGTAAACCCTGCGTTGTTTCCGCCATGGAAGAAAGTATTGTTATAAGGGTCGTCTGCAGTTATAAACCCCAGCGAATAGTAAACATTTAGCCCAGTAGATGATGTCGATATGGTCGAGTGATGCTTGAACAACTCCTTATAGCTACTTTCTGCCAATAGTTCTTTATTCATGACAGCGACCATCCATTTTGAGAAATCCATCGCTTCGGAGTGAATTGAGGCCGGAGCGACAAATTTTCCTTTGTCTTTTTTATACCAGTAATCATTTTTCCAATCAAGCCACCGGCCTTGGTTGTTATAGGGTTCCGCTTTGTTTTCCATCGTATAGGCCGTTGGTATGAATGTGGTATGTTCCATGCCTAAGGGTTTTGCAACCTTTTCTTGGAATAGTTTTTCCAAACCCTGCCAATCTGTATTTTCGATTTGTTTCAAAACCATCGCCAGATATTGATAGCCTTCGCCTGAATATTCATAATCGGACCCGGGTTCAAATTTGATTTTAAGGGTTTTGTCTTCTTCGTTTTCCCTCCAGTTCGGGAAACCCGACCGATGGCTCAGCACCATTTTGGCAGTGATTTTTTGATACCGATCGTCATGGGCAATATCGGCATAGGGCAAATATTCATACAGGGGCTTGTCAAGATCTAATTTACCTTCTTCGACAAAATGCATCACAAAGAATGCAAACACCGATTTCGACATCGAAGCCCCTTCAAAAATCGTCTTGTCGGTAACCGGCAATTCTTTTTCAAGGTTCGCATAGCCGAAGGTTTGATGATATACTACGTTGCTATCGTTTATAAGCGCAATGGAAAGCCCGGGAATGTTTAGTGAGTCCATCCGTGATTCGAGAAATTTGTTTATGGAGTCAGCCGAAATTTCGAACCCTTTAAGGTTTTTGATTTGTATTTTGTTTTGCGATGTGCAGCTTGTCGCAAGGGTTACTGACAAAAAAATATAAAATAGTTTTCTCATTTTATTCACGTATTCCAAAGACTCCCACTGGAGGCTAATCCTTACTCGCCATTAGGTTTATTCTATGATTTCATAGTCAATACTTAGTTTTCGCAAAGCCCGTAAAGCAGAACCGGAATTTTTATCGTCCACCTCAATGTCAACAGCGTCTCCTTCTAAAAGTATGGCCGTAAGTTCATTTGACAATGATGCATTTCCATGAATTGAAAGTTCCGTAATACAGTTGGCTATCGCTCTTCTATTTGGTCGTTGCGCATCGCAGGATAATAAATTCAATTTCATAAGACTTCGGTTATAACTGCAAGATACCAAAGTTGTGATTGATACCTCTGGTATATACTTCCGGTATTGTACTTTCTTTTGAATACTCGCTATTGTCACTCTTTACAGAAAGTCGTTAGAGGGGCCTTTGCGGAAATGCAAAACGAATTGTCACCAGAATTGCTACTACAAAGTTGTTTGCCTCTAATTTTTCATAGGTTCTTTCCATCAAAAATGATTTCTTCAATTATAATAACCACTCCGTTTCGACGTTTGATTATTTCATTTAAACAAAAAATAAACATGTTAACTATGAAAAATCTTCTAATTGTTTTAGTAGTCAGTGTATTCGCCTGTACTGTTCAGGGGCAGGATGTGAAATTTGGTGCCAAAGCAGGTGCTAATTTCTCAAATCTGAATTTTTCAAGTGATTTCGGAAGTGTAACCCCAGATGGAGCCACCAGCTTCTATATAGGTGGTTTGGCCGATATCGGTTTTTCTGAAAAACTTCATATTCAGCCTGAATTGCTATATTCCATTGAGGGCGCGAAGGATAGCGATATCAGTTACATAGCTTTACCGGTGATGTTCAAGTATTATATTTTGGGTGGTTTAAATGTTCAAGCAGGACCTCAAGTCGGGTTTGTTGTAGATGCCGAAAATGGTACTGATGGTTTAAAATCAACAAATTTTGGTCTTAATTTTGGCGCTGCATATGAACTGCCCGGTGGCTTTTTTGCCGATGCGCGATACAATCTGGGATTATCTAACATTGTAGATGACCAAGGAGGTGATGAGTTGGATGACTTCTCAGTAAAAACCAAAGGTTTTCAAGTAGGAGTTGGATTCCGTTTTTAAGAACTACCGCTAAATAATAAAACGAGGGCATTAGCCCTCGTTTTTTTTTGCTCAATTCACCAGATTTGAACAGTTGGCGGCCCTACTTTTATTGGATACTCGGTACGCCATTAGTTGAAAACGAGCGGGAGCAGGGCTTTGCCATTATATCTTGTCGCATGCGCTCTTCTGTACTGATTACCGTGGAATTTCTGTAGTTTTATAGCACTAATCACACTTTATGAAACACAGATCATTTTTCGAAAAAACGACTACAGCCCTTATTGGGCTTGGACTTACAACCAGTTCATGGGCCTGCGCAAGATCAATACCATCGGAATCAATCAGGTGAACAAGGTGATGCACCTTTCGGCGATCGCTTACAACCTGAAGAAATACTTGAAATTTGAGCAGAAACGTTCCAAAAGTGGAGCGGGGCAACTTGCTTTTAAGGTCTTTGTGAAAAGTGTTGTCCGAGACCTGTTTTCAGCTTTACCAAGTCATCGAAAATTGACTTTTCAATACTGATCTGGCAAGAAAAAAGCCCCTTAAAGAGGCTCATAACGATTCGTTTTTTTGCCGGTCAGGGACTTGTACCACAGTTACAATTGTTGTACTCAGGTTTTATTTTTCAATCACGTCTATATAAAAAATTCCACAATCATTTTTTTCTTGTTTAGGCGATTCAAAGTAATTTCCTGCATATTTAAAACTTAACCCAAATATCTTTGTATGTTTTTTGTTATTAAAATCTTTGTATGTCACTTTAAAATTTGGTTTAGGCAACTCTTCAAATTCTTCGTAGCAGTGTTCTTCATTAACTCCAACTTTGATTTTGTACTTAAAAACAATGTAGTAAGTAAAGACTTGCGTAATAATACTAGGTATATTTTGTCCTTTTCCATTTTCTCCTTGACTTTCTGGAAGAATAAAGTCGATTGTATCTTTTTCTAAATTAGATTTTGAAAAAAACAGCCAAAAGTCAGTTTTTTCATTTCGTATTGAAAATCCACTTTGGTCGTTTTCAACCACAAAGTCTTCGCCAACATATTTCCGTAAAACTTTAGATGCTTTTATATAATCAAAACTCCAATATCCTTTAATATATTTTGCTGTACCAAAACCTATATTCTGTAATAAGTAATGCATTGAAATATGCTTGTCAGCTTCTTTTAAAGGTTTCTGATTGATCTCGAGATATTTAGTTGTTTGATATCTAAGATTGTCGTCTTCGGATAAAAAGTTATCTGCAAAAAAGAACGATACAAAACTATCGAGAATTAATTCTGGTTTATATGAACTGGTTCGTTGCTTTTTAATTTCTAAAACGGTAAACATTGCAACAAGAGCTGACACAAAAGTTCCAATTCCTGAAACGATTAAAACAATATCCTTTATTTCATTTAAATCCAATAGATTCATTTTTGTTCAACTTGCGTACAAACAATTGGATATCATCATTGATGATATAACCATTATATCAATGGTAAAAATGACCTTTTCCTTTCGGCAGAAAAACCTTGTTAAACAACAAGTTTTCCAGAGTTTTTAACAGCAGATAAAAGGGTTTTATTTGATTACCGCCTTTGAAGCTATTAAACCTTGAATATTTTCTATGTGGGAGAGACCAAAAGTATAAGTAGTTGTAACCAACTCCTAAGTGAAGCAATTTTCGTAATGAAAGTTCAGCCCATCATCATTAATTTGGTCGTGGCACAATACCGGTTCGTTTGCCCCAGCGCAACCACATGTCGGCCATTTTTGTAACCAGATCTTGATGGTTGGCGGCTATGTCGTTCATTTCAGTACGGTCTTTTTCCATATCAAAAAGCTCCCAATTGGAGCGTTCCAGTTCATCAACTTTATCCCACAGAAAAGATTGTTTTTTACTGGCTTTCGAGACCAACTTCCATTTGCCCATGCGCACGGCACGGTTGCCCTCATGTTCCCAAAAAATAGCCTCCCGTTCCAAATCTTTTTGGTCAAAGGCAGCCACGAGACTCTTGCCCTCCATGGGTTGTATTTGATTACCGTCAAAGGTCTTTGGGTAACCACCACCCCCGACTTCGACAGCGGTGGCCATGATATCTATCAGATGGGCGGGCTCGGTACGAAATTCCCCTCCAGCGACTTCGGGGTCGATTTTAGCAGGCCAATGCACGATCAAAGGCGAGGCTATTCCCCCTTCATGCACCCAATGTTTGTACTCACGAAAGGGGGTGTTACTCGCGTTGGCCCAATTCAGCCCGTAAGCGGTATAGCCTTCCGGTGGGCCGGGCCATGCTTCGCGCATTAACTTTACAGGTTTACCATCCCTGGTAATCGTAGGCACCATTTCTGTTTGTATGGCACCCGGAGCCATCGGGGTAAGGTCCTTTTCGTCAGGGCGGTCGGTGACCCAGTCCAGTTCTTCGGCACAAGCGCCGTTATCTTGAAGGTAAATGATCAAGGTATTTTCCAATTGTCCCTTGGCTTTTAACGCATCAACGACACGACCAATACCTTCGTCCATAAGAGTAGTCATGGCCGCATAAGTTTCCATATTGGCGAGTTCCCATTCCCGGTCGGCAATATCATCCGACCAAGGCGCTACAAAAGAATCTCGAGGCGTCAATTGCCATTCATCTTTAGCTAGGCCAAGTTCTTTCATGCGTTCGAATCTATTTTTTCGAACTTCGTCCCACCCTTGATCATAATGCCCTTTGTATTTGTCGATGGCCTCTTTGGGTGCGTGCATGGGCCAATGAGCGGCGGTATACGACAAATAAAGAAAAAAGGGATTGTCGGTTGCATGTTCATTGATACGTTCCACCGCATAATCGGTGAAATCGGTCGTGCAATAAAAATCGTCACGCGGCGCGACATATTCATTGTCTAAGGTCAAGGAACGAGGATCGTACAAACTGCCTGCACCTGAAATCATTCCGAAGAATTGATCAAAACCTCTTTGTCGGGGCCAATTATGCTTGTCAGGATTTTCAATGACATAAGGGGTTACATGCCACTTGCCCGACATGTAGGTCGAATAGCCAGCTCCTTTTAAGGCTTCGGCAATGGTGACCGCATTTTTGCTCAAATCACCACGAAAGGCAGGTGTTCCCCTGTCGTCGACCATATGACCCACCCCTGCCTGTTGCGGATACAAGCCTGTAAGCAAAGAGGCGCGTGTCGGGCAGCAACGTGCGGTATTGTAGAATTGTGTAAATCGCAGTCCGTTTGAAGCAAGCGCATCCAATCGCGGTGTACGTATCTCACCCCCGTAACTGCCAATATCTGAATATCCCATATCGTCTCCCATAATGAGAACAATGTTCGGGGGACCTACTATTTCTTTTTCGGGCTCTTTGGATGGGCCGCAATTCAGAAACACCACTAGAATCGGAATCAGTAAAAAAGGATAGAATCTTTTCATGCATTTAATTTAACCAAACCGCCATTTCGCCCATTTCTCGATGTGCCCAAGCGTAGTAGGGGATGGCTTTTAGCGTTTTGCTTTCGATTTTACCCAAACCGCCCAAGAGATTTGAATCAAAGGAATATTGGAATTGTTCGTCTTTGGGCACTTTGATAGCTAACACACCTTTGGGGTTGTCGATTTCTTCAGCACAGTAGACCAAGGGGCCTCTTTCCAAAGCCATTTTACCTATGTTGGCGGCAACCAGTTCATGGCTAATTACTTTTCGAATAGGCATCTCGAATGCAATAACAATCTTGTCGTTTTGTTTCCAACTTTGATTTTGCAAAGTGATGTAGCCATCTTCGACGGAAACGTTTTTACTTTCCCCGTTTACCGAAAGTTGAATAGCAGGATTTTCTTTGTCCATATAACGATACAGATCCCCATCCATAACTTCATTTCTGGCCCATCCGGGGACTCTTAGTTTAATGGATGCGTCGATAGGTTCATCGTTTGATACTTCGATTTCTACTTTTCCATCCCAAGGATAATTGGTCTTTTGGGAAAGTTGTAGCGTTTCATTTTCCAAAGGTATTTCGGTGGTATTGCTGATATACAGATTTACAAAAACTTCATTGCCCTTAGTGGCATACATATAACCCGGAAGCGAAGGTAAAATTCGCACAACGTTCACTGGGCAGCATGAACAATCGAACCAAGCAGAGCGACCGCAAACCCCTTGATTGAATTTCCCGACCCCATCCGTTTCCAGTGGATTTGGATAAAAGAAAGTATTGCCTTCAAAAGAAACCCCGGAAAGAAAACCGTTGTACAAAGTGCGTTCGAAAACATCCATATATTTTACGTTGCCACTTTTTAAGAACATCCGGTGGTTCCATAGCATCAGGGCTATGGCGGCACAGGTTTCGGTATAGGCCGTTGCATTCGGAAGTTCGTAATCAGGGCCGAAACCTTCATGCTTTGGTTCGGCACCAATACCACCGGTAAGGTAGATTTTTTGATGTATGATATCTTCCCATATCTTGTCTAGCGCCTCATCATAAGCAGTTTCACCTGTTAATGCAGCCACATCGGTAGCACCAGAATAAAAATAACCTGCGCGTACCGAGTGCCCGACTGCTTCATCTTGTTGGGCCAGGGGCAAGTGGTCTTGTTGGTATTTTCCGGCGTATTCGCCATCGACCAAATTATGACCCTCTCCATTACCTCTTTGATCTACAAAGAATTTGGCAAGATCCAAATATTTTTTTTCTCCAGTGGTGCGGTACAATTTCACCAGTCCTATTTCGATTTCTTGATGCCCTGGCACCCCCATATTTTTACCGGGACCGAATACTTGATCAATGAGGTCGGCATTTTTGAGCGCGACATCTAATAATGAACGTTCGCCTGTCGCTTGAAAATGTGCTACTGCAGCCTCATACAAATGCCCCACATTGTATAGTTCATGAAAGGTTTTGAGATTGGTCCATCTTTTTTCCCCACCGCCATCGGCGGCTTTTGAAGGGTCGATCGTTCGGTTGGTATACAGATAGCCATCATCTTCTTGGGCAGCTGCAATTTTGGCGATCAAGTCATCTAAAAATAATTTGAGTTTGGGGTCTTCATGTACCTGTAGCGAATAACTAGCGCCTTCAATGACCTTAAAAACATCGGAATCGTTAAAATAGATACCCTCAAATTCACCTTCTTCCAAACCTCCGGCTATGGCAAAATTGGATAGCCTTCCGGTTTCCTCACATTTTTGAAAGTTATAGGGAATAGTCACTTTACGGTTGGTCTCTATTCGCGGAGACCAAAAATTATCCTGGATGGATACCGAGGTAAAGGGAACGGGTTGAATAGGGTAGTCGAGATTTGTTTTTGAAATCGCTGCCGTTTCAGGAGCGACTTCCTTTTCCTTGCACGAAATCATAATGACGAAGCATGCTATTAGTAGCGATTTTACAACTGAAGTGTTCATAGCTAAATCTATTTAATTAAAATCAATTTCCAATTTGAGAGGTGTAAAAAAAATTAGTGCACTTCACGACTATAAAAAATCTCAACTTTCTAAAAGTAAAGAACTTTGGTTCAAAACTCAAACTCAATCTCGCTAGCTGTCTGGACAAATTCTAACGGCGGTTGCAACGATCGACGATCATAGTTGTCGATGAATGATAAACTTTTCACAAATAAAAGGGTCGGTTGGTGCAACCTTTTACTTTTGCCGCTGTCTCTACCTGTGGCAACAAATCGATCAAAAAATGCAAATTAAAAATACGAGGGCTATTCCAATTCGTTTTACAATAGGGCTTACGTGGGCCTTATTTTTATTTGTGCCTGGGGCATGGCTCAAAACAACTATACGGTAAGCGGCGCGAGGTTAGAAATATGAGGTAATAAGTACAAGGTTTAAAAGGAGATTTCGCGGTTCTTAGCTCGTACTTAGTTGTTTTGAATTGTACATTTTATTTATTCTTGGGTGGACTTTGCCAAATGATATTCATGATTTTCCATTGATCATCTACTTTGGCCAGATGAAACAGGTCAATGCCCCATTCGGCGGTAAGTTTTCCTGTTGCGGTTTTATCGTTGACCTCGTACAGGGTTATTTCTTGTGGAGAATCGGCCGTGACCCGGTCCCCGTCTTTGTTCCATGAACCGGCGAGGTCGTACAATTGTTGGTAGGTCATCGAAAGGTTATCATTATATGCTTTTGAATCTGGGTCGTACCAATAGCCAATCTTTCGCAGGGTAGGGTCGACGCTTCGTTCGATTTTAGCGGGTTCGACCTTGTACAGCGCATCCACATAATCTTGAATGGCCCCATGAACTGATTTTTCATCCGAAGTCATCGATGCATCCTGACCCAAGGCAGGCGGTGACAAAAATAAAAAAGCGGCCACTGCGCATAGCTTTAGAAATACTTTCATTTTCCTTTGTATTGGTTCTTTCTAAAATTACGATATCGGTCCGAGTAATCAAAAAAAGTTAGGGTTACCCTTGTTGAACAACTTATTGGGTAGACTTCGTACCGCTAAGCTCGTGCTTCTGCCTTTTTCTTCATTGGAAAAACCTTGAAAAAAGTAAGGCTTCGCCAGAGCCATTCCAACGGGCCGTAGTAAAAGTAGTGGAGCCAGAGTTTACTGGTCCAAACTTGCAGCAGGATCACGACGATGGCAATTAAAAAGGTGTATCGATTGGGTATTTCCCCGAGGTAGCCCAATCCCCAGCCAAAGAGCAAAGCCGTACCGACAATGCTCTGCATCACATAGTTCGTCAAGGCCATTCTGCCATAGGGGGCTAATTTGGCCAGCCATTTTTCAGGTTTTGTTTTTCGGTACAGTATGACAAAAAGGGCGATATAGATCAAGGTCATCGCTGTATTGACCAAGTCCATTCCCGTAAGTCCGACCATGGCTACCCAATTGTCCATTTTGACTTCTGGGCCTAAACTGATAAACGCCCCAGCGGTAATGCCTATAGAAACGACCAACAAGATACTGGACCACAGCAATATCTTTTGGGTCAGCTTTTTATCTTCCTTAAAACGTTTGAAAAAGCCGGAACGGCCAAGGTACAGGCCCACTAAAAAGAACGCGAAGGTAAAATAGCCACGTCCGAAAATGCCGTATTGATAATTCATTTTATCAAGATGGCCGTCCCACGCATTAGTGGCAAAAACCTCCCAAAGAGACCCATTTTTAAGGGTGTTGTAATATTCGAGAACACGGGGCGCCTCTTGGTCCGTGGGGTCGACATCCAAAAAGAGATGGTCGCCACCGGTCAAGTAAAATATAACATACCGCCCAAGGCCTAGGAACAACAAGGCCGAAAACCCCAAAACCCATTTGTTCTCCATTTTATAAAAGGGAATGAGAAAAATGCCCAACATGGCATAGATGGTCAGAATATCCCCTCGGTAAAAAAGGCTATGCACATACCCTATGAGCAAGAGTAACAACAAGCGCCAAAGGAACCGGCCACCAAAAGCGACCCCTTTTTGGGCACCCCGGTCCATTTGAATAAAAAAACTAAGTCCGAACAGAAAGGAGAACAGGGCGATGAATTTCCCCCTTAGAAAGATTCCGATAAAGGCATTCACCACTTGATCGGCAATACCCGAACTAGTCGCTTCATAAAAGCTGGGAGGGGCCAAGGCACCGATATACTGCTCGACCATATGGCAAATTAAGATTCCGGCGAGGGCAAACCCACGAAGGGCATCGATGATTTCGATTCGTTCAGTTGCTGTTTTTGACATGTTCGTTGATTGAAGTTGATGGTTAATAGACGTTCGCTGATACACCGATGTTACAGTTAAAGGTACGAAGTACAGAATACGGGGTACGAAGTTGTCAAAAAATAAAACGACGAACCTATAACCCTATGCCTCGTTCTACCAGAATACGACAAAGAATTTCTCAAATTCGGTTTCCGATTTTTTCATCCAGACCATGGGGGCATTTTCCTTGAGCATGCTGAGATTGACTTCCAACAGGGTTTCATGATGCGAAGACCAATGGACTGCTGCGTGTGGTGCCATGACCCATTCCGATTTATAGGGAATATAAAATTGGTGGGATTTAAATTCATTGCTATTAAATTCATCAAATCGCAACCAGTGGCCACAGATACAATTTTTATTCAGTGGTCTGATATTCGCTAAAGTACTTCCATACGGAATGAACAATTGTGCTTTGTAGCACGCTTCGTGTGCAATTTCAGAATGTTCTATTTTTTTGTCATAAAGGGCTTTAACTCCTTCTTCCGAATGTAAGAGTTCAAACTGCTCGTTCTTTATTTTTTCCATCTTGGTAAAGAACATATCACGTTTGTTCGGCCCCATTAAACGATGGATGGGCTCTGAAATCTCAGGATCGATGATATAGAATTTATAGGTCAATTCTACGTGGATGAGTTCTTTGGTTTGAATATCCTTCAGGATAAAATCGATTTCGCCGATTGTTCTGTTGTCCCTTTTTATCGGAAGGTTATGTAAGATAACTTCGTACTTACTCGAATGTGCTATCAATTGCTTGAATACATATTCCATTTGGTGTCCCAATCGAATTTTATTTGGAATCGGTTCCGCCTTAAAATTAGTCAAATCGATTTCAGGAAAATCGAATTGCTGAATGGCGAATTGGGTATTGGTCCATAAGGGTGGGGTTTTTAGAAAGCCGTAGCATTGTTCTTGTAAAAAATTGTATAGCATGGATATTACGAAATTACATGAATTTGAAATGCCGACGACAACTCGTCACTACAGACTTTTCAAAGCGTTAAGTTTTACCTAAAACCAAAGTTGGTTTTTGTTAAAAGGCGTATTTTTACGGTATGGCTATGAATACAAGAAAAGGGTTCCGGTTTACCCCATATGAGGCACCGGACCTAACTCCCTTTGACAAACTTTTCGATATTTTTCAAGAACTGATTACGCATACCTCTGGGGACTTCGATGAAGCCATCGATTGGTTGCGAGAATTGGACAGGGAATACGAACTCACGGACGAGAACTATACCATTGATGATTTTATCGAGGATTTAAAGGCCAAAGGATACATTCGTGAAGAATTCGAAGATGGCGGTGACGAAATGGGCGAGGAAGGAGAAGAAGGCGATGAGGGCGATGGAAAAGGCGGAAAGATTTCCATTACCGCCAAGATGGAACGTCTCATTCGGCAACGGGCGTTGGACCAAATCTTCGGGAAACTAAAGAAAAGTGGCAACGGAAACCACCGCAGCAAGTCCGCCGGGCGTGGCGATGAACATACGGGCGATTTCAGGGAATACCGTTTCGGGGATTCGTTGGAGCAAATTTCAATGACCGAGAGTTTGAAGAATGCCCAGGTCAATCATGGTATGGGCAACTTCTCCCTGAACGAAGAAGACCTTGTCGTCGAAGAAACCCACCACAAGGCCCAAATGAGCACGGTGTTGATGATCGACATAAGCCATAGTATGATTCTCTATGGCGAAGATCGCATCACTCCCGCAAAGAAAGTGGCAATGGCCTTGGCCGAACTGATCACCACCCGCTACCCAAAAGATACCTTGGATATTCTGGTGTTCGGAAACGATGCATGGCCCATCCCTATCAAAGATTTACCCTATCTGAAAGTCGGTCCGTATCACACCAATACCGTAGCCGGATTGCAGCTGGCAATGGATATGCTACGTAGAAAGCGAAACACCAACAAACAGATTTTTATGATTACCGACGGTAAGCCCAGTTGCCTGAGACTTCTCGATGGCACCTATTATAAAAATAGTGTCGGTCTTGACGATTATATCGTGGAGAAGTGCTACAATATGGCGCGTCAGGCGAGAAAGTTGCACATTCCCATTACGACATTTATGATTGCACAGGATCCTTATTTGATGCAATTTATTCGGCATTTTACCGAGGCGAACAAAGGCAAGGCCTTTTTTACGGGCTTAAAGGGATTGGGTGAAATGATTTTTGAGGATTATGAGAATAATAGAAGGAAAAGATTGAAATGATAAACTTTGTTGCTCGTTGTCGGTTGTTGGTTGATTGTAATGCCAGCAACTGACAACAACCAACTATTAACTATACTATGAAATTGAACTACAAAGAAATCTCCAGTTTAGGAGAGCTAAAAAAAGCAGGTTACCAATCTAAAAGTATCAAGGATGAACTCCGGGATAACCTTCGTGAGAAAATCAAAAAAGGAGAAGAAACCTTCGCTGGAGTGCACGGCTATGAAAATTCAGTAATCCCTGAGTTGGAACGGGCGATACTTTCTCGTCACAATATCAATTTATTGGGATTGCGCGGACAGGCCAAGACCCGATTGGCCCGATTGATGGTCAATCTGTTGGATGAGTATATTCCTTTGGTGGAAGGCTCGGAAATCAATGACGACCCTTTAAAACCTATGTCTCGTTACGCGATGGAACTGATAAAGGAAAAAGGGGAGGAGACGCCCATTACTTGGCTTCATCGGGAAGACCGTTTTTACGAAAAATTGGCTACTCCCGATGTTACGGTTGCCGATTTGATAGGAGACGTTGATCCCATAAAAGCAGCAAACCTAAAATTATCATACGCTGATGACCGTGTCATCCACTTCGGAATGATTCCGCGTGCGAACCGCTGTATTTTTGTAATAAACGAATTACCCGACCTTCAAGCAAGAATTCAAGTATCGTTATTTAATATATTGGAAGAGGGTGATATACAAATCCGTGGATTCAAGTTAAGACTTCCATTGGACTTGCAATTCGTATTTACGGCCAACCCTGAAGATTATACGAATCGTGGTAGCATTGTGACTCCGCTGAAAGATAGAATAGGCTCACAGATTTTGACCCATTATCCTGATGATATTGAAACGGCCCGAAAAATCACGGAACAAGAAGCTGATTTGGACCAGCGCCAAGTAGATGCGGTCTATGTGCCCGACATCGCCAAAGATCTTTTGGAACAAATCAGCTTTGAAGCCCGAAACAGCGAATATGTGGATGCCAAAAGCGGGGTAAGTGCGCGAACCAGTATTACAGCGTTTGAAAACCTGTTGAGTACGGCTGAGCGAAGGGCCTTATTGGCCGATGCTGATTCAACAGCCGTTCGATTGAGCGATTTCTTGGGAGTGATTCCCGCAATCACCGGAAAAATCGAACTGGTCTATGAAGGCGAGCAGGAGGGGGCGGACGCTGTTGCGGAAATATTAATCGATGATGCGGTGAAATCAATGTTTCCTGAATATTTTCCCAAAATAAATAAGTTGGAAAAAAAAGACGAAGAAACCCCATATGATGATTTATTGTCATGGTTCTTCCAACAGAGCGAGGGTTTTGAATTGTTGGATGATTTCACGGATGAGGAATATAAAAGAACGTTGGATAGCATTCCCGAACTCAATCGCATAATAAAGGAATACCAGGCTGATTTTCCTGAAGAAGACACTTATTTTCTAAAGGAATTATTGCTTTGGGGATTGGTATCCCATAAAAAATTGAGCAAGCATCGCTTTGCGGAGGGGTATCAGTTCAAAGATTTGTACGGTAGTTTTATCAGTGGATTGTAATGACGACCGTTGATAAACAGAATCTCTAAAAATGAAAAACTGGATTCGTCTACTTTTCTGCACAGTTTTCGTCTTTCTTTCTTGTCAAAGACCTTCAGGAATAGGTCAAGAAGAATTTGAAATAGTGATGAACAACGTTGCAGAAGGTTGGTCAACTCAGAATACCAAGTTGGCTCTGAGCAGTTTTACTGAAGACGCAATCTATATGGAACCTCCTAATATTCAGTATTACAGGGGTCATGAGCAGTTAAAGCCTTATTTTGACGAACTGACCGATGTGCATAAAATGGTTTTTCATCGCCTGTGGTTTGATTCCGATTCCCAAACTGGAGCTGGGGAGTTTACTTTCATTTATGGAAAAGATACTGCCGACACTGGAATAGCGGTTGTTGAGCTACAAAATGGAAGAATAAAATTTTGGAGGGAATACCATAAAAAAGGCCCCGTGGATTTCAAGAAATACATAAGTGTGGAGAATAAAACCTGGGACTGGCATATTGGAAATTATCCAGAACCAAAAGACAGTTTGAATTTAAAACAATACTGATTGAAGAATCAAATGTCTATTTTTTATAAAACAAGAAACCCCAATTTTACATTGGGGTTTCCCTTTCATAGCAATTATTCCCTCCTATACCTGATAAGCAGGTAAATTGAAAATAAAAGAACTTCCTTCTTTGGGCTTGCTCAATACGGTGATTGTCGTATCGTGCAGTTCCATGATTTTTTTGACAATGGCAAGACCCAATCCGTAACCTTGTTTCTTGGTGTCTTTATTGACTTGTTTATATCTGTCGAAAATAAACGGCTGTTCGTTTACCGGTATTCCAGTACCTGTATCCGTAATATTGATTTCAACGTTCTTATCCATTCGTCGTAAAGAAAGTGTAACCTTACCCTTGGGTTCGGTATATTTTATTGCATTCTCTATTAAATTTTGAAGAGCGCGTTCCACAAGACCGACATCTGCGAAGACCATGTTGTTTTCTTTAGGATTGTCCAATTGCAATTGAATTCCCTTTTGTTCTGCCAATACCCTGAACTTTGCGATGAGATCATGTGATAGTTCCGTAATCGAAAATGGTTCTTTTACCGGGGTCACCTGTTCGGCTTCCAACTTTGAATATTCAAATAACTGGTTTATAAGTTTGGAAAGCCTGTCAACATTGTCATTGGTGATTTGTAGATATTCTTGCTTCTCTTTTTCTGAAAGTGTATCCTTTTTGATTTGAAGGGTCTCAATATATCCTTTTAAGATGGCCAATGGAGTTCTTAAGTCATGGGAAACGTTCGCTATCAATTCCCTACGTAACAAATCGACTGACTGCATTTTGTCGATGTTACCTACGATGGTATCCGCCATTTCATTGAAAGAATTCGCAAAAATAGAAATATCCGATTTTTCAGGATTTTTAATACGCGCCTTTAAATCACCCTCTTGAAATTTCCGTACGGTCCGAGTAATGAGCCTTAAATTCTTGGTGAGAAACCAAATGGCCAATAGACCTATTACTGCTGAAAACAACATGGTCAAAAGCGTGGCTCCAATACCCAGTTTCGTGAAATACTGACCTAAAAGGTTATCGCTGATTTCTTGGAATTTTTTCCCGGCTAGAACTATATATATAAAACCTTCTCGACCATCTACCGAATAGGGTGCTGCAGAGAATATTTTTTGTTCATCGGGATTTCTCGGGTCATCGCCCAGAACAAATTGCTCGCCCTTGGTCTGTATAAATGAATTGATCGGCTCAAGGGAAACACTTTTGGTGGCATCCTTATCATTTGGGTCTAAAACGACCGAGTATAATATTTCTCCGTCTTTATTCAACAAATAAACCTCGATGCCCCGATTTACCGCCATCATATCGTGCATCAGATCACCGAACAGTTCTTTGTTTACGCTACCATCTTCCAAAAAAGGGGAGGCATTTTGAAATTTCTCGGCAATGACGTGATTTGCCACATCGGCATTGAGCCGTTGTGTGGTTTCTTGGTTATGTAGGTTGGTAAAATATCCGGTAATAAAAATATAGGAAGCACCCATGAGCAATACAAGCAAGATAAAGGCTACCCATAATTTTTTGACCAGTTTCGGGGTCAGTGTTTTTGTATTGTTGCTCATAACGCGATGTCTTCGTTAAACTTATAGCCGACGCCCCATGTCGTGAGAATATATGTGGGATTTGCCATATCGGATTCTATTTTGGCGCGCAATCTGTTAATATGTGAATTGACGGTATGTTCATAGCCTTCAAAATTGTATCCCCATATCATATTTAAAAGTTCGGTGCGCGAATAATTCCGACCAGGATTGGATGCCATTAGTACCAAAAGCTCGAATTCTTTCGGGGAAAGATCTACTTTTTTGTTTTCCAATAAGACCTTTCGTTTATCGATATCGACATGAAGACCTTCAACAGAAATAGTAGAAGAGTCTTTCTCTTCCGACTTTTTGGTATCAGTTCGTCGCATAACGGCCTTTATCCTCGCCAGAAGTTCACGTATGCTAAAAGGTTTGGTGATGTAGTCATCGGCACCGATCTCAAGGCCGAGCACCCTATCTATTTCTTCCGATTTTGCAGTGAGCATAATGATGGGGGTATTTTTCTTGGTCCTCAATTTTTTGCAAATTTCCACCCCGTCCATCGAAGGTAGGGTAAGGTCCAATAGAATTAGGTCATAGTCGTTCTCCAATGCCATTTTTAGACCAAGCGCCCCATCTAGAGCTTTGGTGGTAGAATAGATGAGGTCGGTCAAATGAATTTCCAGCAATTTAATGATCTCCGGATCATCTTCTATGATGAGTATGTTTTTCATAATTCTATACCACGAATGAAGTTAAAAAGTATCACACAAATATCACAAAGCCTCGAAATGCCTATAAAACACCCAAAGCTGCGTTGAAATAATATTTATACATGCCCCTAAGAGCACCTGTCTATAGCCGTATTGTTAACGAAATCCTTACAATAATCTTTATAATTTCGTAATGCTTTGAAACAAAAAGGCCCCGGAGAATACTCCGAGGCCTTTTTAATGATAACAAAATTATTTTATTCCCAAGAATCGATATGTTGGTTCATATCGTCAAAATCGTAACCTCCTACGAGGTCTTTGCGATATTTAAAGGCCAACAAAGTGAGGCCGAGAAGTAACAGATGTAGTACTAAAATTAAAATACCTAAGGGCATAAATGTACTGGGTATTACATGATTCTCATATTCGGAGTACGTGGTCAACACATAAATAGAATCGAAAACCTGAAAAACGTAAACCAAAAAAATCACATAAAGCGCATATTCTAGATTTCGCATTTGTGGGTCTGCAATTTCTCCTTCCTTTATCTTGAACCATAACACGTATAGAAATGCAAAATGTACAACGGTGAGAAAAGGAAATATGTAATTGTCAAATTTGAAGAAATAGAATTTATTGGTATAAAGCCCGTAAAAGCTAAATATAATCAACAAAACCAATACGCCTATGGACACCAGTAGGTTGCGTTTCCAAGGGAGTAATTGTGTAATAAAGTTCATAGTAAGTAGGTTTCAGGGATTTGGGGAACCCTAGTTCAAAATTAGAACGCCCCGCTAATTGGTTTATTTTAAAAATATCGATGAAGCGCACCTAATGTTGGGTATCTGCTTGAAAATGTTGTGAAACAAAGCCTTATGCCCATTTTAACGAATTCGAAAATAGTATTTATCCAAAGAAAATACCGTTAAAAACTACCTCTAAGTAAGCCATTGCTTACTGGCGGCATGACGGGAAAAAAACACCAAAGCTATGGAAATGATAATAATGAATACTGCAAAAATCATTCCCCCAGAACCACTTACCTCCATCACGTTACTCATAAAGAAGGAGTAAACGTTTTGGGCCAAAACACCTAATAGTGAAAGGACAAGAAGTGATGTCGCCCATTTTTTTCTAAGAAGCAGGCCAATGCATCCCAAAGCACCGAACCACACCGCTATGGCATATGCAGCGGTTACCCAAGAGGGTCGTGTTTCATACAATTCGAGCTGGGTCTCGGGCATTGCGGCCATCATTTCATCTGACATAAAGGCTTCGAATAAATAGGCGCCGACGCCCATGAGGTTCCAAAGAAGTGCCAGGGCGGCAACAATCCAAAACCAGGTCGGTGGTTTTAAGGCTGATCTATCGTTCATAACGTATTGATTTAGTTGGTTATGACCGTAAATTACAAAAAATATTGATTGACAAAACCGAACGTTTCATTTTAATGAATCGAGTCTTGTGAACACATCACGTTTGACGATTTGTGGTATTTTTGAACTAAAGTCGGAAAATGAAGCAAGAACGGCATCACTATGTATTTCAAATACAATTTTTAGGATTCAGATATAGTGGATGGCAGCAGCAACCCGGTCAGAAGACCATTGAGGGTATGCTCGTCAAAACCCTTACATTTATTCTTCCCGGCCGTAAGTTCAAAATTTTAGGTGCGGGCCGAACCGATGCCAAAGTTTCAGCATTACAAGCGGCCTTTGAACTGTTCTTGGAGGGCCGACCCATAGAAGACGACGTAGCTTTTAAAGCGATTTTCAATGCAAATTTGCCACCGGATATTAAAATATTGAAAATGTCACGCG
The DNA here is from genome assembly GCA_964351985.1 of uncultured Maribacter sp. Classification (GTDB taxonomy): domain Bacteria; phylum Bacteroidota; class Bacteroidia; order Flavobacteriales; family Flavobacteriaceae; genus Meishania. The sequence goes on along the minus strand of CAYGPR010000029.1, from coordinate 4,832 downwards.
TCGATGAGAGTTTTAATATCATTCAAGATAGTACAAGGAAGCAATATGTATATCTCTTTTCATTCGGTCAAAAGAACCATCCCTTCTGCGCACCGTTCTTGGCGAACATTTTAGAAGATCTCGATATAGAATGTATGACGGAAACGGCAAGCATGTTTGTAGGAACCCAAGACTTTTCACTGTATACAGCAAGACTTCAAGAACATACAAAAGTCATCAGAACCATTAATTCATGTGAAATAAGTAAAAATGATTTCGTTTCTGCCAGTTTTTTTCCTGAACAAACCTATGCTTTGGTAATAGAAGGTGAGGGTTTTATGCGCTATCAAATTCGCATGATGATGGGTGCACTGATTCAATTGGGCAAAGGAATACTCTCCGTTGAAGATATACGACGTTCTTTGATTCCTGATTTGAGCACGAAGTTGGAATATGTGGCTCCTGCTTCGGGCCTATTGTTAAATCGACTGGACTTTAAATAACCTACAAGCCTTGTATCTTTATAGTATATTTATAGAAACAACCCGATATGGCCAAAAGAAAAGCAGCAACCAAAACTACGGATAGAAAGACCTCCAGAAGAAGAAATAAACTTGGTAAAGCTCCAGGTTCCATTAACTATATGGGGCAAAGGGGCAATCTTTCGAGCGAAGTGGCAATTTTGGAGTTCAACGAGGAATTCAGCACACTACATAAACCTGGTGACATAGAGCAAATCGTTGGCCATAAAGATTCACCAACGACCTCTTGGGTAAATATTGTTGGCTTGAGCGAAGAAAAATTTATTGAAAAAGTGGGTCATCACTTCGGATTGAACTCTTTGGTTCTTGAGGATATTGTAAATACCCAACAGCGACCAAAAGTCGATGAGTACGATGCGCATATTTTTGGTGTATTCAAAATGCTATATGTCAATGACGCGGATGAATTGGTCGGCGAGCACGTGGCTATTGTTTTGCTAGATAACTGTGTTTTAATGTTTCAAGAGGTCGAAGAAGATGTTTTTGATGGGGTAAGGGATCGTGTGATAAACAAATATGGTAGAATTCGTAGTAAAGGCCCCGACTACCTGTTTTTTGCCCTTTTAGATGCCATTATTGATCACTATTTTGTTGTGCTGGAGTATCTTAATAATAAAATAGAGATTTTAGAAGAGCAAGTTTATTCGAACCCCAATCCAGAGGTCGCACACGATATTCAGGATCTTAAAAAAGAAGTATTAAAGGTTAGGCGATGGATTTTCCCCGTAAAAGAATTGATAGGAAGGTTAATCGATTCGGAGAATCAATTGATATCAAAAGACACCAAACTGTTTTTAAGAGATGCACAAGATCATTGTATCGAAATCAATGAAAGTCTTCAGATTTACCGTGAAATGTCGATGAGTCTTATGGAAATGTATATGAGCAACATAAGCAATAAGATGAACGAGGTAATGAAAGTATTGACCATAATGGCTTCCATATTTATCCCCCTGACTTTTATTGCAGGGATTTACGGAATGAATTTTGACCATATGCCAGAATTACATTGGGAATATGGGTATTTTATGGTATGGGGCGTGATGATCTTGCTTTTTATAGGAATGTTGATCTACTTCAAAAGAAAAAACTGGTTGTAGAAGAAAGGGAGGTTTGCAATTATATCTTGATTTCGCCTAACCGAATAAATCCGAAGATAGGTATCGGTCCCCACGATCACATATTATACAGACCATGGTGCCACTTTCAAGAGTGTCGGCCAATCTCAATGCGGCGGTTACGGCCCCACCACTGCTCATTCCTGAAAATATACCTTCTTCCTTTGCCAATTTTCGCGCCATTTCCGCTGCCTGTTCTTGGCTCACTTCTAAAACGGCGTCGACTTTGTTCGGATTGAATATCTTGGGCAAATACGCTTCCGGCCATTTCCGAATACCGGGAATACTGGACCCATCCGTAGGCTGAACTCCCACGATTTGAACTCTGGGGTTCTTTTCTTTCAAAAAGGTTGAGGTGCCCATAATCGTCCCTGTAGTTCCCATGGAAGAAACAAAATGAGTAATCTCACCTTTTGTATCCTTCCAAATTTCTGGACCCGTTGTGTTGTAATGCGCTTTCCAATTATCATCATTGGCGAACTGATTGATCATAATGAATCCGTCGTTTTTGACTTTTGATTCGGCATAGTCCCTTGCGCCTTCGATTCCTGCGTCCGATGAGGTCAATGTTACCTTCGCGCCAAAAGCGCGCATGGTCTGTACCCGTTCTTTTGTCGCATTTTCGGGCATGACCAATTCTATGGTTAGTCCATAAATACCGGCTATCATCGCCAAAGCGATTCCGGTATTTCCGCTGGTAGCTTCGATGAGTTTAGAGTTTGAGTCAAAATCACCTCGCTCCAGTCCGCTTTTAAGCATATTAAAAGCAGCACGGTCTTTTACACTTCCTCCGGGATTATGTCCTTCAAGTTTAAAAAACAATTTTACGTTCTTGTTTTGGTTGAGCGTTCTTGATTCCACCAAAGGGGTGTTTCCGATAAGGTTTAGTATCGACTTAGGCATTGGGCAAGGTTTTTATCTTGATTTCAGGCGTATGGAAAACCGTTGAATTTGCAGGAACGGAGGCGGTCAACCAAGCATTACCACCGATGATGCTATTCTCCCCGATAATCGTATTTCCTCCTAAAATTGTCGCATTCGCATAAATGGTCACATTGTCTTCTATGGTAGGATGTCGTTTGGTCTTTTGCAGATTTTTGGCGACGTAGAGCGCTCCTAAAGTGACACCCTGATAGATTTTTACATTATCCTTTATAATCGCGGTCTCTCCTATGACGACACCCGTTGCGTGGTCTATAAAGAAAGATTTTCCGATTTGCGCCCCGGGATTGATATCGACACCGGTTTGCCGATGTGCGTACTCGGTCATCAATCTGGGTACGAGTGGGAATCCCGTTTCATACAATTCATGGGCTAAGCGATATATGGCGATGGCATAAAATCCTGGATAGGCCATGTAGACTTCCTCTATAGATAGTGACGCAGGGTCGCAGCTCACGATGGCTTCTGCATCCAAATTCAGACTTTCCAAGATGGAAGGTAATTCGGCCACATAAGTTTCCCATAATTTTTCGCAGGGACTTTCCACGTTCCAACACACCATTTCGACAAGAATTACGAATTCTTTTTCTAAAGTATTCAGATTATCTTCTACCGGTGTATCGATATCGAATAAAGTATAGAAAAGCCTATCCGTAAAGGATTCGACCTTCTTTTTTAGGGCAAATCGCAAATGCGGTTGCTTCTTATGTGCCTTGATTTTCTCTACAAGGGATGTACGGTTCATTTTTATGTATTTGATGCTCAAAATTAACCATAAATCCGAGCGAAGTTTAGATCCAATGGTTAACTTTAGCTTAAAATCACAAGATATAGGTCGCATGTTACATCCTGTAATTACCAAAGAAACGTTCCAATTTTTAAAAAAGTTGGAGAAGAACAATACCCGAGAATGGTTCGAAGAACATAAAAAAGAATTTAAGGGTCATGAAGCGGACGTGAAACGTTTTTTTACATCAGTAATGGAGGATCTGAAGGCCATTGATGATATTGAGAAAATGAAAATGTTCCGTATTTATAGGGATGTTCGCTTTTCGAATGACAAGACCCCTTATAAGACCCATCTTGCCGGCTCATTCTCAAGGGCCGGGGCTCGTTTGCGCGGGGGGTATTATGTGCATCTCAAGCCTGGTGACAGTTTTGTCGCTATAGGTTTTTGGGAGCCGAATAAAGAAGATTTGCTCCGTATTAGAAAGGAGCTGGAACTCGATGCGACCGAATTTCGAAAAGTCATCAACGAAAAATCGTTTAAAAAAATATGGGGCGATTTGGTGGGCGATGAGGTAAAAACTGCGCCGAAAGGCTTCGACAAGGAGCATCAAAACATTGACCTGATCAAGAAAAAACAGTTCATATTCGTGCGTAAGTTTAAAGATGAAGCGGTTTTTGAAAAGGATTTTGGGAATACCATAGTCGAATCATTCAAAGCGGTAAGGCCTTATTTCGATTTGATGAGCGAAATACTTACCACCGATTTGAACGGAGTCTCATTGTTACACTAGAACCGGCATTACGAAAAGCTGTATTTGGTCTTTGAGCCTCACAATGACCATATTCATCATTCGTTTGTTCAGGGACGAAGAATTTTGGATGTATAGGTCATATTCTTCAACGGTAAATTGTCCTATAATCATTCCTTTCAGCGAATTACGAAGTTTGATGTCCTTTTGAATCGAATTTTCAATGTATTCCAATTGCTTTTCAAGGGATAGATCGTAAAAACGGTTCTTATGTTTTCGGATGTAATTTTTGAAAACACCAATGAGCAAGTCATTTTGTAGTTTAAGAACCGGTCTCAAGGTCAAGTTTTGGAACTGCTCATCGGAACTGGTATATTCAGAAATAGAAGCTGTTTTGATCCGAGGGCGGATTTCGAGAAGATTCTGGGATCTTTCTGACATGTTCGGAAGTTTTTATAAAAGTACCGCTTATTTAAAATGCTCTAATTGTGGTCAATGTATACTTTTTAACGAGGTTATAAACAATGGTCATAATCATTAAAAATCTAACGAATCAAGTTCTTTTTATCCCGATTATATTTCTAGTTTTAAGGAAAATAAAACAGCTATGAAAACTTCAATAAATCCATATACTAGAAAAAAAATATTCGAATTTAAAACGTTGAATAAAAAGGAGTTGAATAATGTTATCGAAACTTCAGGTAAAACTTTTGATACGTGGAGAAAAACGACTTTTGAACATCGGTCAAAGTTGATGTTGAAAGCTGCCAAGG
>CAYGPR010000028.1:0-47097 GCA_964351985.1 uncultured Maribacter sp. | reverse complement strand
TCCCGTACACAAACACCACGTCGGGCCTGACGGCTACTGAGGTCCAAGCTGCAATAGACGAACTTGCCGCGACGGGAGGTACCGACGACCAGAATGCGGACGAAGTTTCCTATGTCAACACCACTTCGGGTCTGACGGCTACAGAAGTACAGGCGGCAATCGACGAACTGGCAGCTTCGGGTGGTTCCGATGACCAGAATGCGGATGAAGTACCGTACACAAACACCGTATCGGGGTTGACGGCAACAGAGGTCCAAGCCGCGATCGATGAACTTGCCGCATCTGGTGGTTCCGACGACCAGAATGCGGACGAAGTCCCGTACACAAACACCACGTCGGGCCTGACGGCTACTGAGGTCCAAGCTGCAATCGACGAACTTGCCGCTTCGGGTGGATCAGATGATCAACAATTGACTTTGGAAACGGGTAATTTGTTAACTCTTGAAACAGGTGGTACACCTATCGATCTAACGCCTTATTTGAACACTGATGCGCAGACTGCTTCATTGGTGCCAGTGTCGGCAACTCCAACCAATTATACGGCAGCGACACCGGATGTCGAAGCACATCTCGCAGGTATAGATGCCACAATTGGTACAATCGCTGTAGGCAATAACCTTGAAAATACAAATCTGGTTCAAACCGATCCGGACAGAACTTATAATCTTTCAGGTGGCGATTTACGATTTATTGGTTCAGGAAATATTAGAATGGGTACAAGTACAACTGCTGTTACAAACAAATTGCACGTAGAGGGCACCATACGTGCAGAAGGCATTCGAAATACTTTTGGAACTTTACCAGGTAGTGTTGCATATAGTTTCAACAATGACTCGAATACAGGGATGTATAGATCAGGGGTAGATCAATTGGGGCTTGTAACAGGTGGAATTGAAGCTTTGAAAATTGATGCTTCACAAAATGTGGGGATTGGACCAACTTTCAATGTGAATACAATAGATGCAAGATTACATGTTCAAGGGAGCATTATAGCGGAAGGTCAGTTCTACTCGAATGTAAACACGATAGATCCCATTCCTGACTTTGTATTTGAGAAATACTTCAAAGGTTATTCTTCTTTAAATGAAGGATACAAGTTTAAGAGTTTAGCTGATATAGAGATTTTCATAAAAGAACATCATCATTTGCCTGGTATAACCTCGGCAAAAGAAGCTAAAGTTGCTAAAAAGTGGGATTTGACCAAGTCTTCACTGAATAACCTAGAAAAAATCGAAGAATTATTCCTTCACACGATAGAGCAAGAGAAGAAAATCGACCAGCTTGAAGCTGAGAACAAAACCATTTCAAAAGAACTTACCATTCTTAAAAAAGAGTTAGAAACAATTAAAAATTTAATTGAAAACAACTAGTTGAAAAAGCTACTCTACATTCTACTATTTACGGTCGGAGTATTTACCCACGCCCAAACCGCCCTATATAATCAAGGCAACCTGCGTATTCATGAAAATGGACAATTAGGTTTTCATACCGATCTGATCAATGATGGTGTTTTCGATGAAAATTTGGGTTTGGTCGGTTTTTATGGCAATAGCGTAGGTATTTCCGGGGCATTTGCCCCCACTTTTTTCGATGTTGAATTTGCGGCGATGGGCAGCACTCTGTTAAACACCTCGGTCAATGTAGCGAACAACGCCAATTTTATTTCGGGCAATGTGGTAACCTTTCGAAACACCTCGGACGTTTCCCTGCTATTTTTGGAAAATGCTTTTTTCACCGGCGAGAACGACGATACCAAGACAGACGGATACGCATCGGTCAGCGGGCAAGCCAATTTTACCTTTCCCGTGGGCGATGCAAGTCAACTTCGCCCACTCATTATGCAATCTTCGGGAGCTGGCGGCTTGGCAAAATGTGCCTATTTTTTTGAAGACCCCAGCAATCCACAAAGTTTGGACGATGCTTTTGACACAAGTCGAACTGCTCCCAACGTCGGGGTTGTGAGTCCTTTTGAATTTTGGCGGTTGGAGAGCGATGTACCGACCACCATCAGTATCAGCTGGAACGAGCGTAGTAATATGTCCGGTTTGACGGACGATGTAAATACCATTGCCATAGTCGGATTCAGTAAAAGTCTAAATCAATGGGTGGGTTTAGGGAATACTGCCAGAGCGGGTGATTTGTCACAGGGTTTTGTAAGTTCGGCCCAATTCGTGCCAAATGATTATGAGGCCATTACGTTTTCAGGTTCCGGTGCACCCGATGTGCTGTTAGCATTGGATAATTATCTCGTGAGTGCCAATGGTGACGGCATCAATGATTTTCTTGAGATCCCCGAGTTGGAACAATCCCCGAACAACGAACTGTTCATCTATGACCGTTTTGGAATGAAAGTATTCGAACAGACCAATTATTCGAACGAATTTAACGGTTTTGCAAATACCGGCGACTTCGTCTTTCAACGCGAAAAAGGATTGCCTTCAGGCGTATATTATTATGTTGTTTCGCTGAAAGACGTGGGCCTTGATTTTCAAGGGTTCTTCTATTTGACACGATAAAGAACCTTGCCCATAGTTTTAATGGTACTATTGATATTAATGAAAGTTGCCGATGAAGGATTTGAAATCAAAAATTATTGTTTTCAATGATAACATTCAATATTTGAACAATATGGCAACATTTTTGATATTTCCGTGTTAAAAAGATAACTGCTAACCTAAAACAGCACCATGAAGAGAAGATCATTTATTAAAAAAAGTAGTGTTTCATGTTTAGCCCTGAGTACCTTGCCGGCCTTTTCTTTCGCACAATATCAAGAAAGGGAATTTTCGATCATGGAATTGATGGGTAAAGAAGATATCGAGTTGTACGGTGACGGAATCAACCTCAGAAAAGAGGCCCACGATGCTTTTTTGGAAATGAAAAAAGCCGCCATTAACGACGGAATTGAATTGAAAATAGTATCAAGCTACCGCGATTTTTATCGTCAAGAGGGCATTTGGGAACGAAAATATCAAAGCTACACCGAAGAAGATGGCATGGAACCGATGGCCGCTATCGATAAAATCATCGAATATTCGACCATACCCGGAACAAGTCGGCATCATTGGGGTACCGATATCGATATCGTCGATGGGTATAGAAATGTCAAAGGTGATGTGCTCGTACCCGAAAAATTCGGGGAAGGAGGTCCATATGAGGACTTCAAAAAATGGATGGACGAGAATTCAAAAAAATTCGATTTTCACTTGGTATACACCGACGATCCTAAAAGAAAGGGGTTTAAATACGAACCTTGGCATTATAGCTATGCGCCCATTTCAATACCAATGCTCACCGCTTTTAGAAGCAAAAACATACTGGCGTTGTTAGGTCAGGAAGAATTCATTGGCAGCGAGCACTTCACTACAGGGTTTGTAAACAACTACATACGCAACAATATTTTGGATATAAATAGTGAACTTTTGTAGGGGTTTTGTATCTTCAATTTTGTAACGAACACTAACAAAAAATGAGAAGAGGCAGTTGGAAAATCCGAATTTTAATCGGATTGGCTATCGTGGCATTCGCTTTTATTAAGCGTTGCAATAGTAAGGAGAAAAATGAATACACTGGTCGAGTACAGACCATAAACATGACCGCGGAGCAAGAAATTGCCATTGGCCTTCAAAGTGCGCCAGAGATGGCGCAACAGCATGGAGGCTTATATCCCGATGAACGCCTACAGACCTTTGTAGATGCAGTTGGCCAAAAATTGGTAAACAGCAGTATGGCTCGGGAAACCCCCTATAAATATGATTTTCATCTCTTGGCAGATGACCAGACTATAAACGCGTTCGCTTTGCCGGGCGGACAGTGTTTTATCACCTATGCCCTTTTTTCAAAATTGAACGAAGCCCAACTTGCTGGGGTTATGGGCCATGAAATAGCCCATGTTATCGGGCGGCATTCTGCAGAGCGTATCGCAGAAAGCGATTTTTGGAGAACCCTGACCATGGGCGCGTCCGTTGGTGGCGATATGGGCGGTCTAGTCAGTGGTATTGGACAGAATACCTTATTAACAAATGGCAGGGACGATGAACTTGAAAGTGACGACCTAGGGGTGCTTTTAATGATACGTGCAGGTTACGATCCCAGAGAAATGATCAAAGTCATGGAAATACTTAAGGCAGCCGGCGGGCCGAATCGAGTACCTGAATTTCAAAGTACGCATCCAGACCCTGAAAACCGTATCGAAAAAATCAAGGAAGCTATTGCCAAATACGGGGGTTGACAACTTAAATAACCCGTTTTTTTCTTCTCCACAGTGCGCACATCGAATATTTATGCCATTCAACCCATATAAGGGCTCAATACTGTTAATTTCAAGGTATTCACCCCATTTTTTGGCAATTTTGGCTATATTTGAAATCCCTCAAATCTTAACACCGCCTCAAATTTAACCTTATAGCTTTGATTTAAGAACATGTACTGAACTGGATTCAGTATTTAAATGAAACTATATGGGAACACTTTTACATTTTAAAAACCTTTACACGGCAGCATTCGAAAATTGCAAGCCTGAAATCGCAGTCTTGATTTTGAAAGTCTACTCGGTTTTTTGCGCATTCATGATCTTTATGGCGATTTATGCCGTCGTTTACAGGGCCTTTACAGGATTCGACTTTTAACCAATTTTAAATAGCTCTTTTACTTGAACACTATGTAGGGTGATTTAGTTAAAAGTTAAAAACCCGTTCCAGCAAGGTATGCATTGGAACGGGTTTTTCATTGATTGATGAATTATTGTACTCGATTACATCACGGCCTCAAGAACTGCCAAAGCCTCTTGGGCATTTGAAAGTTCAGCGTGTTTCTTAATCGTATATCCCTTATCGCTTCGAATACCTAGGTCCGCACCATTTTCAATAAGTAATTTTAAAATATCGGCCTTATTATAGCGGGCTGCAAAAATTGCAGGCGTCATACCCAGCGACTTTTTGTTTACGTCCTCCCCCAAATCGATCATACGTTTTACGGTTTCGATATCTCCTTGCATAATTGCCTTACAAAAAGAGCTGACTTCTAAGTCAATACCAATGTGCTGGTTGGAAGAAAGGGTAAGATTTGATTTCTGGTCGGCCTTTGCCGAACTGGCCATTAGCAGACATGCCACGGCCAACGTTAAAACAGTTTTTTTCATGATGAATGATTTAGATTGATGAATAAATTTTGATTATATAAATATAGACTTGACTTATCGCACTTTGTTTCCGCATTAACAGTTAAATAACTAAAGTTTAACAGAATCAAGATGTCTTTCGTTACATAATTAACATTGTGTTATATACTTCGGAAAAACCAAGGTAAAAATCTAGTTAAACTAGGTAAATCATCCTATTTTTAGCATTCCAAAAAGTTTGTAGAATGAACAAAAAAGTTATTTTGATGATTTTGGATGGTTGGGGAAAATCTCCTGACCCCAAAGTATCCGCCATTGATCAAGCGAATACACCCTTTATAGACTCTCTATATAATAAGTATCCGAATGCCAATCTTCTGACGGATGGTATGAACGTGGGGCTTCCTGAGGGGCAAATGGGCAATAGCGAAGTGGGCCATATGAACCTAGGGGCCGGCAGGGTCGTATACCAAGATCTGGCAAAAATCAATCTGGCCGTCAAAGAAAATACCTTAAAAGACGAGGAAGTCTTAAAAGAGGCATTTTTATATGCCAAAAAAAATAAGAAGGCCGTTCATTTTCTTGGCCTCTTGAGCGACGGGGGTGTTCATAGTCATATCGAGCACTTAAAGGGACTTATTTCTGCCGGAGAAAATTTCGAATTGGAAAACATGTTCATCCACGCTTTTACCGATGGCCGCGATGTGGATCCGAAAAGCGGCAAAGGTTTTTTAATCGACCTCAATGCCTTCTGTTCGAATAAGCAGGCGAAATTGGCAAGTGTCATCGGCAGGTACTACGCCATGGACCGTGACAAACGGTGGGAGAGGGTCAAATTGGCCTACGATTGTATGGTAAATGGTTTGGGCGAAAAATCTAAGGAGATTTCCGAAACGATGCAAAAAAGTTATAATGAAGGCATTACCGATGAATTCATCAAACCTATTGTAATGACCGACGTGCAAGGTAATCCTATTACAAAAATCCAAGAAGATGATGTCGTCGTTTTCTTCAATTTTAGAACCGATCGTGGTCGAGAATTGACCCAGGTATTGAGTCAAGAGGATATGCATGAACTTAACATGCACAAATTAAAACTCTACTTTGTCACCCTTACGAACTACGATGATTCCTATACGGGGGTACATGTCGTTTATGATAAAGATAATTTACAGGATACTTTGGGCGAAGTCTTGGAAAAAGCGGGCAAAAAACAGATTCGAATTGCCGAGACTGAAAAATATCCTCATGTAACCTTCTTTTTTAATGGAGGAAGGGAAAAACCATTTGATGGTGAAAAACGGCTATTATGCCCATCTCCTAAAGTAGCGACCTACGATCTTAAACCAGAAATGAGTGCTTATGAAATTAGGGATGCCATCATTCCCGAATTGGACAAAAGCGAAGTTGATTTCGTCTGCCTTAATTTTGCAAATCCCGATATGGTAGGTCATACCGGTGATATGAACGCTGCCATAAAGGCCTGCGAAGTAGTCGATAGTTGTGCTGAATCCGTCATAGCGGCGGCTTTGAAAAATGGGTACTCGACCATCGTAATCGCAGATCATGGCAATTGCGATACGATGATAAATCCTGATGGTAGTCCGAATACGGCCCACACAACGAACCCTGTACCTTTGATTTTGGTTGATAAAGAAATAAAGGAAATTAAGGACGGCGTGCTGGGCGATATCGCCCCGACCATTTTAAGATTGATGGGGCTGAAGCAACCTGAAAAAATGACCTGTACTTCCTTAATTTAATCGATTTAAATTTTTCGGTACATTTTAACGGAAAATATGATCCATACATCGGTATTTACACGTAAATAAAAGTATTCCCTCTTATATTCATGGGAATTCCCCCAGCAACTCTATTGAAAGATTCATTCTTAAAATATGCTATTCGGGGAACTTTATTTTAGACCTAGAAAGGGATACCTATATCTCCTCTTTTTTAGCTTTTTGGTGACCCTGAATGCCCAAGAATTAACAGGTGATTGGACAAGCAACGGTAGTAACAGAACTGCATCGGCTTGCGGCACAGCCATTTCAACTGAAGTTTCCGATGAGCAAAATGGTGCGTTTGTCACCTTTGGTGCCGACCCCATTGATTGCAATATGCCGAACACGTACTCCAACAACGCGGTTGTAGGCCAACCTGCACTGGCACCTTTTTTAGGGTATGGTACTATGGATGGTAGTGCGGTCCTAACCTTTAATTTCAGTGAACCGGTCACCGACCCTATACTACATATAGATCGGTTGGGAGGAGGGTCTGATGTTGGATCAGGAGGCGCCGTTTTTTCAACCTCAGCCCTACTCACAATGATTACGCCAAATATTACATTACAACGTCTATCCGGAAATGGGCCTCATTTTGAAGTCAATACCAATGCAATTACTCGTACAACAGGTCAAGTACTTCCTCCTGGAATCAATACGGAATGTGGTGTCGAAACCGATGGAGTAGCTGCAGGGTCAATACAACTTACAGGTACTTTTGCGAGCGTTTCCTTCAGATTTGAAAGAAATGGTTCCGGAGGTGATGCCGATGCGATAGAAGTGGTTTGGGAATTGAACTGCGCTCCACCCCCACCGCCCCCTTCAATTGATTTTGACAATGATGGCATTCCAGATGTAGACGATCTCGACGACGACAATGACGGTATTCTCGATACGGTCGAACAAAATGGAATTCCAACTTTGGATACCGACAGTGACGGGTTAATCGATGCTCTCGATCTCGATAGCGACAATGACGGTTGCGATGACGTCATAGAAGCCGGTTTCGAGGATCTGGATGGTAATGGCACCTTGGGTACGGCACCCGACGATGTAGATGCAAACGGACTTATCATCAATGCCGTTGATGGTTATACAACGCCTAATGACCTTGATGCGAATTCAATTTTTGACTTTCAGGAAGTTTCTACTCCCGCGATACTTCAAAACCCCTTCGACGAAGTAGTTTGCGAGGGCGAAGATGCACAATTTCAAGTATTGGTTGCCAACTCAAATGCTATGACCTGGGAAATAAGTACCGATAACGGAGCATCATGGAGTGACGTTCCGGATAATGGCTCTTATGATGGCATAAACACGGAAACGCTGGACATTCTGGACACCGAACTGGCATACAATGGCAATTTATTCCGTATTAGAGTAGATGCCCTCGGATCAGTTTGTGACCCGGAAATATACTCAGAACACTCTGAACTAAGGGTAGTACAGGCTGCAAATTCGGGACAGGACACCGAACTTGACCTATGTGTCAATGACAGTCCGATCGACTTGTTGGAGGCATTGGGGACAAGTGTTGATCCAGGCGGAACCTGGAGTCCCGTATTGAATTCAAACAATAATTTATTCGACCCATCATCCGATAGTTCAGGAACCTATACCTATACTGTTGGATCCGGTTCCTGCCAAGCGAGTTCCACAGTGGAAATTACAATTGGCGAAGGACCAGTGATCGAGGCCGTTGATATTTTAGATGTAGACAATAATATTCAAGTAATCGTATCGGTATCCGAACCCAACACAACAGAGTACTCCATTGATGGCCTTACTTTTCAGAATGAAAATACTTTTGAAAATCTAGAGGGAGGTGAATATACCATATACGCAAGATCTTTGAACGGATGTGGAACCGCGACCGAAATCATTGAAATTAACGGTATCGTAGACTACCCTAAATTTTTCACCCCCAACCAAGACGGTGTAAACGACACATGGCAAATTGAACAAGTCAGAATACCTGATACCCGAACGTACATCTACGATCGCTACGGTAAATTATTGGCAGTGCTTATTGGAGAAAATGAACGTTGGGACGGCACCTACCGAAATCGAAGAATGCCATCTACAGATTATTGGTTCAAAGTAATAGCCAATGATGAAATTCTTTTAAAGGGACATTTTTCCCTCAAACGGTAGGTAGCTTTTTGCAGTACCTCTTATTTCCTAAATCCAACTAATTTTGTCATCTTCTGCTCACGTTAAATTCATGCGGACCAAAAATCATAAAATTATCGGATTGATTACCTTTGCGGGCTTATGGTAAAATTAAAGACACCTGAAGAAATAGAGTTGATGCGTGAAAGCGCATTGGTCGTATCTAAAACCTTAGGAATGCTTGCCTCCGAAATTAAGCCGGGAGTGAATGCACTATACCTCGATAAATTGGCTGAAGAATTTATTCGCGAACAAGGTGCAGAACCCGGTTTTCTGGGTATGTACGATTTTCCGAACACCTTAAATATGAGTCCCAATGCGCAGGTGGTACACGGCATTCCAAATAAGGAACCTTTGAAAGAGGGAGACATAATTTCAGTCGATTGTGGTTCGTTAAAAAACGGATTCTATGGAGATCATGCCTATACTTTTGAAGTGGGAGAAGTAGCGCCAGAGGTCAAAAAACTTTTACAAGTGGCCAAAGAATCACTTTATCTTGGCATTGAACAGTTCAGATTGGGTAAACGGGTAGGCGATGTTGCGTTTGCAATTCAAAGCCACTGTGAAAGTCACGGTTATGGAGTGGTACGTGAGTTGGTCGGACATGGTCTCGGAAAAAAACTGCATGAAAGTCCTGAAATGCCCAATTACGGAAAACGCGGAAGGGGAAAAAAATTTGCCGAAGGAATGGTCGTTGCCATAGAACCTATGATCAATATGGGCACCAAGAACATTAAACAACTCAAAGACGGTTGGACCATTCTTACCGCCGACGGGAAGCCCAGTGCACATTTTGAACACAATGTGGCCATCGTCAACGGTAAGCCTGAATTGCTTTCTACGTTTCAATACATTTACGACGCGCTCGGAATAACCACTAACGAGGAAGATGAGTTTCGGCAGAAAAAATAGCAGTGTGACCTACGCAATATGAAAAAAGTCTTCAAGCATATCTTGAATACCATTCCTAGGCCGATTTTGATTAAGCTAAGCTATTATGCACGTCCTATTTTGGCATGGTCGTACAGCGGTTCAAAGTACACCGATCCCATTGATAATCGTTCATTTAAAAGCTTTCTGCCCTACGGATATGAAAACCCACGGGAAAATGTTTTAGCACCCGCCACCCTATCTTTAGAACGCCATCGGTTATTGTGGCTCTACCTAAAAAACGAGACCGATTTTTTTACAGCACCGTTGAAAGTCCTGCATTTTGCACCTGAGCAGGCTTTTTACAAACGTTTCAGAAAACTAAAAAACCTTGATTATACCACAACGGATTTGAACTCTCCTTTGGCAGATGTCAAAGCGGATATTTGTAACCTTCCGTTTGATAACGATATGTTCGATGTAATTCTCTGCAATCATGTCTTGGAACATATACCAGATGATATTACTGCTATGAAAGAACTATACCGCATCTTAAAACCCGGCGGATGGGGCATATTTCAGATTCCCCAAGATTTAAAGCGGGAGACCACTTTTGAAGACGATTCTATCACCAATAGAAAGGAACGTGCTAAAATCTTCGGGCAGTATGACCATGTACGCATCTACGGAAGGGATTATTTTGACAAACTTCGATCTGTAGGTTTTACTGTTGAAGAGGTAAATTATACTGCCACACTATCTGCCGAGGAGGTCGAAAAATATCGCTTGGCAAAGGGAGAGATTATACCTCTTGTGCGTAAATAGATTTTTGTTAAAGAAAACTGCATTTCATCGATTATTTACCTTGTTTGGTGGATTTCAAATTTGCAAATGGATTGAAGGTTCTATATTAGATATAGACCACACTAACCATTGACATTCATGAATAAATTTTTACTATTCTTCCTGTTTTGCTATGCCTTTTTTTCCCAAGCACAAGAGGTTATAATTCTCGATCCGAACTTCGAACAGGCGCTGATAGATTTGGGCCATGACTCCGTTTTAGATGGCACGGTACAAGCTTCGACCGTAGCCCTCATTGACAGCCTCGATGTCAGTAACAAGAATATTTCCAATTTGACAGGAATTAACAGTTTTACCAATCTCGTAAAACTCGATTGTTCTTATAATTCATTATCCGAATTAAATCTTTCACAGAATTTAGCGATTGATTTTGTCATTTGTAATGATAACCTCTTAAAAGTTTTGAATTTAAGGAATGGCAATGCTGAAAATCAAGAACAGATTATTGCAGATAACAATCCGTTTTTGACGTGTATTTCCGTAAATGATGTTTCCACTGCAAATTACTATTTACCATACCATAACTCTGGTATGCCTCCATCTTGGCGAAAAGATGAAATAGCCAACTTTGCTCAAACCTGCTCTACTTCTACCTTGACCTATGTTCCAGGTGACATATTTGAGCAATATCTAATCAATAATGGATATGATGATGTTTTGGATGACTATGTGCTTACTACAAACATAGAAAGTATTGAAGTTCTTGATCTCTCTGGTGTAGATTTTGGCGAAGTACGTGGAATTGAAGACTTTATTGGTCTTGAAAGTCTAACTCTAGAGGGCATTTGGCAAATTAACCTGTCTCAGCTCGCGAAACTGAAATTCCTAAGTTTGACTGCTGAAGACCTTAACAGTATCGACATCTCGAATAATGCACAATTAGAATACTTAAATTTAATAACACCGGATCTTTGGACTCTAGACTTGTCAATGAATTCCAATCTCAAAACACTTACTGTAATGAGTAATCATATAGATGGTTTGAACCTGTCTATGAATACTCAATTATCGCATCTTGACCTTCAAACTCAAAATTTGGACATTTTAGATTTAAAAAATGGGGCAAATTCGAATTTGGAATATTTAAATGTCATTGGCAGTGAATATTTCAGTTGTATTCAGGTAGATAATGTCGGTCAGGCCGAAGCAAAAACAAATTGGACTAAGCCAGAAACAGTCATTTATTCTGAAGACTGCAATTCTATTGTCAGAAGAACTTATATGCCCGATGATGATTTTGAAGCGCAGTTCGACAATGATATAGACGATTATGTGCTTACGGCAAAAATAGAGACCGTTAAAAATTTGACTATTACATATGCAGGTACTGATTTTACAGGAATTGAAGACTTTAGAGATCTAGAATCAATATCAAAGGTTTTAGACATTGGTGCCTCGGGTGCCATTGAAACTCTCGACTTATCGAAAAACTTGAAACTTAAGCAAATCTATTTGGAGATTTATGGTCCCGACACTATCGATGTTTCAAAGAATACTGAGCTGGAAGCTTTATATCTTGATTATTCAAGCCTACGTGAACTAGACATCTCAAATAACCCAAAACTAAAAATTTTGAGGGTTCCGGGTAGTTTCAGTGAATTAGATCTTTCTGGAAACCCGGAATTAGTGAATGTCCATTTAACATCGGATAATCTGCAATTTGTTAATTTAAAGAATGGAGCAAACGATTCGCTTGACCAACTTAGGATTTATGACTACGGGTCTTCATCATCAGTTTGTGTTCAAGTCGATGAGGTCGTTTATGCCCAATCCCAAGAAGATTGGGATATCGGCAACGGCTACTATTCAACAAATTGTTCGGGAAATGAGGGCTTAACTTATATGCCAGATGATGAATTTGAGAAGCTTTTTGATGATGTATTAGATGACTTCGTGATGACATCCAGAATCGACACTATAAAAACACTTGACCTTTCTCCGACACTAGCCACCGATTTAACAGGTATTCAAGACTTTCGAGACTTAGAAAATCTAACACATCATGGCAGTGCTTTTCCAGGCAACGAAGCACTGGAAGTCTTAGATGTTTCTAACAACCTTATGTTAAAGTCATTGGTTATTTATCGTAACCGAGTGGGAAGTATAGATTTAACCAACAATGTGGAACTAGAATATTTAAGATTAGGATCGGGCGCCAGAGTTAGAAATTTAGACCTTTCCAATAATCTGAAATTACAAACTCTAGATTTGGATGATGATGTTGAGCAATTCAAATCGATTGACTTATCTGAACACAAAGAATTGACAAGTCTAGTACTTAGGCTTGAAGGTTTAGAATTCGTCAATATACAGAACGGAACAAACAACATACTAGACCGGTTCAGTGTTTCGAATTACGGCAACTCCAGTAATCCAGCTTGTATTCAAGTTGATAATGTACAATACGCCGAGGCTCAAGAAAATTGGATAATCTCCGATGAAGCGAAATATTCATTTGATTGTTTGGCGGAAACTTTTGTTCCTGACGATAATTTTGAACAGGTACTTATTGATTTGGGTTATGATGATATTTTAAACGACTATGTCAAAACATCAAATATTGAAAGCATTACAACGTTGAACCTTGATGAAAGAAATATTAGTGATTTGACAGGTATTGAGGCCTTCCTAGAATTGACAGAATTAAGGGTTTCTAGAAATAAACTCAACAATTTGAATATTTCAGAAAATATCAAATTGAAAGAGTTACAAGCCTATGAAAATAGGCTATCAAACCTTGACATTTCCAATAATATAGAATTGTCACATTTATACTTTGATCGCAATAACATTACAACAATTGATTTTTCTAGAAACACCAAGTTGGAGATAATTTCAGGAACATATAATCAGCTTACTGAAATAGATGTGAGTGAGAACTTATTACTTGAAAGGCTAGCAATAGATAACAATGATATAGAAATTTTAGATATATCAAATAATAGTGTCCTTTTCGATTTAAATGCTACGTACACTAAGCTTGTTGAAGTTGATGCTTCTCAAAATCCTGATTTGTACTTTTTTATTCTAAACAACAATGATTTACTCGAAAAGGTTTCCATCAAGAACGGGGGCAACAGCGATGGTATGAATAGCACACTTCGGTGGGTTTATTTATACGATAACCCGTTACTAACTTGTATTGAAGTAGACGACGCTGAAAATATTCCTACATTTTATCCAGGAACAGGAGGTTGGGCTAAAGACGATACCGCTACCTACTCTGATAATTGTTTTAATTCTGAAAATCATAGAACCTATGTACCCGATGACAATTTCGAACAAGCCCTAATTTCCCTTGGTTATGATGATTTCTTGGATGATTATGTTGACACGGATAATATAGAAAATATTCAGAATTTAACTGTTTTTGGAAAAAATATAAGTGATTTAACGGGTATTGAAGCTTTTAAAGAATTGATAGATTTAATGGTTTCAAGCAATAATTTGCAAACAATAAAACTTTCGGAAAATACTAAATTGGAATATTTATCGGCATATGACAATAATATTATAGAATTAGACATCTCTCACAATACGGCATTAATAAGCCTGAACATTAATAATAATAGTTTACAGAACATAAATCTTTCGAACAACACACAACTTTTGACTTTCGAGGGAAATTACAACCAACTGACAGAGATAGACTTGAGCACAAATAAATTGCTGAGAAATCTTTCAGTATCACACAACTCTCTTGGAGTACTTGATATTTCTAACAATACTTCACTAGGATATTTGATGGCAAGCGATAACCAAATCGTTGAATTAGATGCATCAAAAAATGCTTCATTAGAAGTATTATTTATGAGTTCTAATGCATTGGAAAAATTTAATATTAAAAATGGAAACAACACACGTTTAAGTTCTTTCCACCTTGTTCATAATCCACTTTTAAGATGTATCGAAGTGGATGATGCTGAAAGACTTCCACCAAGTTATATCGAATCATCAGCTTGGACCAAAGACGAAACCGCATTCTACTCCGAAGATTGTGACGAGGCCTTAGAGGAAGAACTCGATACCGATGAGGACTCCGATGCCGCTGAGAATGAAAATGAAGAAGATGATACGACGGGCGATTCAGACGACGAAGAATCCGATGAAGGTGGCGATAATAGCGAGGAGGGTAACTCTGATGAAAATGAAGAAGAAGGCTCCGAAGAAAATTCCGAGGATGATTCGGAAGAAAATGAGGAAGGTTCGGATACTTCAGATAATGAGGATGATCAAAACTCGCAAGATTCCAATGAAGAGGAAGATTCAACAAATAACGATACCTCGGAGGAAGAAGATCAGAATGAAACTGGAAACGGTTCGGAGGAAGATACCGAAAGTACGGCAACTGATGGCGAAGCTGATGTAGAAGAGCCAGAAATTGATGCTTTTTCTTTATACCCTACAATTTCAAGTGGTAATATCATGCTTTCAAACAATAAACGACAACATGTACAAGGAATTTCCTTAACTAGCCTCAACGGAAAGACGATTCGTGTTCTGCCAATGAGAACAGAGAACAAAGACATTGAACTTGACTTTGAAGGTATAACTGAAGGAATTTACGTATTGCGGATTCAACTGGAATCAGGCGAAGCGGAATTAATAAAAATAATTATCAGATAAGTTTTCCAAATAAGATAAGTAAATTAAAAAATATCTTGGTCAGGAATAGGTTTGACAAGACATTTTACCTAACGACCAACGCCTCAAACCCTTCCGTCATAAACTCCTGGGTATCCCCATGCTCATCGATATAGACGATATAACCGTCCAATTCTCTTTGTTGGCTCAAAAGCTTAAAAGACTCGTCGAGATCCATGGCCATAAAAGCGGTCGCATAAGCATCGGCTTCTGCACAGGTATTTGCCAAAACAGTAGCGGCCAAGGTATTGCCGTTTTTAGTGAATCCGGTTTTTGGGTCAACTGTATGAACGAACCTTTCACCGGTTTTCTCATCAACCCTGAACTTTCGATAGTTTCCCGAAGAAGCCAAGGCCCGATCTTTTAAATAGATCGTTTTTTTCAACTCGCGCCGGGTTTCCATTTCAGGATCATCGATACCGACTACCCAAGACTTCTCTTTATTTTGATTTTCACCCTTGGCCACCAGTTCTCCACCTACCTCTAAAAGATAATGCTGTATGCCTTTGTCATCGAACATCTTGGCCAAACGATCTATGGCATAGCCTTTTGCCACAGCGTTAAAGTCAAAGTAAATATCAGGGTGGCTTTTTTGTACCGTACCCCTATTGGAAATAGCCACTTTCTCGAAGCCTACAAGCTTCAAAAGACTATCTACTGCAGTACTATCCATCGCTACATGATCTTCGGGGCCAAAACCCCAGGCATTGACCAAAACACCTACGGTAGGGTCAAAATAGCCGTTGGTCTTCTCATATATCGCTTTGGAAAGCAAGAAAACCTCCTCGAACATTTTATCCACGATAAGCGTAGAATCGCCTTTATTTATCTTTGAAATATCAGAATCGGAAATATAAGTCGACAAGGAACGGTTAACTGCTTGAAAAACAGAATCTATTTCTTGTTGATAGTCCACTTCGTTATCGGCGAAATAGATTAGGCTATAAGAAGTACCAAGGGCCGCACCTGTATTTCGATTCTCAATGAGTTCCCCTCCCGTCGAGGCGCATGAAATAAAAAGCG
The DNA here is from genome assembly GCA_964351985.1 of uncultured Maribacter sp. Lineage (GTDB taxonomy): Bacteria > Bacteroidota > Bacteroidia > Flavobacteriales > Flavobacteriaceae > Meishania. Next base: position 30,621 of record CAYGPR010000028.1, on the reverse strand, counting down.
AGATCCCCAAAATATAAAATATCCTATTCATCCTCTATTTCAATAAGTCCATCGTATTCCACTATATACTCCTCGTTTAAATAGATCGGCAACGTTCGGTCAGAAGCATTTGAAAGTCCCACCCCAGCGTAATATGCTTGTCCTTTATGTTTCTGCGCATGATCTTTCATCTTGGTCATTAAAACTTTGTCATACTCTTTTGGGTTTTCAGGATAAGCTACACTTCGAACCACAATAAAATGAAGCTTTTTCTCTTTTAAGCAAACAAACTGAGGGTTTTTCTTCAGCTTGCTGTTCACTCCCATAAAATCATATCCTCCGGCTTCCAGTTGTCTACCGACAATATTCATTGCCAGATTATGAAGTTCCTGCTCCGTTAACGGTTTTCCCATAAAAAGAACCTAAAAAAACCTGACAAGTTTTAAAACTTGTCAGGCTAAATTTTTCTTGATTATAACTTTATCCCCCGAAGTCGTCAAAGCGGATATGCTCATCAGGGATACCAAAATCTTCTCCCATCTTCTGTACCGCCTTATTCATCAACGGCGGACCGCAAAAATAAAGTTCAATATCTTCAGGAGATTCATGATGGTTCAAATAGTTATCGATAACACAGTTATGGATAAAGCCTACGAAGCCATCGCCGGGTGCGTCGATATCTTCCTTGACTTTCCAGTTGTCTTCCTCCATGGGTTCGGACAAGGCCATATAAAATTTAAAGTTTGGGAAGTCTTTTTCAAGTTGCTTGAAATGATCGATATAGAACAGTTCACGTTTTGAACGACCGCCATACCAATACGTAACCTTGCGATTCGTCTTTAAGGTCTTGAACAAATGATATAGATGTGAACGCATGGGTGCCATTCCTGCACCTCCCCCGACATAGAGCATTTCAGAGTCCGACTCATTGATGAAGAATTCACCGTACGGGCCTGAAATAGTCACATCGTCACCGGGTTTTAGAGCAAAAATATAAGAGGAGGCAACACCTGGGTTGACATCCATCCATCCATTTTTTGAACGGTCCCATGGGGGAGTCGCAATACGTACGTTCAACATAATCTCTCTTCCTTCGGCCGGATAAGATGCCATGGAATAGGCACGTTCGACAGTTTCAGGATTTTTCATCACCAAAGGCCATAGGTTGAACTTGTCCCACTCGGCCTGAAATTTATCGGGCGTCTCATGTTCTTCAGGATGCGCCGTAATATCGATATCGGAATATTTGATCTCACATTCGGGGATTTCGATTTGAATATATCCACCTGCCTTATATCCCATATCCTCGGGAATTTCTACCACAAATTCTTTGATAAACGAAGCGACATTATAGTTGCGCACTACCTTTGCAGGCCACTTTTTGATTCCGAAGACCTCTTCTGGAATGGTGATTTCCATGTCTTGCTTTACCTTGACCTGACAGGCTAATCGGGCACCATGGTTTAATTCCCTTTTCGAGAAATGAGGTGTTTCCGTGGGTAGTGCCTCACCACCACCTGAAAGCACGTGACATTCGCATTGAATGCAGGTACCACCTCCACCACAGGCAGAGGGCAAGAAAACTTTTTGATTTCCCAGGGTCGATAGCAACGAGTTTCCTGAAGCTACTTCTATTTTCTTTTCCCCATTGATAGTAATGGTCACCGGGCCTGAGGGAGATAATTTTTCTTTTGTAAACAATAGTAGCGCTACCAATAAAAGTAACAAAGTCAAAAATGCTATTACGGTAATCAATATCGTTCCACCTGTACTTGAAGCTAAAATCATATTATTTTTTTATGGCGTCGTTATACGAGATTTCTTTTTCTTTCAATTCCTTTTTGAGTTTTTCAGCCTTTTCTTCAGGCGATTCCTCTTTCTCTACCTTGGCGGCCGAAGTATCCTCTACTGTAGGCGGGGCCTCATCTCCTCCACCGGTCAACATACCTCCAAAACTCTGAAAACCGATACCCATTAATCCAGTGATGATAAAGGTAATTCCCAATCCACGTAATGGAGGAGGAACATTCGAATATCTGATTTTTTCACGAATGGCGGCAATAGCCAGAATAGCTAAGAACCATCCGATTCCTGAGCTAACTCCGTAGTTAAAAGCGAGTCCTAAAGTTTCTATCTCTCGGGCCTGCATAAATAGAGAGCCACCTAAAATAGCACAGTTTACGGCAATCAACGGTAGAAAAATACCCAATGAATTATATAGGGATGGCGAGAACTTTTCCACCACAATTTCAACCAATTGCACCATGGTGGCAATAGTCGCAATAAAAAGTATGAACGATAAAAAGCTCAAATTGTAATCCGCATATTCAGGTCCTAGCCAAGCCAAGGCACCATCTTGCAGTAAATATTTGTCGAGTAGCCAATTCAATGGTACGGTAACGGCCAGTACAAAAATGACCGCCGCCCCTAGACCCACCGCAGTAGCTACTTTCTTGGAAACCGCCAAATACGAGCACATTCCCAAGAATACGGCAAATACCATATTGTCAATGAAAATGGATTTAAAGAATAATTCTATATGTTCCAACATACTGTCAGGCTTAAATTTTTTATTAGTTTTCTTCTACCAGTGCTGGGTTTCTAGAGCGTTGAACCCAGATAATTATCCCCACGACAATCAACGCAGCCGGTGGAATAATCATAAATCCGTTGTTTTCGTATCCTGTGGAATACAGTCCGGTTTTCGTAATGGGGTCTCCCAAAACCGGGATTCCAAATAATGTTCCTGAGCCAAGCAATTCCCTAAAGAATCCAACGATAATCAATATTACTCCGTAACCCAGAGCGTTTCCGATGCCGTCAAGAAAGGAACGCCAAGGACCGTTGGCCAAGGCAAATGCCTCAAAACGACCCATAATGATGCAGTTGGTGATGATCAGTCCGACAAATACGGCCAATGTTTTACTTAATTCGTACTGATAGGCCTTCAATACCTGATCCACAATAATGACCAAAGCGGCAACAACAATCAACTGTACGATAATCCGTATTTTGGATGGAATGATATTACGCATAAGAGAAATCACGACGTTACCAAGCCCCAGGACAAAAACGACCGCAAGTGCCATAACCACAGAAGCTTTCAATTCGGCAGTAATCGCGAGGGCAGAACATATACCCAGTACTTGTATCGTAATCGGGTTGTTATCCGCCAAGGGATCCAGAATAAGACTGGTATCTTTTTTTGAGAGTAATGCCATATTTACTTTGTTCTAATGGTTTCCAAATAAGGTTTATAAAGATTGACGGTCTCCTTGATCATTGCCGAAACGCCGTTGCCCGTAATTGTAGCACCGGCCAAGGCATCAACTTCGTTATCATCTTTTTCTTTGTTCAAGGGGTCATTGTTACCTTTGGCAACTTTTATTCCAGCATATTGAGTGCCCTTTAAAATGGACTCCCCGGAAAAATCATCCATAAAGTAGCGCATTTTTATATTGGCACCTAGACCTGGGGTTTCTGCTTTGTGGTCAAAATAAACGCCTTGAACGGTCATGGTCTCGTCTACTGACACAAAGCCCCAAATAGCGTCCCAAAGGCCTTTGCCGTACATGGGCATAATATAGAATTTCTTTCCGTCCTTTTCCCCTACAAAAAGAGGCAGCTGGTAGTCTTGACCTTTCTTTTTGGCAGCCAATTGTTTTTTCAAATCAATCAAGTACGACTCTTCCTTTGAAATCGCCTTGCCGTTGTCAATAACCAATTGTTCCTTGATATATTTTGAAAATTCATTCTCTACTTTATCCGTCGGGATAAAATCTACACTGCTCTCACCTTCGTTATTATTGACACCCATCGCGTAAAGAATGTTCTGTTGTTTTTCGAACCTTTCGTTCTCTTGTATCTGTGGGCGAAGCGCCGAGGCCAAAAAGGCTAAAATAGAACCGACCACCACTACCATAATAGCGGCGAATACGACGGTATAAATATTTTTATCTGTATCGATTGCCATAATTAAACGGTTTCTGCTTTAAGTTCCTTTGCTTCTTGATCCGAATCTTTCGGAAGTATAGTTGCATTCTTCAAACGCTTCATTCTTCTTTTCACGTTGCCACGTATTACATAATGGTCAATGGTCGGTGCGAATACATTCATTAACAAAATGGCCAAAAACACCCCTTCAGGATAAGCCGGATTGAACACACGTATCATAACAGACATAAAACCGATCAAGAACCCATAAATCCATTTTCCACGATTGGTCTGAGAGCCCGTGACAGGATCGGTGGCCATGTAGACGATACCAAAAGCCAAACCTCCGACAAGTAAATGTTTCCAAAAATCAAAACTCATCAGACCATAGAAACTACTCGTTTCGCCAATCCAACCCCATTCGACAACTTGGTTGAAGAACAACCCCATCACCAAAGAGCCAAGTACGGCACTTAGCATAATTCGCCAACTAGCGATTTTGCTAAAGATCAAAAAGAGTCCGCCCAACAAAATCAAGAATGTCGGGGTCTCACCTACCGAGCCAGGAATAAATCCCCAGAAGGCATCCCACATGGAATATGACATTTCCGCACCTTTATTTTGCGCCAAAAATCCTAAAATGGTTTCTCCTGAAATAGCATCTACATTAGCTCCCTCGGCAATTTCTTGCGCTCGTTCAACGGCACCATGTACCCAAACCTTATCACCGCTCATCCAAGTAGGATAGGCAAAGAACAAAAAGGCGCGAATAGTAAGTGCAGGGTTCAAAATGTTCATTCCAGTTCCACCGAATACTTCTTTTCCTATTACAACTCCGAAGACTACGGCTACCGCTAACATCCACAGCGGGGTATCAATGGGCACGATCAACGGAACCAACATACCGGTGACCAAATATCCCTCTTCTACCTCATGGCCTTTGATTACGGCGAAAATAAATTCGACTAAAAGTCCTACTCCGTAAGAAACAACAACGAGCGGAAGAACCTTTACGATTCCGATCCAAAAGTTATCCCATGTCAAGAAATGCTCCATTACGGAGAAGTCTTGCGGAAAACCATTTATGGCGGAATAATGTTGATAGCCCGCATTGAACATTGAGAACAATAGTACGGGTACCAAGGCCATAATGACGGTATTCATAGTACGCTTCAGGTCATCGGCGGCACGAACGTGAGATCCATTGTGTGTGGTCTCATCGGGCGTAAACAAAAAAGTGTGGAGCGCATTGAATGCTGGCGCCATCTTCTTACCGCGATAATGATGCTTGATAATGTGCAGTCTTTTCTTAAAAGTCAATCTTTTGTCGCTCATATTATCCTATTTCTTTTTGCAAGAGATCAAGGCCCTCGCGAATAATCTGTTGATGTGGCTGTTTTGAGACACAAACGAATTCGGTAAGTGAAAAATCTTCTGGAGCGACTTCATAAAGCCCTAGCTGCTCCATTTCGTCCAAGTCTTTTACCATACATGCCTTCAAAAGTTGCATGGGGTAAATATCCATGGGGAATACCTTTTCGTACATTCCAGTCACTACAAATGCCCTGTGCTCTCCATTGGTATTGGTCGTCAGGTCATATTTTTTATTGGGTTGAAGCCATGAAAAGGTCAAGGCCCTCGTGGCAGAAATTTTGTTGAAAATGGGTTTGTTCCATCCGAAGAACTCATAATCGTCACCTTCGGGAATACAGGTCACGGTATTGTTGTAGTATCCGAGATGGCCATCTTGTTTTGATTTACGGCCGGTTAGTACATCCCCGTTGATGACCCTGAAATTTTCTCCGTTTACGCCACTGGCGTACAAAAAGGTCGAAATTTCGGTTCCAATCTTCGTCGTATAATATTTAGGTTGCTTTACCGATGATCCGGCCAAGGCAACAATCCGTTCAGCGTTGAATTTACCGGTCAAGAGTAGCTCACCCATTATGACCAAATCTTGCGCACTGACCGTCCAGACCAGCTCACCTTTGTTGATCGGGTCTATTTTATTGATGTGTGTTCCGACCAACCCCGCTGGATGTGGTCCTGCAACTTTGTGCAATTCTATTCCGCTCAATCCGGCCAACGGCGATTTCGCCGATTTCCCCACCGAGACATGTACCTTACCGGGAGTCATTTTCCCTAAGGCTGAAATTGCGGTTTGAAGCTCTTTTTCCTTTCCCTGGAGTACGTAATCCAAATCGGCGGATAAAGGTGCCGTGTTGTAACCTGAAATAAAAATGGATTTTGGCGTTGTATCGGGGTTGGCTACGATGTCGTATGGGCGCTGTTTAATGAATGGCCAGCAACCTCCTTTCAGCAGATAGGATTTCACCTCAACGGCCGAAGCCTTTTCAAGATTGAACTTTGAATGTTCTAAAGTCTCCTGCATTTTATCCGCAAGGATTTTTACGGTCAAAATACGTCTTCTGGCACCTCTTTCGATTTCTATAAGTTCACCGCTAACCGGTGAAACGAACAACATATCTTCACGGTTCTTATTGTAAAAAAGTGCTTCGCCAGCTTTGACCTCGGCACCTTCTTTTACCAACATTTTTGGAGTTATTCCGTGGAAATCACTAAGATGTATTGCGTAAACATTGCTTAAAACGGCTTTTGAAGTAGTCTGCTCTGCGGCACCGACAAGATTGATGTTCAAGCCCTTTTTAATCCGGATGTCTTTAGACATATTGTTGTAGACCTTAGGTTATCAAAATTTGGAGCAAAAATAGTACTTAAACGATAGTTTTCATAATTATTGCCCATAAATTTGGGCAGTATAACGATGTTAATTTGTTCGGTATGCTTTTTGTTTACCTTTGCCTAAAAAATAGCGGATTTATGCGCCTAAATCTTAAACAGATCTTCTTTCTATTGTTGATGCCGTCTCTTTTTGCACAGGTTCAAGAAGAGGTAAATGCGCCCGAGAATATCAAGTCGATCATCTTTCGCGGACCAACCGAAGACCAGTTCCCGGTCGTGCAGATCGGAGAATCCATATATTTGGAATTCGATGATATTTTGGCCAATGAGCAAGATTTTTATTATAAAATCGTACACTGTGACTACGACTGGACGCCTTCGTCCCTGTTGAAATCACAATATCTAAGCGGCGTCGACAATCAACGGATTATAGACTACGGAAACAGTTATAACACTTTACAGCCCTATTCCAACTACCGACTGACCATTCCCAACGACAACGTTACCTTGCGTGTATCGGGCAATTATCTCATTGAGATATATAATGACAGCTATGAACTTCAATTTTCACGGAGATTTGTAGTATACACCGATGCGGTACGGGTAGGTGGTACGGTAAAGCGATCTCGTGATTTTAATTTTCTAAATGAAAAACAAGTCGTTCAATTCAGCATCAATACGGCTAACTTTCAAGTGGTCAATCCTAAGAAAGAGATCAAGGTTGCCATCTTACAGAACCACTATTGGCCCACTGCCATTTTTGATGTGCCGCCCCAGTTTACATTGGGGGAAGAACTGGTCTACAAATATGATCAGGAAACTAGTTTTTTCGGAGGAAACGAATACTTCAATTTTGACACAAAAGACCTTCGTGCCCCAACTGCGGCCATTTCACATATAGAACTGCGTGACATTTATAATCATTTTCTGTTTTCGGACCGATATCGCTTTGGTGAACCTTACACCTATTTTCCGGACATTAATGGTGATTTCGTTGTTCGAACGTTGCAGGGGGAGGATATCTCAAGGGAAGCAGAATATACCAACGTTCATTTTAGTCTGCCATATGACGACCAACTTGGTCTCGATGAGGTTTTTGTTTTTGGCAAGTTCAATAATTATGCTCTTACCAATGTAAACCGAATGACGTACAACGAGGACAACGGTATGATGGAAGCTACGATAAAAATGAAACAAGGTTTTTATAATTATAAGTATGTCGTAAAACGGGAAAATGGCGATATCGAACTTAATACGGTCGGGGGCAACTTCCATTTCACCGAGAACAACTATCTTATCTTGGTCTATTATCGAAATTTTGGCGACCTTTACGATAGCATTATCGGTGTAGGTTCTGCAAACTCAAGAAATATTAGTAATTAGGCCTTCACGAATCCCGATCAAGGAGAGGAAACGTATTTGATTACTATACGGAGCATTTTTATTTCGTATTATTGAAATACAAATGACCAATAAACCGACCATACCCTCAGCGGGGCGTTATAAACTTCAATATCGGGGAACCGAATGTACGAACTGTGGCCACCCATTGGATATGAGCGACAAGTTCTGCCCGAACTGTTCGCAGGCCAATAGCACCAAAAAACTATCTTTAAAAGATTTTTTCGACGAATTTTTTTCGTCGATTATTTCCTACGACTCGAAATTGTTCAATACGCTCTCGGCGATGTTGTGGCGACCGGGAAAAATAACCCGGGACTATATCAATGGTAAAAGGGTATCATATACAAATCCGTTCCGGTTTCTGTTAAGTTTGACCATTATTTACTTTTTGATGATGACAGTTGGTGGGGATTTTTCAGGCCTCGACCGAATCAATCTAGACGGCAATGAACTAAACGATATTAAGGTGAAGGAAGGAATTTTAGATGTAACGGTAAAAGATCAGGATGCCGATGTCCAAGCCATACTGGATTCCGTTCCCGACCTGGGATTCATCGCGAACGCAATCGCCCGAAAAGACTCCATTATGCTGGCCGATCCAAACGCACATTATGACAGCATTGCCCAAGGGGGTTTTCTAACGCGTTTCTTTGAAAAAAGAGAACTTTTCGGCCTTTTATTGGACAAGGAAAAAATTCTAGGGTATGAGGGGCTGAAATCTAAATACAAGATTCTCGATTCGCGCGAAAACCAGGCCGCCTTCAATGCGGCGCGAAGTTTTTCAAGGGCAAAAAAGGATCCCCGTAGCTTCGCAACTTCATCGATTTCAAAGCTGCCATTTGCCATATTTTTCTTTTTACCACTGTTCGCCCTCTTTATTTGGTTGGTGTACATCAGAAAAAAATACAATTATACCGATCATTTGATCTTTAGTTTTCACAATACCTCATTGTTGTTTATCTTGCTCATTATTAGCTATTTGATTGATTCGATTTTTGACATCGACAGTAGTTGGTTTTTTCTGATAGTGTTTTTAATTTATCTGTTTATAGGCATGAAAAGATTCTATGGACAGGGCATATTTAAAACAAGCATTAAATACGTGTTTTTGAATGTGATTTTTTTTATATTGGCAACGTTTTCAATGTTGATTTTTTTCGCAGGAAACATTTTTACTTTTTAGACCAAAACCCATGATCACACAGGTAACTAAAGGCATAAAGATTTCGGTACAGACCAGTTTTGAAGGCACTTTCTTCAAAAACTATAAAATGCATTTTGCATTTGGGTATACGATTACTATCGAAAACCAGAGTAAAGACTCCGTACAGTTGACTTCTCGCCATTGGGATATCTACGATGCCCTAAACGAAATGGAAACTTTGGATGGCGAAGGCGTTATCGGAAAGAAACCGGTGATCAAACCGGGAGAGTCGCACACCTACAATTCAGGTTGTCTTTTGGCATCCCCGATAGGGGCGATGAAAGGGTATTACAACATGGTCAATTTCAGTTCTACCGAAAAGTTCAGGGTCTACATTCCTACCTTTAAGTTTAGTGCTCCTTTTGCTTTAAATTAGATTCCCTCAAGACGATTTTTCGCATTTCTAAATTCGCACTTCTACCTTCCTTTGATTACCTTTGCAGTCTAATTTTTAACTTCAAAGTTTACCACTCATGGGAAAAGGTTTTTTTCAAGTTCCAACAGCATACAATGAACCAATTAAAAGTTACGCTCCCGGCACTCCGGAACGTGACGAAGTACTCAAACAATATAAAAGTTACTTCAAAGGCAAGGTCGATGTACCCCTATATATAGGAAAAGAGGAAATCAAGACAGGTAATACCAAACCGATGTCTCCTCCTCACGATCATAAACACGTGGTAGGCACCTATCATTTGGCCGAAAAGAAACATGTTAGCAAGGCCATCAAAAATTGTTTGGATTCACGGGATGCCTGGGCTAATCTCACTTGGGAACAACGCGCCGCCATATTCCTGAAAGCGGCAGAATTGATTGCCGGGCCGTATCGGGCCAAAATCAATGCGGCGACCATGATCGCCCAATCTAAGAACATACATCAGGCAGAAATCGATGCAGCTTGTGAATTGATCGATTTTCTTCGATTCAATGTCGAATACATGTCGCAGATCTATGAGGAACAACCCGATTCTGCAGAGGGTATTTGGAACCGCGTAGAATATCGTCCGTTGGAAGGATTTGTCTATGCAATCACTCCCTTCAATTTTACGGCCATTGCCGGTAACCTTCCCGCTAGTGCCGCCATGATGGGGAACGTCGTACTTTGGAAACCTAGTGATAGTCAGATATTCTCCGCAAAGGTCATCGTGGATGTTCTTAAGGAGGCCGGATTACCCAATGGTGTTATCAATGTGGTCTACGGAGACCCTGTCATGATTACTAAAACGGCATTGAATAGTCCTTATTTTGCGGGAATCCATTTTACGGGATCCACCCGCGTTTTCAAAGAACTCTGGAAACAGATCGGGAACAACATTCATAATTATAAAACCTACCCGCGAATCGTTGGGGAAACAGGTGGTAAAGACTTCATTGTGGCCCATCCTTCTGCAAAACCAGAACAAGTGGCAACAGCAATTTCCCGGGGCGCCTTTGAGTTTCAAGGCCAAAAATGTAGTGCCGCTTCCCGCGTGTACCTTCCAAAATCAACATCCAAGGAAATTTTAGATCTTGTCAAAAAAGATATCAAATCATTCAAAAAACCTGGATCCCCAGAAGACTTGTCCAACTTCATAACTGCAGTCATCCACGAAGGGTCTTTCGATAAACTGGCGAAATATATCGATCAGGCCAAAAAAGATAAAAACGCGGAAATCATTGCGGGGGGCAAATACGATAAGTCGAAGGGTTACTTTATAGAACCCACCGTTATTCTGACCACCGACCCGCATTACACGACTATGGAAACAGAACTTTTCGGCCCTGTGGTAACCGTCTATGTATACGAGGACAAGGATTGGTCAAAAACCCTAAAACTGGTCGATTCGACCTCTGAATATGCGCTGACCGGTGCCGTTCTCTCACAAGACCGCTATGCCATCGATGAAGCGACCAAAGCGTTACAGAATTGTGCGGGTAACTTTTACATCAATGACAAACCTACCGGTGCCGTTGTCGGGCAACAGCCTTTTGGGGGTGCCAGGGCATCGGGAACCAATGATAAGGCAGGCTCTGCGCAGAATCTGTTGCGATGGGTTTCCCCACGATTGATCAAGGAAACTTTCGTCACGCCCGAAAATTACAGATATCCTTTTTTAGGATGAAAACCTGTTAAAAGCTATTGAAAGTTGAGGATATTATATTGATTTTCATTACATTACAAAATTCTATTATAATCCTTTTTAAAGGACAATACAATCAATTAAAACCAGTGAAAATGAAAAAACTAGCAGTAGCATTCGCATTCGTGGTCTCTTTTGCCACCTACGCACAAGACAATTTAACGCAATCCACCATTCAGGGTGTATTGGCGGGCAATCAAGGGCAAGTAGTACAGTTGGCCGAAGCTTTTTCTGAAGAACAATACGATTGGCGACCAATGGAAGGGGTAAATTCCGTTCGCGAGGCACTTTTACATGTTGCGGGAGCAAACTATTATTTGGCCTCGAAAATGGGCTTTCCGCCGCCAGAAGATGTAGATGTCATGGGTCTGGGCAAGATTACCGGTAAAGAGAATGTCATCGCCGCCTTAAAGCAATCGAACGCGTTCGTACTTGAAAAAGTCGCTATGGTCAAAAGCGAGCAATTTAATGAGGAGGTGGATTTCGGTTTTGCCAAAATGAACAAACTCGGAGGTCTTTTAGCGGTCATGGAACACAATGGCGAGCATAAAGGGCAATTGATCGCCTATGCAAGATCAAATGGTGTCGTACCACCTTGGAGCGAATAAGAACGAACTTAGAATCTCATTTTGAAACCTCCGATGCCATGTCATTCGGAGGTTTTTTTATAGAATGAATTCCAGATTTGTCAGTTCAGAATTTATAGCTTGTGTAAAGTTGGCATTGAAATGGTAACAATCGGTACAGCTGCTCATTTAGAAAACTTATTTTATGGATATCTTTGTGCCACGAATGAACGGAATCAAAACTCTGGGAGAGTCCATGTGAAAATGACGTTAAAGCACGCCTCCTTAAAGAAAATGATCCTACTAGTAGTGGTCTCACTGGCCATGTGCGCATGTTCCGACAATGACGACGGACAGCAGAACACTATCTGTGGCGCTACGGATCCTACCGAAGAATTGGAATGGCTGAAAACGGAAATTACGGTGCGAAAACGTGACGTTTCAGAAAATGCAAAGTACTATTATATTTCCCAAGCTGAGCTTGACGGGAAAACGGTTTTTCTATACCTCGACTGTGACCCAAAAGCGAATACCGCCCCATCAGTATATGATTGCGAAGGAATGCTATTAGGGGCAATCGGAAAAGAATATACCCTCGAAGAATTCACAAATCGGAGCAACATCTCCGTTCCGCTGAATTTTGAATGCCAATCGGACTAATCAATCCCTTTTACCACTTTTTTTCAGACAATTATCAAGACTATGATACGGTTTATCACAATTTTAATGTAAAGTTAACGTTAAGTAATTGTAAATTATTCGTAACTTCAAGAAAAGTAAACGCTAAAAAGATAGAAAAAATGAAGGTCAATACCTTTACCACTAAACAAAAAAACAGTTCTATAGGGCTAATCAAAAGGGTACGGAACTATGTACTAGCCTATGCAAAAAAATGTCGCAATTCATATCTGCATATGTTGAGTATCTAGCTCAACCCTTAAATTTCATTGGTAGGTAGACTACTTTTTTGGTTTTAAAGAACTTCTCATCGAAATGATCCGAAAGATCAAAGAGCTGTACCGTACTATAATCGGCCAATTCTTCTTGTAGATCACCCCCTTTTAAATATAAAATTCCGTTTCGTCGTTCGTGAACGGATTCTTTTTTAACCCGCCCCTTTATCCATTGTACAAAAGTCGGCATGGCCGCCACCGCCCTACTGACCACGAAATCGTACTGATCGCGCATGTCTTCTACACGGGCATGCACGGCAGTAGCATTGTTCAATTCAAGCCCATCGATAACTTCTTGTACCACTTTAATCTTCTTTCCGATAGCATCCACTAAGGTAAACTGCGTATCAGGAAAAAGAATTGCCAACGGAATTCCAGGGAAACCACCTCCCGTTCCCACATCCAAAACCGAGCTTCCGGGTTTGAAATACTGAATTTTTGCGATTCCTAAAGAGTGTAATACATGGCGTAGGTAAAGTTCGTCGATGTCCTTTCTTGATACTACATTGATTTTTTGGTTCCAATCTTTGTAGAGCTCTTCCAGCTGTAAAAATTGGTTTTTTTGAAGCTCGGATAAATTGGGAAAATATTGGAATACTAATTCGGCTTTCATGCGTATATTTGTTATTTACAAAAATAGTATATTCATCCCTTGTAAGAACCTCCGTATATGGAGATATTCGAACAAAACGGCGCATTTTTGCTATTATTATAATCAAAGATTTCATCCTATGGACCAAAACACCATTCGATTTTCACGAAAAGATTCCGCTAAATTTTTTAAGACCTTGAACCAAAGGGTCAACGATTACTTCAAAGAAAATAAGCTAAAGAAAACCGGCAATTGGCGATTGCATTTGAAGACTATCGTCATGTTCGCTTTATTTCTAACACCCTATTTTCTTATTCTGACCTTAGGGCTTCCCAATTGGGCCAATCTTTTGTTGACAATAGTCATGGGCGTGGGCATGGCAGGTGTGGGCATGAACGTGATGCACGATGGCAACCATGGATCATATTCCAATAAAAAATGGATCAATAAGATTATGGGCGGAAGCATTTATATTCTCGCGGGAAACGTATATAACTGGCAGGTACAGCACAATGTACTGCATCATACGTACACGAATATCCATGAGCATGACGAGGATATGGAAGCAGGCCGTATCTTGCGTTTTTCGCAACATACCGAATGGAAGAAACATCATAAATTTCAACATTTCTATTCCATTTTACTTTACGGACTTTTGACGTTCAATTGGGCGATTACGACCGACTTTCAACAAATGTACCGGTATATGAAGCGGAAACTATCGTATGGTAAATTACCGAACCCGGTCATCAACTGGAGTACCTTGGTAATCACAAAAGTTCTATATATTACTATTTGGATCGTGCTGCCTTTGATTTTTGTTGATATCGCTTGGTGGAAGATTCTATTGGGTTTCTTTATTATGCATTATGTGGCCGGGGTGATCTTGAGTGTCGTGTTCCAATTGGCACATATTGTTGACGAAGCGCAAACTCCTCTACCTGATGAAACGGGAACCATGAAAAATACCTGGGCGATACATCAATTATTCACAACCGTAAACTTTGGCACGAAAAATAAAATCGTCAATTGGTTTACCGGAGGCTTGAACCATCAGGTCGAACACCATATTTTTCCTAACATCAGCCATGTACACTACACAAAAATCTCAAAAATTGTGAAACAAACGGCTAAGGAATTTAATTTGCCCTACAACGAATATAAAACCACTAGAAAAGCTATAATTTCGCACTTCAAACATTTACGCGAATTGGGCAAACAGCCGAGTTTGCAGTACTAGCTAATTTCTTTACAATGAGTAACCAACTTTCGGACAGAATCAATAGTGTAACTCCTTCCGCCACCCTAGAAATGGCCGCAAAGGCCCGCGAACTAAGAGCTTCAGGAAAAGACATCATCGGATTAAGCCTTGGAGAGCCCGATTTTGAAATCCCAGACTACATCAAAGACGCTGCGGTTCAAGCCGTGAAAGATGGATACAATTCCTATACCCCAGTCGACGGCTATGTCGAACTTAAAGATGCCATCATCACGAAGTTTAAAAGGGACAATAATCTTACATACGACCGAACGCAGATCGTTGTTTCTACTGGAGCGAAACAATCGCTATACAATGTTGCGCAAGTCGTATTGAACAAAGGCGATGAAGTGATTCTACCCTGCCCCTACTGGGTCAGCTATGCCGATATCGTCAAGTTGGCCGATGGTGTTCCCGTCGAGGTTCCCACTACTTTGGAAAACGATTTTAAAATGACCTCCGAGCAATTGGAGGCCGCCATCACCCCAAAAACAAAAATGTTGTGGTATAGCTCTCCTTGCAACCCAAGCGGTTCTATTTACAGCAAAGATGAACTTCGCGCCTTGGCCGATGTGTTGCAAAAACATCCGCAAATTATAGTCGTTAGTGATGAAATTTACGAGCACATCAATTATGGTGTAACTGCTCACTCCTCCATGGCGGAATTTGCCGATATGTACGACCGCACGGTTACCGTAAACGGAGTCGCAAAAGCATTTGCCATGACCGGATGGCGTATCGGGTATATCGGAGCTCCTTCTTATATCGCAAGAGCCTGTAACAAGCTACAGGGCCAAGTTACGAGCGGGGCAAACTGCATTGCGCAACGTGCCGTAATAACCGCACTGACCGAATCTCCTGAACTCATTCATTATATGGTAGATGAATTCAAAGAGCGAAGAAAAATCATTTTGGGATTATTGAACGATATCGAAGGATTCAAATGCAATGAACCGGAAGGTGCCTTCTATGTATACCCCGATGTCACCGCTTATTTTGGAAAGACCTTTAACGGAACGAAAATCAATAATGCTTCCGATTTCGCCATGTATCTTCTGGAAGCTGCCAATGTCGCCACCGTAACCGGGGATGCTTTTGGCAATGGAAACTGTATTCGTATTTCGTATGCCGCTTCGGAGAAGGAGATTCGAGAGGCAGTATCTAGAATTAAGATTGCTTTAAATTAAAATACTATTCTCTACTACAATGAACCCCACTTAATTTATAGTTGGGTTTTTGGTTTTAAGCATACCAACATGTGTATACGAATGTCATGTCCTCTTCCAAAAATAAGGCGTCAATAAAATCAACACGGTAAAAAGCTCCAATCTTCCTGCGAGCATCAAAAATCCACACCACCATTTTCCTAAAGCGGGCAGTCCATTAAAATTACTAAGTGGATTTAGACTGCCGAATGCCGGGCCAACATTGCCTAAAGAAGAAGCGGCCCCGCCAATGGCCGAGGTAAAATCGAGTCCTAGTGCGCCAAGCACCAAAGCTCCCGTAATAAAAAGAAGCATATACAAGATCAGAAAACCGATAATATTGTAAACGATATGTTCATGTACCGTTTTATTATTGTACCGAACCGGAATAACTGCATTAGGGTGCAAGGTACGTTTGAATTCCAATACTCCGTTTTTGATAATGAGCACATGGCGCATTACTTTGATACCCCCTGCGGTCGAGCCGGCAGACCCCCCGAGAAACATAAGACCAAAAAAGAAAATGGTCAAAAAGGGTGTCCAACCTGTGAAATCCGCGGTAACAAAACCAGTGGTCGTAATAACAGCAATAACTTGAAATAGCGAGTGCCGAAATGAACTTTCTGCATCACCCAAAACTTTTGGGTGGTATTCGGTAACCGGCACCTCGGCCTTGAAATAAATCACCAAAGCGGCAACCACTGCAAAAAATAGTATAAAACCGGCATAGTATCTGAATTCTTCATCTTTCAGTACACGTTGCACTTTGCCTTTGAACGCAAAATAACTCAGTACAAAGTTCGAACCTGCCAAGAACATAAAAAGAATCACGATATATTGTATGAGCGGTTGGTCGTTCCAATAGGCAAGGCTTAGGTTTTTTGTTGAGAAACCGCCTGTTGAAAGGGTCGCCAAAGAATGATTAATGGCATCAAAAAAGGACATACCCGCTAGTTTCAGTAATAATGTTTCCGCGGCCGTATACCCCACATAAATCAACCATAACCGTTTTGCGGTATCGGTAATACGAGGGTGGAGCTTATCTGCATGAGGACCGGGTGCCTCGGCCGCAAAAAGCTGCATGCCACCAATACCCAATAAAGGCAAGATCGCAATGGCCAATACGATAATTCCCATTCCACCTATCCAGTGGGTCAGACTGCGCCACAAGAGAATACCTTCTGGTAAGGCCTCTATATCATCCAAAATTGAGGCTCCGGTCGTAGTATACCCTGATACTGTCTCAAAAAAAGCATTTGTAACGGTTGGGATAGCTCCAGAAAAAAGGTACGGCAACATTCCTGAAATCGACATAACGATCCAGCCAAAGGTGACTATGATATAGCCTTCCTTTCGTTTGACTTCCTTTTTATGTCCCCTTGTAAAATACATGGCGGACACTCCAACGAAAAGCGTGGTGATTGCGGCACTTGTAATATCCAAAGTGGCACCGTCCGAGTAAATACCACTGACCAAAGCGGCCAATAGCATAAAGCCTCCGTTGCATAGTAACAGCAACCCCATCAAATGAAATATAATTCTTGAGTTCAGCCCCATATTATAGAAATAAGCGCTCAATGACCGGTATCACTTCGGGCAAACAGCAGACAACGACCCGATCCCCCGCTTTGATCTCGAAACCACCTAAGGCAATAATACCTTCACCATCTCGTACAACGCCACCGATGGTCGCCGCCTTTGGAAAATCAAGCTCGCGAATGACATTGCCAGTTACTTTTGAATCAGGTTTCACCACGAATTCAAGAATTTCGGCATTTAGGTTGTTCAAGCGCATCAAAGCTACGATCTCACCCTTTCGTATATGTCTAAAAATATGATTGGCCGCCAAGAGCTTTTTATTGATCAACGAGTCGATACCGATGGAGTGCGACAATTGAAAATAGTCCATGTTCTCGACCAAGGCAATGGTCTTTCGAATATGTTTCGATTTTGCTACCAAGCACGACATGATATTTGTTTCAGAGTTTCCGGTAACCGCGATAAAGGCATCCATCGACTCAAGACTTTCCTCTTCGAGCAATTCAACATTTCTACCATCCCCATTAATGACCAAAGCGTTCGGAAGTTCGTCTGCCAAGTCAAAAGCTTTCTCTTTATCCTTCTCGATAAGTTTCACATTAAAGTGTTTGGCACAAAGATCCCGGGCCGCTTTGGATCCGACCTTACTTCCTCCTAAAATCATAACATTCTTGACCTCGAGCTTTTTCTTTCCGGTCAATTTATAAAGCTCATCTACGCCTTCTTTCACAGTTATGAAATAGACCTTATCGCCTTCTTTAAAAATGGTATCTCCTCGCGGTATTACCGTATATTGCGTACCCAATCGCTGAAGCGCAATGGGCATAAAATGTAGTTCAGGAAAAATCTTGGCCGCTTCTTTGACCATTTTGCCAACAAACGGAGCGGTTTTCTCCAAAGAAACCCCAATCATAATCAGTTTACCATCCTCAAATTCGTAAGTATCGTTAAAGGCCGATTTGTTCAGCAACAACTGAATCTCGGTCGCCGCCAATTCTTCTGGGGAAATAAGTTCATCTATGCCAAGTTCGGAGAACTTGATGGCATCCTTATTTTCAATGAATTCAGTATTCGAGATCCTGGCAATGGTACGCTTACTGCCCAATTGTTTCGCAAGCATGCACAACGTTATGTTGGTAGTCTCTGAAGAGGTAACCCCGATTACAAGATCCGAGGTCTGAACCTTGGCATCGGTCATCACCTCTATCGAAGTGGCATCGCCCCGCAATACTCTGATGTCGAGATGGCTATCGGCATAGGCCAAACTTTCCTTTTTGGTGTCGATCAAGGTAATATCCTGCGATTCGTACGAAAGTAATTTAGCCAAATGGAAGCCGACCTCACCTGCGCCGGCAATAATAATTTTCATCTAAAACCTATCTTGTGTTTTTCGTTTAGAGGACATAACCTCATACGAGTAATTGAAAGAAACGCCATAACGGCAGCAATAGCTTGTTTACAGCTCATTTCGCAAAATATTTGCAAATAACGCAATGCGAAATTAAACAAATAATTCCGCTTGCCGTTTAAAATCGTTATCTAAAAAAACTCCGACAAACTGTCTTTATTGTCCCATTTTGGCCTTAAACCATTGTAGTGTTGTCGTATCTTTGCCGAAAATTACACGTATGCCCAAAAAAGTAACCCCGTACAAAGATTCTACCCTTGGTAAAAAGGAACAGGTTACACAAATGTTCGATGCGATAAGCGGCAACTATGATGGGCTGAACCGTGTAATTTCTTTTGGAATCGACATCAAATGGCGCAAACGCGTGGTCAATATCCTGAAAGAGAAAAAACCAATGTCCATTCTTGATATTGCAACAGGTACGGGAGATTTGGCCATCAATATGGTAGAGACCGGGGCGAAAAAGATTATAGGGCTCGATATTTCTCCGGGAATGTTGGAAGTCGGCAGAAAAAAGGTTCTAGAAAAAAAGATGCTCGACACCATCGAAATGGTCATCGGCGATAGTGAAAATCTACCTTTCGAGGTCGATAGTTTCGATGCCGTCACCGTTGCTTTTGGAGTCCGAAACTTTGAAACCTTGGAAAAAGGATTATCCGAAATACACCGTGTACTTAAGCCCACCGGAACTTTGGTCATACTGGAGACCTCTGTACCCACAAAGACACCCTTTAAACAAGGCTATCGTCTATACACAAAATATATACTTCCGCTAATGGGTCGAATATTTTCTAAAGACACTTCGGCCTATGCCTATTTGAGCGAATCTGCATCGGTCTTTCCGCATGGCGAAACCTTCAACAATATTTTACGCAAAATCGGGTTTATAGAGGTAGAGAACAGACCCCAAACTTTGGGTGTGGCCTCTATCTATGTAGCAACAAAGGCCCAAAACGGGCATCAATAGAACTGAGAAGTCGGTAATTTCAATTGCTCTGGTTGCCGGCTCTTATAATTTGCGTGAATGAAGAAGTTACTTATTCTCATCCTATTAGCAGTTTTTGCTGGTCAAAACAGCAGTGCCCAATTCAAGGAAAATCCGATTCTCAATTTAGAGAACGAAGACGAGCCCCTTTTCAATTATGGTTATTTTTTAGGCTTTAACCGATATGACTTTAAATTTGACTATCAAGAAAATACCGATGACATTCTGGTCGACCAATCGACAGGTTTTAATGTAGGGCTCATTGGGGAAATGCGATTGAACCAATTTCTGGATCTACGACTTGAACCTGGGCTTTTGTATAACTCCCGTATTTTGAATTTTCCCGGTTTTATTGGGGAAGACGATATTAAGCGAAATACCGTTCGTGAGGTAAAATCGACCTACATCAACTTTCCGTTGCTATTAAAAGTTAGCACCAAACGATTTGGAAACTGGAAGCCCTTTATTATCGGAGGCGGATCGGCCTCATTAAACCTGGGGAGCAATGAGGATAGTCTTGACGACAATGCCGCCGGAACATTTCGAATGAAAAAATGGGTATACAATTATGAACTCGGCTTCGGAATCGATTTTTATCTAGAATATTTCAAGTTTACCCCCTCCATTCGCGGTGTTTTCGCCATAACCGATGAATTGGTTAGAGATATGGAACCCAATAGTCCATGGACGGGCAATCTTGATGCCATGCGCACCCGGGGCATCTTTATCAATTTTACCTTCGAGTAAGTTTCAATCAAACTTTCGTCTACGTATTTCATTTAAAAGAATTGCCGAAGCAGTCGCTACGTTCAGACTTTCGGCCGTCTTATTTCCAAATTGAGGGATTGTTATTTTTGAAGATACCAGACCTTCTATTTTCTTGGATATTCCATTGGCCTCATTGCCCATGACCAATACTCCTGATTCCGGAAGCCTTTCCGTATAAACCGACGATCCGTCCATAAAAGCTCCAAATAGGGGTAGGTCGACAGTTTCCAAATAGTCTTCAAGATTTGTGTAACCTACATTGACCCTTGCAATAGAGCCCATGGTCGCCTGTAAAACTTTAGGGTTAAAACAATCCACGGTATTTTCTGAACAGACCAGATACTTGATTCCGTACCAATCACATAGACGAATAATGGTACCTAAATTTCCAGGGTCGCGAACATCATCCAAAGCGACCACCCAATCGACACTTTTAGGGATTTCCCTTTTTGGAATATTAAAGAGACCTACTACCGTATTGGGGTTCTTTAGGCCACTTATTTGTTTCAACTCTGATATTGAGATTTGTTCAATCAAATCTTTATTCGCCTTGAAGGCCGAAACATCTGTGGTAAATATTTTTTTCGCTTCTATATTAGAGTCGAGAAGCTCCTGAACCGTCTTTATTCCCTCTGCAACGAACATGCCGTGTTGAATTCGGTACTTTTTTTGCTGTAAGCTTTTTATAAGTTTTATTTGGTTTTTAACAACCATAACAATTTCATGGATTCGTTTAAACGCTATATTTTACCTGCAAATATCCCATTTTGCAACCGTATTTTCCCATTTTTGAATACCGTCCACCAAAGGCGCATGCCAAAAATGGCTTCATCTGGGCACAAAAGCCGATATTTTCGGTTCCAAATAAAGAGTTTAAATGAATTCAATGTATTTTTGATTTCTATGAGGACCCCGTTGCGCACTACGATCAACATCGCTAAAATAAGCTTATTATTACTAGTCGCGACACTAATCTCTTGCAACGCTTTAAAGAGGGTAGAAGAAGATGAGGTTTTGGTCGTAAAAAATACCATTTACGCCAATGAAGAAAAGGTTAATGACGAAGATGTTGAAAGCCTTATCATTCAAGAACCGAACAGCGCACTTTTAGGGTATCCGCTCAGACTTAATCTTTATAACCTTGCCAAGGTAAATCCTGATTCATCTTTTCAGGCGTGGCTTTATCGAAAGGAGAACAGAAAACAACGATTGGTCAATCTTCTTTCTGAAAAACAGGTAGAGCGATTAGGAGAATCCTTTTTGGTCAAGGGACTTAGCGAATGGCTAAAAAATATCGGGGAAGCACCTGTAACGCTTGATACTTCGGCAACCCGACGCACCTTACAACGCTTGAGCGCCTATTACGGTAGTAAGGGATATTTCAACAATAAAACAACCTATGAAATCGATAGCTCAAAAAGAAAACAGCGCGTAGCCGTAGGCTATAAAATTAACTTGGGCGAACCCTATTTCATAGACACGGTGACGCATGAAATAGCTTCAAAAGTTATTGATTCGATATATCTTCTTAGCAACAAAGGATCATTCGTCAAAAAAGGCAAACAATTCAATTCCTTAGATTTTGCGATAGAGCGTGAAAGACTTACCAATCTCTTCAAGAATTCTGGGGTTTATAATTTTCAGGAAAGTTCGATCAACTTTGAAATTCTCCGCGATTCGAGCGCGACCGGTTCAAGTAAGGACATGGATGTTCGGATGACTATCGGCAACCTCAAAAAAAGAAATGAAAATACCACGACCACTGTGGAATACCAGGTTCACAAAATCAATCAGGTCAATATCTTCACAGACTTCTTGAACAAAGATCAGTTTTTACGATATAAAAACTATACCATTTATTACAAGGATAAGTTGCGCTTTAAACCCAAGACACTTACCGATGCCATTTTTTTTGAAAAGGATAGTATTTATAAGGATACCAACCGCACACGGACCTATCGTCAGATTACCAACCTGAATGTTTTTAAATATCCGAGTATTCTTATCGAAGAGGATAGTCTTAAACCGCAAAACCTGACTGCGAACATCTATTTGTCGGCGCGACCAAAATATTCATCGGGTACTGAATTCAATGTTACGCGCTCAAACATTCAACAAATTGGACTTGGTTTGAGTCAATCGCTTCAGGCCCGCAATCTTTTTAGAGGGGCCGAAAACCTAAGCTTGTCAGGAAGGATAAATTTAGGTTCGTCACGGGACCCCAGTATCGAGGACAATCAATTTTTCAACATTCTAGAATATGGAGTGGACCTGAACCTCAACTTCCCCAGAATCTGGTTTCCATTCGTGAAGACCGAAAAAATTATTCCGAATTACATGCTTCCTCAAACCCGGATATCTTTGGGCACCACATCGCAAAGGAATATCGGTCTCGATAAATGGACCTTTAATACCATTTTGGGCTATAACTGGGCACCTTCCGACTTTAAAAGACATTCGGTAGAGCTTTTGAACGTGCAGTTTGTGAACAATTTGAATCCCGAACGATTCTTCAACATCTACGAAAATGCTTATAATCAACTTAACGATATTGCAGAAGACTATGTTGACAATCCGTTAGTATCGGACTTTTACATTATTGACGATGAGGGAACTCCTAGGCTGATTTTACCCAATACAGATCCTGATATTCCTGAAGGAGGCACTGCAGGCTTCATCAATGCTGTAGAAAACCAAGGTTTGATTTCTACGTCCGATAATGATTTCAGACGAACAATACGTATCGAAGAACTTCGAGAACGTTTGACGGAAAACAATCTCATTTTTGCTACCAACTATACCCTAAATACGAATAATCGGAACGGACTTACCGATAACAGTTTTTATAAATTCAGATGGAAAATAGAAAGTGCGGGAAACCTACTTTCGGGTATTTCTTATTTGCTGCCTTTCGACCAGACGAACAACAAGTTGACCGTTTTTAATGTTGCCTATTCACAATATTTAAAAACAGAGTTCGATTATATTAAATACTGGGACCTAAAACGCTCGAACGTATTGGCATTTCGTAGCTTTTTCGGCATTGCGGTGCCTTACGGAAATTCAGATAACATCCCGTTTGTGAGAAGTTATTTTGCCGGAGGCTCCAATGACAACAGAGCTTGGTTCCCATATTCCCTGGGCCCGGGAAGGACCAGCGCCGTCAACGACTTTAACGAAGCGAACTTAAAAATCGCAATGAACCTAGAATATAGATTTCCCGTCGTTGGTGATATCAACGGAGCACTATTCGCCGATGCCGGAAATATTTGGAACGTTTTTGACAATGTCGACGATTCCGATGCCACTTTTAACGGATTCAGCTCGTTGGCCGACATCGCCTTGGGTACTGGTATTGGCCTCAGGTATGATTTTACGTATTTTCTATTTAGGGTAGATTTGGGCTTTAAGACCTACAATCCGGCCGAAGAACAATCAAAAAGATGGTTCAGGGACTATAATTTTGCCAATTCGGTACTCCAGATCGGTATTAATTATCCCTTCTAAAAAGTGCGGTCGTAACCGTGAGGGTACTTGTATAATTTTATTACTTTTGCCATTCACTATTATGAACTAACTGACTAGAAAACTATGTCTCACAATATTAAACCAGGTGTTGCCACCGGCGATGAAGTCCAAGAAATTTTTAACTACGCCAAAGAAAAAGGGTTTGCACTTCCAGCTGTCAATGTAATCGGTTCCAATACGATCAACGGTGTTCTCGAAACCGCGGCAAGCTTGAATGCGCCCGTAATCATTCAATTCTCTAATGGTGGAGCCCAGTTCAATGCTGGTAAAGGACTATCCAACGAAGGTCAGAATGCCGCCGTACAAGGAGCTGTTGCAGGAGCAAAACATGTGCATCAATTGGCCGAAGCATATGGGGCTTCGGTTATTTTACACACAGACCATTGTGCCAAGAAATTATTACCATGGATCGACGGGCTTTTAGATGCCAGTGAAAAACAATTCGCAGAAACGGGAAAGTCCTTATTCAGCTCACATATGATCGATCTGTCGGAAGAACCTATCGAAGAAAACATAGAAATCTGCAAAGAATATCTTGCAAGAATGAGCAAGATGAATATGACCCTAGAGATAGAATTGGGCATAACCGGGGGCGAAGAAGATGGTGTCGATAATTCAGATGTTGATGATTCAAAATTGTATACCCAGCCCGAAGAAGTCGCCTATGCATACGAAGAACTGTCAAAAATCAGCCATAGGTTTACTATTGCCGCCGCTTTTGGTAACGTTCATGGCGTTTATAAGCCGGGTAACGTAAAATTGACCCCTAAAATCCTGAAAAATTCGCAAGAATATATTTCCGAAAAATATGGGGTTGAACCTAATCATATCGATTTTGTCTTCCATGGTGGTTCGGGTTCTACAGTTGAAGAAATTCGCGAGGGCATTAGCTACGGAGTTATCAAAATGAACATCGATACCGACTTGCAATACGCTTTCTTGGCGGGTGTTAGAGACTATGTTCAGGATAAAAAAGATTTTCTTCAATCACAAATAGGAAATCCGAATGGGGCCGATGAGCCGAACAAGAAATTTTATGACCCTAGGGTTTGGCTGCGTGAGGGTGAGAAATCATTCGTAGAACGATTGAAAAAGGCATTTGAAGACCTTAATAATGTCAATACCCTTTAATAAGGGTATTTCGTAACGCTAATATGGAAAACATGAGTGCTTGGTTCAAAAGAAAGGAAAAAGGAATTCAAACCTCCACCGAACAGAAAAAAGATACTCCGAAAGGTCTTTGGTATAAATCGCCTACAGGAAAAATTGTCGAATCGGATGATTTGGCACGTAACTTTTATGTGAGTCCTGAGGATGACTATCATGTTCAAGTGGGTAGCAAAGAATATTTCGAAATTCTTTTTGATGACAACAAGTTTACCGAACTGGATGCAAAACTTACATCAAAGGATCCATTAAAATTCGAAGACACAAAAAAATACTCCGATAGGCTAAAGGCCGCCCAAAAGAAAACGGGACTCAAGGATGCTGTTCGTACCGCTATGGGCAAGTCGTATGGTAAAGACCTTACGGTGGCATGCATGGATTTCAGCTTCATAGCGGGATCTATGGGAAGTGTAGTCGGTGAAAAAATAGCTCGGGGTATCGACCATGCTATCAAAAAGAAGACTCCGTTTGTAATGATATCAAAATCGGGAGGGGCCAGAATGATGGAGGCCGCCTTATCGTTGATGCAACTGGCAAAGACTTCGGCCAAACTCGCGCAATTGTCAGATGCGGGCTTGCCGTATATTTCGTTATGCACGGATCCGACAACAGGGGGCACTACAGCTTCCTATGCGATGTTGGGCGATATCAATATTGCAGAACCTGGGGCTTTGATAGGCTTTGCAGGGCCACGTGTTGTAAAAGAGGCTACAGGCAAAGAACTTCCTGAAGGTTTTCAGACGGCCGAATTCGTACTTGAGCATGGTTTCCTTGATTTTATTGTACACCGTAGGGACCTGAAGGAAAAAATCAACCTATATGTTGATTTGATTCAGAACAAGCCTATACGTGCGTAACCGACATTAAATGAATTTCTCATATTCTTCCGCTACGATAGCTTCAGTTCTTTTGATACTATTCTGGTGTTGTTCTACGGATAAGAATCAAGCTATTGCAGAAAACATGCAGGCCGAGGAAGAATTACAACAGTTGAAATCTGCCCCTGCCCAAGTAACGGATGTTTCCGTTACCGGTGAAGAAAACGGGTACTCCTTTAGAGTTACAATTAACAGTCCTGATACGGGCTGTACTCAATATGCAGATTGGTGGGAAGTTATCGACTTGCAAGGAAATCTTGTTTATAGAAGAATTCTCGCCCACAGCCATGTTGATGAACAACCTTTCACTAGATCTGGAGGTCCGGTAGAAATAGAACAGGATCTCGAAGTATACGTTAGGGCACATATGAACAATTCGGGCTATGGTGGGGGTGTCTTTAGGGGCTCCGTTCAAAACGGATTTACAAGTGAATCGCTGAGTGAAGATTTTGCCAAGACATTGGAAAATGAGGCACCACAACCCGACGGGTGTGCATTTTGAACTACTTGTTCGTCTATTAATTCTTGGGCATAAAACTTCTCACATCATAAAATAATCCTATATTTGCAGCCTGATTGAAAATCGGTCAGATACATAAAAATCATTTAAAACAATATTGGAATGTATTTAACAAAAGAAGTGAAGGCCAAAATCTTCAAAAAACACGGGGGTAAGGTTGAGAACACGGGCTCTACTGAAGGGCAAGTGGCTCTGTTCACACATCGAATCAACCACCTTACCGGTCATCTTAAGAAAAACCATAAGGATTATAACACAGAAAGATCATTGGTTCGTTTGGTTGGAAAAAGAAGAAGTTTATTGGATTATTTGAAAAAGAAGGATATTGTCAAATATCGTGAATTGATCAAAGAATTGAATATCAGAAAATAATATTTTTAGGGGCTGAATTTTTTTTCAGCCCCTTTTTATATTCCAAAGTCCTTGCCAAAGGCAAGGCAAATTCAAAAAGCTGCACACAGTTTTTCATTGGTCACAACAACACAACACACAACATCTCCGACCAGAGAAAAAGAAGAATGGCGGAGTGACCATTGTTTAACAAAATCCTGTATACACAGGTATTAAATCAATTTTATGATTCCAAAAGTATTTAAAGAGGTCATCGACCTTGGCGATGGAAGGGAAATTTCCATCGAAACCGGAAAATTGGCAAAACAGGCCCATGGTTCCGTTGTTGTACAATCCGGAAAATGTATGCTCTTGTGTACGGTAGTATCCAACTACGAGCAAAAAGATTTACCATTTCTGCCCCTTACGGTAGATTATCGTGAAAAGTTTGCGGCTTCTGGTCGTTATCCGGGCGGATTCTTCAAAAGAGAGGCACGGCCTAGCGACGGTGAAGTATTGACCATGCGTTTGGTGGATCGCGTCTTGCGACCACTTTTCCCAAAAGATTACCATGCCGAAACTCAGGTAATGATCCAATTAATGTCTCACGACGAAGACGTTATGCCAGATGCCATGGCAGGACTTGCCGCCTCGGCAGCCATTCAATTATCCGATTTTCCGTTTGAGTGTGCCATATCGGAAGCCCGTGTGGGCCGTGTGAACGGGGAATTCGTCATCAATCCCAGCCGGTCTCAATTACTAGAAAGTGATATCGATATGATTATCGGTGCCTCTGCAGACTCTGTGATGATGGTTGAAGGCGAAATGGACGAGATTTCAGAAGAAGAAATGGTCGAGGCCATTAAATTCGCTCACGAGGCCATCAAAAAACAGATCGATGCCCAAATGAAACTGGCCGATGCCTTTGGAAGAAAAGAAGTGCGAGAGTACGAGCAGGAGACTGAAGACGAAGAACTGGAGAAGAAAATCCATGACCTCGCCTATGATAAGGTATATGCCGTTGCCAAGGCAGGTTCTTCAAAGCACGAGCGTGGTGAAGCGTTTGCGGCGATCAAAGATGAAATTAAATCCACTTATTCCGAAGAAGAGTTGGAAGAATTCGGGGACAAAATTTCTGAATACTACCGAAAGGCAGAAAAGGCTGCCGTAAGGGATCTTACCCTGAACGAAGGTCTGCGTCTAGATGGTAGAAAGACAGACGAAATCCGCCCTATCTGGTGCGAAATCGATTATCTGCCTTCTACGCATGGTTCATCTATTTTTACCAGAGGAGAGACACAAGCTTTGGCAACCGTTACCTTGGGAACCTCAAGAGAGGCGAACCAAATAGACATGCCTTCGTTCGAAGGTGAAGAAACGTTTTATCTGCACTACAACTTCCCACCATTCTGTACGGGTGAGGCTCGACCCATCCGCGGAACTTCGAGAAGGGAAATCGGTCACGGTAACCTGGCACAGAGAGCTTTGAAAGGAATGATTCCCGAAGACTGTCCATACACCGTTCGTGTAGTTTCCGAAGTTCTTGAAAGTAATGGATCTTCTTCTATGGCCACAGTTTGTTCCGGTACCATGGCATTGATGGATGCGGGGGTACAATTGAAAAAACCGGTCTCAGGTATCGCCATGGGATTGATTTCCGATGGTGATTCCGGAAAATATGCTGTATTGTCCGATATTCTTGGAGATGAGGATCACTTAGGTGATATGGACTTTAAAGTGACAGGTACCGCCGACGGTATTACTGCTTGCCAAATGGATATCAAAGTAAAAGGACTTTCCTATGAAATATTGGTAAAAGCCTTAAAACAAGCCCAAGCCGGTCGCTTGCATATCTTGGAAAAACTGACGGATACCATTGCTACGCCAAATGCCGATGTGAAGCCACATGCACCGAAAATGGTGACAACGGTGATTCCGAACGAATTTATCGGCGCCTTGATCGGTCCTGGTGGAAAAGTAATTCAAGAACTTCAGAAAGAAACCAAGACCACTATTGTTATCAACGAAGACCCGGTTACCGAAGAAGGTATCGTGGAAATCTTGGGTACCGACCAAAATGGTATCGATGCGGTATTGGCCAAAATCGATTCGTTGATGTTCAAGCCCAAAATGAATGAAACGTATAAAGTGAAGGTCATTAAGATGTTAGACTTCGGTGCCGTCGTGGAATACTTGGATGCTCCAGGCAACGAGACTTTGTTACACGTCTCCGAACTGGCATGGGAACGCACCGAGAATGTTTCTGATGTTGTAAATATGGGCGACGAGTTCGAAGTGAAGTACTTAGGTACCGATCCAAGAACCCGTAAAGAGAAAGTTTCCCGTAAGGCACTTTTATCAAAGCCGGAAGGTTATGTCGAAAGACCGCCAAGAAGAGACAATAATCGAAGGGACGATCGCAGGGGAAGAGATAACAGAGATCGAAAGCCCAGAAGGGATTAAGAAGTAACTCAGATTTAAAAAATCTTAAAAAAAAGGCTGCGATTTTGTTATCGCGGCCTTTTTTATGCATCTCAACCGATAAATTGAAGTTTTTTTACCCTTTTGTAACATTTGCATCTTTTTTACGTATAAGTATATGCAGTCTATGCAACAGAACTTAATTTACCTACATGAGACAGCTTAAGATTACAAAACAGGTTACCAATAGGGAAACCGCATCTTTGGACAAGTACTTGCAAGAAATCGGCAAAGTAGACTTGATTACCGCTGATGAAGAAGTAGAATTGGCACAACGCATCAAGGCAGGCGACCAGATCGCTCTTGAAAAACTGACAAAGGCCAATCTTCGATTCGTGGTATCGGTCGCCAAGCAGTACCAGAACCAAGGCCTTACTTTACCGGATTTGATCAACGAGGGCAACCTAGGTCTGATCAAGGCCGCACAACGTTTCGATGAAACAAGGGGATTCAAATTTATCTCTTATGCCGTATGGTGGATCCGTCAATCCATTCTTCAGGCATTGGCAGAGCAGTCGCGTATTGTGCGTCTGCCCTTGAACAAAATTGGATCTATAAATAAGATCAACAAGACTTTTGCCTTCTTGGAGCAAGCGCATGAGCGTCAGCCATCTGCCGAAGAAATCGCAAAAGAATTGGATATGACCGTTGAGGATGTAAAACAATCCTTGAAAAACTCGGGCCGTCACGTCTCGATGGATGCACCTCTTATAGATGGGGAAGATTCTAACCTATATGATGTACTTCGTAGTGGTGAATCGCCAAACCCTGACAAAGAACTATTGCATGAATCGCTACGCACCGAAATTGAGCGTGCATTGGAAACCTTGACACCAAGGGAAGCTGATGTTATTCGTTTGTATTTTGGTCTTGCCGGACAGCATTCGATGACTCTAGAGGAAATCGGTGAGACATTTGACCTAACACGTGAACGTGTTCGTCAGATTAAAGAAAAAGCGATTCGAAGGTTGAAACATACCTCACGAAGCAAGATATTGAAAACCTATCTTGGATAGGGTTACAATAAATTGTATGTTAAATTATACTTAAATTGGAAATTTGGCATATAAATTGTAATTTTGAAGGTAACAACAGTTTAT
>CAYGPR010000027.1:0-50436 GCA_964351985.1 uncultured Maribacter sp. | reverse complement strand
GTATTAGAATGTAAGAAAGGTTCCAAAGAAAAAAATCCCATGTAAATGATTCTCGGAGCAAGACCACGAGGCATTAAAATTCCAAGCACTAAATTCCAATTCCTTTAAAAGAAAATTCGTACTAATTCGTGGCCCCGAGAATTCGTAGGTGTCAAATATCATAAGAAATAAAACAGAGCGAGTCTCAGGAAACTAAAGCAGGCAGAGATTAAAAGCGACTTAAGTTAATCTCTGATTTTTAATGGACATGGCAATTACGAAGAATACTCATTTCTAGAAAAAGTATCTATGGATTCGGATGTAGCACTCTTCCCATAAATTTCTTCCAAGGCCGCATATAAGTTGGTATAATTAAAATGGAAGCCTTCACCCTCAATTTTTTTACTGCTTACGCGCTGGCTAGCGAACAGAATATATGACATTTCGCCTAAAAGGGTCTTCATTATGAATTTCGGGATGTTAGGTAAAAACAAGGGCTTGTTCAAAACCTTGGCTATTTCTTTGACCAATTTGTTGTTGGTTACGGGGTTGGGCCCTACCCCATTATATACTCCTGACAGATCGTTCTCGATAACGAACATAAAGATACGCGCCATATCTTCGATATGAATCCAAGATTGCCATTGCTCACCACTACCGAAAGCAGCACCCGCATAAAATTTTATTGGCTTTGCCATCTCGGGCAGCGCACCACCGTCGGGTGATATGACCAACCCGATCCTTACTTTTGAAACGTTCATATCGAACGCCTTGAAGGAATCCACCTCGGTTTCCCATGCTCTGACCACCAGGCCCAAAAAGCTATCATCGACCCATTTTTCTTCTTCAGTATACAGAGAACTAAGTGAATTGGGGTAAATACCAATGGCTGAAGCCGATACAAAAGACTTGATTTGACTTCTATCTACTTTTTCAAGTCCCGCATATAAGGTTTTGAGGGTGTTTATACGACTTGACAATATCTCTTTTTTATAACTGTCCGTCCATCGTTTTGAGATACTGGCCCCAGCGAGGTTTATAATGGCGGAAACCCCCGAAAAACAGTCCAAGTCGATTTCATGGGTATCGGGGTTCCAATAAAAACCTTGATAATCATTCTTTGAAACAATCTTGTCCTTACTTGTTGTCAAATAATGTACAGCGATTTTTCTTTCATGGCAAAGTGCCACAATTTCGCTGCCTATTAATCCCGTCGCGCCTGTTATCAAAACCTTCATAGTACAAAGGTATGTGATCTATGGCACGGCCGAATGGACTTTAATTTCGATTTAACGTTTTGGAACATTCGTTAAAATTCCAAATTCCAAGTACCAAACCTGTCTGCAGACGGGTAAGATTCCAAAAAAAATAACTAGGTAAGCTTTGGGGAACCAGCCTGATGGCCGGCCGTTCAAACCCACGAACGACAAACGATGTCGTCGGCCTGTTGCCGCACGGGTTTGGTAGCCCGTAGCATTTCGCGTTTTCCGGGCGGGCCCGGTAATCGCTCCACCGAAAACCCCACGGCTTGCATGGCACGACGGACACTTCCTTTGGCCGCATAGGTGACCAAGACACCACCGGACTTCAGGGCCTTGAACATACTGAGGAAAACGGCTTCCGTCCATAAATCAGGTTGTACCCGTGCCCCAAAGGCATCGAAATAGACCAAATGGAAGGTATTGTCAAAATCGAGGCCCCTAAAATCCTTTTGAAGTTTGGTCAGTTTAAAATTCTCGGAAATTGCTATCTCCTTCTCAAAACAGGCTTCGTGCATTCGAAGAAAGTCTTTTGCATAAGCTCCGCATTGCAGCTCTGAAATATAATTCAAGCAATGAAACTCTTCTAGGGTAATGGGATATTTTTCGACTCCCGTATAATGAATCTTCTGTTCGGTCTTTTTTCCTTCTAAATAGGTAATCAAAGCGTTCAGGCCCGTACCAAAACCGATTTCCAAAATAGCGAGATCGTTTTGGTCGAACAAAGAAAATCCGTTTTGGATAAAAACATGGTAGGCCTCTTGTATGGCGCCGTGTTTTGAATGGTATTGTTCGTTCCAATCCTTTATTTGCAGGGTTTTGGAACCATCGCCCGTTGTAATGATCTCTCGCTTCAAGCCACCGCGGTAATTGCCAAGTTCATTCACTATTGTTTTAAAAGTACGCCGTCGGCCTCAAAACCATAGGTTTTTTTTGGGGCGGTAATTTTGGCGATCTCTTGTTCCGACAATCCGGCATCTTTGGCGTAGTGCTTCTGATCTTCAACGCTCATGGCCTCTACAAACGCCTTTCCGCGAACGACCACTTCTTTGCCAGCGATGTCTTTGGGCATAAAAAAACCATAGTCCTTAAAGCGCACCATGGTTTCATGACCATCTTCCAATGTCAATTTCATCCAGCAGCCTTTTGCTTGGCATACTTCGATAACTTCAGCCTTGAACTTTGTTTTCACGGTATCGGCTACGGCAATTGCATTGAATTTTAGTGCCATTTCTTGGCTTGAAATCGTGTTTACATCCGATATTTTTTCCCCAAAAGAAGTGTACCCTTTTGAATTATTGACATCTATATCTTTTTTTAACTTCGCTTCTTGGGCCGTAGCGGTACCCAAAAGCAATAAAAACACAACTAAAATGTTAAAAGCTTTCATATTTACTAAAAATCAAGATTAGGTTACAAAACTGGACAATTTTGAGCAAAAAAAGAAGATTTCTTTCGCGTAAATAGTTAATTTTAATCTTAAATATTTTTGATATGAACAGTACAGCGCAGAAAATTTTGGTCGAGAAAGCCAAAACTTCCAAAATCGATCAGGTCGATTTTGATAATTTGGCATTCGGAAGCGTTTTTGCAGACCATATGTTGGTCTGCGATTATAAGAACGGTGCTTGGGAAACTCCTAAAATAATGCCGTATCAACCGATAAGCTTGGAACCTTCTTCTAAGATTTTCCATTATGGGCAATCGATATTCGAGGGGATGAAGGCCTATAAGGATGGGAACGAGGACATTTTTCTATTCCGCCCGTTGGACAATTTTAAGCGCTTGAACATTTCTGCGAAACGAATGGCGATTCCCGAACTTCCGGAAGCTTATTTCATGGAAGGGTTGACAACCTTATTGGAACTTGATAAAGATTGGATTCCGCAGACCGCAGGAAGTTCATTATATATACGACCTTTCATTTTCGCCTCGGGAAAGGGATTTCACGCCTCACCAGCTGATGAATATAAATTTATCATCGCCACGGCGCCGTCAGGTTCTTATTTTGCCGGAAAGGTAAAAGTACTTATCGAAGAAACGTATTCAAGGTCCGCCAATGGCGGAGTGGGCTTCGCCAAGGCCGGTGGCAACTATGCCGGACAATTCTACCCCACCCAACTGGCCGTAAAAAAAGGATACAACCAGGTTATATGGACAGACGATAACAACCATGAATATATTGAGGAGGCGGGCGCCATGAACATTTTCATCAGAATCGGCGACACCTTGATTACCGGCCCGACGAGTGACCGTATCTTAGACGGCATTACCCGTAAAAGTATACTTGAAATAGCCAAGGACGAGGGCATCGCGACCGAAGTGCGAAAAATTACCGTGACCGAAGTTGTAGAAGCGGCCAAAAACGGTACGTTAAAAGAAATGTTCGGTGCGGGCACCGCGGCCGTGGTTTCCCCGATCTCGACATTCGGGTATCGCGATACCGATTATGATCTTCCCGAACTTTCCGACAGTTATGCTTCACGATTGAAAAAGCGTATTACCGATATTCAATACAATCGGGCCGAAGATCCTTTCGGGTGGCGGTTTAAGGTATAAATTGGTACGCAAGTCGGTGTTATTTTTTGGAAAATACTTAACGAAAAAGCCCAAAACATTAGCATAGCCACCCGAATTGGTAGTCCATGCTTATTAAAGTTGGGCATATACCCTTATTATGCGCCATATAACAGAACGAAAATGAAATACATATATCTGATAGTAATGGCCATTTTAATAACTTCCTGTAACTCGCAAGAGAAAAAAAGAGAGGTCAAAAAATCAACTACCAAAAATCAACGTTCGGAGAAAATTTCTTCTCAAATTGGAGATTATGTTGTTGAAACTTTTGAAGATTCTAAAGGAAACCTCTGGTTTGGAACATTGGAAAAAGGAGTTGCTAAATATGACGGAACAACACTTAAATATCTGACAATAACTGATGGATTGCCAAGTAACAGAATAGTAAGCATCATTGAAGATAAGGCTGGTAATTTATGGTTTGGTACTGACGTAGGAATTTCTAAATATGATGGCACGAGCTTTACAAATTTTTCAGAAAAAAACGGACTTGTCAGCAATATGGTCAGTATTTTGAACATAGATAGTAAGGGAATTTTCTGGATAGGTACTTGGGGTGGAGTATCACAATTTGACGGAACAAACTTTGAAACATTCAATATTCCGTACCCTAACATCAAAACAAAGTCTAACGAAGTCACAAAAAATTGGACCACCACTATACTTGAAGATTCAAAAGGCAATATTTGGTTTGGTCGTGATGGCTATGGAGCAAGCAAATATGACGGAAGTAATTTTACGCACATCACAAAAAAAGAAGGACTTTACTCTAATAACGTACAAACAATATCAGAAGACAATGATGGTAATATTTGGATTGGAACACGTGTAGCAGAAAGAGATAATCGTGACCCGAACAAACGAAATGGAAAAGGAGGCTTGAACAAATATGATGGCAAAAAAATTATTCATTTTCCCGACATTATTGGTTTTAACGAAAATGACGTATTTGAAATATATAATGACAATTCCAATAATTTATGGATCAGTACAACAAGTAACGGAATCTATAAATATGAAAACAATCGATTTAAAAACTACAATGTACCAAACTCTACAATGAGTATGACAGAGGACAGGAATGGAAATTTGTGGTTAGGATGTGCAGGCGGACTATTCCGATTAAACACAAATGGAATTGTGAATATAACCAATAACGTACCTTGGGAATAAAAAACACGAGGTACAACAAGGTATCCAATGAAAAGCCCTAGTCCAGTACAATAAAGTTAATAGTATTCTCTCCGCCCAAATCCTTCGGACCAGCTTTTTACTTTTTAATATGAATTGGGCGAAAACCCATTCTCTTACTTTTCGCAGCAAAAGCTCATAATCCTTCTTTCTTTTATAAGTTTTCATTGCGTTCGGGCGAACAACAAACAAAAAACCGTTCACCGATCATGTTTCTTATCGATCATGGCTGATTTCCTGAACGGAAATCCCAACGTAATCACTACCTTAGAGGCACCTAGGAAAAGTACTACATAGATTTTTCGAAAATTACATGGCCAAACCGTTGTAATCAAGACTATAGCTTACCCATTAAAACTATAGACATGAATCATAAAGAGCATTACACGGAGGGTTATTTTAAGTATCAGGGAACCATTGGGGAATTTGGCGGCTGGGCCAACCTTGATAAATTTTTAAGATATATTGATGAAAATCAAACTATTGTTGATTTTGGAAGTGGTGGCGGATTCTTACTGAAAAATATTAGCTGTAAAGACAAAGTTGGGGTTGAAATTAATGCGTCGGCAAGAAAAAAATCAAAAGAAATCGGTATTAAAAGTGTCGAGTCCTCAAAACTATTGGAAGATAATTTTGCAGATTTGGTGATATCGAACAATGCCCTGGAACATACCACGCATCCACTCGAAGAATTAAAGGAGCTATACCGAGTTCTTAAACCAGGAGGGAAAGTCGTTTTTGTTGTGCCATGTGAATCTATTAGCTATTCGTACAAACCCAACGATATTAACTACCATTTATATAGTTGGGGACCCATGTGTGCGGGCAATCTTTTTAACGAAGCCGGTTTTAACGTTATTGAATCAAAAGCGTTTAAACATAAATGGCCGCCCAAACATAGAACGATAGCCAAATTTTTCGGGCGAGGAGTATTCAACTTGGCTTGCAAAATCTATGCACGGTTGGAAACAACTTGGTTTCAAGTTCGTGTTGTTGCAGAAAAAAAAGTGATCGACTAGAACCTAAACCAAAATAATCGCTTACAAATTTCATTTGTGCAAACCGTAAAGACGGTAAAATATAGCGTAAAAAGTAAACTGCCACGGGGCAAGCCCGCGAGACATTGAAAAGAAATTCATTATTTGATTTCGGCGCAAAGTGCTGAGTATATAAATCTCGATTATCGAGTTAACTTTCGATGCCGCGGCATTCTCTTCGTCCGAATCATTGCAATACCTTAACTTAGACCGTTAGTGTATTTGAAAGCATCGCTCAATGAGAAAATATTTACCCGTAATTCTAATCCTTTCCATTGTTAAACTGCTCATTCAATGGTTTGGAAATCGGAACTATGGTTTTCATCGTGATGAATTACTTCATTTGTCAGTTAGCGAACATTTGGATTGGGGGTTTATGGAGTTTCCACCTTTCATCGCTGTGCTCGGAAAAATGGCATATTGGCTTTTTGATTATTCGCTTTTGGGGGTTAGACTTTTTCCGACCCTTGCAGGTGTCGCTATCTTGATTCTATGCTGCCTAATGGCCAAAGAACTTGAAGGTAAGCGTAAGGCTGTCCTGCTGGCAGGAGTATGTATTTTGGCGTTTCTGCCGTTTTATCGAAACCACACCTTATTTCAGCCCGTCGCCTTCGACCAATTATTCTGGACATTGGGATTTTACTTTGTCATAAAGTATCTAAACTCACGGCACAAGAAACACCTAATTCTTTTGGGTATAACGTTGGGTTTAGGGTTAATGAACAAGTACACCATTTTGGTATGGGCCTATGGAATATTGGTCGGTTTGGTTTTCTATAAAAAAGGAAAGCTGTTCAAAGATAAATGGCTTTATGTTTCAGCACTGATTTCACTACTGATTTTCTTGCCCAATATTATTTGGCAGGTACAAAATAACTTCCCGTTAGTAAAACATGTACAGGCGCTTACTGAAAATCAGCTGAATGAAATCGATCCCATGGAGTTTGGCCTGGAACAATTAAACTTTCCATTTACTTTGATCATCAGTCTTTTTGGTCTAGTAGCGCTACTTATCGATAAAAACCTAAAAAAATACCGGACCGTTGGAATAGCGACCTTAGTGATTTTTTGTACGATGTGGCTTCTTAATGCCAAGGCCTATTATGTGTTCGGGATCTATCCTGTTCTATTTGCCAGCGGTGCGGTGAAGATCGAAGCTTTATTTTCTAAAAAACCGGGTTGGGTTTATGGTATCGCGATGGTTATATTGGTTCCTTCCATTTATTTTATTCCTGAACTTACGCCCATTCTTCCCATTGAAAAATATATAGAATATGCGCAATTGGAGGAAAAAAACGGGCGCATAGAATTAAAGGGTGATTATGCCGATATGTTCGGTTGGGAAGAACAAGTAAAACTGGTCGATAGCGTATATCGATCGTTAAGTCCCGAAGAAAAAAACAATTGTGTACTTTGGGCGGAGAATTATGGAGAGGCGGGAACGCTCAAAATATTAGGGAAAAAATATGACCTTCCTGACCCAATCAGCAGGCATGGCAGTTTTTGGACTTGGGGTTATGGAAATAAAAATGCCGCTGTCTGGATAAGTTTAGGAAATGAGAAACCCTCGGTAAACTATGTATTTGAAGAGGTAGAATTGGTAAAAATAATCACTCATAAATATGCCATCGACGAGGAAAACGGCATACCGCTTTATATTTGTCGAAAACCAAAAGTTGATATTGAAATCTGGTGGAAGAACTATGAAGAGAATATATTCGATTAAAAAAACGCACTATAATGCAGCAAGTAAAATATAACGGACCAGAGATCAAACGAAAGCCTAAACACCGGACCAATCATTACTAAAAAGAAAGAACTTCTACTTAAAATCCACCATAACTCATATAAGAAACCTTTGAATACCATGAAAAAACAAACTTCGTTCTTTTTGCTCACCCTAATTTTCTGTGCGCTAGTCGGTTTAAGCCCAAAAAAACTAAGCGCCCAAACTACCCAAGAAAATAGCTATCAAAATCTGGTTACCCTATTTAAAGAGTGGCGTGCTTTTGAGCGACCTCCTTTGGTAGATAACATTCCCGATTATTCGGCCAGTACATTTGAAAAGCGATGGCCGGCTTTTAAAGCGTTGCAATCGAAACTTCTTGCTTTTGATATTTCAAATTGGCCCATTGACCAACAAGTCGATTGGCATGTTGTTTGGGCCGAAATGAACGGATACGATTTTAATCATCATATTTTAAAACCTTGGGTACGCGATCCCGCATTTTATAAAAATGTATGGACCGACCGCAGTGATGTTCCCGCGCATGAAGGCCCAACCAATCATGCGACCACCGAACTGTGGACGTACACTTTTCCCTTGAACAAAGAGGACAAGGCACGACTGATCCGAGAACTTGCCGTTATACCACCACTGAACGAACAGGCCGAACAAAACCTGACCGGAAATGCAAAAGACCTATGGATCGCCGGCATTCGTGATATTCGTTCGCAAAGCAAACATCTCGCGACAATATTGACAATGCCCGACGTAGCCAAAGACCGAAAATTGGTAAAGACCATCGAAACCGCCATCGCATCAACCAATGATTTCGTTACTTGGCTCGAAGTGGAGTCCGGTAATAAAACCGGTCCTTCGGGCATCGGAAGGGAGAATTATACGTGGTATCTTCAAAATGTACATTTAGTTCCCCTGACTTGGGAGGATGAAGTACTGCTTTTAAAACGAGAGCTTGCCCGTGCATGGTCGGCCCTGAAATTGGAAGAACACCGCAATCGCAATCTACCCGAATTGGTCGATGCAGACTCGCCGGAAGCCTATGACGCTTTGGCCGAAAAGTCCGCGAAGAGTTTATTGAACTTTTTGGAAAAAGAAGAAATCGTAACGGTCAAAGATTATTTTGAACCTGCATTAAGGGCGCATTTGGGGGAATTTATTCCGAAGGAGAAACGTAATTTTTTCTATATCACGGAGCATTACGACCCTCGACCGCTCTATTCCCATTTTTATCATTGGTTCGAATTGGCGCGTATGGATATCGAGCCGAATGCCAGTGAAATTCGAAAAGGGCCTCTACTCTATAATATTTTCGATTCCCGAAACGAAGGCACCGCAACCGCGGTAGAAGAAATGTTCATGGATGCAGGACTTTACGACGACGACCCCAGGGTTCGTGAAATTGTTTATATCATGATAGCGCAACGCGCTGCACGGGGTCTAGGTTCGTTATACGCCCATGCCAATGAAATGACCATGGAAGAGGCCGGTGGTATCCATTCCGAATATACCCCAAGAGGATGGATGAAAACCGAAAAAGAGCTGCTGTTGTTCGAACAACATCTTTATCTGCGCCAACCTGGCTACGGCACTAGTTATATCACTGGAAAATATCTGCTGGAAAATACCATGGCCGAATTTGCGCGTATGAAGGAAACGAAAAATGAAGCTTTCCAACTCAAGGACTTTTTCGACCAATTGAACGCCATAGGCAATATCCCAATTTCATTAGGACTTTGGCAAATGACCGGTATGGATGGGGAAATCAAAAATATAGTGACGGCAAAGAAAGAAGAATAGTCCGCACGAGAATTTTCAAAGTAATTATGTCAAAAGTGGACGTTACTTATCTAAAATTTCCTGAATGTTGGGTTTAAAATAGTTCGGACCTTTCAGCACCTTACCATCTTCTCGATAGATCGGTTTTCCATCAGCGCCCAATTTGCTCATATTGCTGCGTTGTATTTCTTCGAAAACTTCTTCGATTTTATATTGCATACCATGTTCCAAGATGGTTCCGCATAAGATATAGAGCATATCCCCCAGGGCATCGGCAACTTCTGTCATATCATTGTTGTTGGCCGCCTCTAAATATTCTTTGTTCTCTTCATCCATTAAGTTAAACCTGAGAAGGTTCTTTGTCTTACCTAAATCCGCTTTCATCGTTTGCGAAACTCCCAATCCGAAAGAGGTATGGAACAATTCTACGGCACCTATTTTCTTTTGCATGACTTTTACGTTAGTTTTGCCAAAAATAGATAAAGAAGTGATTTGAACTTTTTCAATTGGCAAAAAAATTGTCTTTTTCCACTCATTTTACGTCTTTTTCTCCTTCCGTAGCCATGCTACCTGCCCGTACCGAATGGTACGTTCGGGCGGGTGCAACTTAAAAAAATCTTCGAACGAGTAAAAAATGCCTAATTTTCGCCACGATCCAAAAAGTTAAAATCACTTTATAATGTTTAGCACCGGGCAACTCATTTTTGCAGCACTTTTCGTCGTAGCTTTTACCATATTCGTCATACTATCGTATAAAAAAGATAAAAAACTGCACGAAAAAAACTATCAAGGTGTTAAATGGGTGGGTATAATCTTTATCATTTTCATATTAATTCTCTTCATAATCAAGTATTTGTTCAAAAATTGACATAAACTTTACATTAGTCGCAAAAATGCCCTTTTGTGCATCTGAACGATCTTTTTTGACCGTATAACATAACAAACGGCGTAATTTTGCGTTTGTAAAACAAAGGGGCAACAAAATGATAACTTTTTTTGGTATACTTTTTATCTTAATCGGCATCAATGCCGTCTTGATGGTTTTTAGCATTAACGGTGTTAATCAAAAAATCGAAAAATCTACGGACGGAAATTCCGAGACTTCGAATTCAAAAATCTACCCCATAGATTTGATTTCTTCCAAGTACAAAAAAGCGGTATAGTTTCATATCTTTAGAGCCTATTTAGGATTGAATTTTTTATTGGCTATTTTTGATACAGAACAAGGCAAAATTTTTTAGCATGCAGAGCTACGCTTCAAAATTTTAACGAAGTTATGTGCAAAAAGAGGTATAAAAAACAATTGATAAATTCCTAGATAGGCTCTTAGTATGAAACAATTGGCGCTTGTTTTTATAGGTGGTGGAATTGGTAGCATGCTGCGCTATGCGATCTCAAAAACCTTAAACCCTTATTTTCAGCATTTTTTTCTAGGCACTTTTCTAGTGAATATCTTAGGATGCCTTCTTATAGGCATCATTATAGGCCTATCCCTCAAGACTAACATTCTTTCGCAAAATCAGACGCTCTTGCTTGCTACGGGCTTTTGTGGCGGGTTTACGACTTTCTCGACATTTGCGCTTGAAAAGCATAGCTTGTTGCGCGATGGAGAACTTCTTCATTTTTCTTTCTACACCTTAAGTAGTATTGCGGTAGGTATTCTTGCCGTCATATTCGGTCTGTGGATTTCAAGATTGTTTTAAGACAATAGAATTTTCACCTACTTTTTCCTTTTAAAGCAATTATCGATTTTTTCCGGTTTGTTGAACAATTCTCAAGAATTAGGTCAAAAGCATGGTTTTTACTTAAAACTATTCGCTCTTGACATACTATCCATATCAAATTCCCATTTTATCTAAAATAATATCATATACCCTCAAAAAATAGGGGGTATAATTATAATAACTATAAAAATTAATATTACACCCCATAAAAATAAGGGGTGTTAATTTTTTTAACATACTTTTGGCGAACAACTAATTAAAAAAATCATGAAGCAAATCGAGGCAATTATTAGAAAATCCAAATTTGATGAAGTCAAGGAAGCTTTGCATCAAATTGAGGTCAATTTTTTTAGCTACTGGGATGTAACCGGAGTTGGAAACGAAAAACAAGGTCATGTATACAGAGGTATCTCATATAGTA
Organism: uncultured Maribacter sp.; assembly: GCA_964351985.1. Classification (GTDB taxonomy): domain Bacteria; phylum Bacteroidota; class Bacteroidia; order Flavobacteriales; family Flavobacteriaceae; genus Meishania. The sequence goes on along the minus strand of CAYGPR010000027.1, from coordinate 38,725 downwards.
CGACCGATATACAACGACGCTACCTATCGATTGTAGTTTCCGACGAATTTCTGGACAGAACGGTTCAGGCAATTTTAGAATCTGCATATACCGGTAATGTTGGAGATGGCAAAATATTCGTCTCAGAGGTGCTGCAGGCCTATCGCATACGTACCAAGGAAAACGGACAAGCAGGAATAAACTAAAAACTAACCCACAAAAGACTTTATAATATGGACGCAGGATTATTTACCGCTAATAATGTATGGATGATGTTGGCTACCGCCTTGGTATTCTTCATGCATACAGGATTTGCATTTTTGGAAATCGGGCTGACCCGACAAAAAAACACCATCAACATTTTATTCAAGAATATTTTCATTATCACTATCGGCCTTTTACTATACTACGCTTGGGGCTTCAATATGATGTACCCTGGGTTTGAGGAAGGCTCTTCAGGAATTTTCGGTTTCGCAGGATTCGGAATCGCCGCACCTGAAAACGGTATGACCCCCGACTACGCCGATGGTGGATACACGTGGTGGACCGACTTTCTTTTTCAAGGTATGTTCGCCGCAACGGCCGCAACCATTGTTTCGGGCGCAGTCGCTGAACGTATAAAAATCGGGGCCTTCATGATTTTCACGGTACTTTATGTGGGGCTTGTATACCCCATAGTAGGTGCATGGAAATGGGGAGGTGGCTTCTTGGATTCTTGGGGCTTCTACGATTTCGCAGGTTCTACTTTGGTACACTCCGTTGGTGGTTGGGCCGCATTGGTCGCCATTGCCCTATTAGGGGCCAGAATCGGAAAATTCGGATCAGACGGAAAGCCAAAAGCGATTCCGGGGCACAGTATTCCCATGGCTACGGCAGGGGTACTGATTCTTTGGTTGGGATGGTTCGGTTTTAACGGCGGTTCGGTGCTATCGGCAGATCCCGAACTGACTTCATTGGTATTGGTAACGACAAGTTTGGCAGCAGCTGCGGGCGGAATCGGATCCATGCTTTTCTCGACCTTGCTTTATAAAAATCTCGATCTCACCATGTTCTTGAACGGAATCTTAGGTGGTCTTGTGGGAATTACTGCAGGAGCCGACCTTATGTCACCCAATGAGGCCGTGATCATCGGGTTTATTGCAGGTCTTATTATCGTGGGCGGTGTTGCCCTGATCGATAAATTAAAGTTGGACGACCCTGTAGGTGCCGTAACGGTTCACTTGATATGCGGTATCTGGGGCACCCTTGCCGTGGGTATCTTTGGCTCGAAAGCCGGCGGAGAGCAGTTTATGACACAATTGTACGGTGTATTGATCATCGGCGCATTTTGCATAATTACCTCACTGATCATTCTTGGCGCATTAAAAGCCATCATGGGGCTTCGGGTATCGAAAGAAGAAGAAATCGAAGGCCTCGACCTGCACGAACATGGTATGGACGCCTATCCAGACTTTACGAACGACTAATTCAAGTAGAAAGGAGAACGGAGCGTTTTGCAGAACGCTCCGTTCAATAACCTTCCCATAAAATTCAAACCCGCCTGCCAGATGGCAGGACACTCAATACAAACATCCCCTAAGGGGACATCTAAATCTGAATATATGAAAACGATTACAAATACAAATTTCGTAAAAAATCTAGTATTTCTAGCTATCATGCTCTTAGGAGCTGTAGTTTTTGCACAGGATGACGAGGAAGAAGCCAAACCCAAGTTTACGTTTAGCGGAAGCGTGGACGCCTATTATCGAACAAATTTAGGTGGACTCAATAAGTTTTTGCCTCAGTTGGATGCCAATGGTGATGAAATTGGAGTTTTCGCTCCTGCTGCCCCAGGAACATCTTTCGCGAATCGCCCAGGGTTTGCATTGGGAATGGTGAATTTAATTGCCGGATATGAGGGTGAAAAAGTCGGATTTGTGGCCGATTTGGTTTTTGGTCCAAGAGGTGAAGAAGCTGTTTTTGGTTCTCCGGTAGGATCCGCCAATATCGTGAACCAACTTTATGTGTATTGGAATGTTAGCGAAAAAGTGAAATTGACACTGGGAAATTTCAATACTTTTTTAGGGTATGAGGTGATATCCCCTGCAGCAAATTTTAATTACAGTACATCTTATATGTTCTCATGGGGGCCTTTTTCGCATGCAGGACTTAAAGCGGATTTTGACTTGGGCAATGATTGGTCGGCCATGTTAGCGGTGATGAACGCTACTGATTTCACGGACGTTAATCCGTTCGGGAATTATACTTTGGGTGCCCAATTGGGATACTCAGGTCAATATTTGAATTTCATATACGGTCCTCAAGGAGCCGGAGAGGCGGTTGATGTCAATGGAAACATTGTAGATACTAATGTCTCTTCACTTTTTCAAGTCGATTATACCGGCGGTTTTGATCTTTCGGATTCTTTCTTTTTAGGAATCAATGCTACCTATCAAGATAATGATGGCGTTGGTTTTGCCGGAGCGGCCCTATACCCACAGTTGCAGACTTCCGACAATTTTGCTATCGGTCTTAGAGGAGAATATTTTAAGGAAATGGGAGGTTTTGGTGCCTTAGGAACTGGCCTTGAAGATTCGAGTGTTATTGCAGTGACGTTAACGGGAAGCGCAACGATCGGAGACTTAATGATCAAACCCGAACTACGTCTAGATTCAGCTTCCGACGAAACCTTCAATTTCATCACTACCGATCTCGAAGCATCAAAAAGTTTGGCTTCCTTTATGCTGGCAGCAGTCTATTCGTTCTAAATGTTAGTTGTTTAAGTTGAGTTACTTTGTTTCAAAAACCTGGCCTTACGGTCAGGTTTTTTAATTTAGATTCGGTTCAAAATCCTTGATGCCGGCAGATATCTTCGTGTTCAAAGCATTTACCGGAGGTACAAGAGGGCAAGAATATTTTTTGTTATACACACAATACGGGTTGTACGCCCGGTTAAAATCTAAAACAATCGTATCGCCGTCAGGGATGGAAAGGTCAAGGTACCGCCCGCCCATATAAGTTTCTTCGCCATTTGTCAAATCGGTAAACGGAAGAAACAGATAATTGCGATATTCATCCTTTTTCATCAATTCTTTGTTTTGATAAATTTCCAGCTGATACGATTTTTCTTGTAAGGTAAAGTGCGCGATTCCATATACGGTTTCCTCCGATTTACGGTCCGTGGTGGTTGGCATAAGAAAGGGCACTGCTTCAGGCGTACGGACCAATTTTGCCTTTACTATATAATTGGTATCTGGCGGAAAGAAGTCCAATGCCTCAAAATTCTTGCGGTACTTATCGGGCAAGGGAGAAGATTCTGGATCCTTAAAATCTTCGTTCATGTTTTTCTGAAAGTCAATGATAGCCTTCAGTGCATCGGTTTGTATAAATTCCGTATCATTTTTCGCTTCATCATGGTACTTTTTATCCTGCTTGCAAGATAGTCCCAATAAAAACATAGCCATTAAAAAATATTTCATTCTAAAACTTTGCAATAAAAATACGATTTTAAGTTCTTCGCCAGGGACAGTATATTTGCAAACGTCACCCTCATTAAAAAATCATCATGAGAAAATATGTGTTTTTAGTTTTGATGCCTCTCCTACTTCTATCCTGTCAAGAATCCAAAGAAGCAAAGCGTGAAGAGCCCATTGTTAAACGCATACTTCCCAAACTTGATCCGACCCGCTACAATGTGGCCTTCTTGATTATGGACGGAACATACAACACAGAGTTTACGGCACCCTATGATATTTTTCAACACACCCAATACCGCAAGGGGATCAAATCAATGAACACTTTTACCTTGGCAAATACCCTAGAACCCATAATCACTTTTGAAGGTGTTCGGGTATTGCCCGATTTTGATTATACTTCAGACGAGTTGCCCCGCATCGATATTCTGGTCGTACCCAGTGCCGAGCATCATCTTGATACCGATTTGAACGACACCCAAATGTTGGAATTCGTAAAGAAGGTAGATGCTGAGGCAAAATTCATGACCAGTCATTGCGACGGGGCGTTCGTTCTTGCCAAGACAGGAATTTTAGACCATGTGGCTTCAACCACCTTTCCGAGTGATATTGAAAGGTACAAGAATATGTTTCCGGATCTTGACGTGAAGGACAGCGTGTTTTTTGTACACGATGGTAAATATATCACCTCGGCAGGAGGCGCAAAGAGTTTCGAAGCGGCCCTTTATTTATGTGAGCTACTGTATGGCAAAGAAATCGCGGATTCTCTGGCGAAAGGTCTTGTCATCGACTGGGATCTTTCAGAAGTCCCCCGTTTTATTGCTCAATAACTTCGTACCGGGCCTTTTTCAAATATTTTTCAATTATTTTATTGTATTCCGGCGTTATCCGGATCAATGCGGTATTCTCTATTTCATATAAGGAGGAGCGGTCTTCGTAACCCGTTTTCAAAAGTTCTTCCAGATAAAAAAGGACGGTTTGGTCGTCTTCCATTCTCGCACTGTTTGAAATAACATTAATATACGTATCTGCATTTTTGGGATCTGTAATCGTACGAAGCATGTATACAAAATTCAAGGCCTCAAGATCAAGTTCGGGCTCTGCTAGAAGCAAATCGATATTATCCTGCACCAATGCATTGATATAACCACGTAACCTTTCGCCCATTTGTTTTTCGAAAATATCACTGCCAGTATCATATTTTTCCAGTTCTTCCATCTGATATTTCCACCAGCCGAGGTTGTTGAAATTATAGGTCATGATATCCTCTTCCAAGTAATAATCGTAATCTTCTTTAATGAAGCCCTCCTTCAAAAGAAGCGTATTTTGTCTACGGGTATTCGATTTATAAAATTTACTTTTCCTCAGTGTTTTTCTACTCTCCTTAAGAGAATCGACATTTTTAAAAGGGCGATAGACCTCCATCATATCGGCCAATATTTTATCGGCAAAAAGTGGCTTGTTCTCTTTGAGGTAAAGACTCGCTTCGGCCAAATGTTTGTTGTAACTGTTTTCGATAAAAGTAGTATCCTTCTTCTCGATGCCCTTTGCCATAGCGGCCAGGGTCATGATTTCAAACGCCTTGGAAATGTTATTGCTCGGGGGCCATTCGTGACCACCCTCGAAAACCATCAACTGGTTGGGAAACTTCATTTTGTTGAGAATCGTCTCAAGAGTAAGCATATTGGGATAATTATAGTCCGCATTTCCTACGATACCAATAAAATGAAACGGTTTTTTGACATTCAAAACCTCCGTGTTCGAAATCGGGGCACCACATGAGATGACCCCTGTAATATTTTGAATAAATGTAGGCACCAATGAGGAAAAACGGGCTCCACTGGAAAAACCTCCTACATACGTTCTATTCTTATGTATCGGTAGTACCGAAAATACGGTGTTGAACATACGGCTGGTCACCAATATATTTGCAGCTAGCGACAGGCTATCGTGTACACTGTTAGAACTAGCAATAATATAACCCTGATTTTCCGCAGCCTCAACGAACATGCTAACGACCTGTTTGCCCCGCCCTTCCATATCGAATACAAAAGCAACGGGCCATTGCCTTGAACTATCAAAATTAGAAGGAAGATAAATCGCAAAACTCTCCGATACGGAATCAAGCACTTTTATGGATTCGACAATAGCACCCTTTTTAAGGGAAATCTGCTGAGCAGATGTAGAAAAAAAAACTCCGAGTGCGAGTGCCAGTAAAATTTGCTTCATACAAGTTCTTTCATCAAAAATCTAGCCAAAAAATTAACATACCCAAAGTATTACGTATTTTTTTGGCAAGTCTATATTTTTATTCACCTATCGCACCGATTTCGATGCCTTCGGAATAGGCTACCTTGATTTCATGTCGGCTAAAGGCTTTTTTAATAGCGGAATTGGCGGCAAAGGTAACTTCCCAAAAATCATCGGGAAGCACATAAGGCCGTACCAATAATTCAATACTATGGGAATCAAAGTTACTGATTCCGATTTCGGTCGCCGGTTCTATCATGATTTTGGGAATACCACTCAGTGCCTCTAGAATGATGGATTTGACCTTGGGGAAACTTTCTGCATAGGGCATGGTTACCATTAGCTCCAAACGGATCATCCCCTTTTCTGAATAATTGGTTACTACGTTATCGGTGACCTTTGAATTCGGAATAATCAATATTTTATTACCAGGTGTGAGCACATCGGTACTGAAAATTCCGATTTCTTCGACGCGGCCGAACTTATCATCCAATTGAATCCAATCACCAATTTTATAGGGTTTCAGCGAGAGTATCAAAATTCCGGAAGCGAAGTTGCCCAGACTTCCTTGCAAGGCCATGCCAATGGCAAAACCCGCGGCGGCAAGTATGGCGACCAATCCTGTGAGGTCAGCTCCAAGAATCGAAGCGATGACAAAAAGTACCGCACCCTTTAAAATTATACTTATCGTTGAGGATAGAAAAGGTCGTAAGGTTTCCGAAAAACCTGTTTTTTGAAGTGCGGCCCCTACCATTTGAACCAACTTCTTGACTATTTTGAAACCGATCCAAAGAATAACACCGGCCAAAATAATCCTGGGCAAATAGAACACAGCCTTGTCTATGGCTATCTGAAGATATTCATTCCATTTGTCCCATTCCATTCAATAAAATAAACGATTAAATCGCTTATGGACAAATATTCGAGTCGTTTTATGATGTCTTTCGAATAGCCGATCTATAAGCCATCAATTCATCTTTTACTTTTGGCAAAAGAATGAACAAACCAATCATATTGGGTACTAGCATGGCAAAAATCATTGCGTCCGAAAAATCGGTAACGGAATCGAGTCCCGCCGCACCACCTATTACCACAAAAAGACAGAAAATCGATTTGTACATATACTCCATGACTTTGCCCCTGCCGAACAAAAAGGACCATGCCTGATATCCATAATAAGACCATGAAATCATAGATGAAAAAGCAAAAAGTAGTACTGCCAAGGCTAATAGATAAGGAAACCAAGATACCCCGCTGGCCAATGCATTCGAGGTCAAGACGACACCTTGGGCATCCGAAATTTCAACGCCAACTTGAATCTGCCCTGTTATAATCAGTACCAATGCCGTCATGGTGCATACCACCACCGTATCGATAAAAGGTTCGAGTAGAGCCACCAATCCCTCACTTGCGGGGTATTTCGTCTTGACCGCGGAATGGGCAATCGAGGCCGAACCGATACCTGCCTCATTGGAAAAAGCGGCTCTCTTGAAACCTTGTATCAAAACTCCAATAAATCCACCGGCAATCCCTTCCGGAGAAAAGGCACCTTTCAAGATGGCTGCAAAAGCCGATGGTATCGCCTGATAATTAATCGCCAAAATACCAATGACCGCCAGCACATAAAGTATCACCATCGCCGGAACGACCTTGTCGGTAACCTTTGCGATTTTTTTTATCCCGCCAATAATAACGATCGCCACACAACTTGCCATAATCAAACCAAAGAGCCAACCCTTGCCATGAATGAAACTAGCGTCTCCTCCTGTTACATGCTCAAAAAGCTGAAACGCCTGATTTACCTGAAACATATTTCCGCCACCAAAAGACCCACCGATACACATAATCGCGAAAATAACGGCCAAAACCTTACCTAGTTTAGCAAGTCCACGCTCCTTAAGACCTTTGGTTAGATAGTACATCGGACCCCCATAGACCGTTCCGTTTTCATCGATTTCACGATAGGCTACGCCAAGGGTACATTCCACAAATTTGGAGGCCATACCTAATAATCCGACCAGGATCATCCAAAATGTGGCTCCTGCACCGCCTATTGACAATGCAATGGCGACCCCGGCAATATTGCCCAAACCTACCGTGGCGGATAAGGCCGCGGTCAACGCTTGAAAGTGGGTGACCTCACCATCGTTTCCCTCAATTCTTATGGTATCAGGGTTATCGGTTTGTTTCGTGTTATTTTCACTGGAAGCCTCTGTGGGTAACTTTCCTTCCAAACTATCATAATCTCCTTTTACGACTTTAATTGCAGTTCCAAAACTTCTAAGGTTGATTCCCTTAAAATAAATAGTAAAATATCCGGCTCCGAAAAGCAAGACCAACAGCACCCATGGAATCCCCACCAAATCAGTGATGGGGATTTCCGCAAAGATGGCCTGTACGAACCAACCGGTGGCCCGTTCGAATTTTTGATTGATGATGTCGTCCGTATTCTGAGAAAAAACTGGTAACGTGACAAGAAAGAAAAATATCCAAAGACTCCTTTTAAATCTCATACCCTACATTTGATTTAGGGCTAAAATGGAAATATCATTGGTGCGGAAAAAGGTTAACTATAGGTGAAAAAATAATCTGGATTGCGCAAGGGTATGATTAAGTAGCGCTACAGATTCTAGGAAGTTTCTTCATTCAAGGTAGCATATTTTTTTAAGCCATTATCTTTTGAATATGCTATTAAAAGACTTTTACCATCAGCCCCGCTTATATTGAGTACCTTTTTAATTTGATGGATGTGCGCCTGAAAACCATCTGCACTGATATGCATCGCCTCGGCAATTTCTGTGTATGATTTTTTTTCTCCCCAACATTCAAGATTGGCCAGAACTTCTTTCTGTCTTTCGGAAAGTTCAATTTTAGTAGCGGTTTTCAAGGCGTCCAATTCTTCTTTCAATCTTCCTATGGTATCCAAATGACTTTCATTGGCAATACCCAATTGTAGGTTCTTTTTATGAAGTTTATCCCGCTCCAGCAAGGTAGCCTCAAGCAGTGATTGTTTTTCTTCTTTTTCCGAGAGGAACTTCCAACTGTACAACAAAATAGAAAATAGGAGGATAAATAAAAACTTAAAGGAAATACCGGTAATGGTCCCTACCAGTGCCCAAGCTTCATAACTGAAGGGTTTTTGCATATCAGCAGGAAAAATTCTATGCGTTACGGCAATGACGATAAGTATGAACAACACAAAACTCGGCAGATACATGAACCGCATTTTTCGCATGCTAAAGGCCTTGTTCAGCGCATTCAACAATGCAAAGGCTACTACTACCGAAACTGGAATATCTATCAACCAAATAAAGGAATTATCGATACCATTGCCCATATATGACGCAACCACGAATACAAAACCCAGCATGGCCATAACACCCGAGTAAATGAGAATAAACTCACGTTCCGAGAACTTCTCGACCAGCCGTATTACGATATTCCGCTTGCCCTCGTATTTTATGGAAGGAAGAGATAGCAAGATGAACATGGAATTCAAGAGTGACATTAATACCCCGATATAAATCAATAGTTTACCGGAAACGGACAATCCGAAAAAAGTGGTCACCACCAAATTTATCAATGCCCCGATACCCCAGATAAATATAGCTAGGCCGAACCACATGATTCCTTTTATGTTTTGAGGTACGTTATGGGTGTTGCGTTCCTTTCTGTAAATGCGTTGAATAACTACGGCCGTAATCAAACAGACTATTGCAGTAACGACATGTTCGAGCGTGGTTAACATAGTTGCTGACATTGATTGACTTAAAAGTAATCAAAATGACTGTGTCAAATCAACTTAAGCATTACTTAACCACTGCTAATCAACCACCGGATTTACGAATCGGCGCATTCTTAACCACATTCGAAAGAATGATATGTGTTCTCGTTTCACCGTACTGAATCAACCTATCTATGAACTTTTCAAGATGAAACTGATCTTTTAAGACTACCTCCATTACAATGTTCTCGTTGCCTGTGATGCGGTAACAATTGACTACCTCATCGAGTGACGGTACCATTTCCAAAAATGGTTTCAATTTACCCATAAAGGCACGTAAGGTAATGATCGCTTTTAATTGATGTCCTGTTAAGGCATGGGAGACCATAGCCTTATACCCTTGAAGGATTCCCAAGTCTTCCATCTTTTTTACCCGCTCGGCTACGGCCGGCGGTGTCAGCCCTATTTTTCGGCCAATATTGGCGAAAGATTCCCGGGCATTTGCTTGAAGACATTCCAAAATCCCCCAGTTCAAGTCATCTATCTTTGTATTCAATAGTTATATCTTTAAAATATTACCTTTCGAAGGTAAATATACTATTTTACCTTTGAAACGAAAGACGAAAAGCTGAATTCGTGCGTAACTTTATGTTTAGTTATTGCTATAAAAGAAACATGTCCCACAATCATTTAAGTTCCGTGCCGATTTATCGGAAAGCTCTCGAACTCTGCTCAACAAGCAGGGCGATTGCCTCTTATGTGACCTTCAATAAAGACCTACTTAAACTTTATAAATCGCAAGGTCTTCGGGACACTATCGCGGAAGCTTTGCTTACCGACGCTATCTTGATTCCACAACAAATAGCACAGGCGGAATATTCAAAGTCTCGAAAAGAGCGATTAAAAAGTGCGATCTTTATTAATATCATGATACGCAATATTAATTCTTACTGCCGTGGACTCGAACATGATGGAGTTCGTGAAATCGAGTATTTAAATTTACTTCGGAAAGATGTCAGAAGTTTTAGAAAATCGTTTCGCGAATGGCGAAAGTCCATCATTAAAGGAAGTGACGATTCTCTAGGGTCCGTTGACCCTTCTGCGATATAGCGATATCCTATTTAAATATTACATATTACGTCGGTACTGACCTCCTACGTCGAACAACGCATTCGTAATCTGTCCGAGGGAACAGACTTTGGTAACTTCCATTAAACTTTCGAAAATGTTCTCATTACGAACGGCCGCATCTTGTAATTCTTTCAAACGTTCTTTTGCAATCTCATCATTTTTTTTGTGCAGATTTTGAAGGGTTTCTATTTGAACTTTTTTCTCATCTTCGGTCGCCCGAATGACCTCGGCGGGTAAAATGGTCGGAGAGCCCTTCGAACTTAAAAACGTATTTACCCCGATGATAGGGTATTCGCCAGAATGTTTCAAGGTTTCGTAGTGCAGACTTTCTTCTTGAATTTTTGAACGTTGGTACATGGTTTCCATGGCTCCCAAAACGCCCCCTCTTTCCGTGATGCGATCAAACTCTTTCAAAACCGCTTCCTCGACCAAATCGGTGAGCTCTTCTATAATAAACGAACCCTGAAGCGGGTTCTCATTTTTGGCAAGTCCCAATTCACGATTGATGATCAACTGAATGGCCATGGCCCTGCGCACCGATTCTTCTGTGGGTGTGGTTATCGCTTCATCGTAAGCGTTGGTATGCAACGAATTGCAATTGTCGTAAATGGCATAAAGCGCTTGAAGGGTCGTTCGGATATCGTTAAAATCGATTTCTTGTGCGTGTAAACTTCTTCCCGAGGTCTGAATGTGGTATTTAAGCATTTGAGCCCTGGCGTCCGCCCCATATTTATGTTTCATTGCCTTAGCCCATATTTTTCTTGCCACACGACCAATTACGGCATATTCGGGGTCTATTCCGTTCGAAAAGAAAAACGATAGGTTCGGGCCGAATTTATTGATGTCCATTCCCCTACTCAGGTAATACTCTACATAGGTAAACCCGTTGGACAATGTAAATGCCAATTGGGTTATGGGGTTCGCACCCGCCTCGGCAATGTGATAGCCTGAGATCGAAACCGAATAAAAATTGCGAATCTCGTTTTGAATAAAATATTCCTGAACATCGCCCATTAATCGTAGCGCAAATTCGGTTGAAAAAATACAGGTATTCTGCGCTTGATCTTCCTTTAAAATATCGGCCTGCACCGTGCCACGAACTTGGGAAATCGTTTCTCGCTTAAGGTTTTCATACACTTTCTTGGGCAGCACCTCGTCGCCTGTAATTCCTAAAAGCATCAAACCCAACCCATTGTTCCCCTCGGGTAATTTACCTTGGTATTTCGGAAGGTCGACCCCTTTTCCTTTATAAATAGATTTTATTTTTGCCTCAACCTCTTTTTCCAATCCATGCTCCGCGATATATTTTTCACAACGCTGATCAATGGCGGCATTCATGAAAAAACCCAAAAGCATGGGTGCCGGACCGTTTATGGTCATACTTACCGAGGTCATTGGGTCACAAAGGTCAAAACCCGAATAGAGTTTTTTAGCGTCGTCCAAACAACATATGGAAACGCCCGCATTACCAATTTTTCCGTAGATATCGGGCCGATGCCCTGGATCATTGCCGTATAATGTCACTGAATCAAAAGCAGTAGATAAACGTTTTGAATCGGTATCCAAACTCACATAATGAAACCTCCGGTTGGTGCGTTCCGGACCACCTTCACCGGCAAACATTCGGGTCGGATCTTCTCCTTTTCTTTTAAAGGGATATAAGCCAGCGGTATATGGAAATTCGCCGGGAACATTCTCTTGCCCACACCAGCGAAGTATATCACCCCAGGCCTGAAACTTTGGCAATACCACTTTCGGAATCTGTAGATGTGAGAGCGACTCGGTTTGGGTTTCTATTTTAACTTCCTTACCGCGAACCTTAAAAAGATATTCGGGATTTTTATACGATTGCACCTTAGCTTCCCATTGCAAAATAGTTTCCCAATTTCTAGGATCCAAATCTATTTTTAGACGATCGAATTCTTGAATCAAAAGATTTTGCAGTTCTTTTTGTACGCTTTGATCCGATTTACTTTTTGCCGAAACCTCAATTCCGGTTTTTGACATCTCAACGTTGTCATTACCCAGACCTTCTATGGTTTTATAAATACCGTAAAGTCTCTGTGCAAGCTCTGCCTGCTCTTTCACGGTTGCATCATACGACCTATTGGTTTCAACAATTTCCGAAAGATATCGGGTTCGCGAAGGTGGAATGATAAACTGTTTTTCGGATGGATTTCCATCTGTGGTCAATTTAGTTTTCCAGTCCGTTTTTACCTTTTCATTTAATTTCCCGATTACGGCGATGTACAAGCGGTTCATTCCTGGATCGTTAAATTGTGAGGCTATGGCACCAAAAACGGGAAGGTCTTCTTGATCTACATTCCAGAGATTGTGATTGCGCACATATTGCTTTTTCACATCGCGCAATGCATCTTGCGAACCCCTTTTGTCAAACTTATTGATTGCTACCAAATCGGCAAAATCGAGCATGTCGATTTTTTCCAATTGCGTAGCCGCGCCGAATTCAGGGGTCATTACATACAGTGAAACATCACTATGTTCAATGATTTCGGTATCGGACTGACCGATGCCGGAGGTTTCCAAAATTATAACATCGAACTCTGCGGTCTTGAGTACATCTACGGCTTCATTGACATGTTTTGACAAGGCCAGATTCGATTGACGCGTCGCCAAAGACCTCATATAAACACTATCATTATCGATTGCGTTCATTCGGATTCGATCACCCAATAAGGCCCCGCCCGTTTTTCTCTTGGATGGGTCGACGGATATGATGCCTATATTTTTATTGGGAAAATCAATCAAAAAACGGCGAACGAGTTCATCGACCAAACTTGACTTTCCTGCACCACCTGTACCCGTTATTCCTATTACAGGAATATTTTTCTTGTTTTTTTTTATTGTTGAAAAATGGCTTTCAAATTCATCGTGTCTATTTTCTGCCAAGCTGATTAAACGTGCAATGGTGTTTACCTCTTTCTCTCTTAAAGATGTTTCTACATCTTTTTCTTTGGGAAGTTTCAAAGCGGGAATCGCAAAATCACTTTGTTGTACCAAATCGTTTATCATTCCCTGAAGGCCCATTTTTCTTCCATCATCAGGGGAATAGATTCGGGTAATTCCATAATCCATCAATACTTTGATTTCCTCGGGAAGAATGACTCCCCCACCACCTCCGAAAATTTTGATGTGGCTTGCACCTCTTTCCTGTAGAAGGTCGTACATATATCTGAAATACTCATTGTGCCCTCCCTGATACGAAGTCATCGCGATGGCATTGGCATCCTCTTGAATGGCGCAATCCACGACTTCAGAAACACTGCGATCATGACCTAAATGAATGACCTCCACCCCTGTCGCCTGGATAATCCGGCGCATGATGTTGATTGCCGCGTCATGGCCATCGAACAACGAGGCGGCGGTGACAATACGAATTTTATATTTTGGATTGTACGGCTTGGTTTGTTTCATCTGCAATAAAAGACCATTTTTATAACTGCAATTTACGGAAATCGCAAAGATTAACCGATAACGGTTGGAATTTTACAAAAATTACCTAGTCAAAGTCCTTGCGATTTGAATTACCCTAATTTTGGTATTGAAGTCATTTAGACTTTTTGTTTGGAACCGAGATTTTCGGCTTTTGTGCCCTAATGAAGTTATTTTTTCGCTGCGTAGCCTAAGCTACGGAACTAAAAAATGGCAAAATTAGGGTGCAAAATGTGAAAATCGCAGGTAAAAGAAAAAGTTTAAATGACTTCATTAAAAACCATGCGAAGTGAAAATTACTATTTTAATACATTGTCCTGACCAATCTGGAATTATTAGCGCTGTTACGCGTTTTATACACGATAAAGGCGGTAATATTATCTATATGGATCAACATGTGGACAAAGAGGCGAATGTCTTTTTCATGCGTTTGGAAAGTGATTTTGAATCAGGCAACCCCGATACCGATACATTTGAGGATGAATTCAACAGATCGTTAGGGCTCCCTTATAAAATGGAGTGGAGTCTACATCTTGATTCCGTGAAACCTAAAATGGCCGTTTTCGTTTCAAAGTACAAGCATTGTCTTTATGACTTGTTGAGCAGATATAATTCTGGGGAGCTTGCTGTTGAGATTCCTTTTATAATTAGCAATCATAAAGATTTGCATTTTATTGCAGACCAATTCAACATTCCTTTTTATCATATTCCGGTTAGTAAGTCGACAAAAAAAGAAGCTGAGAACGAACAGCTTGAACTTCTAAAAAAGTATCAAGTAGATTTCATCGTATTGGCAAGATATATGCAAATTGTTAGCGAACGATTGATCGATGTTTATCCTAATAAAATTATCAATATCCATCATTCTTTTCTTCCGGCTTTTGCTGGCGCAAAACCTTACCATGCCGCTTTTAAAAGGGGAGTGAAGATTATCGGGGCTACCAGCCATTACGTGACCGAAAAACTGGATGCCGGCCCGATTATCGAACAAGACGTGACAACCGTTTCGCATATACATACCATTAATGATTTTATTGCCAAAGGTCGTGATTTGGAAAAAATCGTTCTTTCTAGGGCTGTACGGTTACATGTGCAACGAAAAACCATGGCCTACAACAATAAAACCGTTATTTTCTCGTAATCATCATATGTGCTTTCGGCACCCATGATAAAACCGATAAAATGACAAAAAAAATTCTTCTTTTTATAGTCTTATTTCAATTTGTTTCCTGTGGGGAATTGCAACAAGTAGTTAATCAATTGCCCCAAGGCACTCAAGGTCTAAGCAACCTCGATATCGCAAACGGTCTTCGTGAAGCTCTCGATATGGGCATCGACAAACAAGTCAGCAAGCTGACCCAGACCGATGGCTTCTTTAAAAACGAGCTGGTAAAAATAATTTTGCCCGAAGAACTTCAAAAAGTGGACAAAACACTTCGTGATATAGGTCTTGGCAATTTGGCCGATGAAGGCTTGAAAGTACTGAACCGTGCAGCGGAAGATGCCGTGAGTGAAGCGACCCCTATTTTTGTAGATGCTGTAAAAGGCATCAATTTCAACGATGCGCGAAATATTTTGATGGGCAATGATAATGCCGCTACCCAATATTTAGAAGGAAGAACACAAACCGCATTGTATGCAAAATTCAGCCCGGTCATCGAAGATTCGTTCAAAAAAGTAGGCGCTGACAAAATCTGGAACAATCTTATCAACAAATACAATAGCATACCCTTGACCAATAATGTGAATCCGGATTTGACGGACTATGTCACAGAAGAAGCACTAAAGGGGGTCTATACCATGATTGCCGTGGAAGAAAAGGAAATACGCACCAAGGTATCGGCAAGAACTACAGATCTTCTTCGAAAAGTTTTCGGTGAACAAGATTAATTGCAAAAAAAAAATTCTTTTGAGCTATACTAAAGCCACTACTTTTCCGTTAAAATTTTATAGTGTTTCGATAACGATTTATTAATTTTAAAATGACTTCTCGAAACACTTTTAAAAGACTTTTGTACTGAATTATTTGAGTTAGTAATTTTTTGAGTTAGTTAGTTAAAAACCGGTGGGAGCACCGGTTTTTTATTTATTTCATTCTTTACAATAACAGAATTTCTTTTTTATCAAAAAAGAAGGCCTAAACTTATATTATTCTCCAAAATATTGATTTTAAGGTAATTTTATCACCATTATCAAAGGTAAATTATTATCGGGGCTTACTTGTTTTAAGGTTTCTTTAAGAGAAAATTCTTAATTATTTCCTAATTTCAACTTGACTAGTTTATACATGTTCATCAATCAATCAATCATCAATCACAATCTAAATGAGACAGCTAGCACTCCTGTTTTCCCTGTCCCTGTTTTTTTTTCAGAATATTTATGCCCTTGCCCCCGAAGGCCTCTCAAAGAAAACACTATTTAGGAATGTATCGAATACGGACCTAAATGAAGCGGACAGTCTATTCGATCAAAAAGAATATTCTAGAGCATTACCAATCTACGAAAGGGCACTTAAAAGTGATGTAGTAGCCGAAAAGTCCGTCATCTTAAAAAAAATAGCGCTCGGCCATGCTGCATTATTTCATCCCAAAGAAGCGACAAAACACCTCGAGTCTTTTCTGATCAATGATTTTAAGACATCTTTAATTCAAAACGAAGCGTTTGATACCATTCGAACATCTGAAGAATTTGTAAATCTTGCCGATAAATATGAGCCAGGCTTCGATGTTTGGTCTTTTATATATCTCTATGTTTCATTTATTGGTTTTTATATAGCGATAATCATCAACTTTAATAGAAAAATCGATAGGGCATCAAGAATTTTGATAAGCGCCTTTATTTTCATCCATTCGTTCTTTATACTCAATATTTGCTTTAACATCACAAATTATCAATTCGAGTACCCCCATACCTACTTGATGTCTACCATGTTTTCGTTTTTGTACGGTCCTTTGCTCTATTTTTATCTAAAAAGGATTACGGAACAATACAAATTCAAAAAAATCGACCTTTTACATCTCATTCCAACCGTACTTATACTTATCTATATCATACCTGTTTATAGTTTATCTGCGGAGGAAAAATTAGGTATTATGGTCAATAGGGCCAGCGAAGGCTATAATCCGGGCGATTCAAACGATATGTTAATCGTGGTGGCCTTAAAAATTATCTCACTACTGGTGTACGGGTATTTCATTAGGAGATTATACTTGAAGACGAAGTCAAATCAAGGTATTTCTGAAACTAATAAGTTATGGCAAAACAACATCTATAAACTACATTTTCTATATATAATCGCCTATGCGATTTATGGTGTACTCATAGTGAATCATCTTTCTTCAGGTGTTATTTATCATAGTCAAATAATCTGCATGTCACTTATGGTACTGTATATAGGTTATTCCGCTTATGTACAACCGAACGTTTTCGATGGTCTATATACATTTGATAACCGAATTCCATTCAAATATGAAAAATCAGGGCTTACCCCCAGCCTATCGATGGAGTTAAAGGAACAATTGATCGAGCTCTTTGACGAAGAAAAGATTTATAAAGAAAGTCATATTAATCTAGAACGTCTAGCAGATTTGCTCAATACCACACGCCACAATGCTTCGCAGGTCATCAATGAGCATTTTAAGGTTAGCTTCCATGAGTTGATAAATGCCTATCGAATTCAGGAAGCCAAAGAAATTCTTTACAATGATTCACAAAGAAACCTCAATATCATTGACATTGCCTATGAAGTGGGCTATAATAATAAAGTGACCTTCAATAAGGCTTTTAAAAAAGCCACACAACAGACCCCTAGCGAATTTCAAAAATTTGCGATGAGAGCACAGCAGGTAAGGTAAGTAAGCCGTAAATTTTTATCGGAAACGGAAACGTTTATAAGAACTTCCATATTAAAGATCTTAAATTTTTATCTTGATATCTCATCAATCAAAATGTAAAAGCGGCCCTGTGGGTTACTCTCTTAGAAATCTACTTCCTTTCATTCTTTTGAGCGTGTATTTGAATTAGTCATCAAAACTTTTCAGGGCTGCATTTTACTACTTCCCTCTTAGATTCTCCTTTGGTTTTTACTCATTTTTGGCCAAAACAAAAGAATACTCATATTGAGTTCTATTCTAATCCACCCGGTAAACCAATTTTAAAGAGCAATACTCATTTTCTTCATATTTCTAAATCAATTATTAGCTACGTCATTCTTTGAAATATTCACTAAGGCAATTTGAAATCAACTTGTCATCTAGACCTTCTAAAGTAAACCATTGGTAAACTTTTGTCGGTAGAGTAAAGGTTTATAAGAAGTTCCCAAAACTATGTTAAGAGGCTGTTACTTTGGCGTTAGTGACTAATTAAACAAGTAAAGCGGCTCTGGAAACTTACACCTAACTAAAGATATTCTTGTCTCACTTTTTAGGGTAATTATTTGAATTAGCTATCAATATTGTTATCCAGGGCCGCATTTTACTATCTAACTCAAATTAATTTAAATTTTTTAGGTATGCAGAAAAAAAGCAATTGGTTGTGTATGCTGTTCCTACTCGGAATTTCATGGACATTCGCACAAGAAAAAACCATTACCGGCAACGTGACCGACCAAGATGGTCAACCGCTTCCTGGGGCGAACATACTTGTGCAGGGCACTACTACGGGAACGCAATCCGATTTCGATGGAAATTATGAGATTTCGGGCGAGGTCGGTCAAACTCTGGTATTCAGTTATATCGGAATGAAAAACATCTCACGTGATATTGGTGCTTCGAATGTGATCAACATTCAAATGGAAGAAGATGCCCAAGCATTAGAGGAAGTTATCGTCACAGCACTAGGTATTAAAAGGGAAAAACAGGCCCTTGGTTACGCGGTTGCCGAAGTAAGCTCTGAACAACTTGAAGAAAAGGCCGAAGGAGATTTGGGCCGAGTACTTATGGGCAAGGCTTCCGGAGTAAATATTACGCAACAAAGTGGACTTTCAGGTTCAGGCACAAACATTATTATCCGAGGTTTCAACTCATTTAGCCAAAGTAACCAACCGCTCTTCATTGTTGATGGTGTTCCCTTTAATGGTGATACTAACCCCTCGGGCCGTCAAGGCAGCCGTCAAGACTTTATCAATGGTAACAACGGTTCGAGCAGGTTCTTGGATCTAGACCCCAATAGTATAGAAAGTGTAAACGTACTAAAAGGTCTTGCCGCCTCCACATTATATGGTTCATTGGGTAGAAATGGGGTAATACTGATTACGACCAAGGCAGGTGCCGGTGGTTCTGGTATCAAGAAAACCGAAATTACGGCGACTTCATCATTGTTCTTCAATGAGATTGCCTCTACGCCGGATTACCAGAATCAATACGGAAATGGTTTTGATCAAGCATTTGGCTGGTTCTTCAGTAACTGGGGACCAAGTTTTGATCAAGAAGGGATTTCGGGCTGGGGAAACAGCGCATCGTTTGATGCAAACGGTACATTGGCCCACCCATATTCAACATCTACTTCGGCCATTCAAGCGGCATTTCCAGAGTTTCAAGGCCAACGTTATAAATGGCAACCCTATGATAACTTCGGAAACTTTTTTAAAACAGGTACGGTAGCAAATGCATCCGTTAACCTTGCAGGGGCATCGGACGATGGCAAAATATCCTACAACGCGAATTATGGCTATTTAAAAGATCAGGGCTTTACACCAGGCAACGGTCTGAACAGAAACAACTTCGGTATCGGCGGTAGGGCCGAACTTAGTAATAAGTTTACCGTAAGTGGTACAATTAATTATGCCCGGACCAAATTTATATCACCTCCTGTCGCCTTAAGTCAAGGTAACGGTGCGACGGGTAGCGGTTCCTCTGTATTCGGTGACCTATATTTCACCCCTCGTTCGGTAGATGTTGCGGGCCTACCCTTTCAAGACCCGCTTACCGGAGGTAGTGTATATTATCGACAAAACAACTCGATACAGCATCCATTGTGGACGGTGAACAACGCAGGCACGCAACAAGAGACCAACAGAACCTTTGGTAATCTAGGTCTAGTGTACGGATTCAATGAAAATCTGAACGTATCGTATCGAGTAGGTCTTGACGTCTATAGTGAAAACAACCTCAACTATCAAAATAAAGGAGGGGTCAATAGCAATAGTAACGATATACGATTACAGAGCGGTGTTTACGAAACGTGGAACAATACAAATACCATTTGGGATCACAATCTAGCGCTCAATGGTGATTACGACATAACTGAAAAAATCGGGGCTACCTTTAATATTGGAGCCAACGGAAGAAGAGAGGTTTTTCAAAGCGGAGGTACCTCAAGCGACGGACAACAGGTCTTCGGCGTTTTAAGGCACTTTAACTTTCTTAACAACAACGAGATTCAAAGTAGTGCAGAACGAAATGTAGTAGGTCTTTATGGACAGGTCGAATTTGACTATGACTCATTTCTCTATTTGACCGTCGCAGGTAGAAATGATTGGGTATCCAATCTATCGAAAGCGAACCGATCTTTATTTTACCCAAGTGCGAGTCTTTCGTTTGTGCCGACCACGGTGTTCCAAGGGCTTAAAAGTGAAAACATTCTTAATTATCTTAAGATTCGGGGAGGATACGGTACTTCTGCAGGTTTCCCTGATCAGAATTCCGATTCGTATCCCGTTGCTTCTAGGCTGTCTTTGGATACACAGGATTTTCAGGATAACACCGGTAGAAATATTGTAACTAACACCACTGGATTGACTTTAGGAAATCCGGATCTGAAACCTGAGCAAGTCTCGGAAATTGAATTGGGAATAGAATCCAGATGGTGGAACGGAAAGATTACGTTGGATGCCTCGGTCTATGAAAGAACGACTACCGATCTTATCGTCACACAACCCTTAGATCCATCCTCAGGATATTTCAGGACCACCACCAACGTTGGTGAGATTAAGGGGCAAGGTCTAGAACTGGATTTGGGTCTTCGATTGGTCGAGCATGAGGGTGATGGGTTCAACTGGAACACCAATATTAATTTCAGTATGATAGAAACCGAAGTGACCGACCTTGGTAATGATACCGATCTTATCGTCTATTCAGGTTTTGGAAACTTAGGTAATGCGGCCATCAAAGGTCAACCTCTTGGAGTCATCTATGGAAGTAGAATACTGCGTGATGCCAGTGGAAATCTGGTTACGAATTCGGCAGGTGATTATGTTCAAGATTCACAAGATGGGGTTATCGGGGATCCGAATCCTGATTTTGTGACCAACTTGAACAACAGCTTTTCGTACAAGAATTTTACCCTAGGCTTTCAATTCAACTGGACCCAAGGTGGAGATATTTACTCAAGTACCATCGCAACCCTATTGGGTAGAGGACTGATCGTAGAGACCCTAGATAGGGAGAACACCTTTGTTCTCAATGGGGTGAAGCAGTCCGATGGCACTCCGAACGATGTGCAGATCAACAACTCGGATTACTTTTTCAATAACATTCTTTTTGGGCCAAGTGAGCTACAGGTCTATGATGCTACCGTAATACGTCTTCAAGAGCTCTCATTGGGTTATTCGTTGCCAAAGCAATTCTTGGATAGAACACCATTTGGAAGTCTGTCTTTTACAGTATCAGGTTTCAACCTCTGGTACGACGCCATCAATACCCCTGACGGAGCAAATTTTGATCCGAACACATCAGGTACAGGTGTCGGTAACGGATTCGGATTTGATTTTCTTAATGGCCCGAGTTCAAGAAGATATGGTTTAAGTGTAAAAGCAACATTCTAAGATTAAAAAAAGTCAAAAAATGAAAAATATACATAAATACTTAGCAATCTCCTTTTTGACAGGTTCGCTCGCGTTCATCTCATGCGAGTCAAAAGAACTTGACATTACAGAAGATCCAAACTTTTTGACCCCGGTACAGGCGAGTCCCGACTTCTTTTTGAACTCCATTCAAGAAGATTTTGCCAGAACCATTGAAGGAGATGCCACGGGCGACCCCCAGGATAATTTCCAGACGGGTGGTAATGTGAACGGTGATGGCCTTTCGATTCTTGGAATGGAACTTACTCGTTTAATGCCTTTCGGAAGTCGTGACTATCGCGGTGGGTATCAAGATATCGATACCGATGATGAATGGGACAATGCGTACCGAGGTGTACTGTTCGATATTCGAACCATGACGCCGGCCGCGGAGGAAAACGGGCTAACAAGACATTTGGGTATCGCCCAGTTTATTGAAGCATACACTATGGTAACCTTGGTGGACTTTTTTGGAGATGTTCCCTACTCGGAAGCAGTACAGGCTCCTGAGATTCTTAACCCTGCATTGGACAGTGGAGCTTCAATCTACGATGCCGCATTGGGTCTTCTTGATCAGGCAATCGTGAATTTTACCAATAGTGCCTCGGCGCTACCTCCTACCGATTATTTTTATGGGAATGATTACAGCAAATGGGTAAGAGCCGCGAACACCTTAAAAATGAAAATCTACCTGCAGAGACGTTTGGTAGATTCTTCTGCAGAGGCAAGTTTCAATGCCATCGTCGCATCCGGAAATTATATCCAAGATACTGCGGATGATTTTGATTGGACTTGGACAGGCACAAGTGCTTCGCAACCCGATACTAGACACCCAAGATATGGTTTGAATTATGCTTCGGCAGGTGCAGGCGATTATATGTCAAACTGGATGATCAATGAAATGGATACCAGTGGCGATCCCAGAATTCGATATTATTTTTATCGTCAGACATTCGATGTACCAGGACAAGACGGCTTTCCACCGGATGAAGAATTGCTGACCTGTTCCTTACAAACACCTCCGGCCCATTATGTTAGTGGCGGATTCACATTCTGTGCACTTCCCAACGGCTACTGGGGCCGTGATTCAGGGGATGATGAAGGCGGACCACCGGACGGATTGCTCAAGACCACTTTTGGAGTTTATCCGGCGGGCGGGCGTTTTGATGACAATAGTGTATCCGCCATTGCACAGGCCAATGACCCAAACTCCTTCGGAGCTGGTGGTTTAGGAATCACGCCCATTCTCGATGCATTTATGGTTGATTTTTGGATTGCTGAAATGGCGATGGTAGCAGGTAATACCGGTGCCGCCGCAACGGCATTGGAAAGTGCGTTGACCAAACAAATTGCCAAAGCAACTAGTTTTGTGGCAAACGATCCGGCGGCGGACTTATCTTTTGCACCCACCCAGACAGAAATTGACAGTTACATCGCAGGTGAAATTTCAGCCTACAATGCTGCCGGTGCAACAGCTCAATGGGATATTTTAGGAGAGCAATATATGATAAGCCATTACGGAAATGGAATCGAGACCTATAATTTTTATAGAAGAACAGGGTACCCGAGCACATTACAACCTAATAGAGAACCGGATCCAGGGGCTTATATCCGTTCTATGTATTATCCGAACCAGGCGGTGACCAGTAACCCGAATATTACTCAGAAAACGGATCAGACGGTACAAGTTTTTTGGGATACAAATCCTGCCACCGGGTTTCCGCTATCCAACTAATGAAGTATGAACGATAAACTAAAAATCATGAAGAAAATAAAGATATATATGACGTCGCTCATACTAGGTAGTTTAGCCTGGTCTTGTAGCGAAACTAAATTAATCGATGATGTTTTCGAGGAAACCGATCGAGGATTGGTATTGCGAACTGTCGCAAGTCTCGGAGATAATTACAATATCTCGGATACAAGTTCTGTTTGGGGCGTAACCCTTGAGGTACAGGACAAAGAAAATGGTGCCTTGCTGTCAGACGTTAAGGTCTTTGTATCATTTGTAGATACTACCGTAGAGGATGGAGGCACTGACTTCAGTACGGCCGAGACTGAAATTGGCACATTCTCCGCGGCGAATTTTTCTAATATCGGACCTTTCGGATTTCCCAGAGGTGATATTTCATACTCTTATGCCGAGGCCATAGCAGCCACGGGAGTGGATTTTGATAATATTGATGGAGGGGATACTTTTAATTATAGACTCGAGGCGAATTTGACAAATGGAAGAACCTATACTAACAATGCTAATGGTACGGTAACCGGTGGGTCTTTTTTTAGCTCGCCCTTTGCCTATGTTTCTCCAGTTGTCTGCCCACCTACTCCACCAACTGCTGGCTCTTGGAGTATTGAAATGCAAGATTCATTTGGTGATGGTTTGAACGATGCAGCTCTGGTAATCACCTTGGACGGTACAGCCACGACTTTTACATTTGACGATGGTTTCTCAGGGTCTTTTACCCTAGATGTACCTATTGGAACTGAAGTAATGTCAATTGTTTTCACCTCAGGTGCCTTTGATGAAGAGATTACTTTTCAGGTAACTTCTGCAAACGGGACTGAAATTCTTGATCTTGGGCCCTCGCCAAGTGCAGGTGTCGAGCTTTTGGATTATTGTCTCGGAGATATTCTTTAAACAGTCATTAATAATGGTTTATTCAACCAAAAGGCCACTGCTATGCAGTGGCCTTTTGGTTGAATAATAAGGTCGATGCACTCGCTTATTCGATTTTCCTATACAATCCATCAAAGGCGATATTTACCACTTTCTCTTTTTGCAAGAGTTCCCAAAGTTGTCGAACGCTTCCGTCGTCGTTCAGCGTCCAAGTGATCCTGTTGGTATATATTTTCCCATCGGTATGTGTGAACTCATCGGAAGAAAGGATCATTTGATTGCCAATTCGATTTCCTTTTAACTTAATGTGAGTTCCTGAATTATCAACCCATAGCTGTTCCCATTGCTTCGTTTTAAGGTTGTAAAAATTAGTACTGGTTCCGGTATTTCCGCTGGCACCTGTCCAGTTTTCAAGAAGTATACATCCATCCTGTATTTTGTCGATGTTGTTTTTTCCTGCCAGTGTACCGTCGGGATTGGTTACTTCCCACTCCCCTATCCAAAAATCGAAAGCCGTGTGATCTTCACTACAGCAGGTGCAGGTATCCGTCTGCGCATTTAAATCGAAACAAACGGTTATCAAAAAAAAGACAAGAACAAAAGGTCTCATGATGTAATTTTTTAAAAAGTAATGTAGCTATTAAAGACTATTCCTGAGAAAGATAGCCAATTACCATATCATTGAACAGTTTGGGCTGTTCCACATTCACAACATGACCGCAATGTTCTATCAAAAGAAGGCTAGAGGTAGCACTCTTTTTTACCATCTTTTTTACCGATGGAAGAAAAAGATAATCTTCGCCACCCATTACGTACAAGGTCGGAATCTTAAGATCTACCGATCTAAAAAAACGAAGCAACGGACTTATCTGAGAACCCAATTTGTACCAGCGTATAAACTCTTTCTGGTATAATTTTTTGGCCTCGCGCACAAATAACGATCTTGATTCCTTATGATTTCTATCGGGCATGATAGCAAACGTAAACATTCGGTATAGCCAAATGTAAGGTACCAACGATTTAAAGAGACTTCCAAAAACCATAAGGATTCTAAACCGTAGGTCTAGCCTCATGATGGCACCACCCATGACCATACTTTCCACACGTTGGGGAAACTTCTCGGCCAAGTTTCGAATAAGTACAGTACCCAATGATATTCCAACAAAATGTGATTTTTCAATCTTCAAATGATCTATAACCTCTACGATATCATTTGTTATCTTATCAAAATCATATTTTTCGTCAAAGGTATCTATAAGGCTGGGCTTGGAATCGCCATGCCCACGAAGGTCCAATAAGAGTATATTGAAGTGTTGTTTGAACTCGCGCACCTGTTTATACCAAATGGACGAACTACCCCCAGCACCATGTATGAAAGTTACCCAGCTAGTGGAATTTGAATGTAAATGTGTCGTATAATTTAGCAAAGTGTTCTCGTTGACTTATCTAAATCCGTAAGCCATGCAATGTATTAAAACTTTCGATACACTATGCAGTTGGTCGGATATTTTTAACAACAAATCTGTTAGATCCATAGGTTTGATATCCCTTTCTTGTTAATAAATCATCAAAAGAACCGATTTTTGGATAAATATGACGATATCCCACGTCCAAAAATGGTTTTCGCCCGTATATTTGGAAGAACTTATTTATACGACTATGGAAAATCAATATTGCAAAGTAGGATCAGTAACCCCCATCGCTGCCAACAGAAACGCTATTCACCTTTTGGAATATCAGTACCAAAATTTCTTGGACAAGGCCAGTAACATGGAGTATACCGATGCCAAATTGGTCGAGTTTTTTGAGCAAAAAGCCCAAAAAATCAAGAAGGTATTGGAGAATATGATGGGCTAACCCAACTTCTGAAGTTCCGATGCCATTTGCACTTGTAACCTCTCCGCTTCTTTTGTAGCGGCCTCTGCGAAATCTTTCCCGTTTGAGGCATAGATGATACTACGCGAAGAATTCACCAACAGGCCCACTTGCCGGTTCATACCGTAACGACAGACTTCCTGTAGATTACCTCCTTGTGCTCCTATTCCAGGAACCAACAGAAAACTTTCAGGTACTATCCTTCTTATATCTTCTAAATAGGTTGCCTTTGTCGCACCTACGACATACATTAAATTTTGTGAATTTTTGTACGACTTCGAGGTTTCAAGTACTTTTTTATAAAGCTCCGTTCCATCGATTTTTTGGGTCTGAAAATCATAGGCACCTTCGTTGGAGGTCAATGCCAATAGAATCGTGTGTTTGCCCTTGAACGCTAAAAAAGGTTCTACTGAATCCATGCCCATGTAGGGAGCTATCGTGATGGCGTCAAATTCAAGATCTTTGAAAAATGCCTTGGCATATCGTGTCGAAGTATTTCCGATATCGCCGCGCTTCGCATCGGCGATGGTAAATTGTTCAGAATAGTTTGCATTCAGATATTGAATGGTTTTTTCCAATGATTTCCATCCCTTTATGCCATAGGCCTCATAAAAGGCAATATTGGGCTTGTAGGCAACACAAAGATGATGTGTTGCATCTATGATAGCTCTATTAAAGGTGAAAATAGGATCCTCTTCTCCTAAAAGATGGGGAGGAACTTTTTCCAAGTCCGTATCCAATCCAATACAGAGAAAAGATTTCTTTTTGTGGATTTGGTCTATTAGTTGTTGGGTGGTCATAAACCTTATTTCTTCTCGAGCGCAGTCGATAGGTATTAAAAAGCTAATGTCCATGGGTTCTCGACTGCGCTCGAACGGACAGTTTCAAGGATATCAAAAAATCTCTGAGGCGTCACGTAATTTCTCCGTGTTCTCTACAAGACTCAATTCATCTATAATTCGTTGTACGTCACCATCAATAATATTCTGTAGGTCATATAAGGTCAGGCCTATTCGGTGATCGGTGACCCTGCCCTGAGGATAATTGTAGGTACGTATTTTTGCCGATCGGTCACCGCTGCTTACTTGCGAATTCCGTTTGGCGGCATCTTCTTCTTGTTTTTTTGCCAATTCCATATCATATAAACGTGAGCGCAAAACCTTGAATGCCTTCTCTTTATTTTTATGTTGTGACTTTTGATCCTGACATTGAGCTACCAATCCCGTTGGAATATGCGTCAATCGCACTGCAGAATAGGTCGTGTTGACCGATTGACCTCCGGGACCGGAAGAACAGAAAAAGTCGATCCGAACATCTTTCGGGTCGATCTGTACATCAAAGTCTTCAGCTTCAGGAAGCACCATCACCGTGGCCGCACTGGTATGTACACGACCTTGGGTCTCCGTTTGCGGAACACGTTGCACACGGTGCACACCCGCCTCGAATTTCAACGTTCCGTAAACATCTTCCCCGGTAACTTCGAACTGAATTTCTTTATATCCCCCGCTTGTTCCTTCGCTCAAATCGATGACATTCGTTTTCCAACCTTTTGATTCGCAATACTTTGTATACATACGAAAAAGGTCACCTGCGAAAATACTTGCTTCATCGCCTCCAGTTCCAGCCCGTATCTCAACGACCACATCCTTAGCGTCTTCCGGGTCTTTGGGAATGAGCATTACCTTTATTTCTTCTTCTAAAATCGGCATGCGCTCTTTCGCATCTTCCAACTGCATTTTTGCCATATCGAGCATCTCGACATCGCTACCATCTGAAATAATCGCTTCTGCCTCTTCAATATTATTGGTCAACTCGATATACTCATCGCGCTTGGCCATCAAGTCTTTAAGGTCCTTATATTCCTTGGTCAATTGCACATAGCGCTTTTGGTCCGATATCACATCGGGCTGTATGATCAGGTCGGAGACCTCATCGAAACGCTGTTTTACAATGTTGAGCTTGTCTATCATTATCGCACCTAAATTGGAATGCGAATTTACGATAAAAATGGACAACCTAAAGTATTTCTAAGCGACTGGAAGTTTTAGTTATCGAACAGTATTCCGCTACTTTTAAACATTTTGTTTTCACTGTCGACCAAGATTACCTCGGTAAGGGGGAGTTGATTAACAAGTGCGAGACCGGCATCTTTTCCCATAATAAAAATAGCCGTCGCCAGCGCATCACAAAATTCAGCACTTTTTGCAAGTACATGCACGCTATTGATTCCGGTTGTCGGGTATCCCGTTCTGGGGTCGATAATATGGGAGTACTTTTTGCCTTTGAAATTTATGAACTGGTCAAAACTTCGTGAGGTCGCGACCGAAGATTCCAACACGGGAAGCCATGTAAATATCTTCCCTTTATTCTTGGGGTTGGCAATACCCAACATCCATTTTTCGCCGCTGGCCCTTGTACCCCATGTTGTTAGATCCCCAGAAGCGTTGATCACCCCGGCGACCACCTGTTTGGAAATCAAAAGTTCTTTGGCTTTATCAGCAGCAAAGCCTTTTCCTAATCCGCCGAAGGAAATCTGCATTCCTTTTTCCTTTAAAAAAACGGTCCGGTCTTCTTCGTTTAAAACTATTTTTTTGTAGCCTACCTTGGCAATCGATTTTTCAATTTCCGTGGGGGTCGGTTCATATTCCATCGTACCGTCGAACTTCCATACCTTATCCATCGAGGCAAAAGTAATATCAAAGGCACCATACGTAATTTCGGAATACTGAACGGCCCGTTCGATAAGATTGTAAAGCTCGTAACTCACTTTTACCGGTTTAATGCCAGCATTTTTGTTGATCAATGAGGTTTCTGATCGGGAATCCCAAGAGGATATCATTTTTTCGACACGACTTATCTCAGCTGTGGCCTCATCAATGTTGATATAACCTAATTCTTCATTAGGGGCGACCACGGTAATATCGAAATCACTTCCCATAAGTTTTACGGTCTTTTTGACCGTCACGTACTTACGTTCTTGGGCAGTACCCATGAACATAAGAAAGCCAAAAAATAGGGGAAGAACTATGCGCACTTTTCGAAACCGTTTAAAAGTAAAATTTCAAATAAATTATACTCCAAAACAGTCTTACCTGAAAAACTAGTGAAACTCTTGGAAGAAAACTTTCTTCCGATAGGCCCTGAACGGGCATATAAATACCTGTGAAATGGGTTGATACAAGTTTTCTTTTGCATTTGGAACTGGAGCTAAATTCCGTTACAATTTACTCAAAAATACGCAGCATATCGCCCGTAAGTTCGGTATTGAATATTTTTAGGGGTTTCGGTGCCTTACTATCTACTTGATTAATGGGCGTACCGTCCAACTCAAATTCAGAACCATGAACATCACAATAAAAGAATGTTTCATTATTATTGCTGACAAAACGAACCTGATCGTATTGCTCATGGCTACAGACTTGGCTTGCAGCTATAAAATTGCCATCTAGATTCTTGACCACCACAATAAGGTTTTTTAGGATAAAACCTCCGTTGTTCGCCAAAGGTGCGGCTTCGGGCGAATTTAAATCAATGGTAAAATCCACTCCTGTGGGTACGGGCGTATTTCCACCATCTTCGTCATCCTTAGAGCATCCCTGCACACAGGGAAAGGTCAATGCAAAAGCGGCCCCTGCACCAAGGGTTCTAAGAAACTGTTTTCTTTCCATAACAAGCTTGTTTAGTATAGAAAACGTAGTAATCGAGGTAATCGTATACCTAATACGTAAAGGTTCCGTAGGTGCTTTTTATAGTCAATTTTTTTGCAGGACTATCCTCTACCCTACCAATTTGCTGTGCGGACACCCCAAAGCTTTCGGAAATATCCATTATATCTTGTGCAATGGTCTTATCTACATACAATTCCAAACGGTGACCACAATTGAAGACCTTGTACATTTCTTTCCAATCCGTACCGGATTGGTGTTGGATCAATTTGAAGAGCGGAGGGATAGAAAAAAGGTTGTCTTTAATCACATGGAGATTGTCGATGAAATGCAATATTTTGGTCTGCGCACCACCGCTACAATGTACCATACCATGTATATCGTCAGCATCATATTTCTCAAGGATTTTCTTGACGATCGGCGCGTAAGTCCTAGTAGGAGAAAGTACCAATTTACCAGCATCTATTGGGGATTCGGGAACGGTATCGGTCAACTTGACCTTACCGGAATACACCAGTTCATCAGGGACCGCCGCGTCATAACTTTCGGGATATTTTTCTGCCAAATATTTTGAAAACACATCGTGCCGGGCCGAGGTCAGGCCATTGCTTCCCATACCGCCATTATATTCTTTTTCGTAAGTCGCTTGTCCGAAAGATGCCAAGCCGATGATTACGTCTCCGGCTTTTATATTCGCATTATCGACTACTTGATTACGCTTCAACCGTGCAGTAACTGTGGAGTCTACAATAATGGTACGCACCAGATCGCCTACATCAGCGGTCTCTCCACCCGTAGAATGAATTATTATACCATGTTCTTTAAGGTCGGCTATCAGTTCTTCGGTACCATTGATAATGCCGGAAATGACCTCACCGGGAATCAGATTCTTATTTCGCCCAATGGTTGAAGACAACATGATATTATCGGTCGCTCCTACGCAGATCAAATCGTCGATATTCATGATCAATGCGTCTTGTGCAATGCCTTTCCAAACGGAAATGTCGCCCGTTTCTTTCCAATACATATAGGCCAAGGATGATTTTGTACCCGCCCCATCGGCGTGCATCACCAAACAATACGCTTCATCGTTTGTCAAATAGTCGGGAACGATTTTACAGAACGCCTTAGGATAAAGCCCTTTGTCGATATTCTTTATGGCATTGTGAACGTCTTCTTTGGAAGCCGAAACCCCTCTTTGACTATATCTTTCGCTATTGGATAAACCCATTACATCTAGTTTATGGCAAAAATAACGGATTCTTGTAATTAGCTGTTGACCTTTTCCAAATTATATGCAAACAAAAAATCCCGCTCAATTAAAGAGAACGGGATTTTTCAGGTTTACTCGGTTAGTTTACTCCCAATTGGGCATAAAGGCGTTGGTGAACAAAGATTCACTCTGACCTTCACCTGTAATTTCATCATCTGGTATACTCCTATATATCGTACGCTCCGAAATGCCATCGTTCGAAGTATTCATAAATATTATCGTACCGTCGTCAGGGGAATACTTGACATCGAGGTCATTGGTGCCAGGGGCTTTACCTGTATCAATCTCGGTCGCCGTTGCAGCGGTCAAGTCGTATTCAAAAATTCTAGAATCCAATTGCCGGTATTCCGCATTTTCTATGCCCGTGACATCTCTGGTATACAATACTGTATTTCCATCGATGGAAAAGTCCAGTCCGCCCAGCGCACCTGGTTCGTTTTCGATAACCACTTGCTCGGTACCTGCCACCAGATCGACAACGATTATTCGAGCACTATAACCGTTCGATCCGTTTGTCTTAATAGCGACAAGATCGTTTGTGGGGTTCACCGCTACTTCGGAAATCAGTACGGTATCGGCAGCCTGATATACCAATTGGCCGCCAGAACCATCTTGGTTTATGGAATACAGCTTATTGAAGTTGGGGTAATATAGTTTCGCCCCATTGTCGAACCAAGTAAATTCCAATTCGGAATTTCGAAAACCTGCCACGGGAATATCTTGGGTTACCTGTGTAAGTTCGGTGCCATCCAATCTCATGGTGAAAATGTGGTTTTCGCCGCCTTGCGAGCGCAAAAAGGCTATTTTTCCAACCGTATTATTTTTCATGGGCCGATAACTATTCTTATCATTTCCAGTCAATTGAATTTCATTTTGGTTCACATTATTTTCGGCATCGGTAACGGGTTCCGTACCTGAAAAAATCACATTGTTACCATCTACATTGCGGGTGTAAAAAAATCGATTTGACGCACCGTCCTTCGTGGCGAAACTGCTTAATGCACTTTCTACCATCTCATTGATACCATCATCTGCGGATACCTGCCAAATAAAGTTTTTGCCGATCGGTAAATTTTCTACTAAGAACATCGTATCCTTAATATCCTTGAAAAGCTGTATTTCATTGGTTTCACCATTTCGAAGTTCAAGGGTGTATAGTATTTTGTCATCATCGTTATCGGAAGAATTCCATTGTAATTCTACTTCCGTGCCAATATTCTCCGTTCCATCTTCAGGGAAAATAAGTACTGGAGACTTGGGTAGGATATTGGCTGAATTTACCGAATCCATCTCAAAAATGACATTGCTCGTTTTGCCTGCAATGATGTTGGCACCTTCGAATGCGGTGAGAAATTCGGCCAAATCGGCTTGGACCGAATAATCACCCGCTTCAATCTCCTCGAAAATGAAATTGCCCTCCGCATCGGTAAATATGGTCGTAGATACTGGGGTGGTCGATATTTTCACATTGGGCAAAGGAACATTATCACCTTTTGTGACTACTTTACCGGTTAACGTTCCAAAAGCATTTTCTTCTATGGGATCTTCAGAACATCCTACAAAAAAGAGTACTAGTGCCGATACTAGATAGGGTATGATATTATTTTTCATTTTTAGTCGTTTATCTTTTGGTTCATTTTATACTTTCCAAGCTTGTACTTCATGCCTGCTCCGAAGGAGTAATAAAAATCATCTCTTTTGCCGTTTATGGTTTCATCGAGCTGGTCGGTAAAAGTAAAGTTGCTCTCGCCGAATACCCTGAAATCGATTCTATCGGATATTTTGATATTCAGACCGGCACCAAGTTGTGCTTTAGGTGTCGTTACCTTTTTGGTCTGCCCGAGATCCGGCGAATGGATTTCAAAGATATATCCGGCTCCGCCGTACACATAGGGTCCAAATTTGTCACTGGGCAATATCTTGAGTTCCAGGTTCAATTCAGGACTCAGATACTCTTCAAAAAAAGATTTCCCGCCTGTCAAATACACATAATCGAAATCAAAGTTCAGGCTTAATTTTGGCGACAACCATTTCGAGTAGCCGACATAGCCGCCAAAACCAAAATCTTGATTGGGTAGATCGCCGTTCAAAAGTGGTGCCGTAGCCCCAATCGTAATGGCATCTTGCGCCGGTGTCTCTATCTGATCTCTATCATATAATAATTGTGATTCTTCATATTCTTTTTGGGCCTTATAGGCATCCATAAGTTGTTTGTTCTTCAGACCTCCGTCAGCGGTAGTCCATAATCCTTTAGCCACACCTTCTACGATTAGGGCCTCAACCGCCGATTCAATAGCATTTTTCATAGCCAATTGTACCGGTTCGTTTTTGGTGAAACCTGTTTCAGCCTCCAACAAGCGTTGAAAAGCAACATACCGGAACAGACTGGCATCCAAAGATTGCGATAGGATGGTCTTTGACACGTACACTGTCTTTAAAATTTCACCATTACTCGTAGAGACCGCCCGTAAATAAATGGTAATACGGTCTTGACGGTATTGTGTAGAAGCGCCTGCGCCAAAATAGCGGGCACCTGCACCTCCGGTAATAATATTGGTATCGTAAGACACAACGCCTCCCTCTAAGAGAATTCCTGCGTAAAGCAGTGGTGGCAAGGTGGGCTGATTTGAATTTGCATTTCTGCGATATTCTTCACGTGTGGATCGAATGATGTTGCGTTCGTTCAATAAATTATTCAGATTTTCACGCTCTATTGGCGTAAACCATTTGGAATCTTCCAATGCCTGAACCAACATGGTGGTCGCACCCTGAGAGACCGCCGTACTGAACGAACTACCTGCCTCTAGATTCTTGTATTGCCCGGTCTGGTCCTTAAAATTATAGACTCCAACGACCACTTTTTCATGGGGTGCAGGTAATTCGCGCAACACTTGGGTCTTTGAAGTCAATTCACCGATCCTTGCGTCTTGGGGCTCATAGGGCTGATTGAAATAGGCCCCACAACCCGATAACAAAAAGGAAAATATAAGCAAAAGCTTGACTGTTATTCTTTTGTACATTTGATTCATCTATTAATTGGGCACAACAATTTGGGTTTGTTCTCCGGTTGAAGTATCAAGAATATTTATGACCAGGCCCTCGGGTGTCTCGTAAATCTCCAAGGCCAAGTCTCCTATTGCAAAAGTACCTTCCTGAAGGCCTTCCCCAAGTTGCGAGTTGAAAACCGTTCTTGAAAGGCTGCCTAAAATTTGTCGGTTCAGATCTTGTTGAAACCGTTCGAGTTCGGTCAATTCTTCCCTATTCAGAATTGAATTAGGGTCTTCAAAGCCATTTTGGGCTTCGGCCGAACTCAGTAGCCATTGATAATTAAACGTATTGCCCCCAAAAGCAGGGTTGACGGGCTCATAGACCAGTTGTTGCCCGAGACCATATCCTGAGACAAATAACAATAAAATGAAAATTGTTTTTTTCATAATCCTAATATCTTATGATTTGATTTTTTTGGTTCCGTAATTGTTGAAAATATAGGTTTACCCGATATATTGCCTGTTCGGCCATCGCATCTAAATATTGACCACGGGGGTTCATAATAAATTGCATGACCACAGCATCATCTACAACGACTTGAATTTGGGTATTGTTGGCAATAGCCAATTTCTCTTCTATTTTCACAATTTTTTCCCCATTGATATTTTGCGCTAGATATGCGGAATAGAACAAATCATAGAAATCGCTTCCAGCCTTGGTTTTTGTGTCTTCTATTACCATTCCTTTTAAAATAAAACCGTCTTCCTTACTTTCCTTTACATCTGGACTGCTGCTTATTTCGGCCTCCGCTTGGTCAAGGGTATCTTCTTCCCCTTCAATACCATTTAACACTTTTCTATCCTTTCCAACAATATTATCCTCATCATCATATACCAATAAAAGAATAATTGTTCTGTCTTCTTCATTAATATTAATCGAAGTAGTCGATAAATTCTTCTTCACGCCAGGTTCGAGTACGAAACGCCCTTCTTGGCTATTCGTGCTCTTGTTGGTTGCATTGGCATCCCCCTTTATTACGGATAAAGTGTAACGTAAACTTTTATTGATTTCGGTTTTGTTATAGGCGGATCCAGCAATCTGTAAAACACTGTTGTCAAGTACTTTCACATCGATAGAAGCTTCAACATCCTTATTATAGTACTGCCCAACAGTGCATAAAGGAATACAAAGTGTTAATAGTATGATGTACTTGATACTTTTCATTTTACAGCAACGAGGTTCTCTTAGTTGAAATTTCGTATGACAATTGTTTTAGTACTCCCTTCCATAGTCAAGCGCATGTGGTCGCTTATGGAATTATTACCATGAATGGTCAAATTCTGTCCGTTTCCGATTTGGTCCACCTGGCGTTGTATTTCTAGCGAAGGGGTATTCGCAAATTCTGCAAAGTGATGATTATCACCCTGTTGCCGTATGGTTTCGATTATGCCCAAGGCCGCAACAGTGGTCCGTATCGAATTACCATTACCATTCTGTATCGCGTTTATGTCACTGGTCGAGGTATTGGTATTTACTTGGGTCAGATTGCCCGAGCCTATCTGTTCTATAAAAATATTGTTTGAGTTGCCTAGTGAAGTACCTGCCTGTAAAGGATTGACCAAAAAATTATGTAGAACATTTTCAGGCCCAATTTTTTCTATAAGATTCTTCGGCTGTGTTTCCGACACCTTATTTTGTGCATATCCCATTTCAAAAAGAAGGCATATTATCACAAGATATAAAAAGGTTGGTTTTTTCATTGGGTAAGCGTTATGTACAGACTATTAAATGTAAGTAAATTATATGGTGCATAAAAGTTTGATCGTGTCAACGGCCAAAAAAATCAGCATCTGATACCTTGTCAAAATAATGACCGAAAAAGTGGTTTAACTATTAAATTGTGGGGAAGTAAAAAGAAGCACAGGGTCAGAGTTTTTGGTCGTTAGACCCACTGCCTACCCCTGTGCTTTTACTAATTTAGTACAAACAGGACTTAATTAAAAAACCCATTTACGCTAAGGGTACTCGTATTATGGGAAAATAGTCGATCCAGAAACTTGTACAACAGTAGCCGAGTTGGTACCTATTTGAGTCACGGTACTATTATTGATACCGAAAGCGCCTGTTTGGCTAACCGAATGGTAGTTACCAACACCTGCTTGAATCAAAAAGCTGTTGTTTACAACTGATCCTCCAGCACCGCTTTGATAGACGTAGCTTTCATTACCTATACCTATTTGCCCAACGACTGAATTGTTGTCGTTACCTCTACGCTGAACTACAAAACTTGTGTTTCCGCTACCAGCACCTGAACCTAAGCCAAGTTGACCAACATAAGAATCGTTGTCACCCCATGCTTGGTCAACACTACTTTTGTTGCCATTACCGGCTTGGTTTACATCAGAAACGTTGTTATTGCCAGCGAACTGTGTTACGTCACTAGCATTGTCATTGCCCAATTGGAGAACGTTAGAAGTATTTGTTCCAAAATTTTGAACCACACCACTCCAGTTTCTGTCACCGATCTGGTCGACATCAGAGTAATTGTCACCCCAACCTTGTTGTACGGAGCTACCATTATCATCCCCTTCCTGATACACATCAGAATAGTTTGGAGCACCAATTCGGCTCTGGTTTACATAGCTGCTATTGCCATTGCCTATTTGCTCGACATAACTCTCATGGAATGCTCCGGTCTGCATCACGTTGCTTGTGTTCATGGTACCATCTTGTGTGACTTCACTATAGAGCCCAAGACCAGCTTGCTCGGTGTACGCTTGGTTACCACCTGCAGAAAAGAAACCAGAAGTCTGGTCGATAGAAGAGTAATTACCAATGCCACTTTGCGTGTTACCCGCAGTGTTCGTTCTACCCACTTGGTCTATATCGGAATAATTAGCAAGATCATTCTGAGTTGCACTTGCATAGTTGCTAAAACCGGTTTGATCCATCTCGGAAAGATGAAGTCCTCCCGTTTGTAATACATCACCACCGTTGTTGGATCCCAATTGATTCAAATCGGAATCCAGCCAGACACCCGCTTGACCCACAGTGGCCGTGTTAGCACCAAAAAGACCACCGGCCTGGTTGATGCTACTGTTATTGGTCTGTGCCATCGCTACAGATCCAAATACTAGCGCCGCAGCGCATAAAACTACTTTTTTAATCATAATATTAAGGTTTAAAGGTTAAAATACATTGTTACACATCAAACTATTACGTTCGGTCTTGGCCAAGGTTCGACATGAACCATGGTAGCAACCATAGAGGGAAACATAGGTATTCTAAGTCTGTGCAAGATATGTGGGGTACCTGTACAAATTAAAATGCTACTACTAATTAAAAAAGGGGGATAAATATTCACTAACCTTGGGGGAGAAATTGGTCAGTTTTGGTACTCTAATTTAAAGGGTCAAATTTACTTCGACCTAAATTTAAATTATTACTCAACGTTAAGATATGTTAAAACTATACTGTTAAAATTCTTTAGATATACTATTTCGTTGTTCGGTCATTTTAATCGATAAAGTGTAATTTTCAAGGTAAGCACTTAAAAAAGTATATTAGATTACTTACAAAAGGTGGCAGTTAAAGATGGTGCCAAATGTATAAGAAGTAAAATTTATCGATGAAAAATTGAGCAATTTTCGTTGCCATAGCATGATTTACCTCAGCAGCCTTGAAAAAGAGGCATAGGTTACTTAATAAAAAGCAACTCACGGTATTTGGTCAATGGCCATAATCGATTATCAATCAGACGTTCTAATCGGTCGCTATGAAATCGAATTTCTTCAAAACAGGGTCGAACTTCGTTGCAATACGTACGGGCCTTTTCATTGGTATCCCGCATAGCGTTACCCTTCTTTCGGGCTTCGACCATAGTATCGGTTTTCTTTTTGAGTTCCGAAATATGAGTCGATATTTGTTCTATAATGTCCAATTGAGCGGGTACATATTTTTTAAAGGTACTTCCATAGATATCTTTCATACCTGCATGATTTTTTATTAGCATGTTCTGATATCGCAAAGCAGCGGGCAATATGTAGTTATAAACGAGCTCCGTCATTACGCGACCTTCAATCTGTATGTTCAAAATATAGGTCTCAAGTTCCACTTCTTTGCGGGCCGCCACCTCTTTCTCGCTCATTACGTTCATGGATCCGAAGAGTTCTAGACTTACTTTGTCCGTCAATACTTGTAATGCTTCGGGCGTAGACTTATTATTGCTCAATTTTCTCTTCTTGGCTTCTTTTTCCCAATCGATGCTGTAGCCGTCCCCATCAAAACGAATTCTTTTCGATGCCTTAATATATTCTCGCAACACATTGAAGACGGCTTCATCTTTCTTTAGGTTTTTCTTGTCGATGAGCAGGTCCACTTCCTTTTTAAATTCTTGCAATTGTTTTGCCACGATCGTGTTCAAAACGGTCATGGGTTTTGCGCAATTCGTCTTTGAACCTACCCCGCGCATCTCGAACTTGTTTCCGGTAAATGCAAAAGGAGACGTTCTATTTCTATCCGTATTGTCCAACAAT
>CAYGPR010000026.1:0-50771 GCA_964351985.1 uncultured Maribacter sp. | reverse complement strand
TGTTGACCGGTGCGGATGCATACGGAAACTCAGTATAATTTGCCGTCCAACTGGTCGTAGTACTCGGTGGAGATGTTGGGCTTCCCCTAAAATGTACCCGTATTCTTGGGTAGCGGTCACTGCCTTGGTTCCATTCCCTTAAACTTGGACCCGGACTGACGGTAACGACGTTACCCGATTGGGTTGCTATCAAGCCCCCATTAAGTGTCGTGGGTGGGGTTCCGGGAAAGGAGCTGGAAGTTACCAGCCCTGTGAATTCGGCACCGGCGGGGATGTTCACATCGGTAGATTGCCAGATCACAGGAGGCCTATATTCGCCTGGAAATTGCGCAGGAGGCGAAAGTATTTGTGCGAGTAGTTCAATATACTCAGGGGTGCAGCCCGAAGCGCTTGTTGATGCCCTATCGTAAAAATGAACCCTGTTCTTAAAATAATAGGCGCGATCCCCAAGTATGTTGCAACTTACCCTTCCACCAGTTCCGTCGAAATTAAAGAAATCGCCTGCGAAATCTTCCAGTTCATAAAGGGTTCGGTCGGTAAAATTTTCTTCGAACTCAAAATGAAGTTCTAGATGTACCGTATCGTTTTCAGGAGCTCCCAAAGGAATTAGTGGTTCGCCATAGGTATAGGTCGGGCTAATAATATTCGTATATCCAGAAAGATCGAAACGTAATCTGTAATGGTCAGGACTGTCTACGAGGAGGGTCGGCGTACCCGTAATTGCCGTACTTTGGATACCGGAGGACAAATCGTTTATAGAAATCGTGCCATTCAGAAAATTGATAATATCGGAACCTCCCGCACCTGTATTTACCGTAGAATAGGTAACATCAAAGTAAAGGTTATTCGGGTTGGCGTTGTTGATAACCGCATCTGCCTGTATGACCATTTGGTCTTTGGCCATATAGGTTTCGGTATTGTGTACGTTCGGGTCCAATGTAACCGTGGTACTCATTGAATCATCGGTCCAACCCGCGGTTTCCCTCTGGGCTTCGAAATTGGTTATCGCCGGTCCGTCGCATGGCCCCCCGCATTGGGCACGAACCCCACTTATGGTGCCACAATGTATATCTTCGGCAAAACAACTGCACTCATACCTAGTCGTGTACGAAATGGACACGTCATTCGGGCCTGAGTAGGTACCACAATCTATTGTCAACGGAAATTGAACATTCATGTTCAAATAATCGGTAGTCGGAAGGTTGGTGGTCGAATACACAATGGTGTTGGCATCGACTTGGGTAAAGTCGGCAGGCGTACCGTCCAATAAAATACCGGTAGGCACATTTAAGGTTACGGTGTAGGATGAATTGGGGTCGTTAGAAAACATACGAACCCCGTTACAATATGGTTTGTCGGTGCCTGGAGCCGACAGACTACCTTGTATGCCAATGGTAAACGGAGTTCCGTCGTATAGGTCATTCGGCGCACTCGTATTTACCGCCCCACGACTCAAATACGGATTGTTCATAAACCGGCGATAGGTTGGGGTATAGGTGTCGCATTGGTTCTGGGCATAGGCATCGACCATGGTTTGTATGGTGCGCACATATTCAAAACCCGAAGTTCCACATGTAGTAGACCGTGCATTATTCGCATAATCGTACAATAAATCGGTACTTGCACCGGGTGCCAAATCATCGAAAAATCCATCGCCGTCCAAATCATCAAAGCCACCTGCCCCGTCAGGGTCGGTGTTAAAAAAGTCTTCCGGAACAAAATAAGATCCCGTACCTGCATTGGTGCGTTCAGTATTTGGTTTTAATGTAGGTGTAAAATTAGGCTGTCCGGCAAACCTGAAGTTCGAAATCGATTTTGTGTTGTCCGGAAAGTCATTTCCCCAAAGGGCATTTCTAGTCGGCGTTGTGGTAATGTAAGAAGTATACCCAAAACCCGTATTGATGGCAACATTGTACGCTATCGCCGTCGTCGAGGTATTGGCTACATGAGCTGTATATGTGGTTTCACTGCAAAGATCGGTATGACCTACATTATTGATTTTGGTAACCACAAGATTCGGAAGGTCGGTATTCACGATTACAGAACCAGTGAACGGTAATGGTGTTTGACAGATTTCCGTGGGGCTACAGCCCCAAATAGGCTGGTGGGAAATATTGCTGTCCGCACAGCCGTTAACGGTAAATGATTCTTCGAAGAGCACGGTCTCGTTCTCAAAATCCGTATCGTTGTCGCCTATTTGTGAAATAATCGAAGAGTCAATCGAATAGCGGTATACGTTGCCCGAAATCGTAGGCGTCAAAGGAGTACCGTTAAAAGATAGTGTGTAAGTGGCTAAATCGGCGCCGACGGCAACGTTATGGATAAACCCATCGATGGTTCCGTTCCCTGAATTGGTCACTTCAAGGGTTCGGGTAATATTATCGCCGACCGCTGCATTGACCGTATTATAGTTCTGAACGGCCAAGTAGGCCCTTAAAAAATTATAGGAATTAATGGTAGGGTCAGTATCGCTCACAGATTGCGGCCCGTTAAGATCGTCGTAGGTAATAGTATGTTCGTCTTTGAAGAGCCCGCCAGCGTAAGAGAATTGAACCGCATCGCATGAGGCGGTCTTGTCAAATCGAAACCGGACCCTATCCGCAACCTGCCAATTGGCATCCGATGGCCTTTCGAGCCTAAAGACCGGCGCATTGAGGTCGGACATATCAACGACGGTCAGTGTAAAGTCCGAAGAACCTGATTGAAAAGTTATGCGTTCGGATCCAGGTATATAATTTACACCATCGGGCAGGTCAAAGGCAATCTCGAAATTGTGTACCGTGTTGTTTTTTGCGGTAACGGCTATTCGTGAATGGGCATCGTTGGCTCCGCCACAAGGGCCCATATCAAGGGAATTCAAGTTAACCCTGAACCGATTATTGTTTATTTGTGCGTTTGCCGGGGTAAACGTGAATATGAAAAAAAGAAACAAGGCCGCCACCAATATATTGCTGCGGCAAAGGCCAAGTAGGTTTTTGGTTTGGGTATGCATAATCAATGTAAAACTTGGGTCATAAAACTACCAGCCTGGGGGTATGCATGCAGTTTTACTTTAATTATATACTCTTCTAACGTCGAATTTAACATTAGATGTTGCCCGCGTTAAATTTTTGTTGTGAAAGGTGCTTTTTGTGTCGCGTAGCAAGAGCAAATTGTTATGTCCTACATCATATTTGGTGATGAAAAGTGCCGTAAGAGCACTAATTTATTGTACTTTTTAGAGAATATTACTAAAAGCGGGATGCCGTTTTACTTTCGTAAAGAATAGTAATTCTTTGTCGGGAAGATGATGGTTAGGAGGATATTGGGCACAAAAAAACGTCCCTGATTTTATTCAAGGACGTTTTTAAAGGTATTGTAAAATAATTCGTTATTGTTCTTTCTTCTCTTCGATTTTTTCATCCTCTTTTGAGGCATCCTTGAATTCTTTGATGCCGCTGCCAAGACCGCGCATAAGTTCAGGAATTTTTTTACCTCCGAACAAGAGAAGTACGACCAGTACGACAATGGCGATCTGCCAAGGTCCTATTGCTAAAAATGTATTTAAAATTGCCATAGTTTATGATTTATTGGATAACAAATGTACTAAAAAAGTAATTACCATCTTGTTAATAGTAACGTAAGGTCTTTATTTTAATTGCTTGGGCCAAAGATTGTTTTAACAGTGTTTGGCCCTTTTCCACAATTAGTTAAGGCCATTATAAATTTTACAAGAAGCGGTTCAAAATTCAATAGCATGTTTATCTTTGTTGACATGGCCAAGAAGGTAAAGAAAAGGAAGGAAATCAAAAGGAAACTTTTGCACAAGTACCGCTTGGTCATTCTCAATGAAAGTACTTTTGAAGAGAAGATTTCCTTTAAGTTGAGCCGTCTGAATGTTTTTGTGACCGGTTCGTTGTGTATTATCGGACTCATTGGCCTTACCATTCTTTTGATAGCGTTTACACCACTTCGTGAATATATACCGGGATATTCATCGACAAAATTAAAAAGACAGGCTACCGAGCTTACCTATAAAACGGATTCTCTGGTTAGGACTTTAGATTATACCAATCGTTATCTAGATAATATTCGTATGGTACTTCGGGGCGATATCGAGAACAATACCGTAAATCGTGATTCCCTTTTTGAACAGTATAAATTAGACCCTACGATGGTAGACCTAACCCCTATAAAAGAGGATTCTTTGTTAAGGGCGGAAGTAGCTCTTGAAGATAAGTACAATCTCTTCGAAAGTAATTTGGAAAAGGCCGAGGTTGCGTTCTTTCCACCGATCAGTGGTATCATTACCCAGAACTATGATGCCGATAAACGCCATTACGCTGTTGACGTGGTCGCCCCTAAGGACACTCCCGTAAAGGCCGCTGCAAACGGAGTGGTCATTTTTTCAGAATGGACTGCAGAAACAGGATATGTCATCATTTTAAAACACAAAGATGGCTTACTAAGCGCTTATAAGCACAACGGTTCTTTGAACAAAGAACAAGGCGATATCGTCAGGGCAGGCGAGGTCATCGCATCTGTCGGAAATACAGGAGAACTGACAACAGGCCCGCATCTACATTTTGAACTTTGGGATAATGGTACCCCTGTGAATCCACTTGATTTCATCGATTTTAAATAGACCGTATGTCCATAAAATCTTTTGCGGCAAGAATTTTTGCACGGCAAATTTCCAAAAAGACAGCAAAATGGGTCAAAAGCCCTATAGAAACACAAGAGCGGGTCTTTCAAAATTTGGTGCGCTCGGCCAGCCGTACGCAGTTTGGAAAAGACCATAATTTCGAAGTGATAAAAACATATTCCGATTTTATAAAAAACGTTCCCGTTCGAGATTATGAAGAACTCAAAATCTATGTAGAGAAGGTCGTCGAAGGAAAAGAGAATGTGCTCTGGCCCGGGAAGCCCCTTTATTTCGCAAAAACTTCGGGAACTACCTCGGGGGCCAAATACATTCCTATAACCGAAGAATCTATAAAACATCAGGTCGAGGCTTCTCGAAATGCGATTTTGAACTACATCCATGAGACGGGTAATGCCGATTTTGTCGACGGAAAGATGATTTTTTTGCAGGGAAGTCCTGAAATGCAGGAAAAAAACGGAATCAAATTAGGAAGACTTTCGGGTATATCAGCGCATTATGTACCTAACTATCTACAGAAAAATCGACTACCAAGTTGGGAGACCAACTGTATCGAAGATTGGGAAACCAAAGTAGATGCGATCGTCGACGAAACAATGAACGAGAACATGACGGTTATAGCCGGTATACCTTCATGGGTGCAGATGTATTTTGAAAAGCTAACGGCCAAGACCGACAAAAAGGTTGGCGAATTGTTCCCTGAATTCAAGTTGTTCATCTACGGTGGGGTCAATTATGAACCTTATCGCGAGAAGTTCGAGCGACTGATTGGCCGAAAAGTGGCCAGTATCGAATTGTTTCCGGCAAGCGAGGGCTTTTTTGCCTATCAAGACTCGCAAAAAGAGAAGGGTATGCTCTTGCTTTTGGATTCAGGAATATTCTACGAATTCATAAAAGCCGATGAATTTTTTGGGGAAGCACCAGAGCGCTTGACACTTAAAGATGTTGAGATTGGTGTGAACTACGTGATGATTATTTCTACCAATGCCGGACTATGGGCTTATAATTTAGGAGATACCGTTCAGTTTATTTCTGTGAAGCCCTTTAAAATAATGGTTTCCGGTAGGATCAAACATTTCATTTCCGCCTTTGGCGAACATGTAATCGCCAAAGAGGTCG
Source organism: uncultured Maribacter sp. (assembly GCA_964351985.1). GTDB lineage: Bacteria > Bacteroidota > Bacteroidia > Flavobacteriales > Flavobacteriaceae > Meishania. The sequence continues at coordinate 45,010 of CAYGPR010000026.1, read as the reverse complement.
AATCTGCCATGCAAGAAGCCATTATTCAGACGGATGCGCAGGTCAACGAATTTACCGTTGCGCCACAAATAACTCCCGAAAACAATGAATTGCCCTATCATGAATGGCTCGTAGAGTTTGAGAAACGACCGACCGATATGTCAAAGTTCATTCAAACATTGGATAACACCTTGCAAAAACAGAACAGTTACTATTTCGATCTTATCGACGGTAAAATACTTCAAACGCTTAAAGTGACTGCCATCAAGGTGGGCGGCTTCCAAGAGTATATGAAATCCATAGGAAAATTGGGAGGTCAAAATAAGGTACAGCGTTTGGCCAATGACAGAAAGGTCGCCGATATACTCGTTAACTTCAAGAATAAATAATTTTAGTCGTAATTTTGTAGGAAACCATCAATGGGCAAAACCACTACAACAACAAGAGCGCAAGAATCAACGAACGCTATAGAGCGCCTGTACATCACAATGCGCCATTTGTTCAACCGCGGATTCTATAAGCCTACCGGGGTCTCGGGAGAATCCATAAAAAATGCCCTGCTTCAACTTCGACCTGAAATTTATGGCTCTATTGGCGAAGAAAAATCGGAATTGAACGGATTGATCTATGTATTGGAGCGCTTGCCCGAAGGCATCGAACAATGCCGATATATCAACTTGACCTCCGATGAAGGGTACAGCAAATCACACTTTCACCCTATCATACCTCCGAAACGAAGAAGAAATTGCTATCGTATTGACGATGAGCAGATGAATATTGAAATTACGAGAGGACGCTCCGATATCTACGATATTTTGACACATTTGACATTCCTTTTTGTCGAATCTCAAAAAATATGCAAAAAGGTTCTGATAGAGGATACCGACAAGACAATTCGCGATTGGACGAAGCTTGAAGGCGCAGTAAAAAAAACAAAGCTCACCCAGGCCGAGAAGGAGGTTGCCTTGATCCATACCGCGAATATTTTAGGCAGGTCGTTCGAAGAGATCATCGAGGTATATGCCAAATTCGCTACAAAGAAAAATCCTGATCGGTTTCTTCAAGTGATTTATTGGCTTGGCAAATTGGCCATAGAAGAAGAGGTGACCGGCGAAAAACGCGTAATAACCTTCAGTGCCGTGCTTCGCGAACGCTTGGGTCATCACATTCATGGCGAAAGGTGGGCGAACACCATTAAAGAAACACTAGCGAAAAGTGGGCTATTGAAGCGGCCTATTCATATCATAAGTGCCAATATGCACAGTGTAATGAATTCACTTTTTGCGAAAAATGCGCTGAAGAAAGAATTCCCCGAAAACGGAAATCTTGAAATCTATGAGGCGTTAAGCTCCAACAGCAATATGAATCTGCGGCAGAAAGTAATCACTGTTGCCAAAAAGAACGGTATGATCGCCATCGATGACAAATCGGGTACGAACATCGATGTGCAGTTGTTCGATCTGGCCAAGATGGGTGATGATGCCTGTTGTTATGAATTGTTACCCGACCTTCGCGATGATGAAAAACCTGTTATCTTTGTGATGGACTATGCATTTGGAGAGCAGGCGTACGAGACTATAGATGAATTTTTAAAACCTTATAAAGTCAAGAAAAACAAGGATGTCTTTCTCAATATAGAATCCATATCCATTATGGGGAAAGCGGGAATTTTGGAAGGCGGCAAAGGCGATTTAATGATTCCGTCAGCCCATATTTTTGAGGGCACGGCCGATAATTATCCGTTTACCAACGAACTCTGTGCGGCCGATTTCGAAGGGCATGGTTTACAAGTCTTCGAAGGAACTATGGTATCGGTTTTGGGCACATCGTTGCAGAACAAGGATATTTTGAAATTTTTCCATCAATCGACCTGGAATGTCATCGGGCTCGAAATGGAAGGAGTTCATTACCAAAAGGCCATTCAATCGGCTTCCAAAATACGTAAGAGCATCCGTGAAGATGTAAAAGTACGGTATGCCTACTACGCTTCCGACAATCCTTTGGAAACCGGAAGCACTTTGGCATCTGGCGGCTTAGGCACCACCGGGGTGAAGCCAACCTATCTGATTACCGATAAAATATTGGATCAAATTTTCAAATCATAACTATGGACAACCAACCGCAGAAACCATCCCAAACATCGGAAGAAATCGATTTGGGGCAATTGTTCCAAATGTTCAGAAGAGGGCTTAACCGAATTTTCAGGGGTATTTTACGCATTTTTCTATACTTCAAGAAAAATGCCCTCATCTTGGGGTCATTGATACTTTTGGGCCTAGCTATAGGGTATCTTCTGAACGTATTTGTCGACAAAAAGCTTAAGAGCGAGGTCATTGTGACGCCAAATTTTGAAAGCAAGGATTATTTGTACGATGTCGTTGACGAAATACAGTCCAATATTCACAACCGCGACACCCTATTTTTCAATACAATGGGTATTGATATTAACGGACTTCGAGCGTTCGAAATCACTATCGAACCGATTGAAGATAAAGAGGAGGACCAAGAGAAAATAAAAATGACCAATGACTATCTGGAAATCTTAAAGGATTTCGAGGACAATGATTTTGTGCTCGACGTGGTCAAGACCGAACTCTTGAAAAAGACGATACTTACCCACCGCATTACATTTTCACATAAAAACCCTATCATGGGTGAGGAATACGTTTCTAAAATTTTGGCTTATATTAATGACAACCCTTATTTTAAGGAAGTCAAGGAAGTTGCAATTCAAAATGCCAAGCTCCGGATCGATAAAAACTCCGAACTTATTCGACAGGTAGACGAAATCGTCATGAACTTCAACAAAAAACTTGCGACCAGCGGCGGTTCTGGAAGTCGTGATGGTATTATCATGCTGGAAACCGAAAAAGGACTGGATTTACCCTCTTTACTAGAACTAAAGAACGAACTGACCAAAGAGATAGAACAAAAACAACTTGAGCTGGTAGAGCACAAAGATGCCATCAATATCGTCAACCAAGGAAAGACACAGATTGTCAAAAAACAATTTTTGAACAAAAGCCTTTTGTGGCTGCCCGCCATATTGATGGGCTTGTTTTTTGCATGGTCACTATTAAGGTTCATGAACCGAAAGGCAAAGGAACTCATATAAAAATACCGATTGGAACAAAAATAGAAACGCATATAAAATGAACATTTTAATTACGGGGGGCGCTGGTTTCATTGGTTCTCATGTCGTTCGTCGATTTGTAAAAAATTATCCAGAGTACCATATTTATAATTTGGACGCATTGACCTATGCGGGCAATTTAGAGAACCTGAGGGATGTAGAAGATTCGCCGAACTATACGTTTGTAAAGGGCGATATAGTCGATGCCGGTTTTATCAATTCGCTTTTCGAAGAACATAAATTTGACGGGGTCATTCATTTGGCCGCAGAATCGCACGTAGACCGTTCGATTACGGATCCCTTGGCATTTGTTCGTACGAACATCATTGGCACGGTAAATTTACTGAACGCCGCACGTAATCTTTGGAAGGAAAACACGGATTCCAAGCGTTTTTATCATATCAGTACCGATGAGGTCTATGGCTCTTTGGGTGCCGAAGGACTTTTTACCGAAACGACTTCGTATGACCCAAATTCCCCCTACTCTGCATCAAAGGCAAGTTCGGACCATTTTGTTAGGGCATACGGAGAAACTTATGGGCTTCCATATGTGTTGACGAACTGTTCCAATAATTACGGACCGAACCATTTCCCTGAAAAATTGATTCCCTTATTTATAAACAATATTATTGAAAACAAGTCCTTGCCCGTATATGGCGATGGAAAATATACCCGCGATTGGCTCTTTGTAGAAGACCATGCGGCGGCCATCGATTTGGTCTTTCATAAGGGAAAAAACCATGAAACCTATAATATCGGAGGCTTTAATGAATGGCAGAACATCGATTTGGTGAAATTGCTATGCGATCTGATGGATAAAAAATTGGGAAGGCCTGAAGGCTCCTCCGAAGAACTTATTACTTACGTAAAAGATCGCCCGGGCCATGATTTGAGATATGCCATCGATGCCAGTAAAATAAATAAAGAACTTGGCTGGAAACCATCGGTAACTTTTGAGCAAGGCTTGGAGCGCACTATCGATTGGTACCTATCAAATGAAGAATGGCTCAAGAACGTCACGTCGGGAGATTATCAGACGTATTATGAAAAAATGTATAATTGAAGACGTCATTGCGAGCGTAGCGCTGCAATCTGTTGAAGCATTCTGAAAGCTTAAACAGATTGCTTCACTTGTGTTCGCAATGACACATAAAAGCAAACCATGAAAGGAATCATACTCGCTGGAGGCTCTGGAACACGCTTACATCCTTTGACCCTTTCGGTCAGTAAACAACTGATGCCGATTTATGACAAGCCGATGATCTATTATCCCTTGTCGACGTTGATGTATGCGGGCATACGTGAAATATTGATCATATCCACGCCTAAAGACCTTCCCTTGTTCAAAGATTTATTGGGTGATGGCGCTAAATATGGTTGCTCATTTTCGTACGCCGTACAAGAAGCACCGAACGGGCTCGCCGAGGCTTTTATCATAGGTTCTGACTTTATTGGTAAAGACAAGGTGGCCTTGATTTTAGGGGATAATATTTTCTATGGTTCTGGGTTGGCGAAGTTGCTTCAATCCAATAATGACCCAGATGGTGGAGTGATATATGCCTATCGTGTTCACGATCCTGAACGTTATGGTGTAGTTGAATTTAATGAAGAAGGAAAAGCTATTAGCATCGAAGAGAAACCACAAGAGCCAAAATCGAACTATGCGGTGCCGGGCATCTATTTTTATGATAATGATGTGGTCGGGATTGCCAAAAACAGTAAGCCAAGCCACAGAGGAGAGTTAGAAATTACCGATGTCAACAGGGTGTATCTTGAAAAAGGAAAACTCAGCGTCAGTATTCTAGACCGTGGCACCGCTTGGTTGGATACCGGTACATTTCAGTCCCTGATGCAAGCCTCGCAATTTGTAGAGGTCATCGAAGAGCGTCAAGGACTCAAAATCGGGGCCATCGAAGCTGCCGCCTATGAAATGGGGTATATCGACAAAGACCAATTCAAGAAGTTGGCCGAACCCTTGATGAAAAGTGGGTATGGTAAGAACCTATTGGGAATTTTAAACAGACATCAATGACCGCAACGGAAACTCAACTTAAGGGTTGCTTTGTTTTAGAGCCAACTATCTTTTCCGATGAGCGTGGCTATTTTATGGAATCGTTCAATGCGGCAAGATTTAACAAATTAGTCGGCCAAGAAGTTCATTTTGTACAAGATAATCAGTCACTATCATCAAAAGGGGTATTGCGCGGGCTCCATTATCAAGTGGGTGAACATACGCAGGCCAAGTTGGTCAGGGTGCTGAGCGGTAAAGTTCTCGATGTCGCAGTAGACCTTCGTAAAGACTCGCCTACCCATGGCCAATATGAGGCCATAGAATTAAGTGCGGATAACAAAAGACAACTTTTTATACCAAAAGGTTTTGCCCATGGATTTGTAGTGCTCAGCGACACGGCGGAATTCTTCTACAAATGTGACAATTATTACAACAAGGAGGCAGAAGGGGGAATCATCTATAACGACCGCACACTGAATATCGACTGGAAATTATCAAAAGAACAAATGATCGTTTCCGAAAAAGACCGCATATTGCCCACCTTCGAAAATGCGAGAAGATGAAGAAAATTCTGGTAACCGGGGGGAATGGTCAATTGGCCTCTTGCATCAAAGATGTGGCGCATACTATCGAGGGGTACGAGTTCATCTATGTTGACCTTCCTGAACTAGATATTACCGACAATGCGCAAGTCCGGAGCTTTTTCAATGCAAATGAGCTATCATATTGTGTAAACTGCGCCGCTTATACCGCTGTGGATAAGGCCGAAACGGAAAAGGAGTTAGCGGTATCGGTGAACGTATTGGGCGCTAAAAATTTGGCGGAATCGTGCAAAGCATATGGTGTGGTCATGTTTCAGATTTCCACCGATTTTGTGTTCGATGGAAGTCAGGGAAAAGTATATTCCGAGAACGATACTACAAATCCACTAGGGGTATATGGATTGACAAAATTACAAGGGGAAGATGCCGTAACCAAAACCTTGAAGCAACATTTTATTCTACGCACTTCATGGTTGTATTCCGAGCATGGGCATAATTTTGTAAAAACGATGCTTAGATTAGGGGCTGAGCGTGATACGCTGAACATAGTAGTCGACCAAATCGGCACACCAACTTATGCGGGTGATTTGGCCCGTTTGATTGTGCAGCTCATTAGCCGAGAAAGCGATGCGTATGGCACCTACAATTACAGCAATGAAGGGGTCGCCAGTTGGTACGATTTTGCCAAGGCTATTTTCGAATTGGCGAATATGGATTGCAACGTACTGCCGATTCGTACCGAGGCCTACCCCACGCCGGCCAAACGACCTGCGTTTAGTGTGATGGATAAATCGAAGATTAAGGATAAATACAGAGTGCAAATCCCATATTGGCGTGAGAGCCTCAGTCGAGTTATCCAAAAAATAATATAGTTTAAACCAACCAAACGGATGAAATTAAGCGAATTAAAATATGATGAAAAGAGTCGGGTTTACATAAATCCTGAAAAGGTAATCGACTACAGTGATGGAGAGGAGAATGAACAGTATGTTCTCGATTGCCTACGTAATGCCGAGGACACTTCCATATTTTCAAAGGATCTTTTAAAGTGTATCAAAGACTGGCCGAGCGAATACCATTTCACAACGTATAGGCCGAATATTGTAAGACCCTTTAGTATTAAAAAAGGCCAAAAAGTGTTGGAGATAGGGGCCGGCACTGGAGCGATCACAAGATACCTAGGCGAAACCGGAGCGGAGGTCATTGCCGTCGAAGGAGGTCTGCCACGAGCTAAGTGCATTGCCGAAAGATGTCGAGATTTATCAAACGTCACTGTAGTCTGTAGTAATGTTGAAGATGTTGAATTTGAAGAAAAATTTGACATAATCACGCTCATAGGAGTTTTTGAATACACTGCGAAATATTCAAGCCACAAGAACCCATTTCATGATGCGTTGAAAAACTATGGAGATTTGCTAAAGCCTAATGGATCACTAATCATTGCTATAGAAAACAAATTGGGTTTAAAGTATTTTTCTGGATATAACGAAGATCATTTCGGGCAACCATATTTTGGCATTGAGGATAGATATGGTGCAAAGGATATCACAACATTTGGTTATGAAGAAATCAAGGATATGTTGGGCAAGAGTGGTTATAAATCGGTTAAATTTCTTTTTCCATTTCCTGACTATAAGATTCCAAAGGCCATTATTACCGATAAAGGCCTCGAGAACAATAAATTCAATGAAGCTGATTTAATACGACTTACCAAGGAAAGACATTATGGTACCCGACCTAAAGCCAATCTTCTCAATGAGTACCTTGCTTGGAAAGTGATTGCCGAAAATAAGTTAGTAAAAGACGTATCCAATTCATTTCTTATAGTGGCAGGTAGAAATGGAGAAACGGAATTGATTACCGATTCGGTTTTGGCAGAGTTTTATACTTGTGCTCGTTTCGAACCATATAACACGTCTACAACATTTGAGGGAATGGATTCTGAGAACATCGTTGTAAAAAAGCATTCTCTTGGTAGCGAAGAAGAGCCTGAGAATATTACCGAGTTCACACACAAATTCAAAAGAGAAACTGAATATGTGCCAGGATATAACATGCATCACTTAGTGGTCGAAGCGTTATTTAAAAAGCGATTTGCCGAGTACGAAAGTTTAATGGTAGAATGGGCTAATTTTATAAAAACTAATGGCATAGCAGCTAACAATGTTGGGGATGGCAAAATGAGACCCGAATATTTTGATGCATTACCACGGAACGTAATAATCGATAAAAATGAGGATCTTCATCTCTTTGACCAGGAATGGACCGTTAAACAATCATTTGATATTACATTTTTATTAGTAAGGTATTTGAGTGAGCATCGGAGAAAGAAGGGTATGTACTCCGGTTATGCTTCTAACTTTCTTGGTTTCGTGAATAAAACACTAAATGCATGTGATTTAAGTCCGATTACAGGAAAAAGGCTCAATCAGATAATGAAAGAGGATGAAGAAATAAGGAACAAAATACACCGTCCGGGCGGTATAGCATCAAGAAAGGTTTTAAAGTCGTTTATACAATTGTTTCTGAAGATGGTGAAAGATGTTAAAAGCTATATCTACTATGATTTGTTTGCTCAGCGTTAGTAAAGCTTTGAAAAATCGTGGTGTTTATTCCTCCCCCGTAAAGTCTCCCGACTTTAAAACAACATACTATGTCTTCCTCCCCAAAACAATATGCTCACGACTTTCACAAGTCTTTAAAACCTCAATATTAAAATATTCGAGCATCTCGGTCAAAAGACCGACATCGAAAACATGATGGTGCAAGGCCCTATTTTCAGGATTTTTTAAAGACCTTTCCTTAAACTGTTCGGGCGTACCGGCCGGGGGATCTAGGCTGAGGTCGTGGAGTTCTAAAATCTCATTAAGATGCGTCATGTCATCTTCGCCCATGTTACTTTTATAGTCTTCCAAGAGATGCGAGAATGTTGTCACGGGGCGATTATGATCGAAATTATAGGCCTTGTTGGGTAAAGCAAGCAACAAGAGTCCGCCTTTATTCACGACACGTACCCATTCTTCCAGAGCTTTCATGGGGTTAGCGACATGTTCGAGACAATTTGAGGAGATGACAAAATCGTATGTGCCATCCGGTATTTCATTCAAATCGGTCGCTTCCGAAATGTACTGAATGCCGGTTTTGCCTTTAAGCCAATTATAACTCTCACCGCCTTCGATAGTGCCTTCCCAAAGGGTCGTATTCGAAAAGTTACACCCATCAAGCCCGTCAATGACTTTATATAAAGGCACAAAACCATCATTGCGGAAGAGTCCGCTGGGGCCGCCGATCTCGAGTCCGGTTTTACCTGAAAAAAGTTGCTGAATGTTTTTCAAGTCAGGTATGCGTTCAGGATTGATTTTAGAAACCCCTTTTTTAACGACATAGCCTACTCCTTTTTCCTGTAAGACCTTGATCAGTTTACCCAGTGTTGACATCTTGTTTGTACATATTGGTTAGCGCAAAGATACAATTGCAAGTTAATTTTAAGGAGTTTCGTCATATGGTTTTCTTCTAGGGATAGAAAGTACTACGGGTAGCTTTATGTATCTTTGAAGGGTATTGGATAGATATGGCTTTTATAATGATGAATAGTAAAAAAATGTCTTTGAGAAAGGCGCCATGTACTCGAAAGTCCGTCAATCCTGTTCTTTTTCTTTTTCTTCTCCTTCTGTTTTCATGTTCAAATTCAGAAACTGAATGGTCTTCCCTAAAAATCAAAACCTTTCCTGAGCGAACCCAAGACTTTTCGTTGTGGCAATTAAAACCTTTTAACGAAGAGGTACAAATGGCCTATATTCTAAAAACAGATGATGGAAACGTAGTTGTCATCGATGGAGGAGGCATCATCAGCGCACCTTTTTTGGAACGTTATTTAAAAGAGCTGGGAGGCACGGTAAATACTTGGATTTTATCCCACCCGCATTTAGATCATATCGGAGCGTTCTTGGAAATTTTAAAAAACGGTGAAATTCAAATAGATCAAATCGTGCATGTGCCTTTGACCGAAGATTGGGTGCGACAAAATGAGGCGGTAAACTTTGATTTGGTTAGTGAGTATAACAAGGCCGTTAACGCTTCAAATACGCAGATTCGACCTATGAAAGTAGGTGACACTTTGCTTTTGGGGGAAGGGGTGCAAATGAACGTACTCGGTGGTTTTAATGAAGATATCAAGCAAAATGCGATAAACAATTCATCACTGGTGTTTATGGTAAAAAGCGCCTCTAAATCGATATTGTTTCTGGGTGATCTAGGACTTCAGGGAGGAAAGTTCATACTAAAGGAAACAGAACCAACGGCACTGAAGGCCGACTATGTACAAATGGCACACCACGGCCAACATGGAGTAGACAAAGCATTTTATGAGGCTGTAAACGCCGATTATGCCCTGTGGCCCACCCCGAAATGGCTTTGGGAAAACCGGGCCGATGGACGCGACTATAATACCGGAAATTTTATGACCTTTGAAACACGCCTTTGGATGGAAGAACTCGGGATCAAGACCAATTATGTTTCTGGTTTAGATGGAACTGTCCAAATAGACTAGTCTCAACTTTGCACTAAAGAAAGGGAAAACCAGAGACCGATTCATTTCAGACAAATAAATCGAGTTTAGCCAAATGAATAATTATTGAATTCATTATTTCCATAAACCATAAACCATAAACCATAAACCATAAATGCCAACCGTCTCCAAGAATATTTTCTGGTCTACACTAACGTCGGCTTTACAGCTTTATACGGGAAGCGTAGTCTTTATCGTCTTGGCTAAGCTGATGGACTTGGAAGAATTCGGAATCCTCAGTTTTGGCTTTTCCTTGGCCGCCTTGGTAGCCATCGCCGCCGATTTTGGGTTTTCCTTGATGATTATGAAAGATTATCCCCAACAGGAAATCAGGGAGCGCAACGGCTATATCTCGAACAGCCTAATGGCCAAACTGGCTTTGTCGTTGGGCAGTGCGTTTCTATTCTTCGTTTATCTCTTTCTTTTTTATGATGGCGATTGGCTTTTGGTCGGGTGTATATACACATTTATCGCGATCGCTCAATCGTTTGTCAGTTATCTTCAGGCACTTTTACGGGTCGAGAACCGGTTTCACAAATACACAGAGACGGTCGGCATCTATGCTTTTGTAGTTACGTTTTGTGTGTTGGCCTATTGGCAATTCGAAATGCAGCTTTTACAACTTGTCTGGTACTTGTTAGCCTGTCGGATGGTGCAATTATTTTGGACGCTCTACTTGAACCGCAACGCCCTACAAGGGTTCTCTTTCGACAAAAATAAGATTGCAAAGCTTTTGGGCAACAGTTGGTCTTTCGGTCTACACATGCTACTCGGCATCTTCTATTTTATGGTCGACACCCAGATTATTTCGCTTTACCTAGGCGCGGAAGAAGTGGCGTTGTACCAATCGGTATTTCGAATTATTTTGATTCTATTGATGTTTTCCGATATCGTCTCAAGTGTTTTGTTGCCGTACCTTTCCTTTAAATATTATAAAAAGGAGGATATTTCCCAACATGTATCGAAAATCTTTTTGTACCTCTTGATTATTGGTTGTTCTTTGTTCTTGCTTTTTACTTCTTTTGATAGTGAGATTCTTGAAATACTTTACACGCCTGAATATGTAAGTGCGGCAATTCTGGTGTTGCCTTTTTCTATTGTCATTATTTTACGCACGGTTTCCTCATTACTGGGCAATATTTTGACGATTTCGAACAAACAGGCCTATAGGGTGCTTACTGTCGGTGTTTCGTTGGTCGTCAGTTTGGGCCTGAACTTGGTCTTTATTCCGAAATATGGCATTATATCCGCAGCTTGGATCAGTGTTATTGTTCATCTGGTACTCTTCGGCATGTATTTTTATTACAGCAAACAAGAAATTCCATCTATACAATTGTTAGGAGTTTCTAACTTGACCATTCTATTGACCACAACCATCGTTTATATAATGATCCATTATGTATCGGAAGGCAGTTATGCCATCATTGGCGCAGGTGCGTTACTATGGGTTTTGGTGGCTTATATTGTGATGAAGCGAAACCACAATTACAAATTCTTAAGACAAATACTTCAAGAAAAAGGAGTAGACTAACATTATTTTAATTTCCCGGATCGAAAACCCAATCATCGGCATACATGCCGTAAACCATTCCGATCTCATTTTCCAAGACATATTTCTCATCCTTGCCGGGTTCCACATTGACTTGATAGACATAGACCCTTATACCATTTTTACCCAAAATATCGAACAGATCCTTTTGAGCGGGAATATTTGCTCTTGGCACCGCCACTCCCGTCACATTATGTTCTGTAAGATAGCTTAGCTTATCGCCCTTTATCTTGCTTAAAGGCAAGGCCGATATCAAGGTACCGATTTCTGCATGGGCGGCTTCTTCCACTGCTTCCAAGGTGAACAGTTCCATGAGTAATCGTTCTTTATCTACAAATTGTTTAGAAAATTCGGTGGGTTCATTGACTTTGTCTGTTATCAAGATGGCATCAGGGTGTTCTTTGAACCACTCATTGATATCTTCTATGCCCATAGGGGTATATTTTCCATAGATTTTAAGGGACAGGAATTCGGCCCGGTTAACGGGTAGTTCTCCTTTATAGTTGGTCTGCGTTGCCCAATGTTTCCAATCGTGTGTCGCCACAAAATGGCCATCTTTTGTTTCGCTGATATCTAATTCAAACAACCGGAATCCTTTTTTATAATTTAAATCCAAAGCCTCTCTGGAATTGGTGTATTTGAGATTGTCTATGCTTCCGCCTGCATGGGCTATAAAACGGTCATTATCTTTTAGATACTCCGATGTCGGCTTTGAAAAATAAGTCTTGTTATTTGAGATATTTTTTGGATAGGCGATATCTACGGCAACCGAAAGATCATCGGTCTTTTCGATAGGCTTTCCTTGTAGATTATGAAAAAGGTACGCTTCGCGATTTTCCAAGTCCCTTAATTCGGAAAGCCGCAAATCATCTAGTTCATCTGAAAAGGCTTCCAATGCCTTATGGGCCGAATCGTGCGCAAAAATAATATACCGAACATTATTTTTCTTTAACTCCTTGAGCAACGTAATAAATTCAGCGGTTTCTTCGACACTGCCGTAGGTATCAAAAGTTTTTAATTCGTACTTCTTATGATTATTAAGTACTACAACGGTAAGTCCTCGTTGATAAATTTTTACGGTATTGTCCCCAATACTGAAGCTGCTTTGACTTTTGGCATTGTAACTATTGCTGACCACTCGAATAAAATCCTTTTGTTGGGTCAAGGCTATTTCTTGCAGCAGGGCGATATCTTCTTTTTTAAAGCTGACTTTGGAAACTCCCTTCTTGGTAATTCCGAAATTAGGTTTGGCCTTTAAGGAAGCATAAATAGCTCCTGTTGAAGTAAAAATGTCAAGATAAGGCGATTCAGGAAGGTCTTTCAGGATGTCTTCGAAAGCTACCGGAAGATGATCAAACGGCCGCATCTGATCGTCCAACAAAATGCGATGGCAATTCGGTCCGGAGGGGAGCTTACCCGTGGCGACCGATATACCTTCACTATTTTTGGCTATGAACGTATTAGTGGTTTGATCAATTTCTACTGTGATTCCATCTTTACAATTGAAAGTTTTTAAAGCCGCATCGTTCAATCGCAAGATATCGGCATTATGCTTGTTTAAAAAAGCATTTTTGTTCGTTTCGGGAATAAAATCCGTCAGAAATTTGGCATTATGTTGTACCTGTGCTCCTTCCAATACTGTTTTTGCCAAGTCTATTTGCGTAATCGGTTTGTCTTCTGGGGTTGAAATTGTTTTTGGATCCGCATTGGTCAATAAAAAGAGCGAACGTTCATCAAAGTCTGAAATGACACTGGACGTGTTTCCCATTAAAAGATGATCTGGAAAAATATAGAAAACCGTATTGGAAAGCATTCCTTCCTTTTCCAAAAAAGCAATTAGATCGCCGACCAGATAATCTGTGGCCGAAGCCATGAATTCCAAGTTACTGGGTTGAGGCGGCAAGACTTCTTCCAACCTTTTATCGAGCACCCCATTTGGAAAATGGGTCGATATCGAGGATAAGAATAAAGCAAAAGGTCGGCCCGAACCCTTTTTCTTTCCCAATTCTTTTTTGAACTCTTCGAAAAGATCTTTGTCATGAATGCCCCAGACCAACTTCTCGTACTGGGTCTCAAAGTCTTTTTCTGATTTTACTGTAAAGCCGAATGTCTTCAACATGTCGTCAATGCCAGAATACTCTTTATTGCCTATAAAATATTGAATATCATAGTCGGCACTTATCAATACATCGGCTAGTGTTGTAAGCTTGTTCTCATAATTATTCTGAAAAACACTGTTGCCGTGAAGGCCAAAAAAAGCGGGCACACCCGAAATAAAAGTATACAATGAGGCGGAAGTCCAACCTCCTGCTGGGGACTGTCGCATATCATACAATGTCCCCTCATTTGCCAGACGTGTCATATTTGGCGTAAGATGGCCCAGTCGTCCGCCCAAATATCCTTTTTCAAAGGATTCAAGAGATAGCACCACGATATTTTTTCCTGCGGTAGCTTTAATTTCGCTTTTTGAAACATATGCGTTAGGGTCGATTTTCAAGGAGGAAAGTGCATCTTCAAAAGTGGCACTTCCGGCAAATTTTAAACGCAGTGTATCATAGGCATTGTTAACGATTCCTCCATTAAAGCTCATCGCGACTAAACCGATTACCAATGCGGCAACAGGGATAAGTTTCTTAGAAAAGTTTCTCTGTATCGTTTTCGACAACACATGAATGGTCAACGTAGCTAGTAGCAATGCCAATATAATGTACAACAACTCGGCACCGAAAAACTTGGAAACCGATGTGGCATCGGTCAGACTGAAATTCTCATAGAACCGATAATCGGCAACGTTTCCAGTAAGGATTACTGAACTGAATTGTACGGCAAAGAGTATCCCAAAAACGGCTGAAATGGCAAGAGCAAGAATTTTATTGGCAATAGGGATAAGGGCCCTTACCACAATAAAAACGACCAGCAAACAAGCCAATTGAAAAACAGCCATAATCAAGAATAGAAATTATTTTATTGTGCCTTCCCCCAAACTACGCGATTTATGTAATCTACATACGATAAAATGATGCGCACGACTTTCTCGCTTACATTGGGCATGGCATAATCGGCGACCAGTCGAAACGAACGTTCTGAATCTCTTTTTTGGACCTCCAAGGCTACCAAACCTTGTATAATACGCTCCGGATTCATACCGACCATCATAACGGATGCCTCTTCCATCGCTTCGGGCCGCTCATGCGCCTCACGAATGTTCAGCGCCCTAAAGTTCAATATAGACGATTCTTCGGAAATGGTACCACTATCAGAAAGCACTGCGAACGAATGGAGCTGCAAAGCATTGTAATCGGTAAAACCCATAGGTTTCATAAATTGGATCAATTCATGGGTCTTCAACCCTTTTGAATTCAACATCTTTTGGGTGCGCGGATGGGTAGATACAATTATAGGGTACTTGTATTTTTCCGCGATTTGATTCAGGGAGGTAATGAGTCCCTCAAAATTTTTCGAATCGCTGATATTTTCTTCACGATGGGATGATACCACGAAATACTCCTTTTTTTTCAAGTTGAGGTCTTCGAGAATAGTGGACTTTTTTATTTTTTCTTTGAATTGGCCCAATACTTCGAACATCGGGCTTCCGGTCTTGATGATACGGTCGGCAGGTAGGCCTTCGCGCAGTAGATATTCACGGGCGATGTCGCTGTACGTGAGGTTGACATCCGAAATATGGTCCACAATCTTGCGGTTGGTCTCTTCGGGTACCCGCTGGTCGAAACAGCGATTGCCCGCTTCCATATGAAAAATCGGGATTTTCCTCTTTTTGGCGGGAATGGCACAAAGGCATGAATTAGTATCTCCTAAGACCAAAAATGCTTCCGGATTTACTTCCTCCAACAACGGATCAATTTTAATAAGGATGTTGCCCACGGTCTCCGTGGCATTTTTTCCCGCAGCATTTAGAAAATGGTCAGGCTTGCGAATGCCAAGGTCATCAAAGAATATTTCATTGAGTTCGTAGTCATAGTTCTGACCGGTATGTACCAAAGTATGGTCGATGGCACCGTGTTTGTCAAGAGCGTTCAAAACGCACGCAAGCCGAATAATCTCAGGCCTTGTGCCTACAACGGTCATTACTTTTAGCTTTTTCAAAATATAGACGTTATTAGGTTTTGATTGGTAAAATTAAGTTTTTCGATCATCACACATCCTCAAAGTAGGTATCCGCATCCTCGGGGTCATACGGTTCATTGATCCAAAACAGGGTAATCAATTCTTCCTCCCCGATATTTTTAATATTGTGCGTGTACCAAATCGGCATATCGACATAGGCGAGTTCAGTTCCATCGAGATAATAGTCGATTACTTCTTCCGTACCTACTTTGCGCAGTTGGATCAATGCTTTTCCGCTGATAACGGCAAAA
This sequence comes from uncultured Maribacter sp., assembly GCA_964351985.1. GTDB lineage: Bacteria > Bacteroidota > Bacteroidia > Flavobacteriales > Flavobacteriaceae > Meishania. Next base: position 28,853 of record CAYGPR010000026.1, on the reverse strand, counting down.
CGTTCCGCTTTTCGGGTATGATAATGGTTACCCCGGGTAATCCCCGGAACAGTCGTTGAAAAAGAGAACTGTCCACTAGTTTGGGTACGAGCGATTTCTACAAAACTTCCCCTCGGGTCGGTATGCTTGGTATATTTTACAGGATAATGTGATTCAGGAACATAACACCGAAAGGTATTGAACAAAGCCTTTTCGAAGGCGTCCTCCAAGCTGGGAAAGACCCCGTTCTCCATATAATCGGACTTGTAGGATTTCAATAGCGCTAAAATTCCCGATACTTTTTTATGATGGTTCGGAGGAATATCCAATCGGTAACTATTTTTTCCGATCGGTTCAACAGCAGCCTCGCCCTTGATAACGTCTATGAACAATTGTACCAGGTCATTCACATAGATTAGCCCGACTTCACCGTCGTTAATAATGCTAGGTTTCTCATTTCTTGCGATTTTATGGCAAAATGTAGCGACCACTGAATTGTAATTCGGTTTTCCGAATGGGCCGAACACATTCGGGATGGTCAACGATGTAAACCGACCACCACTGGAATCCGCCCAGGCCATCAATTTTTCCTTTCCTTCTTTTTTCGATTTACCATACAGGTTGTCTTTTTCTTCTTGGGTAGACGAAGAAAAAAGAATATGCGGTTTGACATTTCTTTTTTCGCAGGCCACAATCAATTTCGACACCAGTTCGATATTGGTATTATAGATAACATTTTGGTCTTCATGCCGATTCATAGCGGCCAGATGCACAATGACATCGCATTTTGAAACAAAATCTTCCAAGAGCGCCGTATTCTCGAAAGAAGATCGTTCGAAGTGGACACGTTCAAAACTCTCGTCAAGGGCCAACGTACGATACAGATGATCACCCATGAATCCGTTCTGGCCCGTTACTCCTATTTTTTTCATGTATGCTAACCTTGTTATAATATTTTCTTACTTCACCATTGCGCAGACCATTGGTCAACAGGGAATCTAAAATCGTCTTTTTGTGATTCTGCTACCGAAAAGTTGGAAAACACGATTAATTTCGCTCCCTCGGTAATGGATTTGAATCCGTTGGCAAAGCCCCCCGGAATTTCCAAGATACTTGGTTCATCTTCGCTCAAAATAAATCGTTCCGTTTCCAATGTTTTTGAAGGGTTCTGAAAATCATCTATTTTGACGAGGTTGATGACAACCCTTCCCGCAGGACAGTAGAACCACTTTTTTTCTTCCCTGTGCCCTTGCCAAGCCCTTATGATATTTGTCGTACTTGGCTCAATCTCATAAAGACGAACGATTTCCTTCATGTCGAAGGTATTGAAAAAATTCAGTTTCCCTCTTTCATCCACATGGCTTGAACCATCGAAAACCATTGTTTCGTTCATCTAAAGCTCCTCCTTTATATATTCCAGATTATTTAATAAAGCCTTAATGCCGTCTCCCGTCAAGCGCTCCGTATTGTGAGAATGGTAATCCTCAATTTCGCTGATATCGGTCTCTCCTTCTGAATAGTACCGGCTGTAATTCAGATCGCGATTATCGGCCGGAATGCGATAAAACTCGCCCATGTCCTCGGCTTTTTGCATTTCTTCACGGGTACAAAGGGTTTCATACAGCTTCTCTCCATGCCGAGTACCGATAATTTTTATGGTATTGTCGGCCTTAAAAATATCTTTTAGGGCCACGGCAAGGTCGCCAATGGTACTGGCCGGGGCTTTGTTCACGAAAAGGTCGCCCTGATTACCGTTTTTAAAAGCGAACAGCACAAGGTCTACGGCATCTTCCAATGACATTAAAAAACGTGTCATCTTCGGGTCTGTAATCGTCAGGGGCGTTCCATCTTTGATTTGTTTGACAAAAAGAGGAATCACAGATCCCCGCGAGGCCATCACATTTCCATAACGTGTTAAACAGACCGTTGTACTATCTTCTGGTATGTTCCGTGAGGCCGCTACGGCTACTTTTTCCATTAAAGCCTTACTTATACCCATGGCGTTTATCGGGTAAGCCGCCTTGTCGGTACTCAGACAAATAATTTTTTCAACCTTGTGCGCCACCGCGGCGTCGATGGTATTTTGAGTGCCAAAAACGTTGGTTTTGGTCGCTTCAAGTGGGAAGAACTCACAAGACGGTACTTGTTTCAGGGCTGCGGCATGAAAAACATAATCTACCCCGTTCATGGCCCTTGCGATACTATCATAATCACGAACATCGCCGATATAGAACTTTACCTTTTTGTTCTTGAGTTGTGTACGCATGTCATCCTGCTTTTTTTCATCACGACTGAAAATGCGAATTTCTTTGATATCGGTCTGTAAAAAACGGTTGAGCACGGCATTTCCGAAAGATCCAGTACCGCCCGTTATCAAAAGGGTCTTATCTTTGAACATGTTTAGGGAATTATTGATCGCCCTAAAATTAATACAATAAATGGGGAACACCAGCTTTCGATTCCTGGTATTTAATGCAATACTTCAAGTGAGCTGAACCAAAATGCCTTGTTTTCCATTAATTTTAGGCGCGGTAAAACTAAACCACCCACAGTGTAACGGCACATGGAACATTCTGAAAATCATCGATTGGCGGCACTGAAGGGTAAGCTACCCTATTTTCTTCTCATCGTACTTTGCTTCTTCCCGATAATGCGGTTCGGAATGATTTCGGCAGCTATTATCGCCTTTGCATTAAGTTGTATTGTTTGCAATTACGGGTCTTTTATGCAAAATCTAAATCATCGAGGTTGGCTACCGTTCATTGCCAATACCACTTTCTTTCTTTTGCTGGCTGTTACCTTACTGTATTCCGCGAATATGAAAAATGGATTTGTACAATTGGAAAAAGGACTTCCGTTTTTGGTATTCCCGTTGGTCTTTCTTTATTTCCCACCTCGAATCGACCAGAAAAGATTACATACTTTGTTCTGGGCCTTTATTATTGCGAATCTTTGTGTTTTGGTCTATTTGTTCCAGTACTTGGTCAACAACGCAAGTGATTTTGCGGTGACCACGAGCCCTGGGTTGATTCTCTTCGAAGGCCTAAAGGATAAAAGTTTTTTAGAACAATTAAAAAGTCTATGGAACGGTACCTTTTACGAGGCTTTGTACTATGCCCGTGAGACCGTCGAAAATAAGCTCTATATCCATAAAACCTATGCGTCGCAGAATATATTGTGGTCTGTTCTTTTGGGGCTCGCTATGCTTTTCGTTAAAAATACCAATAAGTATAAAAAAATTATTCTTGTTTTTATTTTAATCTTGTTCACGATTGCGCTGGTCTATCTTTTTTCTTTGACGAACATGTTTCTGTTAGCTTTTTTGGTTCCTTTACTTATTCTTCTAACATTGAAGTCCATTAAACAAAAAATGATTTTTGTTGGGATTGTTGTTTTGGTCGTTATCGGGATTTTCATCGGACTAAAATCCGACGAACCCCTAGAAACCTTTGAAAAAGGCACCTATGAAGAGTATATTACGTACGAGAACCCCCAGTATATATTCCACAATCTCTTCAAAATGCTCGAGAACGATGATAGGAACAATATCAACGCATGTAACAAAAACCTTATAACCGAATCTCCCTTTTTCGGGTATGGAATCGGTGACGTACAAGATAAACTAGATGCTTGTTATGCTGGCTTGACCGCTAACGGAAACCATCAACTTGACACGGTAAGCCAACAACTCAATACACACAACTACTTTGCTTTTTTATGGATAGCAGGCGGTATCATCGTACTGCTCGCTTTTCTGGGCCTTCTTATTTTCAATGGTCGTATCGCCTTCAAGAACAAAGATTACTTGTATCTTGTCTTTATGATGCTAGTCGTTATCAACATGATGGCCGAAAGTACGTTAAGCAGGGCACATGGTATTTTGTTCTTCGTATTATTCAACGGTCTTCTGTTTCATAAAAATCTCTTGAAAAGTGAGTGAGGCACCACCTGACCGTCATTATTCGTACCGTGATTTTTTAGTCATTTTAGTGTTGTACCGAACGGTACTGGAAGACAGCACTTCGTTCAGAACACTGTCCATGGGCGATACAGGTAGTGAACTCATCGATTTGGTGGTGTACGACAATACTCCGGAATCTCAAGAACGTCCTGAATTTTTTGAAAGTAACGGGTTCAAAATCCAGTATATAAGTGATACAAGCAACCCCGGTATTGGCAAAGCGTACAATCGTGCGGTGGAAATCGCAAAAACCAAAAACAAAAAATGGATTCTGTTTCTAGACCAGGATACACAAATAGCAAAGGACATGCTTCCGCTCTTTTTAGAACATGTCAACCAAGAACATGGAATGCACGTTTTTGGAACCACCCTGTTCGGTTCGGATGATCGATTGATATCCCCATCAAAATATCGCTTCAAAAGAGGATTTCGAATGCATCATGTTCCAAGCGGCTTAATCGATTTAGCTCGAATACGCCCTATCAATAGCCTATTACTGCTTTCCATCGAGGTTTTTAATAAAGTAGGGGGGTATAATGAAAAAATCAAACTAGATTTTAGTGATCACGAATTTTTAGGGAGAGTACAGAAGATATATAAGCAAATGTTCGTCATACCAGCGGACAATCGACACAGCCTCTCTACGAGTGATGATACAAATCTAGAGAGCATCAAGACGCGGTTCAAGATTTTTTGCGAAGGGGCACATATCGCCGGAAGCAGTAGCTTTTTTTTCAGCATTCAATATTTCATCGTTTGCAAACTGAGGGCCATAAAGTTAAGTTTGCAGTTCAGAACCCTCTTCTTTATTAAAGTATTGCTTAAGGAATGGATAAGGTCAGTATGAAAATCCCACTAAAGATACGACTAGGAAGCACCTCGCTAGCTGCAATATTCTTTACGATATTCTTGCTGGAACTGTTTTTGGGCGGTGCTGGCAGACTCACCACCTTCGGCCCCTTGACGCTACGAATGTACCTATTTCTTCTAGGCCTTTTCGGCCTTGGATTGTTATTGATGGCCGGAAAAAAACTAATGAAGACAACGATCGCCCTCATGTTGATCTTTCTCTGCGTCTTTACACTGGCGATTGTTCGGGGCATTTTTAACAGTCAAGATTATTCCAGAATTTTCGATGATGTCAAGATGGTTTCCTTTTTTTTCATCTTGCCATTTTTTGACATTATGATCAGCAATTACCGTATTGCAAACAAAGTAGTACGGCTTCTCAAGTTCGCCGCCATTTTTATGGCAATCGCCTACCTTATCTTCTTTGTAGTGCTCAACCTAAAGCTGATTCCGTACTTGACAATTTATCAGGCCATGTCGAAACCGGAGTACTTTGCCGAATTTGGATTTCGTGGGGAAATCGCCATGATCTACAAAGGCTTTGTCTATGTAGCCATAGGTTATTTTTTCTACTTTTTTGCTCCGAGGAGCAAGTGGAATACCTTAAAAATAATCCTGATTTTCGTGGCCATCATGCTTACCCTTGTCAGGGCGTATATGCTGTTGATTTTCGGAATGACCTTCTTCTACATCGTATATCGTTTTATGGTTGCGCGTCAAAATCGAATGTTGAATATCGTTGTTATATCCGTTATTGTAATTACGGCTCTGGCCTTTGTTCCGGTAGCTCTCGAACAATTGGGCAACAAGAATATATCCGACAGCATTCGTTTTACACAAATACAGCAGGTGATTGAAAGAATCGATCCAATCAGTTTTTTAATCGGGCATGGGTACGGCGTAGGGGTACCTATCCGCCCCGGTCATATGGAAATCATGTACCTTGAACTCTTTCATAAACAAGGTATTTTGGGGCTTTCCTTTTGGTTTTTCCTCTTAGTCTATGTTTTCTTAAAGGCGTATAACTATAACATTTACAGAGAAAAGCTTGAAGATAAAGCGTTTATTGACACAAGGCCTTTTTTGTTCGGTATTTCCTTTGTGTATCTACAGTCCGTTTTTAATCCCTATTTGACAAATTCGATGGGCATGACCTTTTTGTTCATCACACTTGTTATTTTTGAAAAACTAAAAAAGTTTCATGAGCAGAAAAATATCGGTCTGCATGGCGACCTATAATGGTGCCTTGTTCATAAGGGAACAACTTGAGTCCATTTTGGTATGCTTAGATACGGATGACGAAGTGATTATCTCCGACGATCATTCGCCAGACGATACTTTGGCCATTGCCCGATCTTTCGAAGACCCTAGAATTAAAATATTCATGAACGAGCCCAATAACAAAGGGCATATCGGTAATTTTGGCAACGCCATGTCCAAAGCTACAGGAGATTTTATCTTTTTGGCCGACCAAGATGACGTTTGGCACCCTGAAAGGGTTTCGGCCGTGTCAAAGGCTTTACAGGAATATGAGCTTGTAGTCTGTGATTGTTGGGTGGTCGACGGGGAATTGAACGTAATCAACGAATCGTTTTATAGCATTATCAATGCCGGAAGTGGGCTTACAAAGAACTGGGTCAAGAATACCTATTTGGGATGTTGTATGGCCTTTCATAGAAGAATTGTGGAAAAAGCACTTCCTTTCCCGAAAAACATTGTGAGCCACGATAATTGGATGGGCCTTATGGGTGAAATTTACGGCTCGACGGTTTTTATTCCTGAAAAATTACATTATTTCCGAAGACATGGGACAAACTTTTCTCAAAACGACGAAGGCGATGCGATGTCGGAACAGACGAGTCCGTATACCTTTATGCAAAAAATGAGGATACGATGGGTTTTGGGTATCGAACTTTTGAAAAGGGTGATTCGAAATGGGTGACCCAAGGCCGATGAACATATTGATCGTTTCACAATACTTCTGGCCCGAAGATTTTAAGGTCAACGATATTGCTTTCGATATGGTCGCAAAAGGGCACAAAGTGACTGTGCTTACCGCTAAGCCCAACTACCCCAAAGGTAAGTTTTATGATGGATACGGTATGTTTTCCAAACGAAAGGAAATTCATAGGGGCGTCAACATTATCCGTTGTCCGATAGTGCCCAGGGGGAAGGGTGGAGCCATGCCACTGGTGCTGAATTATGTTTCCTTTGTTTTTTTTGCATACCTAAGCTCGTTATTTCGCCTGAAAAAAGGGTATGACATTATTTTTTCACATCTCACATCTCCTATAACATCGGCCTTGCCGGCAATTTGGCTAAAGAAAAGATGGAATATACCGTTGGTTATCTGGATTTTGGACCTTTGGCCTGAAAGCGTTGCCGCTACTACAAATATTAAGAACAAGCAGGTTTACGTATTTCTCAATCGCGTTGTCAGGTATATTTACCGAAAGTCGGATAAGATTTTGGTCAGCTCCCGGTCGTTCAGAGGTTCCATAGAAGAGAAGATTCAAGAAAGTGAAAAAATCGAGTACTTCCCGAATTGGGCTGAGGACACCTTTATTTCAGAAGCCAAAATGCATTATGAAGTTCTTGAATTTCCAATAGGATTCAACATCATGTTTGCCGGAAATATTGGTGATGCCCAAGACTTTGAATCCATCGTGCTCGCTGCGGAGTTGGTGCAAGAAGAGAGTATTAATTTTATCATTGTGGGCGACGGGCGAAAGTTTGCTTGGCTAGAGGCCGAGATTTCAAGTAAAAACCTAAAAAACATTCATTTGATGGGGCGCCATCCTTTGGCCGCTATGCCTCTGTTCTTCGCAAAGGCCGATGCCATGCTGGTTTCCTTAAAGGATGAGCCCATTTTTAGATTGACCGTTCCGGCAAAAATTCAAGCTTATATGGCTTCCCGGAAAATTATTCTCGGGATGATCAATGGGGAGGCCAATACAATGATCAACGAAAGTGGTTGTGGTTATGCAGTTGCGGCGGGAGATTATGGGGCACTGGCGCAAAAGGCCATAGCCTTAAAAAATATAGCCTCCACCGAAAGGGAACAAATGCAGAAGAATGCAACATCGTACTATCGCTCTAACTTTGAAAAGACTACATTACTCAGAAACCTAGAGGGTCTTTTAAAGAAGTTTACCAGAGCAAAAAACTAAGCGGCATACTTTGTAAAACGTAGTATTTGGGGTGATTATTAGGTAGATAGGCGCAAGCGTGTTAAATTTACTCTTAGAATATGTCAAGCAATAGATAATAACACCGTAACGAAAGGCAAGCGTCCAGATTCTTGCTAACAACCTTAGGACATGAACTTCTTAGAAACCGCGGTATCGATTTTTATAGGATCTTTCCTGTTGACGTACTTGACAATTCCTAAAATCATTGGTGTGGTGGAATATCGCCGCTTAATGGATAGTCCCAACCATAGAAGTTCCCACAAGAGCCGAACGCCCACCTTAGGGGGTGTTGCTTTTTTCTATACACTGATATTTGCCTTTTTCTTCATTAAAGGCTGGACGACGCTTGCCGAGGGTATGTATATAATACCGGGGCTCACCATTCTTTTTATAGTAGGCCTTAAAGACGATTTGGTAGTCATATCTCCTGGAGCGAAGCTCATGGCGCAGGTCTTGGCTATAGCTTTTATATTGGCAAATCCGAGTTTTACGATTCATTCGCTAAATGGATTTTTGAACATCAATGAGATTCCGTACTACCTATTTTTGATAATCGGGGGTTTTATGATGCTCACTATCATCAATTCGTACAATCTTATAGATGGCATTGACGGACTCGCATCGGTCGTTGGCATTGTGATCATGGTGATTTTTACTACGATTTTTTACTTGACCAAAGAGTATTTCTTTGCTTTGGTAAGTATTACAATGAACGCTTGTTTAATGGCTTTTTTGGGCTTTAATCTATCTTCCGATAAGAAGATTTTCATGGGTGATACCGGGTCTTTGATCGTGGGTTTCGTTATCAGTATTTTAACGCTCAAATTTCTTGCGTTGCGTCCACATGTCTATACCGAATTACCATTTCTTTTAGAAAATGCCCCTCTTATCGCCATAAGCATTCTAATCGTGCCCCTTTTCGACACGGCGAGAGTCTTTGCCATTCGAATTGCGAACAAAAAAGCACCATTTTCTCCCGATCGTAATCATACCCATCATGTACTCATTGACTATTGGGGACTTTCCCATAAGCAGGCTAGCTTTATTATTGGGTGTTTCAATTTACTTTTCGTTATGCTCTTCATTGTATTGGGGAGCACGGCAAAAAATCTGGGTATGGTCATTATGCTCGTAACAGTGGTGGTGGCTCTCGGCTATATTTTTTTCAAGTACAATTACAGTTTTGCTACGTTAAAGCAGAAGATTATGTTGAGAAGAAGAGTCAACAAAATCAAGGCTAAGGTAGAAGATTCGAACGGGAAGAAGAAGAAACCGAAAAATAGGGATGTGGAATCAAGAAAAGAGGAAGAAATTCAATGAAGAAAGTATTGATAACGGGCGCGGCCGGTTTTTTGGGCTCCCATTTGTGTGATCGGTTTATAAAGGAAGGCTTCCATGTCATCGGAATGGATAACCTTATTACGGGAGATTTAAAGAATATTGAACATCTTTTCCCATTAGAACATTTTGAGTTTCATCACCATGATGTTACCACTTTTGTACATCTGCCCGGAAAACTGGATTATATCCTACATTTTGCTTCGCCTGCAAGCCCTATAGATTATCTAAAAATACCGATCGAGACATTAAAGGTAGGTTCCTTAGGCACATTGAATCTACTGGGATTGGCCAAGGAAAAAAATGCGACTATTTTGGTGGCTTCTACTTCGGAAGTATATGGTGACCCGTTAGTTCACCCTCAAAATGAGGACTATTATGGTAATGTAAGTCCTGTTGGCCCTAGAGGCGTATATGATGAGGCCAAACGGTTTATGGAGTCCATAACTATGGCATATCATCGTTTTCACGGGCTCGATACGCGAATTGTGCGTATTTTCAATACGTACGGATCTCGTATGCGTCTGAACGATGGTCGTGTAGTGCCGGCGTTTATGGGACAAGCACTTCGAGGAGAGGATTTAACGGTATTCGGTGACGGTTCGCAAACGCGCTCATTCTGTTATATCGATGATCAAGTAGAGGGCATCTACAGATTGCTCTTTAGCGATTACACAGACCCTATTAATATTGGAAATCCGCATGAAACGACGATAAAAGAATTCGCCGAGGAGATAATCAAACTGACTGGAACCGATCAGAAGATAGTTTATAGGCCCTTGCCCAAAGACGACCCACTACAGAGACAACCTGATATCACCAGGGCGAAGGAAATTCTGGGCTGGGAGCCAAAAGTAGAACGCTCGAAAGGGCTAAAAATCGTATACGATTATTTTAAGTCACTGTCAATAAAAGAGTTACAGCAGAAAGAGCATCGACAGTTTTTTTAAGTTTATCTTCATTTACTTACCAAAATCAAAGCATTAATTGACTAAATCCACATCGTGTGTTTCTATTTTTTTAAACGAATTTAGTATCAAGTATGGGCTGAGCTACTATAAATTGGGCTATAAGAAAGACTCACTTTTTTCCTGCCTAGAAAAATGGTTTTTTATATTATTAAAATGAAGTCCTTCGAACTCACTAAATCAGTGTTTAGGTACGTAAAACATTGATGTTTCGTGAGATTTTTCTCAAAACCGAAAATAAAATCGTATACGATTTATCAAGAATGACCATAAACATTGCGTTACACCCGATTAATACAACGGGTTATCGATGAAACGCACAAAGGCCATCATAGATTGTTGAAAATATGTCGAGCGCCTTTTTGGTAATCAATTACACTGCAAGTATTGCAGGGGATCTTTCGTTATTGGTCAATTACTTCATTATGGACCTTATTCGTCAATGATTTCTTAGCCTGTCGATACCTTGTTTCCCTGGCATGTATCCTTTGAATGCCAATGGGGTTGTTTTTGCGTATAACATGTTTACTTTTGCGAAAAACTGAGTGAAATGAATATTCTGATTCTAGGTGCCGGAGGGCGTGAGCATACTTTAGCATGGAAGTTAAATCAAAGCCCAAAAATTAAAAACCTTTTTGTGGCCCCGGGTAATGCGGGTACTGCCGCAATAGCTAAAAACATACCGATTGGTGTAAATGACTTCAATGCAATTAAGAGCACGGTTCTCGAGAATGACATTCAGTTGGTGGTTGTCGGGCCGGAGGATCCATTGGTCAACGGAGTACATGATTTCTTTCTTCGGGATAGTGCGTTGAAAACTGTTTCGGTCATCGGGCCACAAAAAGCCGCGGCAACATTGGAAGGAAGTAAGGAGTTTGCCAAAGAGTTTATGATGCGGCACGATATTCCCACGGCAGCTTATCAAAGTTTTACTTCTGAAACCCTTGAAGAAGGATACGTTTTCTTGGAGCACTTGACCCCACCGTACGTATTGAAAGCCGATGGCCTTGCAGCGGGTAAGGGAGTATTGATCCTGAACGACCTTCAAGAAGCTAAAGACGAATTGAGAACGATGCTGGTCGATGCAAAGTTTGGTAGCGCCAGTAAAACCGTTGTAATAGAAGAGTTTCTGTCAGGTATTGAACTTAGTGTTTTCGTGCTCACTGACGGCAAGGGGTACAAAGTTTTGCCCACAGCAAAAGATTATAAACGTATCGGAGAAGGTGATACAGGACTCAATACCGGCGGCATGGGGGCCATTTCCCCCGTTCCCTTCGCTGATAATGCGTTCATGGACAAGATACATGATAGAATAGTCAAACCGACCGTAGAAGGGCTTAAAATGGACAAGCTTCCTTACAAAGGTTTTATTTTCATAGGATTGATCAAAGTCGGTGATGACCCCTATGTCATAGAATATAACGTTCGACTAGGTGATCCGGAGACCGAAGTCGTATTGCCGAGAATTCAGAACGACCTATTAGAGGTCTTCGAAGCGGTGGCGAATCAAAGGTTGCACGAAATCGACTTGCTCATCGATGAACGAACGGTCGCCACTGTAATGATGGTTTCAGGAGGCTATCCGGAAGCGTACGAAAAAGGGAAAGTAATTTCAGGGCTGGAAAAGGTCACGGAATCAATGGTCTTTCACGCGGGTACGCAACTTGAAAATGAAAAGGTTTTCACCAACGGAGGCAGGGTCATGGCCATTTCATCCTATGGAACCGATTTCAAGGAAGCCCTTGAAAAATCCTATGCATCCATTGAAAAACTACATTTTGAGGGAATGAACTATCGACGTGATATTGGGTTCGATCTTTGAGCGGCCAATGCAATGCCTCAATAGTAGATGGTAACCGAGCATAGTTTAGGTTACAAATACGAATGTGAGGTAATACTTTTGTCCTCTTCCCCGTTATCGTTATATTGCTTGAGCTGCAACATCCAGTAGATGAATGCCGCAAAACCGATAATCGCTAAAATCCAATTAATAGCATTTGCACCCCACCAACTGTCCATGAACCTAAAAAAATTAAAAGGTGCAAAAAGCACATCTACGAATAAATCTTCAATACCTTCGAAAAAAGAACGCCACATAATTTCGTTTTTAATTAAGCTCCTAATTGTGAAATGGCAATTAAGGAACTTCAGCTGTGAACAACTTAGCTATATTTGTGCAACAAAAGTATAAAATATTAGGGACTGTTTGAAAGTTTGTCATTGGAATTTTTATAGATCATTTTTGATGCGGAACGAGGCAAAATTTTTCAGCATAGTAGGGCTACGGTTAAAAATTTTAACGAAATAACGCGCAAAAAGGAGCGTAAAAAAACAATGTACAAACTTCCAAACAGTCTCTCAAGATGATTTCCAGCATTTTTGGTAAAACAAAACCTATAAATCACATCATTGTTCTCACTTTTTTGTTCTTGCTGTACTGGATAGTGCACTTTTTTGTTTCAGCTAACACGAATACAAATGAGCAGCTTCTACTAAAAACTTTTGTTCTAACGGTTTTGTTGTTCAGTGTATTCGTGGTCAACTTCATCGTCAAGCGCAATAAAATGACGGGCCCGAATTCTTTTGCCATGTTATTTTATGCCATGCTCATGTTGGTGTTCCCTGAAACTTTATCCGACAACAACGCAATACTATGTAGTTTTTTTATATTGTTGGCGACCCGAAGGCTGATTAGCGTTCGGTCATTGAAAAACATAAAGCTGAAGATTTTCGATGCTACGCTATGGGTGTTGATTTCCAGCCTTTTTTATGAATGGGCCTTACTTTTTCTCCTTCTCGTTTTTGCGGCGATATATATTTACGAGCCCAAGAATATTAGAAATTGGATGGTGCCCTTAACCGGAATCTTTGCATTTTTCACGATAGCGTATTGCATTTTGATATTGGCCAACAACACCTCTTTTTTGTTAGAGCATTATACTTTTGACCTTACATTCAATGTTTCCTATTTTTTGGATTGGGGCAATAGCTCGAAATTCATCATCTATGTTTTCATCGTTCTTTTTACGACTGTTTTTTCGTTTCTGAAATTAGGAAAAACGGGCCTTGGCAAAATAGTGACCATGCGATTGGCTGTTCTATCTTTTATTTTAGGTATTCTTTTGAAAACATTGGTATCGACACCTGGGGCGGATCCCCTAATGGTCACCTTTTTCCCCGCTGTCATTTTTATAACGAATTACGTAGAATCGATACAACGGGCCAATATAAAGGAGGTAGTACTCATAGCAAGTATTTTAATTCCATTTTTGGTCTTTGTTTCCAGTCTGTTAATAACGTAAATAAAGGGTATCTTTGTCTAAATTTCGCACCTATGTTCAGCAAGTTCGCTTTTGACATTTTTGAGGAAAGTATATCAAAATATCATGAGAAAGACGATGTCTATCAATCCTTTTCGAATCCGTATCCCAAGGGTGAGATTGATCATTTGCTCTACCGAAAAAATTGGATAGACACCGTACAATGGCATTATGAGGACATTATTCGAGACCCGAACATCAATGCACAGGATGCCTTGGTTCTGAAGCGTAAAATCGATGCCAGTAACCAAGATAGAACCGATTTGGTCGAATATATCGATAGCTACTTCTTAAATAAATACCAATCGGTAGAAATTTTGGAAGACGCAACTATCAATACTGAAAGCCCGGCTTGGGCAATCGACCGTCTGTCGATTTTGGCCCTCAAAATTTATCATATGCAAGAAGAGGCCAATAGAACCGACGCATCTGCAACGCATATTAAAAAGTGTACCCATAAATTGAACATACTTCTTGAGCAACGAAAAGATCTATCCACGGCGATCGACCAATTGTTGGCCGATATCGAGGCCGGAAGAAAGTACATGAAAGTCTACAAACAAATGAAGATGTACAATGACGAGGAATTAAACCCCGTACTTCGTGGCATCAAGTGAGAAGTCTGCCATACATATCTTAATCATTCGTTTTTCGGCCCTGGGAGACGTAGCCATGACCGTGCCGGTACTCCGTGCCCTTTTGCAACAGCATCCTGAAGTTCGTATCACAGTGCTAACAAGAGCCTTTTTTAAACCGTTGTTCAATCAACTAGAGCAAGTCACGGTTTTTGAAGCGGATCTAAAAGGAAGACACAAAGGGCCTTTCGGACTTTGGAAACTTTACAAAGACCTGAGGTCTCTTGGGATAAACAGAGTCGCCGATTTGCACAACGTATTGCGTACTAATGTACTCAAGTACTATTTTCAGTTGGGAAGAATTCCTTTTTATCAATTGGATAAGGCTAGAAGGGATAAAAAAGCTCTTACAGCTTCAAAAAATAAGGTGTTCGAACCTTTACCATCAACACATCAAAGATATGCCGACGTTTTTGCTGAAATGGATTTGACGTTAGACCTTTCCAAAGTTTCCTTGTATTCGAAAGAAAAATTATCCGATTCCATATTGAAACACATCGGTGGTGAACCGAAAAAATGGATCGGAATCGCTCCTTTTGCGGCCCATGAAGGAAAAATGTATCCTTTGACATTGATGGAAAAAGTAATTGCATTGTTAGGGAACACACACAATTATAAACTATTGCTTTTCGGGGGAGGTAGAAAAGAACAAGCAGTGCTAGAAAACCTAGCGAAAACGGATTCAAACTGTATTGTAATCGCCGGAAAGCTTTCATTACACGAAGAACTTGCCCTAATCTCGAATGTAGACCTCATGCTTTCCATGGATAGTGCCAATGGTCATCTTGCGGCCATGTACGATATTCCGGTAGTCACTTTATGGGGCGTAACACACCCTTACGCAGGGTTCGCTCCATTCGGGCAAGACCTCAACAGCTCCTTACTGGCCGATAGAACAAAATATCCACTAATTCCGACTTCCGTTTACGGCAATAAAGTGCCCCATGGTTATGAAACTATCATGGAGACTATTTCCCCTGAAACCGTTGTGACAAAAATAAAAGAAGTTCTGGGCGATTAGAATAAACTATCACACCGAAGAATGCTTAGCTTCGATAGATTTGAAATATTGACGCAATTGTGCCATAAATCTATATTTTCTGGCACTTGGGGCACTTTCTACCATGAGCGTCCGAATTCCGATAAATGAACTCATCAAGTAGACGGCGGCTCCTTCACTATCAACATGCCTATCGATATGTCCGTTGAACTTACCGCGTTGAATGGCCGATACAAGATTCACTTCCCACACTTTGAGAATGTCGTTCAGGGGCTCCATAATCTTTGGATTTCTGCCATTGAACTCGTTCAAAAAATTGCTTAATAGAAAGCCATAATCCATTTCGTTGTGCACAGCGGTTTCCAAAGCCTCTTCAAAACAGTTCGTAATCAGTTCCAACGGATTCTCATGCCCTTCGATGGGCTCGATCAACATACTATAGATTTTACGGACCAAAAGGTTTTGAATGATCTGAATAAAGAAATCCTCTTTCGAATCATAATGATAGTAGAAGGCACCTTTGGAGAGTGAAAGTTCTTTTAAGATATCATCTACACTTGTGCTGTGATATCCTTTGGCGTAGAATAATTCGAGGCCTTTAATTTCCATGCGCTGCATGGTAGCGAGTCGTTTTAGGTTTTTTTCCATGAGATTTAGGGGATTGAGTTAATAAAGACCATGCGGTCTGTTATAGTAACTCGAAGAAGCCCTATTTGTTGAGTGGAATACGATATTTAGGGCTATTTTTCGATGAAATGCATCAAACGCATTACTTTTCTTACCAAACATGACAGTTCACCGACGTATTGGTTGGTTGTCATCAAAGAAATCAGGGCCAAAAAAAAATTAAAAGGCCTATTTGTCCTCTGAATTATGGACTAGGTTACCACACCTTGACAACTACTTCCGGCACCTGCCGTACACCCATAGCAATGTTGTGAGATGATGATATTCCTGTCGTTTAAAATATCTTCGTTATAGTCTTTTATGTGTTTGATTTTACTTGCTACTTTCAAATCCAACATCTGATTAAAATCACAATCGTACAACCACCCGTCCCAACTTATGGAAATGGTATTCGTACACATCACGTTTTCCACCGCTGCAGGATTATAGGCTTCTACCAATGCATACATATAGTCCTCATAGTTTTCCGAAGCTATGAGATAATCTAAAAATCTAGCGATAGGTAGGTTCGTAATCGCAAATAGATTGTGGAATTCGATATTAAAATCTTCTTTCAACGCTTTTTTAAAATCACGCTCCATGGCCGACTGGTCTCCGGGCAGATATGCTCCTGAGGGGTTATGGACCAAATCCAATCGCAACGGACTGTCCGGCATTCCATAACCTACTGCATTTAATTCTTGCAAGGCTTTAATGGATTTATCAAAGACGCCATCGCCGCGTTGCTTGTCCGTTTTACCACGGGTATAATGCGGCATCGAGGAGATTACGTGTACGTTGTGTTTTTTAAAGAATTCCGGCAAATCGTAATATTTCTTGTTCGCACGGATAATCGTCAAATTCGATCGAACGATAAAATCCTGTATTCCAGCTTTTGCCGCCTCTTCAACGAACCAACGAAAGTCGGGGTTCATTTCTGGCGCTCCACCGGTAAGGTCCAAAGTATGTGCTTCGGTGTTTTTGATAATCTCCAAACAGAGCTGCATGGTTTCAGGGGTCATTATTTCCTTACGGTCGGGCCCTGCATCAACATGGCAATGTTCACAAACTTGGTTACACATGTAACCCACATTGATCTGAAGGATTTCCAATTTTTTCGGGCGCAAAGGATATTGCCCGATGTTCGCAATCTTATCTTTGAAATAGGGCAGTTCACCATCCGCAAAGATGCCTCCGTTTAAGATTTCGAGTTGCTTATTGTTCTCGGCAAGTTCGTTATGCCTTGCTTTTAATGATTTTGTAGCCATTTTTTTAGTTGTCGATTGTTAGTTGATGTTTGATAGTTTCAGCGTTTTGAATTTTCCGACAACTATCAACGAACAACTATCAACTATTTTACATACTCAACTTATTATACTTGTTCATCATCTGCACGCCATGTACCAAGGTCGCTCCACTTTCGATAGCGGCCCCGGCATGTACGGCTTCCATCATTTCTTCTTTGGTGATGCCTTTTTCGAGACCGTCTTTGGTATAGGCGTCAATGCAGTAGGGGCATTTGACCACGTGTGCAACGGCCAAGGCGATCAATGATTTCTCCCGGGCTGAGAGGGCACCTTCCTCAAAGACTTTTCCGTAGTATTCAAAAAATTTATTGCCAAGCTCTTCGCTCCATTCCGTAATCTTGCCGAATTTGCGCAGATCGGCCGCGTCGTAATATGGGTTTGCCATGATAGTATTGTTTTAAGGGTTTTATATTAGGATACCAAAGGCCACTAGATGATGACTATATTGGAATCTCAAAAAATTGAAAATAAATAATTAAGAAAAAGAGTGGATGGGCGATCCTTTGTTAAAGTGAATTGGAGAGAGAAATGATGCAACGAATGAAAATACGGGAATTTCCGATTTGATGATTAAAGAAATCATCAAACGTACTAACTGCAATACTTTTTCGCTCAGTCCGGAAGCATATTTTGCAATTGTTTTAAGGTCCCGAAACGTATCGATATCAAAAAGTGTTGGAAGTAAATGAATTTTCTCATAGGAAAGCGATAACAAATCGAGAACTTCTTCGCGTATACGGGATGTTTGCCAAGACAACAATTCAAAATCGGATTTTTCAAAATCCGAGCGATGCAATCCCATTAAATAAAAACCGCCATCTGCTGAAGGTCCGATGACCGACCTGCCCTTTTCTAGCTGAGAAATCGCACTCAGAATATGTGTTTTGGTCAAGTGCGGACTGTCACTGCCTACGGTAATAACATTTTCGAACCCTTGATCGAAAACATATTGCATGGCATTTGTAAAACGTTCACCAAAGGAACTTCCTTTTTGTTCATCTTCTGTAATATGAAAAAGGGGCAATCCCGTTTTCTCGACCGTTTTTAAGGTGTGTCGGGTAAGAGCATCGAAAAGTTGGCTTCCGCAGTCAATTTTTTTACGCCTCATTTCTTCGAAAGAAGAGTTTGCGAAAACTAATACCGCTGTATAATGTTGTTCGTGTATTTTCATATAAACAATACTCGTGTAAACTTACGAAAAATCAATGCTATGGGTTTGGTCGAGACAATGTTTTCTTAATTACAGCAGAGCTTCAATTAAAGAGAGAAAGAGGGGTTATAATTTTTTTAAATACAATGTATAGATGTTACTTGTTAGCCAGATTATCATATAATAAGTTATTCTGTACATAGTACTTTTGTATATCTAAAAATCAAAAAAAAAATGAACTTGAAATCTGAATCTGTTGGATTAGTGCTTTCCGGAGGCGGGGTCAGGGGCATGGCCCATATTGGGGTAATTCACGCTTTGGAAGAACACGCTGTGTCTGCCAAAATTGTTTCCGGCAGTAGTGTCGGTGCTCTTGTAGGTGCCTTATACGCGAATGGCACGTCGGTAGCCGATATGCTGTCGTTCTTCAAGGAAACTCCGTTATTCAAATATAACTTCTTTACAATAATGAAGCCGGGCCTTGTAGATACCGAACGGTATTTCGAAGTTTTTCAGCGCTATTTTCCCAAATATTTCGAAGAGCTGAAAAGAGAGTTGTATGTGGTTGCCACCAATATGCAGAAGGGTGAGGAGGAATTTTTTTCGTCAGGAGAATTGGTACGGCCCCTTTTGGCTTCGGCCGCTTTGCCTCCTGTATTTAGTCCCTTGGAAATCAATAATTGTTTTTATGCCGATGGCGGTATTATGAACAACTTCCCTCTAGAACCGCTAAAGAACAAAGTTGATTTTATTATTGGAAGCAATGTTTCGGTCATCAAACAGGTGGAAAAAAAGGAAATTAACTCATCGTTACAGCTTGCAAACCGAACGACTTCACTTATGATCTATGCCATCAATCGTCAAAAACTTAAACAATGCGATTTGATATTCGAACCCCTAGAACTGGAAAAAATAGGCGTCTTGGATAAAAAAGGGATTGAAAAAGCTTATGTTGTCGGGTATGAATATGCTTCCCGTAAACTGAAAGAACTATCTCTTGAAACTTGAATAGGAGAAAACCTTATTCAGGCTTATACATCATCATAGTTCACCTTCAAAGTTGGCGTAGTTGGGTGCGACTGACAGGTCAATACCAACCCTTCGGCAATCTCGCCATCGGTCAGGATCTGATTTTTGACCATTTCTACTTTTCCTTCGGTAATGCGTGCGATACAACTGCTACAGACTCCTCCTTGGCACGAATAAGGAGCATCTATGTTCTGTTTCAGAACGGCGTCGAGAACGAGTTCGTTTTTAGTCATGGAAAGAGTGAACTCTTCATCGTCTAGAACTATGGTGACCTCGGTTTTGCCATCGGCCTTTTCGGGAAGCTCGTCCAAGATTTCCGTGGTGGTGAAAAGCTCAAAATGTATTTTCTCTTTGGGAATATCATTTTCTTGCAAGGTATCGGAAACCAGATTGATCATATCTTCAGGGCCACAAAGGTAATAGCCATCAAAATCGACATCCTTATGCTTGTTTTTCATGGCATAGTTTACGGTAGAAACGTCGATTCGGCCGAAAAGGGAATCATCTTCTCGTGTTTGGCTATTCGTAAAATAAACGAAGAACCGATCGGGATAATCCAATTCCAGTTTAACGAGATCCGTATAGAACATGGTCTCTTTCTGCGATTTATTACCATATACCAATACAAATTTATTAACTGGGTTGCTGGCCAAAACACTCCGCGCGATACTCATTATCGGTGTAATTCCACTTCCGGCGGCAAAAGCGGCAATATTCTTCGGATTCGGGTTCGGGCTGAAAACGAATCGGCCTTCGGGTGGCATGACCTCAAGAACATCACCTGCCTTTAATTTCGAATGGGCGTAATCCGAAAACCCTCCTTTATCCACTTTTTTGACACCTATGGTTATACTGTCTTTTTTCGGAGAGGAACTGATGGAATAGGCCCTACGCAGTTCTGTGCCCTTGATTTCCTTTTTGATGGTAATGTACTGTCCGGGAATAAAATCGAAGGTCTGAATTAAATCTCTTGGAATTTCAAAAGTAATCGCAACGGAACTTGGAGTAAGAGATTTTATGTGCTTAACCTTGAGGGGATGGAAATCGGCCATGTTTTTTTAAATATAAAGAATTAAAAAGCTAAAGAGTCAAAAAGTACATGCGTCAAAAACGGCCTACTATTACTGCCGACTACATACTTTTTATTTATGGATTGCAAAATTAAGCATTGGAAATACCATAGTAAAATGGAAACAGCAAAAAATAGCTTTGGGTTGTAACAAATTTTATATTTACAGCACTAACCAAAAAACTACCAACCGATGTTCAAACATTTTGTCAGCTTGCAATGGAAGTCTTTTTTTAGATCGTCTTCCTTCGGAAAAGGACTCGCAGTACGCATCTTGATGATTTTTCTCGCCATCTATATGATGGTTTCTTTGATCGGTCTTGGGTCAGGCCTTTTTTTTATACTGGAGGAGGTTTTTCCGGGGGTGGATCCCATGCTCAAAGTAAGCGAATATGTCATCTATTGGATACTCATCGAACTTTTCTTCCGCTACTTTATGCAGAAGCTTCCGGTAATGGATGTAAAGCCTTTGCTCATGTTGCCCGTGAAAAAAAGCAGCATTACGCATTATATTCTGGGCCGTTCGAGCGTTTCTTTTTATAACATTCTCTCTTTATTTTTATTTATTCCCTTTGTAATCGTATTGTTGATAAAAGGGTATCCGGCACTCAACGTATTGGTGTGGCTCTTCTCTTTGATCTGTATCATCTTGGTCATCAATTATCTGAATTTTATAATCAACAAAAGCGACAAAGTGCTTATTGCGTTGGGAATATTGATCGTAGTATTATATGGCCTTGAGCGTTTTGGCATATTTCCCGTTACGGAATATTCCGGTAAGCTGTTCTATGCTTTGTATCAGAGTCCCGCTTTAGCGCTCGTACCTTTATTGACGGTTATTGCGTTGTATTATGTAAACTATAAATTTTTACGGAATAGGATTTTTTTAGATGCATCCCTAAAAAAGAAAACCAAGGAAGCCATTACCTCCGATTTGGCATGGACCAGGCGTTTTGGCAGTATCGCCCCCTTTTTACAGTTGGATATGAAACTCATCTGGCGCAACAAACGCACCAAAATGCAATTCTTTATTTCGATGGCGATGATTTTCTACGGATTGATATTTTATAGCTTGGACACCTATGGAAGCACATCGACCATCTATCTGTTCGTCGGAATATTTATGACCGGCATGTTCCTATCGAATTTTGGGCAGTTCATACCCGCTTGGGATAGTGAATATTATAGTATGATGATGGCACAGAACATTCCCCTGCGCAGTTATCTCGAATCGAAGGCAGGCCTTATTTCGGTCAGTGTGGTCTTTATGTTCTTGCTTTCCATTCCCTATGTATATTTCGGCTGGCAGGCTTTGGCCATTAATTTTGCCTGTGCAATCTATAATCTTGGCGTGAACATACCTGTAATATTGTATTTCGGCTCCTTCAACAAAAAGCGCATTGACCTTACCAAAAGTGCAATGGGCAATATGCAGGGCACCAGCGCGACCCAATTTTTGGTCTTGCTACCGTTAATGGTCGTTCCGAGTATTATCTATTTTGTTTTGAAGACCTTCGTTTCATTTGAGATAGCATTGCTGACGCTAGGTACTATGGGGGTAATCGGCTTCGCGTTTCGCAAGCAATTATTGGATAGGATAACGGATGCCTACCGAAAGAAAAAATACGCCATGATTGCCGGATTTAAAGAGAAAAATAGTTGAATGAGTTTATAAGTTTAAGGGTTTATTCGTTTATAAAAAGGAAACGCAAATAAACTCATAAACGATAAACCCATAAACCCTTTTTGAACTTGAGCTTGAGCTTAATACTGTCACATTGAGCGCAGTCGAAATGCTTTGGAACATGAAAGGCCTTCGACTGCGCTCAGACTGACAACCGAGGCACGAGCGATCCTTGAGGTCTAATAACGATGTTTAATTTGAACGATATGATTATAACAAACAACCTAACAAAAAAATACGGAAGCCAAATTGTGCTGAACATCGAGCAGCTTCAGATACCCAAAGGTCAAAGTTTCGGCCTTGTAGGAAACAATGGCGCCGGAAAGACTACTTTTTTCAGTCTTTTGCTCGACTTGATCCAGCCCACAACGGGCCACATTATCAATAATGGTGTTCAAGTCGATAAAAGTGAAGATTGGAAACCTTTTACATCCTCCTTTATCGATGAGACCTTTTTGATCGGATATCTGACTCCTGAAGAATATTTCTATTTTATTGGGGAACTTCGAAATCAGAACAAGGCCGATGTCAATGCGCTTCTTTCTAGTTTTCAGGATTTTTTCCATGGAGAAATCCTTGGGCAAAAGAAATACCTGCGTGATCTATCCAAGGGGAATCAGAAAAAAGCTGGGATTGTGGCTTCCTTTATAGGCAATCCTGAAGTGGTGATTTTAGATGAACCCTTTGCTAATCTAGACCCTACGACTCAAATCCGCTTAAAGGGAATTATCAAAGATCTGGCTGCGAAACAAGGCGTGACCGTTTTGGTATCGAGCCATGATCTGATTCATGTGACAGAAGTTTGTGAACGAATCGTCGTTCTGAACAAGGGCGAAGTCGTTAAGGACATTGAAACATCGGCAGAAACCTTAAGAGAGCTGGAAACCTTCTTCGGTGCCAGTATTGCCCCGCAGGAAGTATCCGAATGATATTGGTTTGGAATAATGAAAGAGTCGGTCTAAAAAGTCCTGTTTTCAACATTGTCAGGTTGAGCCTGTCGAAACCGATGATTGATAATCAGCATGTTTAAATATTTCGACAAGCTCAATATGACATGCTAGAAGACTTTTTAGACCGCCTCTAAGCCAAACGGGTCTGATTTGACAGTAACCAACCACATGGTCTGTTTTCCATAGTTCGAAATAGGGCAATAGGAATAAAACCCTCGATTGCCGACCCAAAAAAATCCTTGAACTACCCAAAAACAAAGAATGTTCCCGATGAAATGTAAGGGTAATAGACTGCTCGGTCTGTAAATTAAGGAGACTTCTTGTGTCGCCACACTAATACTATTTTAGTTTTTCCCGACCAAATGCATAATATTCCCGTTGTTTTTTAGTTTAGATTACGTACGTATATATACAATTTTGCAACTACGATTTAAACTTATCATATCCGCCGTTCTAGGGGGCATCGTTTTCAACGCATGTTCGACCAAAAAAGATGCCTTTCTGAACCGAAATTGGCATGCCCTGAATACCAAGTATAATGTGCTTTATAATGGTAACCTTGCCTTTGACGAAGGGCGGGAAGAACTGAACGCGAACTACAAGGATGATTATTGGGAAATACTTCCCATTGAACGGTTACAGGTCACCGAAGACCTAAAGCTCGACTCGGAAGATAACAATCCGAATTTTATCAGGGGCGAAGAAAAAGCGACCAAGGCCGTACAAAAACACAGTATGGACATCAAAGACGAAGAGCGCAACCCACAGACCGATGAAGCTTTTCTCCTTTTGGGCAAGGCTCGCTATTTTGACCAGCGCTACATTCCGGCACTCGAGGCCTTCAATTATATCATCAAAAAATATACCTACAGCGATAAGCTGAACGAGGCCCATATTTGGCGCGAAAAAGTCAATATCCGATTAGAAAATGAAGATTTGGCCATCAAGAACCTAAAGCGTCTGATGAAATATGAAAACCTCAAAGATCAAGAATATGCCGACGCTCGTGCGATGATGGCACAAGCTTACATCAACGAAAAGGTATTGGACACGGCGATCCAACAATTGAAGGTTGCCTCGCATTACTCCAAAAAGAATCCTGAAAAAGGCAGGTATTATTATATTATCGGGCAACTTTACAATCAGCTTGGCCATAAAGACAGTGCCAATTATGCTTTTGATAAGGTTATCGATTTGAACAGAAGATCGCCCCGGGTGTATATGATCAATGCAGAAATCCAGAAACTTCGCAATACCGAAATAACCGATGAAAATCAGGAAGAACTTTTAGAATACCTAACAGATCTCGAAGAAAACCGCGAAAACCGTCCGTTTTTAGATAAAATTTACCGTCAGGTAGCAGAGTTCCATTTAGACCGTGGTTCCGATAGCTTGGCACTTGCCTATTTCAATAAATCGTTACGAGCTACCCAAAATGAACCTAAGCTGAATGCACTGAATTACGAGAACTTGGCCGAATACAATTTTGACGAAAACGAATACAAGACCGCGGGAGCCTATTACGACAGTGTACTGACCAATTTGCCCGAAAACACCAAAAAATTCAGGGCTACTAAAAAGAAATTGGACAATCTAGAGGATGTCATCAAATATGAGGATATCGCGCAACATGCCGATAGCGTCATCAACCTTTATAATATGTCTCCCGAAGAACGGTTCGCCTATTTTGAGGAGCACATCGCAAAAATCAAAAAGGCCGATGAAGAAGCGGCCAAAAAAGCGGAGGAAAAGATCACGGCCAGTTTTGCCTCGTTCGCCGATTCAAAAGGTGGTAAGGAAAACAAAGGAAAATTTTACTTCTATAACCTTCAGAGCCTAGGATACGGAAAAAATGATTTTACCAATAAATGGGGCAACCGTGAACTGGAAGACGATTGGCGTTGGAGCAATAAGAACATTATTGCGAATTCGAACGATGACAATGCAGTAGCACAGGTCGATAGCCTTGATCGAGAGCCTTCGTTAGATGAAAAATATTCACTGGATTTTTATATAGATAGAATTCCAACGGATGTTTCGGTAATCGACAGTTTGCACACCGAGCGCAATTTTGCCAATTATCAATTGGGATTGATATATAAGGAAAAGTTCAAGGAAAACCTGTTGGCCGCCGGAAAATTGGAAGATGTTCTAAAATCGGATCCCGAAGAACGGTTGATACTTCCATCCAAATACAACTTATTCAAGATATACGAAGAAGAGGGCAGTCCGTTGGCCGCAACCATGAAAGATGACATTATTAAAAACCATGGTGATTCACGCTACGCAGAAATATTGTTGAATCCACAGGCCGTTTTGGCGGATAGTTCCGATAGCCCCGATATGCGGTATGGTGAACTCTTCAAACTGTTCCGAGACCAGCAGTTTCTGAGGGTCATTACAGAAGCCGAGGAAAATATAAATAAATATACAGGCGACCCCATTGTACCGAAGTTTGAAATGTTGAAGGCGAATGCCATAGGTAGATTGAACGGTTACGAACCTTTCAAAGAGGCATTGAACTATGTGGCACTGACCTATCCGAACAACCCTGAAGGTAAAAAAGCCGAGCAGATGATCGCCGAACAATTGCCCAAATTGGAGCCCAAAGAATTTACAACCGAAGTGGGTGTAACCGGTACCGGAAATTGGAAGGTCGTATTCCCTTTCAAACGTCATGAAAATGAAAAGGCCTTGGAATTGAAGGAAAAGTTGGAAAAATCGATAAAAGATTTAAAATATAAGAACACAGTTTCAAAAGATATTTATACCTTGGAAGACCAATTTATTGTCGTACATGGGTTTAAGTCGAAAGACTTCTCCCTCGGTTACGTAGAATTACTCCAAAAAAACAAAGACTATAAGATTAAAAATGAAAATTTTGTAATATTATCATCCAATTATAAAACAATACAGGTGCATAAAAACCTACAAGACTATAAGAATACGCTTTTAACCCCAAAACCTTAACGAATGTTTTCAGACAGACAAAAACCTAGAACTATGAACGAAATCGGAGGACAACCCAACAGAATCGAAAAGAACACGAAAATCAAAGGAGAGATCATCTCTGAGGCTGATTTTCGAATTGACGGAAAATTGGACGGCAACGTCAAGACATCCGGTAAAGTAGTCATTGGAAAAGACGGCTATATCCATGGAAAAGTGGAATGCGTAAATGCGGATATCGAAGGAAGCTTTAATGGTGAATTGTTGGTTTCCGACTTACTATCCTTAAAATCGTCGGCCGTTATCGAAGGTACCGTGGTGGTATCGAAATTGGCGGTGGAGCCTGGCGCAACGTTTAACGCTTCCTGTAATATGAAAGGTAAAGGTGGCTCTGTAAGCAGTAGTTCGAGTAGCGCTAGTAGTAGTTCGGCCTCAAGTACGGCCTCAAGCAGCGGTTCAAGTTCAAGTGGCGGAGGTTTCAAATCGGCTTTGGCAGGAAGTTCAAGTTCCAAATCGGGCAATGAAGCAGCAAAAGCCTCGTAAGAAAAAAAGCAGTCTAAAAAACGTAGCACTACTTTCGGGTATTGCCTTTGAAATGGGTGCCATTATCTTTTTGGCGGCCAAGGGCGGTATTTGGCTCGATGAGAAATACCAAAACGAAAAAAAAATCTATACCGCGATTGCCACTATCATCGGGGTGGCAATCGCTATTTGGGTAGTTTTGCGGCAGTTGAAACGAATAAAGTATTGAATTTAAGCTTGATTCCAAGGCCATTATTCGAAACCATTCGATAATTAAGGGAATATTATTCGGTCACTTCATGTCGACCTATTTAAAGACACGGATTTTCACTAATGAATTCTAAAACGCTTTATGTATTTTGCGGCTTCTTTTACTTCACGGTCATGTCCGTTGAATAATCGAAATTTATGTCCAAAGTGTACCCTGTTTTAAAATTCTTGATACTTCTTTCCATTGTTTTGGGAATTGTTTTCGTAACCCATATCACCTTACTGGAAAATTCGGGCTTTCCCAAATATGGCGATAAAATCGTCCTATCATATATCGTAAACGGCATCCTTGCAGCCTTTATCTATGGTCTGTTATTCGTATTCAAAAGCAAGTTGAAAAACTATATCGGGTTCCTTTTTATGGCCGGTAGTTTTCTCAAGTTCATTTTCTTTTTCCTCTTATTTTATCCCGCCTTTCAAGAAGACGGTACAATGAACAAATTAGAGTTTGCCGCTTTTTTTTTTCCTTATGCAATTTGTTTAGTCGTAGAGACCATTTTTATCGCCAAAATGCTCAAAAAACTGTACTGAAATCCCATGCCATTAATCCCTTAAAATAAAGAATGAAAATGCTTTTTTCTTTTTAACGGAATAGCGTACATTTGCACCGATTTTTAGGGAACGATATTTTTGAGCAACATGCGCATAACGTACTTTACCAAATTTCTTCTTATTTCATTGTTATTTGTTGGCGGAGCTGTTTTTGCACAGGAAAACGAGCATGCCCCCACCGCACCTAAGAAGGATAAAAAAACTGAAATAAAGGAGTACATACAGCATCATCTTCAAGATTCGCACGATTTCAATCTCTTCTCAAGTACCGATGAAAACGGATTAGTCCATCATTATGGTTTTCCCCTGCCAGTCATTCTTTGGGACGACGGATTGAAAGTTTTTTCGTCATCAAAATTCCACCATGGCGAAACGGTTGCAGAGGCAGGTGGCGATTATTACAAACTGTACCATAGCAAGATTTACAAGACAGATGCCGAAGGCACCATCAATTACGATGAAGAGCATCATCCTACCAACGTCAAACCATTGGATTTTTCCATTACTAAAAGCGTCGTAATGATTTTTATTACAGGTCTTTTAATGCTCTGGTTATTCTCCAGCCTGGCAAAATCGTACACAAAGAACGGTTTGATTGCTACTGGAGCGGGGCGTTTTTTCGAACCCATCGTGCTTTATATCAGGGATGACATTGCAAGGCCGAATATTGGCGAAGGGAAATACAAAAAATATATGCCCTATTTGTTGACCATTTTCTTTTTTATATGGTTCTTAAACATGTTCGGCCTCACTCCTCTTGGTGTTAATGTTACCGGAAATATCGCGGTAACTCTGGCTTTAGCTCTAATGACGTTTTTGTTGACCAATTTTACCGGCACCAAAGATTATTGGAAGCATTTGTTCGATCCTTTGGGAGATACCATGCCATGGATCGCCAAAATTCCACTTTACATTATATTGGTTCCCATTGAACTTTTAGGGCTTATTATCAAACCATTCTCGTTATTGATTCGATTGTATGCGAATATGCAGGCGGGCCATATCGTTTTGATGAGTTTGATCGGGCTTATGTTCATTTTTAAGAACTGGCTGGGCAGCCCGCTGTCATTTGGGCTGGCGTTCGCCATCTCTTTGATTGAGATATTGGTGGCTTTGTTACAGGCCTATATATTTACGATGCTATCGGCCTTGTATTTTGGTTTTGCAAGTGAGACCCATGAGCATGGCGAAGAACATGAAGGAGAGGTACAGCATTTATAGATAATTTTATTGTCATTTCCGCGAAGGCGGAAATCTTTTTAGTAACAGTGCATATTGAATTTTTAATTTTTAAACTAGATAGATTATGGAAATTCCAGTAATGGTAGGTGCAGGTTTGGTGGTAATCGGTGTCGGTATCGGTATCGGTAGGATCGGTGGTTCAGCAATGGATGCGATCGCTCGTCAGCCAGAAGCTTACGGAAAGATTCAAACGGCGATGTTGATTGCAGCGGCGCTTATTGA
>CAYGPR010000025.1:0-53989 GCA_964351985.1 uncultured Maribacter sp. | reverse complement strand
GCCAGAACCTCTGCCGCCAATTTTTGCGACATTCCCTTTTCGTTACGCTTTCTTGCATAACTAATCAACCATTTCATGGCCGTAGAGATTTTACGATCGGGTCGAATCTGCATCGGAATCTGAAAAGTGGCACCACCAACTCTTCTACTGCGCACCTCAACATGCGGCATGACATTGGAGAGTGCATCTTTCCAAAGCTCCAATGCCGTCTTTTCTTCATCGGTCTTTTTTTCCTCTACGATATCCATGGCATCGTAAAATACACTGAAGGCAACTGATTTCTTCCCATCCCACATCATCATATTGACAAAACGTGTCACCAATTGATCATTAAATCTTGGGTCCGGTAAAAGCGGCCTCTTTTTCGCCTGTTTTTTTCTCATTACTGCTTCTTAAAAAAGTTTTGATTACTTCTTCGGGCGTTTTGCACCGTATTTAGACCTTCGTTGAGTTCGACCTGCGACTCCTGCAGTATCCAAAGCACCCCTTACGATGTGGTATCTAACTCCTGGCAAATCTTTCACCCTTCCTCCTCTTACCAATACTATCGAGTGCTCTTGTAAATTGTGACCCTCTCCTGGAATATAGGCATTGACCTCTTTTCCATTAGTCAACCTCACCCTAGCAACTTTACGCATTGCGGAGTTCGGTTTTTTAGGAGTTGTCGTATACACTCTTGTGCAAACACCCCTCCTTTGAGGACACGAATCCAAAGCAGCCGATTTACTCTTCTTGGTAATAGTGACTCTTCCTTTTCGTACTAATTGTGAAATTGTTGGCATACTATAATATATATGTATAAAAACTTACCCCTGTTTAAGGGCTGGCAAATGTAAGACTATTTCATAATAATTCAAATCATAGGACACTAAATTTTCAGGATTTTTTTCCGAAAGTCCATCTCTCAGTCAATAAGCAACATACATCGCCCATTTCGCCATACAATTTAATGCCCATACCGAGGAAGCCTAGACTTCTAAATTTAGCTTCTGAGGCACTTACGAACAAGGATTTGAATTTCAACAAAAAGACTCCACTTTGCAGTGGAGCCTTTTTATCATAAACCAATAGTCTGTTTTGAAATATCTCCATTATTTTCCTACTGTCTCGACGCAACTCTTGTAGTAGAAATTTGCTCAGCATGTTCAAACACTTTTGCCAAATCATAGGGAGTTTCAAACTTCAAGCCTTTGTCTTTTATAAATGATTCTATTTTTTTCTTTTCCTCACTATCAAAAAAGGCAAGAACCTCTTTCTTTCTAAGATTTACATGTTGCGGATTATGCTTTCCAGCGGTTACATAATACTCGGTCTTATCCAAAAATCTTGGTGGGAATGTGGTACCATGAGAGGTTTTTGCCGCTTTTCCTTCCTTATAAATTTTCATCTTGCGCACATAGATAACATATCGGCCACCTTTATATATGGGACTAAGATACCCCGTTGCAACATTCTTCTTGGTATCCGTAAATGTTTTGTAGACCAAGGTCTCGCCATCTATTTTACAGGAAATATTTTCATCTCTCACGAGCGATTCCGTATTGATATTATGCTTATTCCTTTTTATTTCTATATCATCGTTAAATGCATCATATCGGACATAAAATCGTGCCGCTTCATCGCCATTGGCAAAAATGGTCGCTTCGACAAATTCTTTATCATAATAGGCCGTACCCTTGATTCTTGCATAACCGGACTGTTTGGTAAAAGTGGGATCACCAAACGAATCCTTAAAATCAGAGAAGGCGTTCATCACTGTGGGGTTATTGCCCAGAGATGCCTGAGTCGTACAACAAAGCCCAAGTGCCTCCCTCGCGGTCCTGTCCCCGCCTATTCTAAATGATTCGTTCATCATGCCCCTTTGGGCATAGGCTTGAAAGCCAAATATTATAAGGCCTAAAAAAATGATTAGTTTTTTCATATTATTTTTTTCTTTATATATGTTATTTACTCCAACTGATCGCTAAAAGCAAAAAGGTCAATAAGATCTTTCCGGCGTGTCAAATTGATTTTCTTATCCTTTATAAATTTTTTGATGGATTTTTCTTTGTCCCCTCCGAAGAAGGATAAAACTTCAGAATTCTTTGCATGTAGCCATTTTGGTATTTCACCATTCTTACCAGCAAAGAATTCAACTTCTTCAATAAATCGATGCGGAAACGATGTTCCATGTGAGGTCTTGGCTTGTTTCCCCTCTTTAAAGACTTTTACAATACGTTGGTAGAGTTTATACACCTCGCCTGAATAAAGGATAGTAAGGTATCCTTCTTTTGTCATCTTCCTACTATCACCGTATTCAGAATAGATAAAAGTATCACCTGCTAAAGAACAAGAAATATTGGAGTGTTTGACCAAAGCTTGTACGCTTTCGAAGGTGCCTGTTTCCTTAATCTCAAACTCATCGTTATAGGCGTCATAACGCATATTCAACTTTTTAAATGCAACGCCCCTGTCGTAAATGGTGCCTAGTTCAAAATTATCGACTAAATAAATAGATCCATCTATGTCGTCAAGAGTAAGCCTTACTTCTTCACCCATTTTGGCGAACTTTATACGCATATCGCTATAGAGGTTCATCATGTTTGGGTTGTTGCCCAATCCTCCCAATTCACCACGGTCGCTTTTGAGCAAGGCATATCGTTCAGGGGT
The DNA here is from genome assembly GCA_964351985.1 of uncultured Maribacter sp. Classification (GTDB taxonomy): domain Bacteria; phylum Bacteroidota; class Bacteroidia; order Flavobacteriales; family Flavobacteriaceae; genus Meishania. The sequence continues at coordinate 51,340 of CAYGPR010000025.1, read as the reverse complement.
GAAGACTCCTCCCTCCCCAGGCGAATGAATATTGCCCTGAGCCATCATAGCACCAACAACGATAAATGCAGTGCAAGAGCATAGTATTGTCAATATATTTCTCATAACCTTCTAATTTTATTGCAGATTATCAAGCCGGTCATCTGCCGTATGCATTAATTGTTGCCTACTCCAACGTATTAGCGAATGCGAACAGATTGACCAAATCACCAGCCTTCGACAGATCGATTTTCTTATCCCTTATAAATTTTTTAATGGTTTTTTCTTTTTCTTCTCCGAAGATGGGAATGATCTCAGATTTTTTGGCAGGAAGGATTTTAGGTATGCTATTTTCCTTATTGGAATAAAATTCATTGTTGTCAACAAAACGATTCGGGAAAGAAGTGCCATGAGAGGTCTTTGCTTGCTTACCTTCTTTGAAGTCCTTTATTTTACGTTCATAGAGCCGAAACGTTTTTCCTTCATATAAAGGTATCAGATAACCGTTTCGCCGTGTATCGTTCTTTCCGGTCATAGCGGTATATATAAAGGTCGTTCCGTTCAGGGAACATGAAAGCCCGGGATCTTTCACCAAAGCCTTGACCTCTTCGGACCCAGCGGATTCCTTAAGTTCCATTTCATCATTGTAGGCATCATAGCGGAGCTGTAATTTTTTGAATGCCTCCCCTTCATAGAAAAGCGTGCCGATCGCGAATTGCCCATTAAGATATATGGTTCCTTCAATATCGTCCAAGGTAAGTTTTACCTCTTCGCCCATTTCGGCAAATTTCATTCGCATATCGCTATAAAAATTCTCAGAGGACGGGTTGTTGCCCAAGGACTTACTATGGTCCCAAAGACCGCTGGATACGCCCCAAGGCTGTATAGTCTTTCGTTGCGCATTGACTTCTACGCCACAAACACAAGTAAGAACCAAAAAGAGGATATAGTTTTTCAAACCTTCAACATTTAATAATTCACAATCCTTACACGAGACCCAACTGGGCCACTCATGCGATAATCTAATACCTTATTATTACTACAGGGTATTTGCAAAAGAAAAGAGGTCTATCAAATCGCCCTGATCGTTCAGGTTTATTCTTTTATCCTTTATATACTCCTTGATTCGCTTTTCTCGTTCTTTTCCGAAGACAGCAATAAGGTCTTTCTTGTTCGCCTTTACGAATTCAAGTATGCCTTCCTCAATTTTCACATAGTATTCAAAAGCATCAACAAATCGATTCGGAAAAGAAGTGCCGTGCGAAGTCTTCGCTGGTTTGCCTTCCTTAAATTCCTTCGATCTACGTTCATAGAGACTATATTTTTTACCTTCATACAGGGGAATCAAATATCCACTTCGTTCGTTGTTATCGGCATCAACCATTGTAGTGAAAATAAAAGTTGAACCATTCAGTGAACAAGAGAGTTCAGCGTCTTTTATCAATGCCTGAACTTCTTCCGTGGCGGCGGATTCCTTAATCTCTACCTCGTCGTTATATGCATCGTAACGCATGTGCAATTTTTTTAAAGCCTGTCCGCCATAAGCCAATGTTCCGAGATTGAACTTCTCATTAAGATATATGGTACCTTCTATATCATCTAAAGTCAAGGAAACCTCTGCGCCCATTTTGGCGAATTTCATACGCATGTCACTATATAGGTTCATGGTACTGGGGTTGTTACCCAAACCACCCTCGCCAGTCTTCAAGGCCGCCAAACGATTGGCCGTAAATACGCCTCCCTCGCCCTGAGCATATATATTTCCCTGGGCACAGGTCATTATAACCGCAAAAAGCAATACAAAATTCAAAATTCTCATCTTCTACTTTTTATACAGAAATATACGAAATCATACCACCTGAAAAAATGCTTTTAGCGCTTCTAAAGCCTTATTTTTGTTAAAATTCCGAAAAAAGAGTAAACGTTTATCGGGGCTTACCAAAGGCCATGTTTCCAAAGCGCAAATCTTTTTACACGCAACCCAAAATCCAATTGCGCATCTTATGGTTGTTGGGAGCCAAAATGGACTGCAAATCCAAAGCACAAGATATTTTTTGAAGGATTATCAAAAAAATGTCTAATTCGGCCAGTTCGCAAAAAAAAATTAGGTAAATCATAATCTTTTTTATGATATTCTCAGTTTTTCTCTTAATTATTGACATTATTATTATGCTATCACAAAAAGGATCGAGAAAGTTGTATTAATAAAATGCGTTCTTAAAGTTTTATTAAAAAACCTTTGGATTATTAACATGAATTTGTGATTTTTGCCGATAGCTAATTCAAATAATTAAAAAATGAGAACAAAATTCAATGGAATCTTGACGCTGTTATTGGCGTTGGTTGTGCAGATATCATTTGCACAGGAAAAGACGATTTCCGGTACGGTAACTGACCAAGATGGTCTTCCCTTGCCCGGAGTAAACATCGTCGTAGAGGGGACCACTACAGGTACCCAGACCGATTTTGACGGAAACTACTCTATTAACGGAGAGGTCGGTCAAGTACTTTCTTTCACCTATATAGGTCAGAAAGAAGTAAAAATGCCGATTGGCGCAAACGACACCATTAATGTTCAGATGCAGGAAGATGCACAGGCCTTGGAAGAGGTCGTTGTAACTGCTCAGGGTATTAAAAGGGAGAAAAAAGCCCTTGGGTATGCGACGAGTTCGGTCGGTGAGGAAGCTTTGGAGCAACGCGCCGAAGGTGATGTTGCCCGTGTACTTGCCGGTAAGGCCTCAGGGGTACAGATTACTGCCGCTGGCGGTATGTCTGGTTCTGCGACGAGTGTTACCATTCGTGGTTTGAGTTCCTTTAGTGGTAGTAACCAGGCGTTGTTCATTGTAGATGGTGTACCATTTAGTAATGACACCAATACGCAAGGCGCTGGGGGTGCCGGGGATTTTTTATCCGGTAATACCAGTTCATCACGTTTCTTGGATCTTGACCCGAACAACATTGCGAACATCGAAGTGTTGAAAGGTCTTGCCGCTACTACCTTATATGGTACGTTGGGTAAGAACGGGGTTATCTTGGTTACTACCAAGGCTGGTGCCTCTACTGGTGGTGTCAAGAAAAATGAAATTACGGTAAGTACGTCATACTTTACCAACGAATATGCCTCTTTACCTGATTACCAAAACTCATACGGTGGTGGTTTTGACCAAGCCTTCGGATGGTTCTTCAGTAACTGGGGGCCAAGCTTTGATCGCGATGGTACCGCAGGTTGGGGTGGTCAAGCGGCAATAGATGCCAACGGTACTTTAGAGCACCCATACTCTTCAACGGCTATCGCCGCGACTCGGGATGCTTTTCCAGAGTTGCAGGGGGCCCGATACGCTTGGCAACCTTATAAATCAGTTGAGAATTTCTTTGCCCCTGGGTACGTGACGAACACCTCCGTGAATTTTGCGGGAGGCTCTCAAGATGGCAATACTACTTATAATGCCAACCTAGGGCACTTGAACGATGTTGGGTTTACCCCAGGTAACAAATTGAATCGAATCAACTTCTCTGTTGGTGGACGTTCTAAGCTAACTAATAAATTTACCATTACGGGCGCTATGAACTATTCACGTACCGACTACGATACACCGCCGGTTTCGGCGAGTCGCGGTAACGGAGGTATCAACTCGAACTCAATTTATGGTGCGGTACTTTTTACACCTATAAGTGTCGATTTAATGGGCCTACCTTATGAAAACCCTCAGACCGGTGGTAGTGTCTATTATCGAAACACGAACGATATCATTAACCCACGATGGGTGGGTGACCATATCAAATTCAACCAATTGACCAACCGCTTTTACTTCAATACTTCCTTAACGTATGAATTGAGTGAAAACCTTGGAGTGACTTGGAGAACCGGATTGGATTTCTACAACGAAAGAAACACACAATTTTCGGATAAAGGTGGGGTTGAGTTTAATTTCGACATCTTCGGATTCCTGAACACTTATGATACCAATAATACCATTTGGGATCATACGGCCTCATTGAACGGCAACTATGACCTTTCCGAAAAAATCGGAATGACCTTTAACGTCGGTGCCAATGCTCGATCTGATGATTTTGATCTTCAAGGGGTAGCCAGTACAGGTCAGATCGTATTCGGAATCAGACGACACTTTAACTATGCCAACCAGGCACCGATTCAATTTTCGCAAAAACGAAATATCGTTGGTGTATTCGGTGATTTAAGTTTTGATTACGACAACTATTTGTTCTTAAACGTAAGTAGTAGAACGGACTGGGTATCGAACTTGATCAAAGAAAATCGTAGTTTGACCTATCCCGGCGTTAGTTTGTCCTTTTTACCGACCGCGGCATTCAGTGGTTTAAAATCAGAAAATGGTTTGAACTATTTGAAGTTACGTGCCAGTTACGGTACTTCGGCGAATTTTCCAACAGGATATCCTACAGTAAGTGTGGTGGAGCAAAATACGCAAGCCTTCGGTGAAGGCGGCGAGATTACCACGAATCAAGTGGATAATTTCCGTGCCAACCCAGGATTAAAACCTGAACTACTAAAAGAGTTCGAGGTTGGTTTTGAAAGTAAGTTCTGGAAAAATAGAATTTCTTTGGATTTCACCTATTATGACAGAAGAACAGATGATTTGATCGTTTTCGAACCGTTGTCTCCATCTACCGGATTTACCTTGACGCAGAGTAATATCGGTCAAATCAGTAACAAAGGTTACGAAGCCGATTTAGGTATCGATTTGTTCCGAAGTGATGATGGTTTCAATTGGAATAGTAAAGTAAACTTCTTTGCAAATAAAGAGGTTGTTGAGGAGCAAGAGCAGGATATTATTTTCTATACCGGAAGTACTGCATTGTTCATCGGGGCGAATGCCGCCATCAAAGGAGAATCGTTGGGTACCATCGTTGGTACTGCATTCTTGCGAGACGAAGCGGGCAACTTGTTGACCAATGATGCCGGTAACTATATTATTTCCGAATCGGATCTTGACGGCAATGTGCCGATCATTGGTGATGCGGTACCTGATTATACGATGAACTTCATCAACAGTCTCTCGTATAAGAGCTGGAGCCTAGGTTTTCAGATCAACCATATCAAAGGGGGTGACATTATGTCTAGTACCATTGCTACTTTATTGGGTAGGGGCTTGATCGTAGAGACTGAAGATCGTCTTAATACCTATATCCTCCCAGGGGTAAACCAGAATAGCGGTCAGCCTAATGATATTCAGTTGAACAACTCGACCTATTACTTTAGCAACTTGTTATTCGGCCCAGCAGAAGGCAAAATTTATGACGCTTCGGTACTTCGTTTACAAGAGGTTTCTTTAGGTTATTCGTTACCTAAGAAGTTCTTGGAGAAAACACCTTTTGGATCTTTAACATTTACGTTGCAAGGTTTTAACCTTTGGTACGACGCATATAACACACCAGACGGTGCTAACTTCGATCCCAACGTTGCGGGTGTCGGTGTTGGTAACGGACGAGGTTTCGATTTCTTGAACGGACCGAGTACCAGAAGATATGGTATGAGCGTAAAGATGTCATTTTAAAAATTGCTAATTTAAAAAGTAAAGCTATTATGAAAAAAATAATGAAATACATGCTCTTGGTTTTCGTAGCAGGTGGTCTTTTGAACTCCTGTGATACGACCGAGCTAGACTTAAGAACAAGTCCGAACGACTTGGCTGCCGATCAGGCGGATCCTAATTTATTGTTGAACTCCATCCAATTCTCCTATGTACAGAACATGGTCGAGTTTAACGACCGAGGTTCTGAAACCACACGAATAGACTATATGGGAGGTCGTGATTATTTCAACAACTACCCGGGAGCCACATTTAATGGCATTTGGTCAAGAACCTATAGTAGTGGGGGTACAGGCGTTGGCTCAGGTGTGAGTGTGGGGATATTGACAAACCTGAACACTTTGGAGTCGATTAATAGTGACTCCGAAATCAACTATAATTTTCACGTGGGCATCAGTAAAGTGATGTATGCCCATCAATTGTTATTGTTGGTTGATTATTTAGGAAAGGCTGCTTTTAGTCAAGCAGGTAATCCGGAAGAATTCCCCGCTCCAACGTTGGACGAAGGCCCTGCGGTATATGCTGCTGCTTTAGGATTGTTGGATGAAGCCGAAGGCTTGTTGAGTGGTGATGCGCCTTCCTTGGGAGCTACGGATTTTTTCTACGGAGGTGATACTGCGAAATGGATTAAGGCAATCAACTCGATTCGGCTCAAAGCGTACGTGACTACCAATGACACAGCTGGTTTTAATGCCGTCATCGCAGGAAATAACTTTATCAGTGCTACTGAAGATGATTTTCAATTTCAATTTGGGACGCGCGAACTGCAGCCCGATACACGTCATCAGGATTATGCAGGAGATTACACACCAAGTGGTGTCGGCCCCTACAAATCCAACTGGTTGATGGAAACCATGGATGATAAAAATGATCCTCGTATTCGCTATTATTTCTACCGCCAGTCGAAAGGCACCCCCGGTGCTCTGGATATTGATGGTGTTCCGGTTCCACCAAGTGAGGAAACATTGGCCTGTTCATTGGTCGTTCCGCCACAGCACTATTTAGATGGTGGATATACGTTCTGTAGTGTCGATAATGGATATTGGGGTCGTTCACATGGAAATGATGAAGGTACACCACCAGATGGCTTTGTAAAAACGGCTGTGGGTGTTTATCCAGCTGCAGGGCGCTTTGACGACAACAGTTTTGATGTTGTTGGTTTGGGCCTCGGTGGTGGCGGTGTCGGTATCGAACCTATTATTTTGGCCTCGTGGATCGATTTTTGGAGAGCCGATATGGCAGCCAATGATACTGACCGAGCCACATTTATGAGAGCAGCTATGGTAAAATCAATTGCCAAAGTACAGAGTTATGGAGCCTTGGACGGTAATGCCGACAAGTCTTTTGAGCCCACTGCGGCCGAAGTTACAGCCTATATTGACGGTATTGTGGCAGATTTTAATGCGGCAACCGGTGATGAAAAAGAAGACATATTTGCAGAACAATATTGGATTGATATGTGGGGTGGCGGTGCCGAGGCCATTAACTATTACAGAAAAACTGGGTATCCCACTACGTTGACCCCGAACTGGGAATTGAATCCTGGGCCGTTCCCGAGATCGTTCTTAATACCGCAGAACGAGGTTGTAACCAACCCGAACTTGACACAGAAGACTACGCTTACCGAACAAGTATTCTGGGATACGAATCCAGCAGGTCCGGCTTTCCCACCAGCCAATTAATAATCTAAAAAAAGAAAGACAATGAAAATTAACTATAAAATTTTTACAGCCCTTGCGCTAACGTCACTCTTGTTTACGGCTTGTGATGATGGAGACGCCGTCGTAGATGATATTGTAGCCAATACCGAGAGGGGTGCCATATTACGAACCATTAATCTAATCTCTAATGAATTGCCGATCGGTAAGGCCGATGCCAACTTTTCGGTTGAATTAGAGGTACAGGACAACCAAAACGGAGAATTGGTCGACAATATCGAAGTCTATTTAGGGTTCCGTGATAATACGGTCGAAACCGGCGGTACGGATTTGGATAAACCTGAGCAACTTGTTGCTACGATACCAAGTTCAAGTTTTGGTCAAAGTGACAGAGGTCTACCCACCACATCTTACTCTATAACGCTTGCTGAGATGTTAAGCACCTTAGGTGTTGCAGAAAGTGATTTGGACGGTGGTGACCAATTCAGTGTACGATTTGAATTGGTGCTTACAGATGGGAGAAGATTCTCTTTTGCACAGAATTCAGGTACATTGACTGGATCGTATTTTGCTTCTCCGTTTCTTTATACACCAGGTGTTACTTGCCCAGTAGAAGACACCCAATTTGTTGGGAACTATCTTATGGAGCAAATTACGGCAGAAGTGGATGGATTCACATTATCTTCAGGTACGATAACAACATTAACAGTTGGAGATACTTCTGTTGAACGAGTATTTGATACGTTCAACTATCCAACCTATTGTGGAACAAACAACCCATTCAAGTTTGAATTGGTTTGTGGTGAAGTTGTAGTGCCTAACCAAAACAGCAATTGTGCATGTGGTGATGGTGGGGATTGGTTTACTGATGCTACCGTTAGATCAACCTATGATATTAATGACGATAGCGTCTTTGAAGTTACGTTTACTGATGATGCGCAGTCGAATTGTAGTAGTCCAGTTCAAACGACCTATAGATTTACGAAGCAATAGGATTTAATTTAACCAAATTGATAGCCGACCATCACCTATTTGTGATGGTCGGTTTTTTTTGGCCAATTTTAGATAGTTTAGTTTGACGCACTGAACTTTAGTTATTCCCCATAAATTTTCTAAATTGAGCCCCCGTTCAAAGTTGTGATTGCAATGAGAAGAATATCTGTTTTAAGCTTACTTCTAGTCTTGGGACTTGGTCTTAATCATTCTTGTAAAAAAGGTGATAGGAATAATATCAAGGCACCTGAAATTGATAGTCTTCAAACGAGTACCTCAAAACAAGTTTTCCAAAAAGTAGATGCCAAAACAAGTAACCTTTACTTTTCCAACTCCATTACCGAAAACGTGGCCACCCTCGAAAACCTTTTCAGCTTTGATTATTTCTATAATGGTGCCGGTGTTGGCCTCGAAGATTTAAATAACGACGGTCTTTTAGATGTTTTCTTCTGTGGAAATCAAGTGGACAATAAACTATACCTCAACGAAGGCAATCTTAAATTCAAGGATATTTCGGCCGAAGCGAGGATCAATGACGGCAAAAAATGGTCGAACGGTATTACCTTCGTCGACATCAACAATGATGGCTTTAAAGATATTTATGTTTCACAAGGAGGGCCTAACCCTAGATTGAACAGAAAAAACCTGCTATATATTAACAATGGCACTTCAACGACCGCAGGGCAAGTAACCTTTACCGAATCGGCCGAAAAATATGGGCTTGCTGACATGGGTATAACCACCCAATCGGCATTTTTCGACTATGACAACGACGGTGATCTCGACTGTATCGTCATGAACGAAAATGAAATATATGGGGTGGATCCCATTAATTTCTATAAGATGGTCGCCAAAGATGCTGAGGCACAACAGTTCAACAGCTCCCATTTATACCGCAACGACAATGGCAAATTTGTTGATGTCACCAAGGCCTCCGGTTTGGAACGACCTATTTTTGGGCTAGGTCTTTGTATTAGCGATATCAACAAAGATGGTTGGTTGGATTTCTATATCGCTAGTGACTATTATATTCCAGATGCATTGTACATCAATAACGGCAATGGAACTTTTACGGACCAAATAAAAGAATATACCCAGCATCTCTCCTATTTCGGTATGGGCATGGACATTGCCGACATAAACAACGACAATCTAGAGGATATTTTTGTGCTCGACATGTCGTCTAGCGACCATGTACGGTCAAAGACCTTGATGGCCTCAATGAATACGGGTCGGTTTGACTACCTCGTCAATAAAGCAGGATTTCATTATCAATACATGTTCAACTCATTGCAACTGAACTTGGGCAACAATGCATTCAACAATATATCGCAACTTACAAAAATGGCCAATACCGACTGGAGTTGGTCGGTTCTAATGTCAGATTATGACAACGATGCCGATGTCGATGTTTTTATTACTAATGGCTATAGAAGGTATGCGCTTGACAATGACCTTCAGAAAAGGGTCTATGAAACGCAAAAAAGATATGGAAATCAAGTTCCCCTTGATATAAAAAAACAGCTTTATGAATCTATGCCTTCGGAAAAATTGGCCAATGTACTATTCGAAAACGAAGGGGAATTGAACTTTACAGAAAATGCGAAAAACTGGGGCTTGGGTGACTTCTCCTTTAGCAATGGCGTCGCGCAGGGAGACCTTGACAATGATGGAGACCTTGACCTTGTTGTCAACAATATGGACGAAAATACCTTTTTATACAAAAACCTAAGCTCGGAAAACAATTCGGGAAACTATCTCAACGTAAAAACGATAGGCGAAACCTCCGAACCGTTTGCGAAAATCAAAATATCCTATGATGGAAAATCGCAGTTCGTTGAACAGAAAAGGGTTAGAGGCTATATGTCTTCCCAAGAAAATACAGCACATTTCGGATTGGGCAACGCAACGAAAATCGATACCGTCTTCGTAACCTGGCTCAATGGCAAAACGGAGTATCAACTTAATATAGATGCAAACACCACCGTTTCGTTCGATGCCAAAAATGCTAAAATTCAACGGTCATCGAAAACCAATAACGAAAAATCTATTTTTAATGAACTACAACCGGCTACCATAGGCCTTGATTTCGTGCATCGCGAAAATTTCTTCGATGACTTTGAAACGGAAATACTCCTGCCCTATAAGCAATCCAATTTCGGGCCTTTCTTGTCAAAAGCCGATGTCAATGGTGATGGGCTTAGCGATTTATTCGTAGGTGGTGCCTCGGGTCAAGCAGCTCAGTTATACGTACAAAACCAAGGCACTTTCAAAAAAATGAAAACAGCAATCTTTGAAGAAGATAAGGGTTTTGAAGACATGGAATCGGTATTCTTTGATTTTGATGGCGATAAAGACCTTGATCTCTATGTAGTCAGCGGCGGTAACGAGTTCGCAGAGCACTCATCGTTCTATCGTGACCGCATGTATTTGAACGATGGATCCGGTAATTTTTCACGATATGAAGATCCACTTTTAGAATCGTTCCCAAAAAGTGGTAAATCAGTCGATGTCATCGATTTTGATAAAGATGGAGATAGCGACATTCTTGTGGGAAATAGAACGATTCCAAAAAACTATCCGAAACATAGTCCATCTGTACTGTATGAAAACGACAATGGTAAATTGAAGGATGTGACTTTGGAAAAAGCTCCTGAATTGGAAAATTTTGGTATTGTCAATAGTATTTTGGCGACGGATTTTAACAATGACGGATGGGAAGATTTTATTGCGGTCGGCGAATGGACTTCCATCGGGTTCTTTCAGAATAACGAGGGTCATTTTACGCTTATGAAAGATTCCGATGCCATAAACCATAAAGGGTGGTGGTTTTCGGTCAATGAGACGGACATCAATAACGACGGGTTAAAGGATTACATTATCGGCAATGTTGGCCTGAACCTAAAATTCAAGGCGAGTAAGAAGAAGCCCTTCAAGATCTACTCTAACGACTTTGATAACAACGGAACCAATGATGTAGTTCTTAGCAAGGAATACAAGGGAGAATATGTGCCGGTTCGAGGTCGGGAATGTTCCTCGCAACAAATGCCCTTTATTAAGGATAAATTCGGTACCTATTCAGATTTTGCCAATGCCACCCTTGTGGATATTTATGGCGAAAAATTATCGGATTCCTATGAGAACGAAGTCAATGAGTTCAACTCGTTGCTGTTGGTCAATAAAGGCGACGGCAACTTTGAAAGCATGACATTACCGATTCAGGCACAGCAATTTCCAATCATGAAAAGTGTCTTCCTTGATATCAATGGCGACGGATTTGAGGATTGCATCGTTGCCGGCAATATTTACGAAACCGAAGTGGAAACTCCTAGACTTGATGCCATATCGGGAGTAGTATTGCTTTCCAACGGAAAGGATGGATATTCAGTAATGAACAGGATACATTCAGGATTATACCTTCAGGGAAATGTGAAAGACCTTACCTTGATAGATTTTATAAACCGGCCACTATTGGTAAATACCCGAAATAATAATCGTTTAACCGTTCATAAACCCCTATCAAATTAACTTTACTTTGAACCGACGCATTGATTAATTTGTTAAATTTGCCGTAGACGTTTTAAAAATTGAAGTATGAAAAAGTTAGTTTATTTGGTATTATTTTTTGGGGCCTGTACTACAGGTATAGCCCAATATGCAGGTCAGGCATCTTCCACAATGTCAGCAGGTGGTGGACAAGGAGCGACCGGGCAGATTTATGACCTTATGGGTCCCATAAGTGAGCGAAACGCAAAATCGGCCGACCGATATGCGGAATTTCAAGGCTCTCCCTATATTTCCAATACGTTTTTACCTACGACCATGTTTTACAACGATGAAAACTTAGGTACTATATTTTATCGTTACAATGCGCTGAACGAGGAGATAGAAATAAAAAAAACGAATTCTGAAGAAGAAACCGCTAAAAGCTTATCAAGGGACAAAGAGGTCAGTATTCTTTCCAATGGCAAGAAATTGAGCTTTAAGACCTTTGTCACCTCAAAGAACAAAACGCTTAACGGCTATCTTACCACCCTTATGGATGGTAAGACCTTTAAATTGTTCAAAAGAACCCATGTGAAGTTTACAGAGGGCAAGCCAGCCGCGAATTCATTCGTAAAAGCCGTACCTAGTAGATTTAGCCAATTTACAGAATACTACTACCAAAAAGAAGGCGTGAACCGAATGGATGAGATTACCTTGAAAAACAGTAAGTTGATCAAGCTTGTAGATGATTCTAAAAAAGAAGGGCTCAAGTCATACTTAAAAGAAAATGATTTGAATATCAAGGACGAGGCCGATTTAATAAGGGCTTTTGAGTTTTTGAACCAATAAAAATTAAATGACATTTGATGAAACCATCCCGCCTTATGGCGGGATGGTTTTTTATTTTACCTTTATCCAATGGAGAAAACTAGCCAAATTTATGGAATTCGAGCCGTTCTAGAAGCTATACATAGCGAAGAGACCCTAGATAAGGTATTTATTCAAAAAGGTCTAAAAGGCGAGCTTTCCAAAGAGCTAGAAGGTATAATCCGTAAAAAAGGTATAAACGCCTCCTATGTTCCTATCGAAAAACTGAACCGTTTGACTTCCAACAACCACCAAGGTGTGGTAGCGACCATCTCCCCTATTATCTTCCACGAACTTGAAGTCCTTATAGAAAAAGTCTTGGAAAGTGACAGATCACCTTTGTTTTTGCTTTTGGATCAACTGTCGGATGTACGGAATTTCGGGGCCATTATAAGAACGGCCGAATGTTGTGGCGTTGATGGCATCATCATTCAAAAAAAAGGGGCGGCCCCAGTCACCTCGGATACCATCAAAACTTCGGCAGGTGCGGCATTTAAGGTTCCCATCGCCAAAGTGGACCATATTAAGGATGCTGTTTTCTATTTACAAGCCTCTGGAATTGCCGTTGTCGCAGCCACGGAGAAGACCGAAAAAACTATCTACGACGTTGATTTTAACAGGCCCTGCGCCATTATTATGGGCTCCGAAGACCGGGGGATATCGCCATCCATTCTGAAAGCGGCCGATGCTCTCGCAAAACTCCCTTTACTAGGTGAAATCGCCTCTTTGAACGTATCAGTGGCCTGTGGCGTGTTTTTATATGAAGCGGTAAGACAACGAAGGGTTGAGGGTTGAGGGTTGAGGGTTGAGGGTTGAGGGTTGAGGAAAAATAACCTGCAATATTTTTACTATCAACTGCTTACTGAAAACTGTTTACTGCCCACTATCCTCAGCGTCCTTTTTAAAATGATAAGTAATTTTAATACCATCGGATGTTTCCGGAGGGGTTTCTATAAAGTTTCCCTCCTCATCGAACTGTTTTAAAAATTCGTCGTTTTCTTCATCATAATCCTCTTTTTCCCAGTCGAATTTTTTTAGTACCGGAATTTTCGCCTTTATAAAAATGGCCATAAACAATCCGACGAGAAATCCTCCCAAATGGCCTTCCCAAGAAATTCCATCTTTTATGGGAAAAATATACCACAGTAGACTTCCATAGATAAAAACGACCACAAGCGATAAGGCCACCAACCTATAATATTTGGTGAAAATTCCTTTAAAAAAAACAAAACTGGCCAGAAGATAGATGACACCACTAGCACCGATGTGATATGAAGGCCTTCCGATAGCCCAGGTAAAAAGTCCGGAGAGAAGAATGCCCCAGAACAATACTTTCAAGGCTATGTTCCGATAGAAATAAAACAATGAGGCCATCAAAATGGCCAGTGGAATGGTATTATTGTAAAGGTGCTCGACCGAACCGTGAATGAACGGACTTAATATAACACCTTTCAGGCCAGAAAATGTTCTTGGTACGATACCTAAATGATTGAAGTTGGTCTGAAAACGTAGTTCGAACCAAAAAACGGTCCATATTAGCAACACCCCCAATAGTGGTGCTACTAGAACGGAATTCGTAAATTTAAAATAATGGTTTTCAGACATATATTATCTTCAAAACAAAGGCAACTTTTTATGAAATCATGATGAATCTAGTCGGATAATAACCAAAAACCTATCCGTAAAAGTAAATAACGACAAATCGTCATCCCTTATTTTATCTTATTTTTATACCATGAACGAACCACTCGCCGAACGTGTTAGGCCGAAAACGCTCGAAGAATATATCAGCCAACACCATCTGGTAGGCGACCAAGGTTCGTTGACCCATCAAATTAAAAAGGGAATCATACCCTCATTGATTCTTTGGGGGCCTCCCGGAACCGGAAAAACCACTTTGGCCAATATTATTTCAAACGAGAGCGGTAGACCGTTCTATGCTTTGAGTGCCATAAATAGTGGTGTAAAAGACATTCGTGACGTTATAGAAAAAGCGAAACAGAGTGGTGGTCTTTTTACTTCCAAAAACCCTATTCTGTTTATTGATGAAATCCACCGTTTCAGTAAATCGCAACAAGATTCGCTATTGGGAGCGGTCGAAAAGGGATGGGTAACGTTGATAGGGGCTACAACGGAGAATCCGAGTTTTGAGGTCATCCCGGCATTATTGTCACGATGTCAAGTTTATATTCTAAACCCTTTCGGGAAGGAAGATTTGGAAGCCTTGTTAAAAAGGGCCATGGAACAAGATTCCCTCTTGAAATCAAAAAAAATAAAACTCAAGGAAACAGAGGCACTGCTTCGACTTTCTGGTGGCGATGGAAGAAAATTGCTCAATATCTTCGAACTCATTGTAAATGCCGAAGAGACCGATACTATCGTTATTACCGACAAACTTGTTTTGGGTAAGATCCAGAAAAACACAGTGCTTTATGACAAGACCGGAGAACAGCATTATGATATCATTTCGGCCTTTATAAAATCGATTCGCGGCAGTGACCCCAACGGAGCGGTATATTGGTTGGCAAGGATGATCGAAGGCGGTGAAGATGTGAAATTCATTGCCCGCAGAATGCTTATCTCGGCATCGGAAGATATCGGTCTGGCCAATCCGACGGCGTTGGTCATCGCGAATGCCGCTTTTCAGGCGGTAACTACCATAGGGTACCCTGAAGCACGTATCATTTTGAGCCAATGTGCCATTTACCTTGCGACTTCAGCGAAAAGCAACGCAAGCTATATGGCCATAGGCAAGGCCCAGCAAACCGTCAAACAAACGGGAGACCTATCTGTACCTCTACCTTTGAGAAACGCACCCACCAAATTAATGAAGGATTTGGGATATGGGAAAGAATATAAATATGCCCATGACTATGAAAACAACTTTGTCTCCGAAGAATTTCTTCCGGAAGAATTAGCAGGAACATCGTTCTATGAACCGGGAAAAAACCAACGTGAGAATGCCATCAAAGAGTTTTTAAAAAACCGTTGGAAAGATAAATATCAGTAGGAAGTTTTAAATAACAATTTTCTAAAACTTAATATTCAGTTCTTCAACCTTTAGTTGTCCGTCTTGATAATATTCAAATATCCATATATCATTCTTCTTGTACACCACACCTTTCTGGGTATCCGATTCTACCAAGTAGTAATCGGGCATTGAGGTGCCCAAAAGCTTCAATCGAATTTTAGGTGTGCTATCCACCAATTGGTAACCATTTTCGACTTCTTGTGCATACAACACCCCTTCGGATAACTTGGCGGTTTGGTCAATTCCGTCTTGAGGTTTTGCCTTTTTTATATTTGACGCAATAGGTTCCGAACTCTTGTAAGTCTGTTCTTCGGTGGTCGCCTTTTGTTTTACAACCTCTATATTCGGTTTGTTCTTAGCCTCTTTTTTGTTCTCGTCTAAAGACTTGACATCATTCTTAAAGCTGATCGTAACGGGTGCCGGTTCCTCATTTTTGGGGGTATATGAGTGGTAGATGGTATCAAAAGAACCGAACGCCTCGGTAATTGCATCTTTATAGGCAGCTTTAAATTCTTTTTCTTTGCTTTTCCCCTCCCTTGTGGTCATGATCACTGCTCCATTACAGTCTTTTAAAAGTAAGGTCGTCTTCGTACTGAACATTGAGGAGCCGTCTTCTAAGTCTACCGTTAAACCTAGGCACCTATTTTCGTTCAAATCACTAGGCAACGCATCTTCATAGACCGTTTTAAAACCTTTTTTGGTAAAAAGATATTTTATCAGTGTACTAGTCTGATGCTTGTTTTCATCTCTGAACCCATCAAATCGCTTCGGAACGATGATATATTTGTAATCATTTAAGGAAACTTGCGCATTGGCAAAATAACTTCCAAAGAGAAAAAGAGCAATAACTACGTTTTTCATAAGGGCTATCATTAAAATATATCTCCAATAGTCCAAAAAGCATGCCTTTTTGGTTTGCTAGCACTAAAAAGTTTTGGAACGGGAGCAAATGAACTATTTAGCCCCCCAAGATATGATATTTATTCCCAATTGGAAAGAGGCGTAGCGACTGGCGGCCACGTTACGATATGCCAGAAGATTGTCAGCCATAAAATAGAGATTTACAGGACCTGCCTGAAGATTAAGGCCTAAACCGATATTGGTCGCCGTAAACTTATCCACCGTATAGGTTGTCTTAATGGCCATAAAATTGCCGAACCGTCTTTGGTAAAAAGCACTCAACGCTGCCTGCGGACCTCTTGGACGGTTTATCATATAGAGTTGGCCACCCACACCGTTTACATATTTTGCCCTATTTCGGTTTCTACTCGCCGGTGTAATTCCGCAATCACAGTCTGCCTTTGAATCTACCGGTTCCCCGAAGTTATATCGCAATGAGGCGTACAACTTCGTTGGCCTGAAGGTTAAATAACTCTTATCGTTGATTTCAAATGGAATAAATGCCTCTACCTCATCGATCAGGTCTTGATAAAAATCATCATTGACATTGACAAGGTCCGCAGGTAAAATCTCGACCCCTTCAATGGTGGCACTACCTTTCAAAGTGTACGTTCTGATATCATTGGCATGGTAAATAAACCCAAGGTCCAAAAGGCTTGCTGTAAAAACCGTTTGTTCATTGAGATCGTAAGAAAGACCCAAATCTAGACCAAGGCCGAGATCACCGCCGAAAAAACCTCTTTTTAATATGGTGCTTCCCAGAGTGCCTTCGTCCTGTGCATCCCAAACGGCGTTCATACCCGAGGTCCGCATTTGCATATCGGCGACCAGAGTATTGGCCAATAAATTGTTCTGGCCCTCGGTGGTGACAAAATATCCCTTGTTCCGCGTAGAATTGAAATCAAGGATACCGGAATATATTTTTGCCCTTACACCAGCGGTTATCTTATCGTTCATTCGCTTATTGATTCCAAAATGGAATACGTTTACGATTTCCCCTCGTGTCTTTAAATCTCCCAAATCGAATCTTCTATTGAGACTGTTCGCATTGCCTTCAAAAGCAAGAATGGCATAATCTTGAAACCAGTAGCCAATTCCATCACCTTCATTGTAAATACCAAAGGAATAAAATGTATCGGGGTCTTTACCTCTAAAACCGATATTTAGCAATTCCAATTGATAGGTGCCGCTGAGTTCGTCGCGGGTGTCCATACCCCGAATAAGCCTATCCCTAAACTTGTCATTAATATCAAGTCCGTCATCGGCAAAAATATCATTGACGGAAACTCCGCTAGAACCCGCTTGAAAAGATAAGCCCGATAATGCCGGAAAGCCTGTGTACCATTTAAAATCGATCTGGGCGCCTGGATTGAGCATTAGCGATTGCGGAATTTCGGTAAAATCGTACAGCACTTGTTTGTTCTGGCCTTGCACAAAAAACCCTACCCCTAAAAAGGCCATATATATGAGAGACCGTATTCTCATTTTAACCGTAGCCTGAATTGAGCGGTAGATTTTAAGGTAATCTTTGCGTCATCTATGTTCGAAGTACTTGAGTTGTCTCCATTATTGCGGGCAGTAACCCTAAAATTAGAAGTATTGGTAATGATATCGATACTTCGGCCACCGTCACCATATTGAATCTCACGACGGTCAACGGCCGTTGGAGCCGCCTGTATCGTAAATACTTCGGCATCAAGCACATTATCGCTCTCATCGGTAAACTCGACCGTAATTTCCAATTCTTTGCTTGTGGTATTCTCCACCTCGTACGTAATGACACCATCGATGACGCGATTAGCAAAAATATCGGTCGCAAACGCATCGAAATTAAAATTTTGGGTCACGATATCGACACCAGTGATAGCATTGATAAAACTTTCAGGGGTCTCGATATAGAGAATAGCGGCCTCGTAGGTGGGTGTAATACTTAAATCTTCATATTGGTCGAAGTCTTGTTTATCGGAGCAGCCGATCAACAAAATAAGTAGTATATACGAAATTGGAACGATCGCTTTAAGCAGTTTCATTAGATTAACCTTTCAAGAGGCTATCTACACTGTAAATAGACCTGGGTCACTGCTTATATAACTCTACAAAAAGCTTTTTATTTCACTTAAATCTTGGATCACCTCGCAATGATCGTGAGGCAATTCGTTATGGGCATTGAAATGAATCGCCCGAATACCCACCGCCTGCGCTCCTAGAATGTCGGCCTCAAGGCTATCACCGATCATCAAGGACTTTTCAGGGGCCACTTTCGCACGGTTCAGGGCCAATTCAAAAATCAATGGGTTCGGCTTCTTTACTCCCGCCATTTCCGAATTGATGATCTGATCGAAGTAATCACGAATGTTGGAGTTGCGCATTTTCTTTTCCTGTATTTCCTCAAAACCATTGGTGATAATATGCAACCTGTACTTTGGTCGTAAATATTCAAGTATTTCAATGGTATTGGGAAGCAGATGGCCAAATGATGACAAATGGGCAATATATTCGACCGTCAAAAAATCGATCATGTCATCAGAAATAGGATATTTCAACTTATCGAAAACCGTTTTTAGGCGTTGATACCGCAGCTCAGATTTGTTGATTTTCTCTTCCCGATATAACTTCCAAAACGTAAGATTGGCCGGAATGTATACCTCTAAAAAATCATTTAAATCGATTTCTATTCGGTTTTGGGTCAAGACTTTTTCAAAAGTAAGTGCCGAGTTTTTTTCGAAATCCCACAATGTGTGGTCCAGATCGAAGAACACATCGGTTACCACATTGTTATACATGATATCTTTTTAAAACATTGGAATACAAGTCTTTCCATAAAATCTTATTTTTGCTTCCCAATAGTTCGTTCGAAAAAATAGTCAAGAAGTTCCCATTTATTTGCTTGACCTTATTGTATAAAAGATCCATCACCTGTAAAATTTGAACCTCGTCCTTTGCATTGACAAAAGCATAATCATGTGCAGCAA
Organism: uncultured Maribacter sp.; assembly: GCA_964351985.1. Lineage (GTDB taxonomy): Bacteria > Bacteroidota > Bacteroidia > Flavobacteriales > Flavobacteriaceae > Meishania. Next base: position 31,884 of record CAYGPR010000025.1, on the reverse strand, counting down.
AAGGATGTATGCGAATAGGTTGCTGTATCTCAACATTGATGTCATAAAAATAGAACGGAAGACTGGTACCTGCCCGAAATCCAATTTCACTGGTATAGCCCATGGTATAGTCATCTGTAAACTCGGCCTCGACCAATCTTCGATAGGTTTCTGGTACATCGACTCGATTATACCGCATACGGGAATAATTCACAACACGATTGATAACCTCAGACAGATCCTTTTTTTCTTTTCTCAATAATGAGACGTCGTCAAAAGAACTATAGGAAGCCGACAAAGCCACTTTACTATAATCGGCAATATATTTAATCAGGAACCTGAATTTGTTCTTGTCCGGCGAGACATTCTTGTCATAGGTCGAGTAGGTCGCAAATTGAAAAAAGAAAATACTTTTTACCTTTAATTTCTTATGTTGTGCTACCAACCATTCGAAATTATCATAGGGGTCTTTACGCGAATCGATCCAAACCGCTATTCGCTGTATCACACGCCTTAGCCGAAAATTACCCAAATCCATAAAAAAGCCACCCAGACTTCGTGCAAAACCACGGTGAGCATAGCAGTGCGAGGTAGTAATATCAATTAAAGAAGTGTATGAATATTTCCCTTTTTTTATTTCAAGATCTATAAAACGGGCCTTCAAGGCCTTGCCAAGTTCCGACACCCATAGGTCGACAACGGGCAAGCGCAAGAAGTTATTCTGAAACGCTATGCTATCTTTTGGGGAAAACCTCCCATGCATATCCTTCACATGTGGCAAATACTCTTCATACCTGCTCAATAAATAGAAGCTTGCCGAGAAAATATCAAAGGGAATATTACTACGCTCTCCTGAAGCAAAAAAACAGGGAACCCCGTTCCAATCGCCCATAACGATCGAAATATCGTTAATGCCCTGTTCGAACAAAAGGTCGTTGCTACGAATGAAAAACTCATTCTGTAAGGGCTGTTTGGTATAGGTAATCTTTGGGCCCGTGTGTTTTATAAAATCCTCGACCTTGGTAGAAAAGGTAATCTCGATACCCAATGTCCGGGTAAAAATGTGCTTCATTATATAGCTGAAGCGCGGGGTTATTTTATGGGTATAGACGAGTAGCATCGATTTTTTTAATATTTCAAAATTTAAAACTAGTAGTCAGTAGCAATTTTCTGTTAGCAATATGACTTTAAAAAAACTCCTAACTGCCACTTTGTACTGCCAACTTAAAGTACCCCTTCGTCGGCAAAACTAAAATAATCCTTTTGGGTAATGATCAAATGGTCCAAAACTTTTATATCTAAGGCAGCAGCTGCCAACTTTAATTTTTCAGTGACTCTTTTATCTTCCGTACTTGGTTTCAAAGTACCAGATGGGTGATTATGGGCCAAGATCAAACCTACTGCGCCCAACTCCAAAGCTTGCTTCATTACGACGCGTACGTCGACCAAGGTGCCCGTAAGCCCACCCTTGCTAAGTTGAGCGGTCAATAACACTTTGTTGGCATTGTTCAGATAGGCTATCCAGAATTCCTCATGTTGCAGTTCACCGATAGTGGGTTGCAAAAGTTCAAAAGCATCTTGACTACTTGAGATTTTTGTAATCTTTAGGGCATCCTCCCCCCTTCTGCGTCGGCCCATTTCCAAGGCGGCGGCAATAGTAACGGCCTTTGCTTCGCCAATACCCTTGAACTTCTTTAATTGTTTGATGGAGAGTTTGCCGAGTTCGTTCAGGTTATTGTTTACTGAGGCCAAGATACGTTTAGCTAGTTCTACCGCACTTTCGTTTCTACTTCCCGAACCAATAAGAATGGCTATCAGTTCGGCATCAGAAAGCACCGACTTGCCTTTATGCACCAATTTTTCCCTTGGTTTGTCATCGTCGGACCAATGTTTTATGGAAAAGGAGGTTGATTTTTCCTGCATTCGCTAAAGATAACAAAGACTCGTTTATATTTTATCGTAAATTTCGCTTGGCTAATGAATTCAACACAAAATGAAATATCCTCCGCAACATCATCAAGAGGCAAGTTTTAAAAATGTTCTGGAAGTAGTCAAGAACTATCCCTTCGCAACGCTGGTCACGGCAAAAAACGATATACCTTTTATTACACACATTCCCATAGTTTATGAGGATGATGGAAGCGAGCACGGCAAGCTAGTGGCCCATATAGATAAATATAATCCGCAGGTGGCGACCTTGGACAACGGAGCAATGGTAACTTCTATTTTTCAAGGCCCTGATTGCTATATTTCCCCTTCGACCTATTCCACCAAACAATTACCTACCTGGAACTATATTTTTGCTCATGTAAAAGGAAAAGTGACTTTACTCACCGATAAAGAATCCGTGAAGAAAACCATGGTTCGTATGACTTCATTTTTAGAGGGAGAAAATCCGAAATATGAATTGGCCGTTGAAGACCCAAGAATGGATGCCTTAGTTGACTATATTGTAGGTTTTGAAATCGAGATTACCCACTGGGAAGGAAAATTCAAATTCTCACAAGACAAGCTCAGAAAAGACCAAGAACTAGCAAAGCAAGAGCTGATCAGAAGTCAAAAAAAGGATGTCTCGGATTTTGTGGACCGGATTTTCAAAAATCATGAGAATGCTCAAAAATCTGGCAAATAATCCACAGTATCGTTCAGATCTTCATCAGGAAGCACTTCTGGTTGTTCGATATGTTCACGGGTGTCGTTGACAGACCTCGATTCGTCAAGAATAACATTGGACGCGCCCAGCATGAAGGCTATCAAAACGAGAGAAACTTTACGTCTGATTGGAATGGACATTCTGTAGGTCGAGATTTTCATTATGGCTTTGATATATCTGAACAATGAACACAATGAACATTCCAAATATGCCAAAACTGACATATTTACACTAAAATGCTCTAAATCAATTTTCTAGCTTCCTTTGAAGTGCCTTCAAATCCAATCCCCCATAATTACCAGAACTCATAAGCAGCAAGACGGAATTTTGGTAATCCTCTCCAAATACAAATTCATGAAATGTGGGTGCGTCGGTAAATATTTTAAGGTCTTTACGCTGAAAAGCCTCTGAAATCTGCTCAGGACTCACAGCCGCCAATTTCTTTATGGCCACAGATTCCGGTAGATAAAAAATCACGGCCACATCGGCCGCATCCAAAGCTCCTTTGTATTCCTTCAAAAATTCAGGATTAAAGCTGCTATACGTATGCAATTCAAGCAGGGCAATCAGTTTTCTATCAGAATATTGCTCCTTTACAGCTCTTGTAGTCGCGGCCACCTTGCTGGGCGAATGGGCAAAATCTTTATAGGCCACACACGAATCGCTTTCGGCGATTTTCTCCAAACGCTTCGAAGCCCCCGTAAACGTACCAATGGCCTCATAAAAATCATCTTCATCCACACCCATATTTTGGCAGATCCATTTGGCACCGGCCAAATTGTTCAAATTATGTTTCCCGAAGACTTCAATGGGCATAGGCCCTTCGGAAGTTTCCAAAAGTGTCTGCCCATTATCGACCGAATAATCGGGAGTTCGATAGGGCAGTTTTCGAATCGAATTCTCCGAGGCCTCGACCACTTTCTTTACTTCAGGATCTTCTTCGTTGTAGGTGATGCTTCCCCCTTTTACGATGCTATCTACGAAAATCTCGAACTGCTCCACATAATTTTCAAACGTAGGGAACACGTTGATATGGTCCCAAGCGATGCCACTTAACAAAGCTATATTGGGCCTGTACAGATGGAACTTCGGTCTTCGATCAATGGGAGAGGATAAATACTCATCTCCTTCCAACACGATAAAATCGTTTTCTTCGGTCAAGTGTACCATTCTATCAAATCCCTCTAATTGTGCTCCGACCATAAAGTCGACTTCCCGGTTGTGATACTTCAAAACATGCAGAATCATTGAAGTGATGGTCGTTTTTCCGTGACTTCCCCCGATAACGACCCGGGTCTTGTTCTTTGATTGTTCGTAAAGGAATTCTGGATACGAATAAATCGTCAGTCTCAATTCTTGTGCTCTCAACAATTCGAGATTGTCCGGCTTGGCATGCATCCCCAAAATAACCGAATCAAGGTTCGATGTTATTTTTTCGGGAAACCAACCGAATTCCTCAGGCAGCAATCCCTTATTCTTGAGCCGGGTCCTTGAGGGTTCATAGATGACATCATCACTTCCGGTAATTGAATAGCCTTTATGCTCAAGCGCCAAAGCCAAATTGTGCATCGCACTGCCGCCTATGGCAATAAAATGAATTTTCATGGGTATAAAGATAAGGAGTTGAAATAAGTATTTTTAAAAGGGCTATTCTTTTTATATTCGTATGGAAACGATAAAACATGAATTTAGAAGAAATTCCCTCAAAAGAAATCATGCCTGGCTATCATGGCAAAATGATACATGCCGAAAATATGAGCATTGCTTTTTGGGAAGTGAAAAAAGACGCCGAAGTACCTGAACATTCGCATGTCAACGAACAGATTATGCATGTGCTGGAAGGCGAATTTGAATTTACCTTAGATGGAGTGACCAAAATATATTCTCCCGGAGATTTAGTTATAATTCCATCATGGGTGACCCATAGTGGAAAGGCATTGACCGCCTGTAGATTGATTGAGGTTTTTAGCCCGGTACGAGAAGAATATAGATGAAATCTTATTGGCCCCTCCCCTCAGACGAGGGGAGGTGGTTTTTGTCAGCCAGTTGGCGGAGAAAAAGCGGAGGGGTTGAAAACGCAAGCTATGGAAATTGTATCGCAGCTCGGAAAAATCGGCCAAAGTTCGGGCTTTCCACCCACCCCGTCTCCGCCCGCCATTTGGAGGACGAATCCACCCCGTACTGTCTAGGGCTTGGAATCTTAAAAAATAAATGTTATGAACATAACCCTAAAAAATAAAAAAGCCTTGGTCGGCGGTAGCAGCGGCGGCATCGGAAAGGCCATTGCCGAACAATTGGCTAAAAGTGGAGCGAGCGTCACTTTGATGTCGCGAAGCGAGGACAAATTGAAAAAAATTGTAGAAGAACTGCCCACGGACCAAGGGCAACACCATCAATATCTCGTGGTCGATTTTACCGATTTTGAAAGTTACAAAAAGATTGTTTCTAGCTTTTTCGAAACTAATTCCGTGGATATTCTTGTGAACAATACTCAAGGGCCCTCCGCCGGGAATGCACTTGAAAAAAGGGTTTCTGATTTTCAAGAAGCCTTCGACCTACTTTTTAAGACTGTTGTATTGACGACAGAGCTTGCCTTGAAGCAAATGCAACAAAACAAATGGGGCAGAATCATCAATGTGGCCTCGGTTTCCGTAAAAGAACCCTTGAACTATTTGGCCTTGTCCAACACCATTCGGGCGGCGGTGGTAACGTGGGCGAAAAGTTTGGCAGCCGATGTGGGCGAAGATAACATTACGGTAAACAGCATTCTCACAGGCTTTTTTGACACCGACCGCATTACCCAGCTCAATGCAAAAAAAGCGGAGCAATTGGGTATTCCGCAAGCGGAAGTTAGAGCGGACATGGAATCGAAAGTCCCGCTACAGCGCATCGGTGACCCCGAAGAATATGGGTATCTCGTTGCTTTTTTAGCTTCGGATAAGGCTGCTTATATCACTGGTACGCAGATTCCTATTGATGGGGGGTTGTTGAAATCTCTTTGAAATGGTAAAATTAGAGCTCCTTCCCATAGATAAGGGAAGGTGGATTCTCTGGTTTTTCAGCGGGGAAGGCGGTAGGGATGGAAAGCCCGAACTTTCGGGTCTTGTCCCGAACCTCAGGTTATTGGACCAAGGCTTGCGCTCGACCCCTTCCGTCATCCCGACGAAAAGGTCGGGATGCCACCTTCCCCTGCCAGGGGAAGAAACCACACCCTACCAACTTGTATAGTCCGAATAAGTGTTCCCTCCCCTCTGGGAAGGGCTAGGGAGGGGACTTTCCCTAACCCAAAACCCCTATTCCCTCATTTTTCATTGTTTTCAGGGAGTTATGGAACCATCTTTGCCCTTAACTTTGTAAATGAATACGTTAGCAGGGCTCTAATCGTTCTATTTTAGGGTATTCCAAAAAAATGCAGGATGAGAAACATCATATTGTTATTGACCATAATCCTATTTTCACAAATGACCGAAGCACAGCAAAACAATGATTCGTACGAGCAACTCTGGAAACAGGTCCAGAAGCTTGACAACGAGGCGTTGACCAAGTCTGCGCTCAAGGTGGTGGAATCGATCTCTGCGAAAGCAAAAAAGGAAAAGAATTCCCCGCAAATAATCAAGGCCCTATTGTATTCCTCAAAATATGCCTTAACGTTGGAAGAGGATGCGCAACTTAAAATTATGAGCGATTTCAAATTGGAAATCGAGAAAGCGGAGTTTCCTACTAAAAATGTCTTGGAAAGCTATATGGCCAATATGTATTGGCAATTCTTTCAGAACAACCGCTATCAATTTTACAATCGAACAAAGACAGAAACAAAAGTCGATAGTGTCGATTTCAGGACATGGGATTTGACCACACTTTTTCACGAAATAGATATCCATTTTGAAAAATCCCTAGAAAATGAAGATAAGCTGAAATCTGTTTTGGCATCCGAGTTCGCGATAATCTTAAACGAACAACCAAATTCAAAAGACTATCGCCCTACCCTTTTCGACCTATTGGCGCATACAGCCCTGGAATTTTACAAGACCAGCGAGAATAACATTACCCGCCCGGCAGATAAATTCGAGATCGACGATCCTGAAATACTCTGTGAGGCAGGCAACTTTTTAGATCTCGAAATTGCCACCGGCGATAAGACTTCGTTACAGGCCAAAGCCCTAAAGATTTATCAAAAGTTATTATGGCAGCATTTACCCTCGGCAAGGCCCTATCGTTTTGCCGAAGTGGATATCGAGCGCCTGTTGTTTATATATCAAAATGCAACTTTCGCGAACAAGGAGTCTTATTTTCTAGAGGTGCTGCAAAACTCTATGGATGCAGGAAAAGGGGGCTTGGCCTCTACCCTATATGCGTATGAAATCGCCGCATTGTATCAACAAATGGGACAAACCTATAGTCCGAAAGGCAACAAGGAACACCGCTGGAAACTTAAGGAGGCTGTGGAACTTTGCGACGAGGTCATCAAGACCGTCCCCGATAGCCGCGGTGCCGAAAAGTGCAAAGCGTTAAAATCGCAAATTCTGAGCCAAAGCCTTCAATTGACGACCGAAGAACATATTCCCGTGAACCAATCTTCCCGTTTGTTGGTCAATTATAAAAATCATGACAGGTTACTGCTTTCCGCCCGAAAAATTTCACAGGAGCAATTGGTTCAACTGAACAAAATCTACGAACATCCCAAGAAATTAGCGTTCTTGAAAAATCTTTCCGTAGTGAAGGAATGGAATGCCGAACTTAAAAACGAGAACGATTATCAAGAACATACCAAGGAAATACTCCTGCCTGCCCTTCCGAACAACCAATACGTAATTTTGGCCGAACCGATTGAAAACTTAAATGGCACCTTTGCGTATAGTCCCGTTCAGGTAACCGATTTTGTCTTGGTCGAGACCCGCACCCCTACCCACCAAAACTTTCAGGTCATCGATAGAAGCAACGGTGCACCGATTTCTAGGGCCGACCTAAAGTTCTATTATCAAGTTAGATATGACGGGCCACGGAAAAACAAGAGCTTTACCAGCGACGAAATGGGCATAGTTTCCATTCCCTTGACGGATGAATCATGGAACAACGTTAATGTGCGTATCAATCATTCGAGCGGGACTGGATTTTACAGGGACTACTACCTCAACCAAAAATATGCCCAGGGAAAATTCGCGGGCGACGCAATTGCCTTCCTATTTACTGACCGAAGTATTTATCGGCCTGGGCAACCGCTCTATTTCAAAGGAATCGCCCTGAAACGCGAACTTGGAAAATCCACCATTCTTGAAAATACGATGGTCAATATCGTTCTTAAGGATGTCAATTATCAAGAAGTCGCCAAACAACAGTTCAAGACCAACGAATTCGGGTCTTTTTCGGGGGAATTCATACTGCCCTCCAACGGGCTCACAGGTAACTTTACCATGGAAGTAACGGGTAAGAACGGCCTGAACGGAAGCACTAGTTTCTCCGTCGAAGAATACAAACGCCCCAAATTCGAAACTTCTTTCGAGCCGATTACCGAAACCTATAAGGTCAACGATAGCATTACCGTAAACGGAGTTGCAAAGGCATACGCGGGAAGTAACATTACTGATGCAAAAGTGGTCTATCGTGTAAAACGGGTCGTCTATTTCCCCAGATGGTACTATTGGTACCGCCCCTATTTCGATACCACTCCACAGGAAATCGCCCACGGCGAAACCAAAACTGACGCTTCCGGAAAGTATGAAATCGACTTTAAGGCCATACCCGATAACAAAACAGATAAAAAAGATTTGCCGACTTTCAGTTACGAGGTCACGGCCGATGTAACGGATATCAATGGCGAGACGCACAGCGCCACAACGACAGTTCGTGTTGGCTATCACTCGTTGACGGCGAATATTCATATCGCCGACCCTTTGGACAAAGATGAGGATAGCCTTCAACTTTCGATTTCTTCCAACAACCTGAACGGACAATTTGTTCCCGCAAAAGGAACCTTGAAAATGTACAAATTGATTCCGCCTGAAAACGTATTGCGCGGCAGGCCTTGGGCCGCTCCAGATTACAAAGGTTTTTCCATGGAAGAATTTAAAGATCTATTTCCTCATGACGCATACGATGACGAACACGATTATACCCAATGGAAAAAGGGAAAAATGGTCTGGCAATCGAATTTCGATACTGGGGAATCCACCGAAGTCGATTTAGGGAATCTCAAAAAATGGGCTTCGGGCAAATATGTTATCGAACTCGAAACCAAGGACAAGTTCGGCCAAGAAGTAAAGGACATCGCCCATACCACACTTTTCAGTTACAAAGACAAAAAGTTGGCAGACAACCAACTTTTTGAAATCAAAACCGATAAGAATTCTTATGCCATTGGCGACAAGGCGACCATTACCCTTTTGAGCAGTGCAAAGGATGTACAGGTTACAGTATTTGTAGAAAAGAATAAAGAAATCGTTGATATCCGCTTGATCCGTCTAAACGACAATTCAAAGTCGTTCACGATTCCCGTGAACCAGGATGATATGGGTGGATTTTCGATTAGCTACAGTTTCTCAGCCTATAACTCGTACCAATCGGGAAACCAGAGTATTTATGTACCCTACCCTCAAAAACAGCTGGAAATAGAGACCCTAACCTTTCGTGACAAACTAAAACCGGGCACTGACGAGACTTGGTCGTTCAAGGTCAAGGGGGAGAAAGGCGAGAAAGTGGCTGCCGAACTGTTGGCCAGCATGTACGATGCCTCGTTGGATGCTTTTCGAAGCCATTATTGGGGTTTTAACCCGATCTATCAGCCCTCGTACTATTCGTCGATCTATATCAATGCCCAGCGCAGTTACGGTATAAGTGGATTCAATGTGTTCCATGATTCGAACAATCTGTACGGTTATAGTCCGCAATATTTCGATTCGTTCGATTGGTTCGGATTTTATTTTGGTTATGGCCGAGGCTATTATGGAGCGAGCATGCGTAGAATAAAAAAGAGCGATGGTGTTCCCGCCCCCGCTATGATGATGAACGATATGGAGGGGGAAATGGATGCCTTGGAAGAAGTTGCCGTTACGGGACAATCAGCCCCTAAGGACAAAAATGAAGAAAAGTCGAACAAGCCTTTGGATCAGCACCAACAGCTCGGCAAAGAACGTGATGAAAACAACGGTGCTGAAAGTGCTTCGGAAGATGTCCAGATCCGTAAAAATTTGCAGGAAACCGCATTTTTCTTCCCACAGCTACAAACCGATAAAGAAGGAAACGTTTCGTTCAGTTTTACCACACCCGAAGCTCTGACCAAATGGAACCTACAATTATTGGCACATACCAAAGATTTACAAAGTGCTTACGCTACCAAGCAAACGGTTACGCAAAAAGAATTGATGGTAATTCCCAACGCCCCACGGTTTTTAAGGGAAGGCGATGAAATCGTCATCAGTACAAAAATAGCCAACCTTTCCGAAAAAGCGCTTTCAGGAGTTGCTCAATTGGAACTGGTGGATGCGGTTTCAGGTAAAAATATTTCAAAAAAATTACTGACTGACACTCCCCCCGAAGGAGAGCCGGAGGGGGCCTCGTTCAAAGTCGACTCAATGGGCAATACCCAAGTCTCATGGCGTCTGAAAATTCCCGAAAACATTCAGGCGGTGCAATACAAGATCATTGCAAAAGCAGGCGATTTTAGTGATGGAGAGCAGAATCTACTTCCTGTTTTGACCAATCGCATGTTGGTCACGGAGACTTTACCGATGTGGGTGCGAAGCAACCAAACGAAGACCTTTACTTTGGATAAGTTGAAAAATACGTCTTCGGCTACGCTCAGACACCACAAGCTGACTTTGGAAATGACCAGCAACCCTGCGTGGTACGCGGTGCAGGCCCTCCCCTATTTGATGGAGTACCCATACGAATGTAACGAGCAGATGTTCGCACGATATTATTCAAATACCTTGGCGAGCCACATTGCCAATACGAATCCGAGAATTCAAGAAGTTTTCGAGCAATGGCGAAATTCAGATGCCTTGTTGAGCAATTTAGAGAAGAACCAAGAACTAAAATCGTTGTTGATTCAAGAAACCCCTTGGCTGCGGGATGCCCAATCAGAGACCGAACAGAAAAAACGCATTGCACTTTTATTCAATTTAGATAAGATGAAGAACGAACAACAAAATGCTTTATCCAAATTGCGGAACAATCAAAAATCTTCCGGGGCATGGGCATGGTTCAATGGCGGGCCCGATAATCGGTTTATAACGCAGCATATTATTACGGGATTAGGGCATTTGAAAAAACTGAATGTTGCTTGGGCAAATATGAAAGACCAAGAAATGGTGCCAGTAGTGAGAAAAGCCATTGCATATTTAGATAATCAATTCGTCGACGAGTATAATCGTATGAAACGCCATACTGCAAACATAAACGACGACCATTTGAGCCAAACGCAGAGTCATTATCTGTATATGCGCAGTTTCTTTCCTGAATTCAAAACTTCCAAGAAAGTTGATGAGATAACTACATATTACAAAGGCCAGGCGCAAAAATATTGGATGAACAAGGGATTATATTCCAAAGGAATGTTGGCCTTGATTTTACATCGAATGGATGACGCTAGCACATCGGCCAAAATATTGAGGTCGCTCAGGGAAAACAGTATTACTTCCGAAGAACTTGGAATGTATTGGAAAGAAAATACCGCTTCATGGTACTGGTATCAGGCTCCTATTGAAACGCAGGCCTTGATGATAGAGGCCTTTGGGGAAATTGAAAATGACACCAAGACCATTGATAACTTGAAGGTTTGGTTGCTAAAAAACAAACAGACCAATCAATGGAGCACAACAAAGGCAACCACAGAAGCTGTGTATGCCTTACTACTTCAAGGCAGCGATTGGCTTTCTGTAACCGATGCAGTTGAAGTTTTAATTGGAGGCGAAGAAATAGAACCTTCCAAATTGGAAAATGTCAAAGTCGAAGCTGGCACAGGATATTTTAAAACTTCCTGGAACAAAGCAGAGGTCAAACCAAAAATGGCCGAAGTACAAATCAATAAAAAAGGTGAAGGCATTGCCTGGGGGGCTTTGTACTGGCAATATTTTGAGGATCTTGACAAGATTACATCCGCAGAAACACCCTTAAAACTGAAGAAGAAACTCTTTTTGAAAAAGAATACCGATACTGGGGAAGAGCTATCCGAAATAACCAGTACTACAGGTTTGAAAGTCGGTGATCTTGTTCGTGTACGTATCGAACTCCGCTCCGACCGTGATATGGAATTCGTACACATGAAAGATATGCGGGCCGCAGGGTTTGAACCTATAAGCGTATTTTCGCAATACAAATGGCAGGACGGACTCGGTTACTACGAAGCGACCAAAGATGCCAGTACCAATTTCTTTTTTGATTATCTGCCCAAGGGAGTTTATGTTTTTGAGTATGACTTACGGGTTAATAATGCAGGGGAATTTAGTAATGGCATCACTACCATTCAAAGCATGTATGCGCCTGAGTTTTCAAGTCATAGCGAGGGTGTTCGGGTTGAAGTCGGGGAATAATTCCAACTATTTGGCGTTATAATCCTTTAACCATTGAAACTCTATTCCGTGAAAAATGCTCTTTTTCTCTTTTTGTTTTTTATGGGCAACATCGCATTGTACAGTCAAAGCAAAGTCGAAACTTTGATCAATGAAGGTATCAAACTACATGATAAAAAAAACTACGAAAAGGCAATTGAAAAATATGGGGCCGCCCTAGAATTAGAACCTGATTCATGGCTTGCCCATTATGAAATGGCTTTCTCCTATTTTGAGTCGAAAGATTATGAAAATGCCATAGTACATTGCGAAGAAAGTATCAAGAGCGACCAGAACAATGCCTATTATTCGTATGTAGTACTTGGTTCAGCATATGATTTAATAAATAAGCCTAAAAAGGCCATCAAGACCTACGAAAAAGGAATTAGAAAATTTCCGAAACAGTATCTACTATACTATAATCTGGCACTTACCCATTATAATTTAAAGAATACCAAAAAAGCCGAACCCAATGCCATACGGGCCATAGAGTTGAATCCCAAACATTCTAGCAGTCATCTTTTGTTGGCCTATATGAGCAATCAAAAAGGAGAACGCACAAAAACAGTTCTTTCACTATACTATTTTTTGATGCTGGAAGCTGATTCTTCAAGAGCAAAAGATGCGCTCGACCTCTTGAAAAACTTACAGCAAAAAGGAGTGACACAGCGTGACGAAAAAAACATAGACGTTGTTCTATCGATCAACGATGACAATGAGTTTGGAGCTTCCGATTTGATGATGTCGTTGTTGCAAGCCTCTAACAACCTCGAAGAAAACAAGGATAAACCTAAGGAAGAACTCTTTTATGAGAATACAAAGTCGTTCTTTACTATTCTTGGGGAGCTCAATGAAAAAGAAGAGAAGAAAGATTTTCACAAAAGCTTTTATGTGCCCTACTTCAAAAAAATGGTCGATGATGGTCATGTTGAGACCTTAAGCTATTACATTCAAATATCCTCTCAAGATAAGGCCATAATGCTTTGGCTAGAATTGAACGGCAAAAAAATCGAAGAGTTCAGCAGTTGGTTTGAAAAAAATGAGCATTGATCTATCTATTTTGGGGGATAGTTCTTTAATACCTTTTCAATCAATTCCTGAAACTTTTGTTCGCGTACTATGGGAGGTAAGTCTTCCTTCAGCGAACTAGTACTGATAGCTTGCCAAAAGAGCATATCCTTTTTGGCATCTACAAAATCGAATTGCAAGATGCGTTCTAAATTAGGGCGACCTACTGGAATTCCGACGGAAACGCCTCCTCCAACATTTCGACCTGTTCCGCCAACACCCACCCCTACCGAAGTATTTTGTGGAGCTTGATACGACCTACCTTCGATATTGATCAGAAAATCAGGCTCTTCGGAAAAAACAAGTCCTTTGGACTGTAGGGCAATATCAAAAGCTTTGAAAAGACGCTTATTGTCCAGCTCCGTCAATCCGGTCTCCATATCGGGATAAAAATTGTAGGTATTATAATTGGAGAAATCCGTCTCTTTATCATAGTCATAGTTGACCCGAACGGCATTGCACGAAATAAAAAGGGAAACAAAAAATATGATAGGTAGGCACCTCATAGTGATTGTATTTCTTTAAAATTACAGAAAAAAGTAACCCAAACCTTTGAAATTCAATACTATTCGATTAAGCGTTCAGCATGGTCCAGAGCCTATCCTTCAATTCTTGAAGCCCCGTTTGAGCAACAGAAGAGATGAACATATAAGGTAGACCCTTAAAATCTTTGTCCAGTTCGATGCGCATTTCATCCATGAGCTCTTCATCGAGCATGTCACTTTTAGAGATACAGATCAATCGTTCCTTATCCAACAATTCGGGATTGTACCGTCGTAACTCATCCAACAAAATTTCATATTCCTTACTAATATCATTACTATCTGCAGGAATCAGAAACAACAAGGTCGCATTGCGTTCTATATGTCGCAAAAAGTAATGACCTAGGCCTTTCCCTTCTGCCGCACCCTCAATTATACCGGGAATATCGGCCATTACAAAACTCTGAAAGTCGCGATGCTGAACAATACCGAGATTTGGTTTTAAGGTGGTAAACTCATAGTCAGCTATTTTCGGTTTTGCCGAAGTCAATACGGATAGTAAAGTTGACTTACCCGCGTTGGGAAAACCGACGAGACCTACGTCGGCCAGCACCTTTAATTCTAGTATAACATCTGCTTCCTGACCTGGTATTCCGGGTTGGGCATACCTTGGGGTTTGATTGGTAGGGGTTTTAAAATGCCAATTACCACGACCTCCCATGCCTCCTTCGATGACCATTTTCTCTTCCCCATCTTCGGTAATTTCAAAAAGAACAGCGTTGGTTTCTGCATCTTTTACGACAGTTCCCAAAGGTACATCGACATAGATATCTTTTCCGTCGGCACCCGAACTCCGGTTTTTGCTGCCATGTTCGCCATGGCCCGCCTTGAAATGTTTTTTGAACTTGAAGTTGACTAACGTCCATAGATTTTTATTTCCCCTGAAAATAACATGGCCACCACGGCCACCATCACCACCGTCGGGACCTCCCTTTGTGATATATTTTTCTCGATGTAGATGCGCAGATCCCTTTCCTCCGTTCCCGGATTCGACATGTACTTTTACGTAGTCGACAAAATTGCCTTCGGTCATTATTTGGTAAGTTTTTTATTGTTATTCTTAACCTTGTCTTCGCTTGCAAAAAACTTTGGAGAAAACTATCTAACATTGCTAATGTAATTGTTTTATTTTTTGGGTTCAAGGTTAGCTTTTACAATAACGAATATCTTCAATATTTTTACGACAATAAAGGTGTTTCTTACACCAAACCTGCTATTTTACAAAACTTTGAAATGACTCATTACGAATATTAACAAACAAGCATCTAAAACAGTATTTTTGATTTGATTTTTTACATTATCATATATATTGATCAGTTATCAAAAAAAATTGTAGGTGAAGCCAAAATTGTATTACTTCCGCATTTCTAATCTTTTATCAAAAAAATAGCTCAATTAAAAACTTTATGAGGAACCATAGTGTATTGCTTTCATTACTGTTTGTTTTATTTAGTTGTTCAAAATCTACAGAGGTCAAACCAGAAATAAAAGAAGAAGAGGGGTCTTCTAATATACCTCCTAAAATTGAAGAACCGGTGGAGCCTCAGACTGAGATTTATTTTTCTGCAAATATTATTTCCTATAACACATCAGAAAGTGACAATTGGATTATGATCCATGACAATGATGGTAAGCTTTTAGATTACAAACCATACGAAGATGGGGATAAGGTAGTGTTTGAGGCCTTGGACACTGAGCTTGAATCTGTACAAAACCTGACAATTACAAATTTCATTTGGAATCAAGCAAATGGTCTTGATCTTTATAATTTGACTACAAGTACACAGGTTGAGAAAGGAAGTTCATGGGATTTTGAGATTAAAACAGAAATAAAAATTCCTAAACCACCTATGGATAATGGTAAGTCGTACGACATAATTGTAAATAATAGTACAGAGCTTAACACTTTCAATATTCAATCATCTCGATATGGCAAGATTTTAGAAAATCAAAATTCTGATAATTTAGACTTAATTGAAATACAAGGAGTTTTTCTTCAAGAAGAACACACTTTTTTGGTATCTGCCACTGGAATGGATGGTATTCCTAAATATATCTTCATTGAATCTCCCAAAAACGGAAATGAGATTAACTTGGATTACGATGATTTTATAGATTTTGAATACATTTTAACTACAGACCTCCCACAACACACAGGAATATATGCACAATCGGCAGGATACCCAACGACCGGTACTTATGATTTTGGTTATAATTTTAAAACTTTGCGCGAATCAAACGGGGGACTGCAACTTCAACTACCATATATAAATGATTTGAAAGAATATTCTACGACTTTTCAATTACAAATGGGTAATATAAAATATGGATATTATTTAAGAAGTAGCGATCGCCCGGAAATAATCAATATCATAGACCAACCATCATTTGTA
Organism: uncultured Maribacter sp.; assembly: GCA_964351985.1. Classification (GTDB taxonomy): domain Bacteria; phylum Bacteroidota; class Bacteroidia; order Flavobacteriales; family Flavobacteriaceae; genus Meishania. Next base: position 15,704 of record CAYGPR010000025.1, on the reverse strand, counting down.
CTGGAAGATAGCCGAGTTATGAATTTTCTGTTTTCAACAAATGTTAATTTTATACGACAAAAATCGTTTTGGAGTTATCCCAGATCAATAGTATCAGATGATAAAATCAATATGATATGGACTTTGTTTGGCCAAAATGAGGACTTGAAAATGGATGTAATCCCCGAGGAAATTTTGATGACATATTCGAATATGGATTTTGAACAGTTAGAACACAGATATACTCAAATTTTTACAATTTCAGATTCGCAAAGTGAATTCTTGAATGGACTCGACAATGTTGAAAATGGCTTAAATGAACTTGAGTGGGTTATTTTCGAAAACCCTTGACAAAACCTTTGCATCAAATTTTTCAAATTGATTAATATCAAGTTGGCAGCGAATCGTCAATAAAAAAGATATAGATCAAATAGCCTATCAAGACCAATATAAGAAATAACGTAGCCAGACAACCTGTAAAAAAACAGCTCTTGAAAATATCTTTGGTTCTTATGACTTCTTCTCTCATTTGAGTTCACTATCAATTACAAAGGTAACTCCCTTTTCTTTTGGTAACACCCAAGACATCTCAGAGTTATCAATTCTCATGGCTCCAAGTTTTTCCAAAGCCCTTTGCGACCGATAATTTTTGGGGTTGACATAAAAGACAACCTTGTCAAAAGTCTGTAATGTATGATTTATCAACAGTTTCTTGACTTCTCTATTGTAAGCACCTCCCCAATAGTCCCTGCCCAAAAAAGACCAGCCGATTTCAATTACTTTTTTCTTAGTATCGATAATTCTGAACCTTGAACTGCCGATTACGGTATTGCTTTTGACATCCATGATTGCCAAGGCTCCCATAGATGCCAGAGCTTCGTCAAAAAATAATTCGAATTGCTTTGGAGCAAAGCGGTCTTTGTTCTGGTGTTGATCCCAAATCAATGGGTCTGAGGCTACTTTATATAATACTTCAAAGTCAGAATCCTGCAAAGGTCGGATTACAACCAGCTTACCTTCTAAAAATGGTTGTAAATTAAAATCCATATTTTAATTCCATGGATTAAAGTTCCTCGATAACCTTACCCAACCGATGGGTAATCTCATCAATGGCCCCGATACCGTTTACACTGTGAAATTTACCCTGAGCCTCATAGTAGTCTTTTAAAGGTGCCGTCTTCTGGTTGTACTCATCGAAACGGTTGCGAATCTTGTTTTCGTCTTGGTCATCGGTTCTGCCGCTTACCTTGCCCCTTTCCAATAGCCGTTGTATCAAGACCTCATCATTAGCCTCTAGAGCAATGGTCGCATCGATCTTCATGTCTTTTGTGGCGAGAAATTTGTCCAAGGCTTCAGCTTGAGCAGTAGTTCTTGGGAATCCGTCAAAGATGAATCCGCTTGCATCCGGATTTTTGTCTACGGCATCCTCCAACATTTTGATGGTCACCTCGTCAGGGACCAAGTCTCCCTTATCGATATATGATTTAGCTAATTTTCCCAAATCGGTATCGTTTTTCATATTATACCGGAACAGGTCTCCCGTAGAAATATGCTTCAGGTTGTATTGCTCTTTCAAAAATTCGGCCTGGGTACCCTTGCCGGCGCCCGGTTTTCCGAATAGTACAAGATTGATCATATGCTTTTGGTTTAGTTGGTAAACTTCTTTGAGGTTTCGGCCCAGTTCGCGGTAATCGAGACCGTACCCCACGATAAATTTATTCGGAATCTCGATCCCCACATAGTCGATGGTATATTCGCCATTGTATATTTCCGACTTATAGAAGAGACTGGCAATCTTAAATTCTTTTACATTAGTATTTGAAAATAAATGTACCAGTTCTTGCAACGTACGGCCGGTATCGATAATATCCTCTAAAATAATCACACAACGGTCATCGATGTTCTCGGGTGGATCCAACAAAGTTTCCACAATGCCCGTAGAAGTAAGTCCTTGGTACGAACTTAACTTTACAAAAGAGACCTCGCATGGATGCGGATACTGTTTTAAAAAATCGGAAACGAACATAAACGACCCGTTGAGCACTCCCACAAAAATCGGGGTCTCATCTTTATAATCGGCGGCAACCTTTTCAGCAACGGTCTTGACCGCCGTTTGAATTTCTGTCTCACTCAAAAAGGGTTTGAAATATTTGTCGTGGAGCTTTATCAAGGGACGTATATTTTATGCACAGGATGGCAAATATACCAATTTGATTTCTCTTTTTTAGACCGATGCCAAGGGTTTTAAGAATTCGACGTATTTTTGTGACCGTACCATAAATAAAGGCAAAACAAATACCCATGGAATATTTTTCTTCGGATTTTACCTTAGGAATTTTAGGCGGCGGACAGCTCGGTAAAATGATGCTCTACGAGACCCGAAAATGGGATATTCGTACCAAGGTCATGGATGCCTCGGAGGAAGCCCCCTGCAAAATCGCCTGTAACGAATTCCTAAAGGGAAGTTTGATGGATTTCGATGCCGTTTATAATTTCGGAAAAGATGTGGATGTCTTGACCATAGAAATCGAAAATGTAAATCTCGATGCTTTGGAAAAGCTGGAAGATGAAGGTAAAAAGGTCTACCCTCCGACAAAAGCTTTGCGGATCATACAGAACAAGGCAAAACAGAAGTTGTACTATGTAGACCACGGAATTCCCACAGCGGAGTTTCATCGTTTTGCTTATAAAAGTGAAATCGAAGACAGTATCGCGAATGGTGGCATGAATTTTCCATTTATATGGAAGGCCGCCCAATTCGGGTATGACGGGCAGGGGGTAAAAGTCGTTCGAAAATTGGAGGATTTAGAAGGTCTACCCGCCGGGGAATGTATCGCGGAGGAAATGGTCGATTTTAAAAACGAACTGGCGGTTATCGTTGCGCGAAGTGTTAGCGGTGAAGTAAAGACTTATCCCGTGGTCGAAATGGAATTTCATCCCGAAGCGAATCAGGTAGAATATGTTATCTGTCCTGCTCGAATCGATTCAAAAGTGGCCCAAAAAGCACAGGAAATTGCCTTGAAGGTTTCTGAAAAAATACAGCAGGTCGGGCTATTGGCCGTAGAAATGTTCCAAACGCAAGATGATCAAATTCTGGTCAACGAAGTAGCCCCACGACCACATAACAGTGGTCATTACAGCATAGAGGCCAGCTACACCAATCAGTTCGAACAACATATCCGTGCTATTCTGGATTTGCCATTAGGAAACACCGATAGTAAAGTTGCCGGTATCATGGTCAACTTGGTGGGTGCCGAAGGCCATACCGGAGATGTGGTCTATAAGAACATCGATGAAATTTTACGAATGGAAGGTGTAACCCCTCATATATATGGAAAAAAACAGACCCGGCCGTTTCGGAAGATGGGGCATGTGACGATTGTAAATGAGGATATTTCAGAGGCAAGAAGAATTGCGCAGCAAGTGAAAGAAAGAATCAAAGTAATCAGCAAATAGTATGAGCAAAATAGCCGTAGTCATGGGAAGCACCAGCGACCTACCCGTAATGCAGGAAGCAATAGATATTTTAAAGGGATTCGACATCGAAGTTGACGTTGATATCGTCTCCGCCCACCGAACTCCTGAAAAGCTTTTTGATTTCAGTAAAAATGCGCATACGAATGGCTACTCCGTCATCATTGCTGGTGCGGGAGGTGCAGCACATCTACCGGGAATGGTAGCTTCGCTATCTCCTTTGCCCGTTATTGGTGTGCCCGTAAAAAGCAGCAATTCTATAGATGGTTGGGATTCTATACTTTCCATACTTCAAATGCCTAGTGGAGTACCCGTAGCGACCGTTGCTTTGAACGGAGCAAAAAATGCGGGCATACTTGCCGCGCAGATTATAGGTAGTTCCGATAAATGTGTTCTTGATAAAATTATTTTGTACAAAGAAGGGTTGAAGCAGAAAGTCATTGAAGGAGCTAAAAAAGTAAATAAAAAATAGTTGTTCGTTGTTCATTGATGGTTGCCAGATTTATCTTGTAAATCTTCAACCGAAACACTAGCAATAACACACTATCAACTATCAACTATCAACTATCAACTATCAACAAATTTATGAATCCCCTATTACAAAAATTCGACACCGCACCCTTTTCAAAAATTAAAAATGAGCATTTCAAACCTGCTTTTTTACAGGCCATGAACGATGCACGGGCTGAAATCGATGTCATCACTTCAAATTCTGAAGCCCCGACTTTCAAAAATACGATTGAAACACTAGAATTTTCAGGGCAACAATTAGACCGTATTTCGAGTGTATTCTTTAACCTGAATTCTGCGGAAACGAACGAAGAAATTCAAAAGATAGCGCAAGAAATCTCCCCACTACTCTCCGAATTTAGCAATGATATTACCCTGAACGCGGAATTGTTCGCTCGTGTCAAAACGGTTTTTGAGCAAAAGGATAATTTAGATTTGACCGTCGAGCAACTGACGCTACTTGACAAAAAATACAAAAGCTTTAGCCGTAACGGGGCCAACCTACAGGAAGAAAAGAAAAAACGGTTACGGGAAATCGATGCCGAACTTTCCAAACTCAAATTGAAATTCGGGGAAAACGTTTTGGCCGAGACGAACAAATACGAAATGCATTTGACGGATGGATCCGATGTAGATGGGCTTCCAGACGGGGCAAAAGAAATGGCCGCGCAATTGGCAAAATCAAAAGATAAAGATGGCTGGCTGATTACGTTAGATTACCCCAGCTATATTCCCTTTATGAAATATGCCAAGAATCGGGAACTTCGCAAAGAACTTTCCCTTGCTTTTGGGAGTAAAGGTTTTCACGGCAATGAACTCGACAATCAAGACAATGTTTTAAAAATTGCCAACCTGCGACATGAACGGGCAAATCTACTAGGTTATCGCACCCATGCCCATTTCGTTTTGGAGGAGCGTATGGCAGAAACTCCCGAAAAAGTCCATGAATTTTTGAATGAACTTTTAGAAAAGGCCAAACCTTCCGCAGAAAGGGAATTCAAACAACTAGAAGATTTTGCAAAGGAACTCGATAATATCGACCGATTGGAAAAATGGGATGGAAGCTACTATTCTGAAAAACTAAAACAGCAACTTTTCGACTTAGATGACGAAAAGCTAAAACCTTATTTTAAGCTCGAAAATGTAATAGACGGGGTTTTTAAAGTTGCCGAAAAATTATTTGACCTTCATTTCGAGGAAGTCTTCGACATCGACACATATCACGAAGACGTAAAGACCTTTTGGGTTCACGACAAAGACAAGAATTTTATTTCGCTTTTCTATGCCGATTTCCATCCCAGAAAAGGAAAACGGGGCGGTGCCTGGATGACCTCCTATAAATCACAATGGAAGAGGGAGGGCGAAAATGTACGTCCACATATTTCAAACGTTTGCAATTTCACCCCTTCAACGAAAACAAAACCATCACTCTTGACCTTTAATGAGGTAACCACTTTGTTTCATGAATTTGGGCATGGACTACACGGTATGCTGGCAAATACTACGTATCCCAGCCTTTCGGGAACATCAGTGTATTGGGATTTTGTGGAACTCCCCTCTCAGGTCATGGAAAATTGGTGCTATGAAAAAGAGGCCTTGGAACTTTTCGCAACGCACTATGAAACAGGAGAGGCCATTCCTATGGATTTAATCCAAAAAATAAAGGAGTCCGCCACGTTTCAAGAAGGCATGGCCACCCTGCGCCAATTGAGTTTCGGATTGTTGGATATGTCATGGCATGGTGCAGACCCATCTGGCATTACCAATGTCAAGACTCACGAAACAGAGGCTTTTGAAGGTACAAACCTTTATCCCGAGACAAAAGAAACTTGTATGAGTACTGCTTTCTCGCATATTTTTCAAGGTGGTTATTCCTCGGGATATTACAGCTACAAATGGGCCGAAGTTTTAGATGCCGATGCCTTCGCTTATTTTAAGGAAAACGGAATCTTCAACAAAGAGGTCGCCAACAAATTCAAAGAGCATGTGCTCTCAAAAGGGGGTACCGAAAAACCCATGGTACTTTATGAACGCTTTCGGGGAAGTGAACCTAAAATTGAGGCCTTATTGGAGCGGGCGGGGTTACTTGGAAAAGTAAGTTAAAGTCCTATTTGATTGAAATTTTAAAGGGCGGTTTTAAAAACGATTTTACTTCTATTCAATATTGTCAAATTCTTAATTCTTTTGAGACCCCTTTCCAAATAAAAGCATTTTACCGTACTTCGCACAAATTTTAGAGTATGACCCTTTTTATTGACATGGATGAGGTGATCGCCGATACCTACAACGCACATATTGAAGTTTACAACAAAGAATATGACGGTAGCCTAAGGGTAGAGGACTGTCATGGCCGTGAAGTATGGCAATGCGTTATCGAGGCACATCAAAATAGTATTCGAAACCATGCTCGTACACGTGGATTTTTCCGTGACCTCAAACCCATTGTCGATAGTGTAGACGTGCTGAAAGCGCTGAACCAGAAATATGAGTTGTACATAGCATCTGCCGCGACCCAATTTCCTAATTCATTGGAGGAAAAATCGGAATGGTTGGATGAGCACTTCCCGTTTATTCCATGGCAAAAACGCATTCTTTGTGGCGATAAACATATTCTTAAAGGGGATATTCTTATTGATGACCGAGCTTATAACCTAGAGGCTTTTGACGGTAGGCCCCTACTTTTTACTTCTCCACATAATGTGAACACCAATACATTCGAACGGGTCGACAATTGGCAGGAAGTAGCGAAAAAATTGCTTTAAGTCCTTTCGTTTTTATAAAGGGCCGAATCAACTTCTATTTCGGGGTTCAAAGTCTTTAAATGGGTTATGAAACCGCGCTTATCTTTGGGCGAAACCAAAATACTATCAACTTCGTTAAAAACGATTTCAAGCCTATCGAGTGAAGCGGCCGGAGCACTTATCGGGTTGTTACTTTTTGAAATTCTCTTAATAAAATCGATACGTATCGATCGGTCAATCAAGAAACCGCTTTCGATTTTCAATATCTTGCCGTCGATTACATAAGAGGTTGTCAAAAACAAATACGTGATGAACAAGATCACTGCCAAATTAATGGCCACGCCCATCCAATTTTTTCTTGAAATCATTAGAATTATGGTTCCGCCGAGAACGATAACCAAAAAAAGCACAAGACCAACACCAATTTTAAATCTATATCTTTTCATTTGACGGTATAAATATCCGCTAATTGTCTTTACTGGTTTCCTCATTGTTTTTCCAAGCATCATAACCTCCTTCGAGATTGATAACCTTTTTGTAGCCTAGCGCTTGTAACTTTTCTTGGGCCTTGGCACTTCTACCGCCCATTTTACAGTAAACATAAATGGTCTTTTCTTTTTCAACTTCCTTAAATTTATCGATAAAATTTTCATCGAACCAATTGATGTTCAATGCATTATCTAAATGACCCGCATGGTACTCTTTTGGGGTACGAACATCGACCAATATCCCGTTATCGATATCGTTTTGTGAGAACTCTGTGATAGCTTTTGACTTACTTTGGGCGCAGCCTGAAATAAAAAACATGAAAAAGAAGAGTGAATAAATAGGTTTCATCTGTCGATATTTATTTGTTTTTCAATGGTCAGATGTAATTCGCCAATCAACATTTCGAATAGAATCCAAAATTGTTATGGCTCATTTCATAATTACAAAGTTTAATCAAAGATAAATAATATGGCAGCAAGAAAATATAACGAACGAAATGAAAATATGCAGGTAATTAAGTCAAATTCAATTACTTTTGATTGCGATGAAAAAGGTATGACCTTAAATAAACTACATCCTGATACTTGGGTAGATTCGTATGCGGACTATCTTTTTAACTATGCGATTTCACGGGTAAGCGACACCGAAATTGCCAAAGACTTGGTACAGGAAACTTTTTTTGCCGGTCTAAAGTCGGCAAAGAACTATAAGGGAGATGCCGCCGAACGCACTTGGCTCATTGCTATTCTAAAGCGCAAGGTCATTGACCATTATCGAAAAATAAACTCTAAGAAAGGTAAAGCCGAAGTACGCATGAACTATAGTTCGAGCAGTGATTCAGAAGGTGATTGGTTAGAAGAGCAAGTTGCCGATCCCTTTAGTTCATTTGAAAATGATGCTATCGAAAATGAAGAATTGGGTATGGCCATTTATGATTGTATCTCGAAATTACCCAATAAACAGTCTTTGGTCTTTACCATGAAAACGATACGTGGCATGAGTACCGAAGATATTTGTAAGGAGCTCGATATAAATCCGTCAAATTTGTGGGTAATGATCCACAGGGCCAGAACGGCATTGATGGGATGCCTAAATCAAAACTGGTTTAAAATATGATGATTTCTTGTGAAAAAGCGGCCATAATCTGTAACAAGACCCAATATAGGGAGGCCACTTTTATGGAAAAAATGAAGCTGAGGCTCCATCTTTTTATGTGTAAGACCTGCTCGTCGTTTACCAGTAAAAATACCCAGTTGACCACACTTTGTGAAAAAGCACATCTGAAAGGACTTACGGAAAAAGAAAAGTTTGAAATGAAACAAGAACTTCTCAAAAACAATCAAAGGTAAGATTGTAAAATCAGTAGCGCGAACCACCATACCAAAGGAATCGCCTCAACCCAAAAAGAGGCAAAATACTTACCCTGATTCCGTTTAGTCAATAAAAGTATTCCTCCAAGGCCTAGGCAAAGCATTCCCTTTCCGATAGCATCCTGTATCGAGATTTGGTCCTTCAAAAAAGTCAAGAGAAAAAGTAATACGATCCAAAGAGCGGCCCAGTGCTTCGTTCTTGTAAAACCTACGCGTTGGGGCAGGGTCCGTAAATCAGGAGCATCGTATTTCAAATCACGTATTTCAAACGGAACTAGCAAAACAAGAACCAGTAAAAACCGTTGGCAGGTTTCAATCCAAGTATCCCATTTTAAAGATTCCGAAGCTTCTAAAACAGGTAAAATTACTGTGGAACCGGCCCAAACAAGACCAACAAGCATAATTTTGAGTAGCCCCATGCTTCTTACGTTCTTCGCATGGGGCAAAACGGGCAAGGCATAAAGAGCTGTCAAGAAAGTGACAAAACCGATTGCCCACCATGTCTGCCCAGTTAAAAAATAGAGGTGGTATATCGCTACCGCCAAGGCCGCAAAACTGAAATATTGAATGTTCTTATGATATCGATTGGCGACCAAAAGATATTTCTGGGCCTCTACACCGTATTTTATAAAATTATAGCATGCAATCGTACCAAAAAACAAATAGTATGCTAAATGCGGATCAACTGAGATATGAAGTAAAATACCCGTTACTTTTAGCAGGGCGAAAACCCCCAGTGCAACATGGATGCTGGCGTCAAGATAAAAATCAAAAAGTCGTGTCGGCCACTTCATCTCTCAAATGTAACCAAACTGTTCATAACCCATATTTTTAGTTAAAAACTTTAGGTACGACCGTTTTAAATTATCCTATTTTACGGTAATAAATCGCTAATTTTGTGCACCTTATTTAAGTATTAAACCATTGAACGCATGAGGACAGACGTATTTGCAAAACGCCATATCGGAATTCGTGAAGAAGACCTTCAAAAAATGCTCGAAACCATCGGTGTAGATAACCTAGATCAGTTGATTTCAGAGACCATTCCTAAAGACATTAGGCTCAAGAATCGATTGAATCTATCAGAGGCGATGAGCGAGCATGAATTTTTGTCCCACATTCAAGATTTGGCCGAAAAAAACAAAGTATTTAAATCGTATATCGGTTTGGGCTATCATGAATGCATTACCCCTTCCGTCATCAAGCGTAACATTTTGGAAAATCCGGGTTGGTATACGGCCTATACTCCGTATCAAGCCGAAATAGCCCAAGGTCGCTTAGAGGCATTACTGAACTTTCAAACGGTTATATGTGATTTGACCGGAATGGAACTGGCCAATGCCTCACTATTGGATGAAAGTACCGCGGCGGCAGAAGCCATGACCATGTTGTTCGATTTGCGAGGCAGGGACCAAAAGAAGAGCGAAGTTGTTAAGTTTTTTGTTTCGGAGGAAGTATTACCTCAGACATTATCTCTATTAAAAACACGTTCTACCCCATTGGGTATTGAATTGGTAGTAGGCAACCATGAAGAATTTTCGTTTGGAAGCGATTTCTACGGAGCCCTGCTCCAATATCCCGGAAAATATGGTCAAGTCAATGATTACGGCGATTTCGTATCTCGGGCAAAAGAAAACGATATTAAAGTTGCCGTTGCCGCAGACATTTTGAGCCTCGTGCTCTTAAAAGCTCCCGGAGAGTTCGGCGTAGACGTCGTGGTAGGCACCACTCAGCGTTTTGGTATTCCTCTGGGGTATGGAGGTCCGCATGCGGCTTTTTTTGCCACCAAAGAAGAATACAAAAGAAGTATTCCCGGTCGCATCATCGGGGTCACAAAGGATACCGATGGAAAACCGGCCCTTCGTATGGCACTTCAAACCAGAGAACAACATATAAAACGTGACAAGGCAACCTCGAACATCTGTACGGCCCAGGTGCTTTTGGCGGTAATGGCAGGCATGTATGCCGTGTATCACGGACCAAACGGACTCAAATATATAGCCGAGCTTTTACACCTTAAAACGGTAGCATTGGCCAATGGACTGAACGATTTAGGACTGATTACCGTCAATACGAGCTTTTTCGACACGATTTTGGTCAAGGCCGATGCCGAAAAGGTAAAAGAAATAGCGGAAAGGGAAGATGTGAATTTTCTATATGTCGATGATGTTACCATCGCGATTTCATTGAACGAAGCTACTTCGGCACTTGACGTTCAATTGATACTCTCCATTTTTTCCGAGGTTTTGGAAAAGGATACCCTTGAATTGAAAGTTTCTAACGCCGAATCAGTAATCCCTGAAAATTTGAGGCGACAAACCCGGTTTCTTCAAGATAACGTTTTTAATTCGTATCATTCAGAGACAGAATTGATGCGCTATATCAAGAAGTTGGAGCGTAAGGACCTTTCGTTGAACCACTCCATGATTTCTCTGGGAAGTTGCACCATGAAATTGAATGCGGCTTCCGAAATGCTTCCTCTCAGTATGGCGCGCTGGGCGAATATTCATCCTTTTGTTCCTATTGAGCAGGCCGAAGGATATCAAATCGTCTTGACAGAATTGGCCAAAGACCTCAGCACCATTACCGGATTTGCCGATACTTCGTTGCAACCCAACTCTGGGGCGCAAGGGGAATATGCTGGACTCATGGTCATACGGGCCTACCATGAATCTCGTAACGAAGGCCATCGCAATATCTGTATCATTCCGGCGTCGGCACATGGTACAAACCCCGCTTCAGCGGTTATGGCCGGTATGCAGGTGGTCGTTACCAAAACGGATGATAGGGGAAATATCGACGTAACCGACCTTGAAGAAAAGGTCATCGCACATTCAGCGAATCTCGCCGCCTTGATGGTCACCTATCCTTCTACCCATGGGGTTTTTGAGTCTTCCATTAAGCAGATTACCAAGTTGATACATGACCACGGCGGGCAAGTTTATATGGACGGTGCGAATATGAACGCACAAGTTGGTTTGACGAATCCTGCGACTATCGGGGCCGATGTCTGCCATTTGAACCTTCATAAAACATTCGCTATTCCTCATGGTGGTGGTGGCCCGGGAGTCGGTCCAATATGTGTCGCTGAACAATTGGTTCCATTTCTTCCCAGCAATCCCGTAATCAAAACAGGTGGCAAGGAGGCTATCACTGCGATTTCAGCAGCACCTTGGGGCAGTTCATTGGCCTGTTTGATTTCCTACGGATACATAAAAATGCTCGGGGAACGAGGATTGACAGAATCAACGGAAGTCGCCATCCTGAACGCGAACTATATCAAAAATCGATTAAGCGGTAATTTTGAGGTACTTTATACGGGCGAAAAAGGTCGGGCCGCACATGAAATGATCATTGATTGCCGTCCCTTCAAGCAAAACGGCATCGAGGTGACCGATATCGCAAAGCGATTGATGGACTATGGTTTTCACGCTCCGACCGTTTCTTTTCCAGTGGCGGGCACCATAATGATAGAACCTACTGAGAGTGAAAGTCTTACCGAGCTGGATCGCTTCTGTAATGCGATGCTTTCCATTCGGAAGGAAATCGATGAAGCATCTTCCGACGACGCGAACAACGTATTGAAAAATTCTCCGCATACCCTTGACATGGTGACACACGATACATGGAATTTTCCGTACAGCAGGCAGAAAGCTGCTTTTCCTTTGTCTTATGTATCCGAAAACAAGTTCTGGCCATCGGTTCGACGCGTCGACGATGCCTATGGCGACCGTAATTTGATTTGTACCTGTACACCAATAGAAGCTTATATGGTGGAAGTATAGAAATCGACCAAGCAATAGTAAAACAGGCCTTTCATCCAATATTCATTAGGATTGAAAGGCTTTTTTATGGTAAAAAAAAATAGATGCACCGATTGTGAACATCGTATTGTTCATTCCCTGTGTATATCAATCAAAACGGAATGGGCTACATTTATATAAACTAGCGAACCAACTATGAACATAGGTATTACGGGTACCGGAAGTTACCTTCCCTCACAAATCATTGAAAACAGCGATTTTACAGAACATGAATTTCTTAATGCAGACGGTACGGCCTTCAAATATTCCAATGATGTCATCATTGAAAAGTTCAAATCCATTACCGGCATAGGAGCCAGGCGATATGCCAAAAATCATTTAAATACCTCTGACATTGCCCTTTTTGCTGCTGAAAAGGCGATTGCAGATGCCAATATCAACAAAGAGGAACTAGACTATATTATTTTTGCCCATAATTTTGGGGATGTTCCCTTTGGGAAGACCCAAGCCGATACCGTACCAAGTCTCGCAACCCGAGTTAAACATCATCTTGAAATCAAAAACCCGAGATGTGTCGCATACGATGTATTATTCGGATGCCCAGGCTGGATAGAAGGTGTTATACAGGCCAATGCATTTATCAAAAGTGGAATTGCAAAAAAGTGTCTTGTCATCGGTGCGGAAACCCTCTCACGCGTCGTAGACAAGAACGATCGCGACTCAATGATTTACTCAGATGGGGCCGGAGCGGCGATTATTGAGCAATCAACACAAACGGGTACCATTCTAGCGCATATTTCAGCAACCTACTCGTATGAGGAAGCCAATTTTTTATTTTTTGGCCCATCCTATAATACAGCTAAGGGGCGAGATATCAGTTATATAAAGATGCACGGGCGTAAAATTTATGAATTCGCCTTGACCCACGTGCCCCTTGCTATGAAAGAATGTTTGGATGAAAGTGGTGTTACAATCGATAAGGTCAAAAAAATACTCATCCATCAGGCCAATGAAAAAATGGACGAGGCCATCGTAAAGCGATTCTACGAACTCTTCAATCTTGAAATGCCTGATAGTATTATGCCTATGAATATCGCACAATTGGGCAATAGTTCCGTAGCGACCATTCCGACATTACTCAATATGATTCAAGAGGGAAAAATCGAAAATCAAAGTCTCGCCAAAGGAGATGTTATTATCTTTGCAAGTGTCGGCGCAGGTATGAATATCAACGCCATTACCTATAGGGTTTAAAAAGCTTCAGGTTTCAAATTTCAAGTTAGGTTTGATTAACTTTATCAATGTATTCGAGCCATCTTATTTATGCGCTATGAAAGTTGACCCTAGACGATTCAACCTGAAACTTGAAACCATAGAAACCTAAAACCTTTTATGTACGAAAAGACTTTTCCGAACAAACGTTTTCAACATACCTTATCATTTCTTCAGAAACATATAGCCAAAGATGAATCTATTCTCGACTTGGGCGTTGAGAACCCTTTTTCTAAAATTATGAAGGAAGAAGGATATATCGTTGAAAACACTAAAGGCGAGGATCTCGATATTGACTTTTCATCGGTTAAGAATTGTGATGCGTCGGTCGTTACGGCATTTGAAATTTTCGAACATCTTTTGGCGCCCTTTAATGTTTTGAAGGAAATCGAAGCGACTAAATTGGTGGCAAGTATTCCTTTGCGGTTATGGTTCTCACCGGCCTATAGAAGCAAAACAGACCCATGGGACCGGCATTACCATGAATTTGAAGATTGGCAATTCGATTGGCTCCTCGAAAAATCAGGGTGGGAAATCAAGGATAGTGCAAAATGGACCAATCCTGCTAAAAAAATCGGTTTAAGGCCTTTACTGCGTCAATTTACTCCACGGTATTATATTATTTATGCCGTTAGGAAAAATTCCGGATCTTGAATTCTGAATTGATACTTAAAATGGACTACTACGTTGTAATTCCGGCCCATAACGAAGAAGCCTATCTGGCCGACACCCTTAATTCTATTTTAAGGCAAAGCCTGCAACCGAAAAAGGTGGTTATCGTAAATGACAACTCGACGGATGGCACGGAAAAGATTATCGATGAATTTCTAGCATTAAGTCCGGTTTTTGTAAAACTCAATACAACCTCTTCAGCGATGCACATGCCGGGCAGCAAAGTGGTTAACGCCTTCAAAAAAGGTCTGAATCATTTAGACGATAATTATGGATTTTTGGTGAAATTGGATGCCGATATTATTTTACCGGATAATTACTTCGAAAAAATCGCCTTTGTATTCAGGGGAAATCCAAAGGCCGGTATCGCGGGAGGGTTTGTTTATGAAAAAGACGAGGCCGGAACATGGAAGCTGAACCACCCGATGAACAAAGATCATGTGCGAGGTGCCTTCAAAGCCTATTCAAAAAGCTGTTTCAAGGCCATTGGCGGACTCAAATCGGCAATGGGATGGGATACCGTGGATGAACTTTTAGCCCAATACCACAGTTTTGAAATTTACACCGATGAGCATTTAAAGACCAAACACTTGCGACCCACGGGCAATGCCTATAATTCAAAAGCCAAATTACTACAGGGCAGAGCGATGTACGGCATGCGTTACGGTTTTTGGATCACTTTGATCGCCTCGATTAAAATGGCATTTAAGCAACGTAAATTCAATGCCTTTGTTGATAATATGTACGGTTATTTTGAAGCTAAAAAAGAACAAATTCCCTTTTTGGTTTCCAAGCAAGAAGGTAAATTCATTCGTAGTTTACGTTGGAAAAACATTAGAAGAAAATTGCTCTAAACAAAAACATCCCGCCTAGGCGGGATGTTCATTTTCTGTAATGGGAATTCTCCTAGAGTCCCAATTCTTTCTTTACATCGGCCAAAAGGTCTTTTCCTTTTGCCACGATCAGACCGGTACCGGGCTGTGCATCGATAACATAATCGAACCCTTGGGCAGCAGCCACTCTCTCGATAGCGGCTTTTGCCTTCTCGGATATTGGAGCGAACAGTTCTTGTTGTTTTTTCTGCATTTCTTGTTGCGCGGTTTGTTGAAACTCGCCTATACTCTTTTGATAGCCTTGAAGTTCTTGGGCCCTTTTTTCATTTTCTTCGGCAGTTTTAGAAGCAGCCTCGTTCTCGTATAATGTATATTTATTTTTGAGTTCGGTCATAGAGCTTTCGATATCTGCACTATACGTTTCCTGTAGTTTTTTCAATTCAGCTTCGGCCGTCTTCATTTCTGGCATTGCGGCTAGCAGCTTGGTCACATCGATATGTGCAACTTTACTCTGTGCATTGACAAAACCAGTAGTGGCAACGAACAATACTAGGGCTACAGCTATTTTCTTTACTTGTTTCATGAGTTAAAATTTATTTG